>JBGSVD010000033.1:0-77939 GCA_041753135.1 Planctomycetaceae bacterium
GTTTAACCGTTAGCCGCAGGCGGACGTTGATGGCGGCATTCGCGTACGCCTCCGGCTGACGGTTAAACACAATACCGTTCAACGAACGGCGTGTTTAGTAGCGGAATCGGCGCACGCCGTTCGGTGAGCCAGCATTTTGCAGGAACTCACCGGGCAGCTCGCGCTGCTCCGCTACCTACTCTTTAAACGGTCGCGATGGAGAAATTTTTCGTTTAGCCGTTAGCCGCAGGCGGACGTTCATGGCGGCATTCGCGTATGCCTCCGGCTGACGATTAAACACAATGCTGTTCAACGAACGGCCTGTAAAATAGCGGAATCGGCGCACGCCGTTCGGTGAGTCAGCATTTTGCAGGAACTCACCGGGCAGCTCGCGCTGCTCCGCTACTGTTTGAACGGTCGCGATGGAGAAATTTTTCGTTTAACCGTTAGCCGCAGGCGGACGTTGATGGCGGCATTCGCGTACGCCTCCGGCTGACGGTTAAACACAATATTGTTCAATGAACGGCCTGTAAAATAGCGGAATCGGCGCAAGCCGTCCGGTGAGTCAGCATTTTACAGGAACTCACCGGGCAGCTCGCGCTGCTCCGCTACTGTTGGAACGGTACTACGTTGAGAGCCGGCCATCAGTTCCACAGACGGTCGGCTCTGAGTCGTACTGATCATCAGGTCGAAGTCATCGCAAGAGCGCGGCGCCAGTCAGCGGGATATCATCGCCGTCGACGCTCAACATCTGTGAGTTCGTCAAAGAATCACCAAAGCGTTCGAAGTCATGGAACGACCAGACAACATTCTTCGCACGGTCCACCTCAATCAGCTGAGGATTCTTCGGGCCAGCGTGGCAGTTGTTAATCAGAATGTTCCCGCTGGGCAGCACTTGAAGTGATGTCACCCAAGCGAGTTGAATGCCTGGCAAATCATTTTGATGAAGGCTCCAGATAATTTCACCGGCTGGAGTGACTTCCAGAACGCTGTGTCCATTGCCTGTCCCTACAAGAGTATTTCCGGACGGAAGTCGAATTGCTGAGAAGCATTGATTTCCAAAGGCCTCAACCCCGTGTCCGCCTGCTGGTTTCCTGTCAAACAGCGGCACGGCAAATTCCCACGCCGTCTTTCCGGTCGGATCATATTCACGAACCAATCCATCACCTTCATGGCAGACAAGGTAGTTTCCAGACGCCAACTTTCGAACAAGGCGAGTATCCCGGTGAGCATCTGGCTTTGAAACTCGCAACGGCATTGAATGCACGACCTTAAGATCTTTGTCGAGTTCAATGATGTTGCCTGGCCCCGATTCTGCGACCATCGTTGTTCCATTCTCAAGCCGCTGAAATGCATGGATCTCAAGTCGCTTGCCACTGTTCTCCGGACGATCCTTCGCTTCGTAGCTCCAGACGATATCCCCGGTTTTTTGATCCAGTTCCACAACTTCAGTCCATGACGCCTGCAGTAACACGCGTCCGTTGGGCAGGACATGCAGATCATGAAGACCGTTGATCTTGTGTTCCCAGGCGGTCTTCCCGTCTTTGTCGATGACAGCCACACGTCCTTTGGAAGAATCGGCAGCAATAAATCGGCGAGCTGGCTCCGCCGCCTTCAGAGCAGAACTACAAATGGCAGAAAGCCAGAATGCCCCGACAGATAAAACGAACCATTTGAAGACAGTCTCACGGCCCGACATCGACGTACACATGGGAAACTCAATTCTAATTCCAAATACAAACAAGCCCTTGAACTCCGTTCCGCAGTATGCACAAATACAACATCGTTCGCCAGAGACTGCAGCTTTCCCGTAGAATGTCCGCTCGACGACCGCCTGAGTATTGAACCACGACGACGTTTGGCTTTACAGGAAAATCGACGATGAATCCAATGTCTGTTCTCTGGGATTCCACTTACAGATTCTGGATCGTAATGCTTCTGTTTTCATTCCGCTCAGCCTGCGCTGACGAAACAGAAACTACGGCGAAGCTTGCGGAGCAATCCACAGTCGCGATGCAGCAGGCGACTCAGTTCATGCGCGCCAGCGTGGCGGTGCACGGCGGCTATGTCTATCAGGTAACGCTCGATCTAAAGAATCGACGTGGAGAAGGCGTTGCTACTCCAACCGAGATCTGGGTTCAGCCGCCCGGCACTCCGACGGTTGGAATTGCATTTGTCAGAGCCTTCGAAGCCACGGGGCAAACTGTCTTTCTGGAGGCTGCGACCGAATGCGCCTATGCGTTGTTGCATGGACAAATGGAGTCCGGCGGATGGACCGACCGTGTCGACTTCGATCCCGCAGGAAAGAACACGGGATTGTATCGGCATGGAAAAGGCAGGAAAAAAGGTCGCAATCACTCCTCACTGGATGACGACAAGTCTCAGGCCGCCATTCGACTGCTGATCGAAGTCGATCGTGCCGGCGTATTCAGAGACGAAACCATCCACGAGGCTGTGCAATATGCATTGGATCGACTGTTAACCGCACAATTCGCGAACGGCGGATTCCCACAGGGATGGGAGAAACCGGTTGAGCAGTTTCCCGTCGTCAAAGCTTCAATCCCGGATTACGAATGGCGCACCGAGGGGCGATTCAAGAACTACTGGGATTATGAAACGCTGAATGATGGACTTGCTGGCACTGTCACTCAGACATTGCAACTTGCTTACGAAACGTATCATGACGACCGGTACCGAACTGCCATGATGAAGTTCGGCGACTTCCTCATTCTGGCACAATTGCCCGAACCGCAACCAGCCTGGGCGCAGCAGTACAACCATCAATTGCAGCCCATCTGGGCTCGCAAGTTTGAACCGCCAGCGGTATCCGGTCGAGAATCCGAGGATGTGATTGAAACTTTGATGAATCTTGCCGAAGCGACCGGAGAGCGTCGATTCCTCACTCCGGTGCCGTCGGCGATCGCGTGGTTGAGACGCTCACTCCTGCCCGACGGCCAGCTTGCAAGATTCTATGAACTGCGGACCAATACCCCGTTGTACTTCGTCAAAGACACCTATGAGCTCACATACAGTGATTCGAACGTGCCGACACATTACAGTTTCAAGGCACGATCCAAAGTCGAAAAGTTGGATGCTCGCTACAAGATTCTTGCTGCTGGCGGAATCACCAGGGTCAGTCAGAGCCACCTCAAGACATTGCAACGAGACGCCACTCGAATCCTTTCCGAACTGGATTCGGACGGACGATGGATCACGGGTCCTGATGGAAGGCTCGTCGTGGAAACAGCTGGCGAAAATCCGCAGGATCTTTTTCTTCAGAGTGAAGTGTTCAGCAAGAACATCACTCGACTTGCGGAATTCATCATTGCCGCTCGCACAGAAAAGTAAGACGACAATCCACATACAAGCTCGAAGCGCAAGCGAGTGGGCCACTGAGCGATCGAAGCCCACTCGCTGGCGCTTCGAGCTTGTATTTTGAGCGAATGCAAACGCGTTAGCTCGAACGGCCAACACAATGATGAGATCGTCTTCGTTAAGTCTGAATTCTACGCCCCGCCACCCTCACGCGCCACTGGACTTTTCCAGTTGAATGTCAGCGAAGATCATTCCAAGGAAGCCGAGAAACAAAATGATGTTCCCGAGCAACGAAACGACAAATGGGATCTTGATGGTTGCAAATCGTGAAATGATATAATACGGCTGATAGAACGGCACCCAGACGTACATAAAACCGCAGGAGGTGGATTCCTGAAACGCCGTTTCGCGGATCTTCCAGTGCCCAATCAGACTGAGCAGCGCACCAAGTCCTATTGCGACGAAGCTCACAACTCGCCCGCTGGCAGGATGCGCGAAGGCCAGGCCAATGGAAACTAAACCGACCAGAATTCCAACAACGAAAAAAATGACTGGCCCCTTGAGCGTCATCGAATCACTGGAGTGTTCGTCCTCTCTCATCCTGGGACGTTTCGGTTGAATCCCGAATTGTTCGTATTCATGTTCTTCCAGCGCAGGCGAAGCATAGCTCGAAAGCGGCTGGGACCAGATATCCTGAGCGTCGTCGGTGGCTGCCGTTCGTTTTCGTCGGACTGGCTTGAGATGGTCGTCAGCATTGTCTTGTTCGGATCGACGACCGGCCTTCTTTGGAGCGGCCGATGACTCCAAAGTTGACTTGCTCCCAGAAGCCTGCGATTGCGCGGCGTCTCGTTTAACCCGTCCTTCCGCCTTTGGAGCCAAAACGACTGACTCTGCCGGCACGGTCAGAACCGTTTGGCAGTCGGGGCAACGCAGTTTTTTTCCTGCTTTTTCAATGTCAACATTCAATGCACGTTCACAGCGACTACATGCGAAACGGATCTTGGTCGACACGGCTAGCCTTTCACGACAATACCGCACTGAGTTGGGTGTGAAGCACGCAAACGAAGGCTATCACGGACTCTCACATCTCGCAAACAGCCGGTTCAGATCAGAAACCGAAGTCGCTGTAGGACCGTTACCAAGCCGCACGTGCCAAAAGCAGTTGCGAAGTCGTCGGATTCAAATCGCAATCGTTTGGCCGGTGAAGGCTTTCAGGATTCGACATTCAGTTGAGCGGCACCGGTTCCTTCGCTGCTCAGCGATTCGCAGCAGACATGTCGAAGGCTTCGAAGGCCGCCTCCCGCAGCCTCTTTACAAGTCGCTCTCAGAGACATTCACGATCACCGAAATCAAGAACCAAAGAGGATCAAGAAACCAATACCTCGGCACATTCCAGTAACCGATCGTGCCCGAACCATCGGATTTCCCGATGGTTCAACACAGCATTCCCACGCACAATATCCGCGAATCAGTCTGCGGCTGGTTCAGAGTTTAACAAACACTTAACATTAAATCGCAGAATCCGACGAATTACTGAAGAGCAGCGAAACTAACACGTTCTGATTCACTCTGCGTAAATCGAACGTCGTCGCTTCCTTTCGTAATTGGTGTTCTGCAGTGTCATCATAGTATTCCTGTAGGTTCGAAAAAACCTCGCAGTTCTGGTTGAATGTTTGTGACACTGTGTTTCGTTTGTGTGCTGCTTTGTTGCATCCATTGCCAAGCCCCAGATCCTAAACATTGAACCCTGGGAATTCGATTTTGCATTGGCTCGCTCGGCTGCACGAAGCAGCGTTTCTTTTTTTTAAAATTGGAGAGTTGTGAATGAAGAAGTTAAGGTCTCTGCCGGTTCAAGTGAACCGACGTCAAGGTTTCACATTGATTGAGTTGCTTGTCGTGATTGCGATCATTGCAATTCTAATCGCCCTGCTATTGCCAGCGGTTCAGCAGGCTCGCGAGTCCGCTCGTAGAACTCAGTGCAAGAATAATCTCAAGCAGATTGGTTTGGCAGTTCACAATTTTGAAAGCACCTACACCTACCTGCCACATTCAGGCCAGTGCGACAGCACCGGCGGTGCGGCAACAACTTACATGACACAATCGACTGCAACTTTGCTGTTGCCTTTCATCGAGCAAGCCAATGTTTATGCTCAGATGGATCATTCTCTGACTTTTGCTCAGATGAGCGGAGCGGGATATACAACGACGAATATTAACTCCAATGCAATTGGTCGAATCTACAATGATGCTGCCCATCCGGCAACCATTGCTGCCGCCAAGGCGCAGATTGCAGCCTTCGTTTGCCCAAGCACTCCGATTGATGCTGGTCGCCGATCCCCAGACGGCTACGGACTATTTGACTACATGTTCATTGCCGTGACGGACATGGAAGATGGTTCAATTCCTGGCGGCACGGACCCGATCGGAACACGTCCGACCACTTCCGCTCGTCGTCTGGCCATGACACAGCAGGGCTTCCTTTCGTGCGACGCTCGCAGAAAATTCGGTTCGATCACAGACGGAACTTCAAATACAATTCTGTGCATCGAAGACAGCGGTCGAGCACATCCCACAGCGGGTGCGGTTGGATCACTGTCATCTCGTCCATCGCCAAACGGTGAAGGTCCAGCCTGGAGCGGCGGGACGTCCGGTGGTCGTCGCATGTACGCCTGGGCCGACCCGGATGCTGTTGCAAATGGTCTGTCAGGGCCGAGCAATGCACTGTCCCCTGCATCACGTGCTGCAAGAATCAATAACTTCAATGTGCCACTCGGTGGCCCGGCAGAGTGTCTTTGGGTGAACAATAATTGCGGGCCAAACGACGAACCATACAGCTGGCATACCGGTGGTTGTCAGGCAGCTTTGGGCGATGGATCAGTGCGATTTCTGAGTGAGAACATGGATGTCCTCGTCCTGAAGCGAATCGCTGGCTGCCAGGACGGCTTTGTCACCGGCGAGTACTAATTCGCGCGGGTAATGATGTTTGCAAGGATTAAGAGTGAACTTCACTCTTCAGCCCTTGCTACGTCGCCGAACGGTCTGCTGGCGTTACGAATTTCGTACGGCAGAAGACCGTTCAAGAAGCCGTTCGAATCATGAAGTGAATCAGTCTATTCTTAAATATCTCTTGCCGCTGACGAGACTCGTCAGCGGCATTCTCATTGAAAGGTTGAATAATGCGTCTTTGCACACTCGCCATAGTAATGGTCCTTTGCGGATGTGGAGGAATTGATCCAGGCACGAACCCCGAACCGGTTGATGTGACGCTCAGTGTGTCTGTCGCTGGAAAACCGGCGAATGATTTGAAGTTCAACTTTCAACCCACTGGCGTTGGTGCACTTCCAGCCGTTGTCGACATCTCAAATGGCAAGGTTCAGGCAAAAGTCACGCCGGGGAAATACACTTATTTTGTTTCGGCAGGAAAGTCTCCAGCTAGCTTTAACGCGGTTCCGAAAGCCTATCATGAAGGTTCCCTCGAGCGTCAGATTGAAGTCAAAGCCGGTGAGGCAATTGAGATCAGGCTTGACTGAACGAAGGACCGAGCGATAAACAAAAGTCGGAGATCTGGGGAAAGAATGATCGCAACTCGTAGGGTCTGACCAGCGGAGTGCAGGCACACCAGATTCCGCCAAGACGGTGTGCCTGCGCTCCGCTTGTCACAGACACAATGCTGCGGTTCAGGCCCGACAGGGCCGATACATCCCTGGCCAGGGTCGAAGGCCCCTGATCCTGATACCCGTCATCCTGATCATTGACGAGAAAGGGCCTGCCCGGCTTCGTTGTCCGGTGGCTCACAGCGACCGGCATTGGATGTGTCCGCCCGCAGAGCCTGAATCGCAGTCAAAAAGTGTCGGGGAGATCCCGGCAAGATTAGAATCCGCCCCTTGCAAAAGCCGCTACTTTAACGAATTCGCTCAATGCCGTTTTCAGAGCCCATCACATCCACAACGACGAGCTTTTGTTGAATCACAGATCGCAACCGAGGTACGAAGCCGGAAGAAAAGAAGGAATCTTCAGATCAGCTCTTCAGGCAGCATTTCTTGAACTTCTTGCCACTTCCACAGGGGCACGGTTCGTTGCGGCCGATCGCCGGTTGTTCACGAATGAGTACCGGAGGCTGGTCTTCAAAATCATCGCGTTCTGAAGCAAGCCCCTGATTGTATGCCATTGCAAACGCAGCAATGTCTTCCTCCGTCGTCATGTCCAAACCGAGCGATTTGCCAGCAGAGAAGAACGACTTGGCAAGTCCAAAGTTCGAAGAGTCGGAGAGCTTTGCTTTCAGTGTCTCCACTGCAGACTGATCACAAATGTCGGCCAGTCGCGCAGCATTGCTCACCGAAAACTCACGATGAAGAAAGCGAAAGAACGCCTGAAATTCCAACACCAATGGCTCTGCTTCGGCCTCCTCCATCGTTGCTGCACGAGGAATGAGCTCGAACAGGATTTCCTTCAGTTCGCTCACCGAAAGCGTTGGCGGAAGTGCACTGAAGTAATCACGCCCGAAGGAGAAAAACAGTCCAACGTAAGACGTTTCGCGCTCACCCAGAGCTTTGGACTCCGGCGATTCGTCAAACAGTTGCTCCAAAGTATCGAAATACTTAGTCAGTTCGTCATCGTCGAACTCACCATCGTCATCAAACAGATTCGGGATGATGTCAAAGTCTGCTCGATCAACTGATGGCGTTAATGTCCAGCCTGATGTTGAGCGATCGTCTTCCTCGTCTTCCACATGCGCATCACTGTGAGGTAACGTTTCAGGGCGGTTGGGAATGCCGGTAAGAAAGACAGCAGACTTCTGAAAATTGAAATACCCATCCATGATATAGTCCTTCCACGACATCACTCCGCAATCATCTTCAAACAGTGCCGCAAGTCTGTCAGCAAGATCTGAATGGGGCAGCACCTCAGCATCGGGGTCCGGTCCGCAAAGTGGATCTCGCCGCAACGCTGTTGCAGGGATCTCGCCGGAGAGATAATTTGTCCATTCGTCAGCATGACAGCCGACCAGAATATACGGAGTTGTCACTTCAAAGAATGTGTGACCAGAGGCCTCGGCAGGAATCGCGACACGACTGAATCGCAGTTCTCCTGGCCGACCACTATAGCCCGTGGAAGGGGCGAGCATGAATTCCCGGTTCGTCACCAGCTCTCGAACCAAAATACTGCTGCCGCTGACTTCTTTCGTTTCGAAAATCCCGGAGCGGGTGCCGCTAAGCCGCTTGAGCATGTCGAGGCAACGAGACTCCACTTTCCACTGCAGAAAGACCTGCTGGATGATTTCTGCAGCCGATTCATGATCAGCGCCAAAGCGATAGGACAAGTATATTCCACTGTAGAAATAACTGTCTGTTACTGGGCTGATTGGCGGATAGCCCGGCATATACTCTTCCATGCCGGACTTTAACTGCTGACGCAATTCTTTCGCATAACCGGATCCTGCTAGTTCGGTCGTCAATGTGAACACATAGCGAATCGTCGCCATGTAGAGATGTTCCTGTCGCTTGAGCGGGTCCGAGATTGCAAACGCTCGATCAAGATCTCGGGAGAAGGAAGCGGGACTCAAGAGACGGTCTTTGTCCGCCTGACGCCGCAGTTTCGTCGCCAATGATTTCAGTGAAGCCGCATCCATTGCTCTCTCCTTTTGTTCGTAAAACTCCGTCTGAGCCGAATGCTAATTCAGATTTTGAAGGCTTGCCAGCCAATGCCAGATCTGCCCAACAATCCCGTTGCACACAGCATACGATTTCCAGTTTGGCGACGGCCTGTCAGAAGCCCCGACGACAAAATCATGAGCAGCTCAAGTCCTGCCGCCGCAGTTTGAGCAAATCATCGACGAGAGATTTTGTCGAACAGGCCAGTTTGCCTTGCTGAGCCGGTGCAAAGATCATCAATGCGAATGCTTCTGATAACTCTCGTTACGGTGAATCGTGCTGCGAAATCTCCCGAATTGTCGTACGTCTCAACTCTCAGGAGTTTAAAAGTTCAGGTGAGCTGAGAACGGCGTTGAAGTGCAATTCCATCGACAATACTCAAATCCACATTGATGATTCCGGTGGTACCATTCAGTCGGAATCAAGTAAGTACCAACCCCAAGAAAACAAGGCTGGAAGAAGAACATCGTCGACCTAGGAATGCATGCTCTGAGGCGACAAGGTGTCTGAGGTACGCTGCTGAGGGATTACGCAAGCTTCTGAATGACAAAGCCCTAATTTCTGAGACTCCTCGAGATGTGAAAGCGAAGATGGAATTGGTCGTTGAGGCCATCAGCGAATCGCTTCGCGGGATTCACGCAGTCGGTACAGTCGAAAAAGCAACGGATCCCTCAGCAGGCGAAGGCCCGACAAGGCAACAGGGCCAGTTTCTTGCCTTCATTCGCGAGTACACCCTGAGGAATTCGGCGGGAGTTGCGCCGAGTCATTCCGACTTTCAACGGCATTTCAACCTGACGCCTCCGTCAGTCAACTCCATGTTGATTCGGCTGGAACAACGAGGATTCATCCGCCGCGAACCCGGCAAGGCGAGGGCCATCGAACTCGTCATCAACCCTGACTGGATTCCACCGCTCGACCGCCCGTTCAAGTTTTGATTGCAACATTGATCAACGCGAACTACAGAACCTGATCAGTGTTGTGTTCCGTGTCTTGCGGAAACGGCCATAGATTTTGCACACTGCTCAATCGGCGATCACAGTCGGGCAAAAGCCAACGAGCGTCCTCATTCTCGTGAGTGACGCCTCGCATAATTCGATCACTGAATTCCGCTGTGCGAGCCAGTTTCGTTCTTCTGCGGAGAGTTCCCGGCAGAAGTCACGGAGAAATGAACGACGATTGAATTGAAGTCTCTGAACCTCGTATTCGGCGGCGACCGAAAGTGATCATCAGGATCTTCGACAGAGGGATCGACGAACCGCTTGCCATCGTCAATCTCTGCGAGTGAAATACTCCGTTGATGCGCAAACCGATAGTCGCGTTCGATCAATTCCGCCTTAAATTCGGCATCGTTGATCAAAGCTCGGCGAATCTGCCGCCTCGTGCCATCTTGAAAAAATTCTTCCTGAGTCGTGTCCGTCGAGTTTAGTCGGTTCAGTATTGTCGCTTCATCGTCTGCAATTGTCGATGGATCAGATTTGCCAGATTTTGATCGGCACGTTGGGAACCGACAGTACCTGCGCCAGCGAGGTCATCGACAACTACAGCCTTCACAGATTTGGTTCGATCGAGAATTCTGCGTTGTGCTCTTCCCGTTCGTTCAGGTTGATGATGCGATCCAGCCAGATGATGAGGTTCTTGCCCGTCGCGGTCGTTTCGAATCCGAAGCGATAGTCGTCGCCGACTGTGAGCGTTTCGCCGTCGAGGATGAGGCGGAACTTCGCCGTGGGGGCGTTCCAGTTGGGTACCACGATAGCGGGATTGACGAGCCACATGGTGCCGTGGAGGTATTCGTCGTCGTAGATAGCATCGAGCGTGAAGCTGAGTTTCTCGGGGCCGGCTTTCTTTCGCGGGACGATGTAGGCCTTCTGAGCCTGGTCGTACGTAAAAGTGTTGTACTTGCCCGCGCTGTCGTTAGGTGAGAGAGGCTCGCCGGGGATTTGGAGTTCAGGAGCGGCGATCCAGGACCACGCCAGTTCGAGAATGTCATCCTGCGGATTTGTCTGGTTCGTCATGCCGTGCAGATAGATCTGCTCAATCGTGTCCGACGTGCGGCGATAGTGCCAGTAGTTCAGCATGTGGCCGATGACTGAGATGTAGCCGATGCTCGGTTCCTCGTAGCCTTTCCATGTTGCGAACGGATAGCTTTCATCCAATTCCCAACCGTACGGTTTCAACTTCACGCCGTGAGGCAGACCGATCGTAAACGGTTTGTACTTCGACTTCGTATGAATCAGCATAATGTTGGCATCTCGGAATTCGCCAAAGTCTTCCGGCGGCCCCAGAGGCAACTGATACGCGATGTCCTGCTTCAATCCATTCGGGTAGACCTTGCCGGGATTGCTGGCAAACATCTTGAACAGACTGATCGTCGGATTCGTTTCAATGTCGTCCGTCGGTTCATGACCCGCCGGCCCGATGATGATGGACTCCATGAATTCATGAATGACCTGTGGTGGCTCACGAAAAAGTCCATACGGAAGACTCTGCGCCGCGAGCGCTGAATGAATTCTCATGTGACGTGTGTAAGTACCGTCGGGATAAATGTAGAACCACTCCTCGCCCCAGTCGCCTTTGCCGTCGTTGTACGGCGAGTCCGTCTTCATGTCGTCGTGAGCGATCTCGTACTTCGAATTCGTCAGCGCGTAGCGGACTTGGACAACGATACGAGCGGCCGACTGATGCTCAATCCAGACGCGAGCGTATCGGCCCTCTTTATCCATTCCCGCTTCGAAGGATGCATCCGCACCTGTGGCTCCCCAGGTGCGCGGGTCATAAGTCTCCGCCGCAAAGTTGGCGAATTTGAGTCCATTCTCCGACACAGCGCAGAAGTGCCACGGCAGGTCGAATGACATCGTCGTCGGAATCTGATCGAAGGTCACTTTGACCGCGCCGAGGAATTGCTTCGGTTCAAGCTTTGTCTCCTTCACTGGTCCGGTGGCAGTGAATTCTGTCGACTGCATTCCGCATGCTGTGGCGACAAACCACAAAAAATAGCTGGACAGCACCATGTTCGGAAAAACGCAGTATTTTTTTATGATCAGCCGGAACACGCCAGCGTCCGATCTTTGCTGGTTTCTTCTGCATGAACCGGGTGCTAGCGCACTCCGGCTGATGGAAACATGGCGCTGTCCAGTTAGAGTGGCTTTCAGACGAATCATCTGTGAGTGCCTTAGGAATTTCTTGAGCCATAAACGGCTGACAACGAGAAAGTAGCAGTGATCAAGATGAACGTGAATCACGAGTGCCGTTGAAAATCGTCACGATCTTCGTTACAGCCAGGTACCACGAAGAACTCGGGCGCTTTCGCAGCGTTTGTGCACAGAGAACTTCTGAACCGTAACAGGGAAAGCTGCTCAATGGTAACGTACGCATTTCCGAGCGGAACGTCTACAAGGATTCTGTTGAGCCACTCTCTTGAGTGCAGTCGCGGATTTCGGTAGATCACAACAAAGGGCGATTCCGAGAGGGCGATTCCGGTAGGTCAAGGCTCCTGCCGAGCCGAGCGTTTCTGCGGGGCAGTGACTCAGCAGAAGCCTCGCCCTCTCATGTTGACAATCATTCGTGACTGCATCCCATTCACTTGCGGATGTTCCGTGCCGGTTTAAACTCAACTGCCGCTCGCGTAACATTGCTTGTCACTGTCTCGCCTCGTCGTTCGCTCTGCCGACAAAGGGATGATCACGTGCTCAACCTTGATCCGTTCCGTGAACAGCGAATCTCAAAGATTCAACAGGCTCGTGAACGACTTGCTGAGTCCAATACGCCGACGGTGATATTTGAAGCCTTGAACTCCGGTTGTCAACCAGTGCAGGAATTGGCTCTAGCACAGTTTCGGCTCCTGGTTTCTGGACAAGACTGCTCACGTCAACTGCAAGCGGCGTTGTCCGCTGCGGATGATCACATCGGTGTTATCAACGCGATGGCGACAATCGAGCTGAACTGCTGGATCTCAGGCTGCAACGTCCCGGAACTATTACGCGGTGCAATTCGATCGAGGAAACCCACGACACAGGTCGCGGTCGCACGTCTGATCTGCCGACAGTTTCCATCCCATATTTCGCTGCTGCTGGAGTCGCTTTCTGTCCCCGTCGCACGTCTCATGTGCTTTCATGCGGCTCGCGGACAACTTTCCACTGAGATCGTCGATGGGCTCGTTCGCCGTGTGTTGAATTCTGCCAGCCACGGCGTGATTCCAGCAGTTCTGGGGCTGGCGATTTCGCCTCAATGGCTCGCGAAGTTGGCGCGAAGCGATTCACAGCAAGCAGCGCAACTGGCCGAAGCATGCGGGGCAGTGGAGCCTGACATGGGCGAGTTTCCTGGCGAGCACCTGACCAGCGGTGTCTGCTTCGTCAACAGCCAACTGGGGGAGGTTTCGATTGCGGCGATTCGAAGCGACATGCAATCGATCGGCCATCACCTGCTCGCTCTTGGAGGAACGTTGTCGTGTGGCCGCCCGCCGGAACTTCACGATGGTCGTCCAGTCGATACATTGAATCTGCATCAGCCTCTGGATCAGGCGTTGTTCTTTGCTTCGATTCGAGAATACGAACGCGAAGACCTCGCCGCACGTCCGCTGCAGAGCCCGTTCTGCTTCAACGGCCTCCGAGATGAAGCGTCTGACGCTGGACATTTTATGCACTTGCCCGCACGGCTGCTTCGCGAAAGACTGATTGACGATCCAGCGAAGATGGCTGAATCGCTGGGCGTGCCTCCCGAATGGCGGACGCGGTTCGCTTTCGAATATGCGGCGATGAAGTTGCGTTCCAATGAAGACCAACGAACGGAAGCATCGCTTTACCTGCACGCCCGCTGGGCGGCCATGCGATCCGCGGAGAGATGGGCCGTAGATGAATTTCAACCAGCTGTCACACAAAATGGAACTCTGAGATTTCCGCAAGCGATGGTCTCTGTCCTTCCTGATCAGGATTTTCGCACTGCTGTTTCCGATGGACAGCAGATTCGCTTACCGTCAACACCGCGCGAAGATGTAGTTTCAACCACTGCGGCCGCGTGTCTCCGTCTGATGGCCGTTTTGAAACATCGCGATCTCACATTCGTTCGCTCAGAATTGCTGGAAGCCGAAAATCTATTCTCACGTTTGTTGCTCCCGATTGGTGTGGAGATTCAGATTCCGCATGTCAACGATGCAAGTCACGTCGGCTGGAAAGAACTGTTTCGCAGTACCGGAATTCCGTCGCCTCGACGCCCCGAATGTGGGCGCATGCTTGAGCTGGCACTGCCACCTGCCGCCTCCTGGCACGCTCCGTGTCGGATACTCAGACTGGTCGGGGAACTCGGAATCCCGGCAAGTCCGCAGGATCTGGCAGTGCATGTCTCGCTCCAGAGCGATCTTGGACGCATGGCTGGGTACCTTGCCTTCACTCAGTTGTTTTTGAACACGAGTTCGTTCCATTCGCCGCGGCCAAAATCCGGTTTGCGTCATGTGATGAGCAAAGGACTTGTGCACCTGAACCGCGATGTTGTCCAATGCCATTGGACTAATCCTGCAGACTGTCGCACAGAATTGCGAGTCGTCATTGCTCGCGTGACTGAAGTCGGAGGCTCGCTTCAAATCGATCCTGAAGCGATCGAGTTCATCCGGCAGATTCAATTGATCGGATCTGCGTCGGTATCCACGGATCTGAAGCTTCGCAGGTTGGCAGAGCAATTTCTTGAGTCTCTGAGAACTGTTGTCGATCGCTATCCACAGTGCCTCAAAGACCTGATGGATGCCAATTTCTACGAATCGACGGGTGACTACCGTGCTGTCGAACTTTTGGATTCGTTGCGAGTTCTGCAGCTCCGTGAAGACGCGAGAATGCTCACTGCTGCTCAAAAGGCAACTCTTCAAAAATCCCTCGTCGACTTGCGCACAAAGTTCTCTGATGAGATTGAGGCAACGTTGAGGGCATCATGAAAGAGTTGGACGGTCATTCAACCCTGCGACGGGGGCAAGTTGTTCTTCAGTTGTCGCACGGAAAAAATCCGGATGGTTGGCGCCAACGTGGTTGTGTCGCCGGATAGTTTGCTCTGCTGCTTCAAGTCGCTGCTTCGCGACGAATCATAAAACACCACACGCCTCAATCACCGAAAAGGGCTATTGCCCAAAGCAAAAAAAGCCCACGGTGAAAAACAACCGTGGGCTTCTTTTGAATTCTGGACAAAGACAGTTGTCTAGTTGGCCTGACTGAGTTGCAGCTGTGGACGCAGTTGCTCGCGGCGAGCTTCAACGACTGTTGCGGCCGCCTGAACCAGTTGCTCGGCGGCAGCCAATTCTGCGTTGGCCGCATTGAACTGTGCTTCAACTGGAGCCGTTTCGGCAGTTAGCGTTTTGACTGCCTGATCGGCTGTTTGCATTGTCATTTTTGAATCCGCGATCAGTTTTGCCACAGCATCAACATCGGCTTTTGCAGCGATCATCTGTTTGTCGATGCCCGCCAGTTGCTCGGTCATTGCAACAATGGATTTTTCCTGGCGATCTGAAGCTGCGGCCAGACCTTCAACAGACGCTTTGATCTCAACGTTGTCTGGCAGAACAGCAAGAGCCGCTTTGACCTGATCCAGAGCAGCCTTCACCATTGGTGCCGCTGTCTGAGTTTTCGTCACCATGTCCTGTTGGGCGACCTTTTGTTGCTCCATGGCGGTCATCGCCACGGTCAATTCCTTCATCTTTGCTTCATTGGCGTTAATGATGGCCAAAGCGTCCTGCATCATTTTCTGGTTTGAAGCAATCATCGTCTGCTTTTCCTGCAAATCGGCCTGAGCCTGCAGTGAAGCCAGTTGAACTTCGTCTCGCTTCTTCTTTGCTGCGTCCAACGCGTTCAGTTCGTCTCGCAAGGCGATGTAATGCTGCAATCGTGGAACAAGTGAATTGGCCCGAGAAAGCTCCTGCTGAGCGGACGCAACCAGTTGCTGTTTAGCAGCCGTTGCCTGTGCCGAAGCGTTGAATGCCACGGTGACTGCATCAACAACTCCTTTGGCCACAACGATCGCCTGTTCATCAACCGGGACTTGTTTTTTCTGAGCCTCGATATTCGCTGCAATCGCGACGACATTCGCCTTTACGGCAACGAGATCAGTCTCGGAGGTCTTGAGTTCCGCTTCACGAGCAGCGACTTGCGCTTTCAACTGTTCAACGACCTTCTTTAACTCTTCGTCGGCCTGCATCATCTCCGAAGCAGCCGCAGATTTTTCCGCAGCAGCTTTGAGCTCTGGCACAGCTTTTGAAAGTGCTGCAATGACCTCAGGAAGTTTCTTCTCTTTTGCCTGCTCGCCGACCAGCTTTTGCTCTTCAGAAATTACCAAAGCGTTCTGGTCAGCCAATTTTTTCTGACTGGCTGCATAAGCGACGTTCGCGGCGTCCAGTTTTTCCTGAAGCGTTTTCTGATTGGCAACAGCTGCCTGATGCTCTGCCGTAACTGCGGTTACCTTGGCTGTCGCAGCCGCAACAACGGCCGGAGCCTGAGCAATTTGCTGTTCAAGAGTTGGAGGATTTGTGCTGAGCTGCCCGATACGAGCACCGTCGGCCGCATTCCAGACTCGCACTTCGCCCGTAAAATCTCCCGCAATGACGCGGTTCGTTTCGTCGCAATGAGTGGCTTCAAGGGCCAGATCATTGAACGCTTCGAAGCTCAACAATGCTCCGCCGTTACCGTCCCACAGCTTGACAATACGATCGCGACCGGATGAAACCAGGCGTCCGTCACGGCAGTATTCAACAGAGAACGCACCGCCAGCATGTGCGGGCCACGATTTTATTTGTCCACCGTTTTCCATTTCCCACAGACGGACAGTTGTGTCGTCACTCGCGGAAGCCAGGACGTTGCCGTCAATTCGCCAGGACACAGAGTTAATACCGCCGGTATGGCCGGTCAGAGTCAAATATTCGCGTCCCGTCTGGGCTTCCCAAACAAGCAGTCCGCCACTTCGATCCGCGGTGCCCAGAAGAACGCCGTCTGGACTGAACTCCAGAGCGTAGATCCAATCCGTATGCTTCTTACATTCGTAAGCCAATTCACCTGTCGCAGTGCTATACACTCGAACGATTTTTTGAGGGCCTCCGAGAGCAATCAGCGACTGATCCGCGCTGATATCTGCGGCAAGAACTTCATCCAGTTCATCGCCTACAGTCATTACCCGTTCACCGCTTTTGACGTCCCAGACAACGCACAGACCCGTGGAAGCTCCGCGTCCGCCGCCGGCAAGCAACAGACTGCCATTGCGACTAAACTTCAAGACCCGAGCCCGTCCTTCAGGGAATGGCAGAACGCCCAGTTGTTCGAGCGTCTCTGAATGGTAAAGCACCACCTGCTTCTGGCCGGCAACTGCCACCAGCTTCGACCACGGATTAGTTGCAATCGCAGACACAGCAGTGGTTGCTGCTGTATGAATAACGGGTTCAAGATTCAACACATCCGGCATTGGAGCCGGGCCTTCCGGGCGAGCTCCAGCAGAAACGTTAACGCTTAACGCAGCGTTATTCTTCTTCGGTAGCATGACTTTGCTGGATGCTGTTTCCGGAGCGCCACCTTCGATCCATTTTCGCACAATGTCCAGAGTCTCATCGGGAAGCTTCTCTGAATTCGGAGGCATGAACGGTTCGCTCTGATGCGACATCAGGCCGTACAAGTAGCTCGCGCCGGAATCACCAGGCTCAATTGAAGCGCCTGAAGCTCCACCCTGCATCAGAGAAGTGTAGGACGACAGGTCAAGGTCAGAACTTTTCTTGTTCGTGTTGTGACAGGTTAAGCACTTATCTCGCAGGATTGGCTTCACATGATCTTCGAAGTTGATCTTGTCTTCACCGAAAGACAAACCTGTCGTCATCTGCAATGCAATAGCAGTACAGGCCGCCGTGATCGAAGAAAATCGCTTCATTACTATTGCTCCATTGCACCTGGGCACGCGGTCCCGATCCAGGCCGAATCCAATGACCGGAAGTACAAACACAATTCAAGTTATTGCTGATTACTAAGTCGGGGCGTTCAACCGAACGCGATTCTAAGAGACAGCGTATGTCGTAGTTTCGGCAGAATTTGCCGCTCAGCGAAAGTTTGCTTAGTCACTCCGTTCACAATTAACTACCCAACCACTGCAGGTGGGATTCACTTTTCAGTTCAATCCCTACAACCGGACTGTAACAGTGTGACAAAAGGCGGAAGGTCATTCCGCCCTTAACGGTTGTCACAGATTTTCCAAAGAACAGAATTGCACTGCTTCGGCTTCAAAACCTCTTGTGCTGCCGTTCCACACGGACCACAGCTTCGGAGTGTTTGATGGGGCCTAGTGGTTGAACAGAAACTCACGTGAGTTCAACATAGACCAGAACACGTCTTCAAGAGCCTCCTGTGAATTTTCCTGCTCGGCAACAAGTGCGACCAGACCTGCCAGCTCCTGTTCGGTTGGCTGGCGAGTAAAACATCTCACATACAGTTCTGAGATGATTTCCGTAGGCGTCTTACCTTCCTTCAAACGAACGGGAATAAGTCCCCCTTGTTTGATCTTCGCATTTGTCGTGTCTCCATTGATCAAATGCAGAGCCTGAGAAAGGTTGGGTTCCATCTTCACTTCACACGAGCAAACCGTTTCGCGTTTCGCTCGCCCGAATGTTGTCAGGAAGTACGTCGCCGTATTTCCGTCCGCAATCTGTACCGCACGAGCTCCCACTGGCAGCCCGGGGAACTTGTCCTGAGTTGTTGTCACGATGCTGATGCAGTCCAGCATCACTTCAGCACGGATTCGACGCAGCTCTGAATGAGCAAAGTTGCGATGATCGGTTTCGTTCGTTTCATTGGTCTTTGTTGAAAGCTGATAAGTTCTTGAAGTACAGATGTCACGAACCAGCTTGCGGAAGTCATAATTGTATTCCGTAAACTTTCTGCCAAGTTCATCCAGCAGTTCTCCGTTGACTGGAGGATTGCTGATACGCACATCATCCACTTCCTGAATGATTCCACGGCCGAAGAAGTGCGACCAGACGATATTTGCCAGATTCTTCGCAAAGTACGGATTCTCTGGTGAGGCGAGCCACTGAGCAAGAACCTCTCGACGATCGCGTCCTGTTAAATCAGGCTCAATACCGCCCAGAAACTTCGGCTTCATCACTCGTCCGCCGACAAGATGAGTCACTTCGCCGCCGCCGGAATTGAAAATGATTGTTTCGCGAGGGTCTTCGCCAGTCTTGCGTCCGATCTGTGAAAAGAACGCTGCGAATCCATAGTAATCATCCATTGTCCATCGATCGAACGGATGATTGTGACATTGAGCGCACTGAATTCGCATGCCCATGAAGACCTGAGCAACATTCTCAGCAGTTTTGAGTGTTTCGGTTTCGGTCTGATAGTAGTTTATCGCCGGGCTCGCAAACGACCCACCGCGAGAACCGAGGATCTCCTGAACCATCTTATCTGTCGGCGTATTGCTGGCGATCTTTTCCTTCAGCCAGTTGTAATATGCCAACATCGGTTTCTTCTCAACACGATTTGCAATCGTTCGAACCTGAAGAAGCTCGGCCCATTTCATCACCCAGATGTCAACGAATTCCTTGCGTTGCAGCAACTGGTCAACAAGCTTTTCCCTTTTCAGTGGATCCGCGTCAGCCACAAACAATGAGTGGTCTTCTGCAGTCGGCATCGTTCCGGTGATATCCACAAATACTCTGCGCATGAATTCTTCATCGCTGCAGATCTCTGATGGAACGATTCGAAGCTTCCGCAACTTTGCATGGTTCAACGTGTCGATATAGTTGAACTCAGGTGTTTTTGGATCTTCGTACTGCAGCCCCTTTGGCAGAACGATAAATTGTGACCCCACGGTATGGGTGTCAAAACGAGCCATGATGAAAGCTTCGCCGCGAGCGTGGGCTGTCACATTTCCTGACTGAGCGATCTCTGCACTGGTTTCGTTGTTCGAGCTAAAGTAAGCCAGAGTTGTGACGTCTCGATCGGTGCCATCTGAATATTTCGCTCGCACGGTGAGTCGTTGCGTTGATCCCTCTCCGTCCATCACTGCATTCTTCGGGTACAGCTCAAGCGAAACAACGGATGGCACCGGACCTGGATCATTCGGGGAACCTGCCTCAAGCCATCGAAGAACCGTGTTGTAGTGTTCGCTGCCCTTTTCGAATCTTTTGCCACCCGTGTGCGGAACACTGCCATCGCATTTTTCCATCAGCAGGCTCTCTGATGGAATCGCGAGATTTAAGCGACGGCCAGGAACTTCACGAGTCAAACGAAAGTGATCACCCTCAGGATCGAAGCCAAATAGCGAAAGCCGGAATCCGTCTTTGCCGCGTGCGGCTCCGTGACAACTTCCGTTGTTACAGCTGGTCTTCATCCAGACCGGCATGACGTCCTGTCGAAAACTGATCGGAGGATCAACCTGAGAGTTTACCACAGTCACCGGAACTTCGATCGAAAAACCGCCGTAGGAAACGGTGGCTTTCGTTGTTCCATCTGCGACCGGGAAAAACTTCATTCCATCACGACGAACAAAAGATTCGTTCTCGATGACGACCGTTGCCTGCTCTGTTACATCAACCGTCAATCCGTTAGGCAATACTGCCTGAACGAGAAGCGACTGGTGATCGCGGAGAGCAGACAAATGCATGTCAACTGGTGCAACGCTGATTGAGGCTGGGGCCTGATCCTGAGCCCAAACCACCGAGGTGAGATGCAGCATTGCTGCTGCAAGAGCTGCAATGAGTGATCGCTTGGTCATGAATGTAGTCCGTTAGACAAAATACTTCGCTGCTACCGCAGCCAGAATTGAACTAGCAACTGGAGTACCAGATTTCACTGAATACGTTACGGAGATTCACCACCGGCCGTTTTTTTCTGCGACTCAAGTCGCAACTTTTCAAGTCGCGTGAGCCGCTTCTCGGCTGGTGGAGCCACTGGCATCGGTGCCGGCGCTGCAGCAGCTGCCGCGACTGGCATCGGTGCAGGAGCTGTTGGCATCGGAAGGGGCTGATCAATTCGCAGCTCTGAATTTCCGACGCGTGCGTGAACAATGCTCTCATTGTTTTCAACAACAGTGACCTGACAGAAGACATTCTTGTGAGTGCCAGCAGGACTGTCGGCTTCCGTTTTGACTTTGAAAACCAGTTCTTTGGTCTCCGCAGTGATCTGCAGAGGTTCCGCGGTCACCTTGTGAGGAAGCCCAAGAAGCGTGACCTGCGCTGGGGCTTTGAGTTCCTTCAGCACTTGCACTTCAACCACCACATCGGTTTCTTTCCCCTGCTCAACGGAAGCACGCTGCACGGTTAGGCCCACATACGGTTCGGCCACTTCAAGAGTTGCCATTTGTGTAGACGCCCATGACGCTCCGTTAATATTTGCAAAACCAATCGCGTAGATCGGCCATTTTCCAATAGCGCCGTTTCCGTCGGCATTGATCTGATACAGCCCTTCAGACTGCCCCTTCGGGATGCTGATCTCACTGTTCGCACCGATCCCCGGCGGCCTGTACGGGAACTGGACTTTGATCTCTTCGTCCCAGCCCTCTTTCTTTTTGACCAGGATTTTCAGCATCATCATGCCGTTTCGCACGATGGGCACATTGGGTTGAACAATCTCAAGATTGAACGGAAGTTCTTCGACCACGGCAACTGGCAGTCGTTCAACATCTTTCCAGACGTAGAGCGACTGTCCCGGACCAGCGATGACAAAATCCGCACGGTTCTGGAATCTTCCGAAAATGTTGACGGCTGGATCAGTTGGCTTCATCTTGAAGTCCACCAACGCACCACTCAGAGCAGCATCTGGTGCCGCTTCAAAAACGACCGGCATGACGTTCATATTGGCTGCCATAGGCGGAGCCGTCATCGTGATTCCAGCGGGCAACGTAATTCCGTCAATGGTCAGCTCACCGCCGAAGTTCAGGCGTTCCGCAGAAATCAATGTGGCGAACCGATTGCCCTTCGGAACATAGATCTGCTGGCGAGACTGTGAGTATCGAGCCACACGCGGAATTCCAAGGTTCAACGCAGGTTTCACCTCCTGAAATTCAACACGGTAGGTGAACTCCTCTCCTCCGCGATTCAAATGGTCGGCAATTCGCAGTGCATAGTCGCCATCCGCAGGAATCTGCCAGCGGAAGTAGCTATCAGGACCTCGAGAATCATCATTTCCAGTGATCCCCTCGCCGGTTGCCTTGTAAAGATTCATCACCGGGTCGATCGGAGAACGAATTCGGCGACCGTAGCATTCGACTTCAAAGACCTGTCCTGCCTTGGCGGTAAACTTGAAAATGTCAACGTCGCCTGGTTCCTGCAGAATTCCATTGAAAGCGGCGGGGAATTCAGCAACGACCGTGGCGTTTTCGAACCCGTTGTTAGGCTCTACTTCCAATGCATTCGGATGCGGAGAAACACGCAGGACATGTCCGGAAGGTGTGATTCCATTCGCATCATCAACATAGACTGTTGTCTCAACAACGCCATCTGCAGGAAACGCAACCGTCTTTGTAATCGGTCCACTTGCATCACCGATGAAGGCGACGTCGACGGATTCACCGGCTTTTCCACCAGCAGGATAAACAGCCGTTGGGCGAGGAAATGTGCCAATGTGCAAACGGTAACGACAGTTGCCGTCACCCCCATATCCACTGTCACGAACTTCAACGATATACTGACCGTCTTCGGGCACGATGATCGATGTTGCTGCGTCCTGTCGAACAAGCGGCGAGTCGTCAACGGCGGAAAGCTCAAATCGCTTGTCGTTCAGAATGGCAATGTATGGGTCGAACAGCGTCTGACCAAACCGCATTCCTTCTACTTCCACAGAGATCCGCTGACCCTTTGTGGCAGTCACAGCGTAATAGTCAACATCTTCGTTCTGAACCGTCCCAGCGACTGTGACATTCAGTTCAACAACTTGAGGTGCTGCAAAATCCGTGTTCGGCTCTTTTTCGTCCACGGCTGCCAAAGCACCGACGAAAAACGTTCGATAATCCGAGATCCCCGTGCTTGTTCGAACCTGCGCGGTGTGCTCACCCAGAACACAGTCTGCAGCGATACGCACTTTCACATCAATGTTGTTTGCATCGGCCGGTTTGATCTCAAGTACTTCAAACCCAGGCTCGTAGAACAATACTTCCTGAGCATCGTTCAATCGCGCACCAGTGAAGCGAAAGACCTGTTCGGTGCCTCGTTGAGCACCACGAGGCAATATCACTGTGAGTGCAGGGTCCGCCGCTGAAGCCAGCATTGGGCACAGCAACAGGGAAAATACGGTCAGCGCGCCAGCCAACGACAAACGCATGGCAAAGTCTCTTCCGTTGAATTCAAACTGCGCGGGATCCTTCCCATTTTGAAGTGCCAGTCGTTTCCATGACCAGGCATTCTGCATTTTCGCTCGCGTTCACGGCGAGCACGGTATTGGGTAAAGAGCACGGCTCGTGCGCCTTCACTCTTCTGATCAACGAGGTTGCACGACTCCTTTGTGAAGGGTCGCAGCGAACAGCGAAGATTCACGATATGCAACAACGCTGTCGACCGACGTTTAGCCTGACGACAGCGTTGCGCATTTTTTTCAGCAACTACGCCAACAGATCCTGACGAACTTTCCCGCCGTCAACAATCTCAATCGGACGATCGCCAGGAGCCATCAACTCCTTATCAGCGACAATGCCCAGGCAGCTATAAATCGTGGTCGCCCAATCCTCTACGTTCAGTGGATTATCTTCAGGCTCGCTGGCTGTTGAGTTTGAACTGCCGTAAACAAACCCACGCTTAATGCCACCGCCCGCGAGAACAACGCTGAACACTTTCGGCCAATGGTCTCGACCGGCGGTTCCGTTGATCTTCGGAGTTCGTCCGAACTCGCTCGCAATACACACCATCGTGTCGTTCAATCGACCGCGCTCTTCAAGGTCGTTAATCAAACGAGCGAATGCCTGATCCAGAGGCGGAACCTGACCATTGATCCCTGCAGCGATATTATCGTGCATGTCCCATCCGCCATAAGTCAGCGTAACAAAACGAGCACCAGCTTCGATCAGACGGCGAGCCATCAGCATTCGAGCACCAGCTGTATTGCGACCGTACTCGTCGCGAAGCTTGTCAGACTCTTTGCTCAAGTCAAACGCTTCACGAGCCTGCTGAGAACTGATCAGACCGTACGCTCGCTGATAGAACGTATCAACCGCGTCAAGTGAGTCAGCCTTTTCCTTCTTGACAAAGTACTCATTCACAGCGTCAAGAGCCTTACGACGGCGCACAAAACGCTCGTCTGTTACTCCGCCCGGCAATTGCAGGTCACGCACGGAAAATCCACCGTCCGCAGGATCGGAACCCAAACTGAACGGAGCAAATGAAGAGCTCAGATAACCGGTACCAGCGAACTCATTCGGCTGACCAGGAATGCAGATATACTGCGGAATATTGTTCCGAGGATCAAACTCATGGCTTACCACACTGCCCATGCTTGGGTACGAAAGTGCAGGGCTTGGCCGATAACCGGTGAACATGTTATGAGTACCGCGCTCGTGAGCAGCCTCACCATGAGTCATGCTGCGAGCAATTGTGATCTTGTCCATCACTTTCGCGGTGTTAGCCCAGCGTTCGTTAACGAACACACCCGGAACACTGGTTTCGATTGACCCCATTGGGCCACGATATTCAATCGGAGCATAAGGCTTTGGGTCAAAGCTTTCCTGGTGCGCCATACCGCCCGGAAGGAAAATGAAGATTACAGACTTGGCAGTCCCTTCCTTGGACTCGTAGTTCTTAATGTCCGCCTTGGCCTGTCGCAATTGAAAGTACTGCGCCAGGGACAAGCCGATGCCACCACAAAAACCGACTTGCAGAAAACTTCTACGTGAACGTCCAGTGATCATCTAGGGTCTCTCCAGGGAAAAAAGCCGTCCTGCGGCCGCACAATTGCGGTCCAACAGAAAATCGACAACTGTCTATCGACAGAAATGGCGGAGGGTTTCGCCAAGGTGGGATGGTAGGCGGGAGGCTTCGGTGGGAAATTCTCCCGATGCCAGTGCATGTGTTAAGGCCCAAAAAGCCTTTTGTCAAGAATCAAACCGAAATATCGACCTGTTACGTCGCTATTATCGTGTCGACTCCCCTTTCTTTCACTGCTAGCCATCTCATCCCAGCCACGCGGACTGGAACCAGTGCCAGCTTCTTCCTAACTCACACCTTCAACAGAAAATACGTTCGCACCTATTTCGAAATTTTTTCAAACTCACTCGGGTAATTAAATCCGGCCGTTGTAATTCATTACTTTTGCGTCGCCTCACTCTCTGTCGCGGTAGCCGCGGGAGAGTCTTCGTAAGGCTGACGCGGATTCATTCGCCGTGGTGGCTCAAGATAATGATAACCAGTATTCGGATTCGTTCGATCAAAAGCAAATGCGTCACGATTTTTGAGGAAGTGTTTCAGATACGAGACAGGAATTGCAAACCCTAGCCCTTCCCCAAATGTCAACTTCATGTTGATCACCCCTACGACCTGCCCTTTTGCGTTAAACAACGGGCCACCGCTATTTCCGGGATTGATCTGAGCAGTCGTCTGAATATACACGATTCCATCCATATTGCGGTTTCGTGACGCCACGATTCCCTCGGAGACGGAACGCTCCAAGCCAAGTGGACTTCCGATCGCAAAAACCGAATCGCCTTCACGATGCGAGTCATCTTCTGCAATGAAAACTGGCTGAAACTTCAGATCGTCCTGAGCCGGGATTTCCAGCAGAGCCAGGTCAAAGTGTGGATTCAATGCCAGAATCTTGACATCGCGGATCGCTCGTCGCTCAAAATCACCGTTCTGACCACGATGAAAAATGGTCACAGCCACGCGAGTCTGACCTTCAACGACATGATAGTTGGTAACGCAATACCCTCGGTCGTTAATGATAAATCCAGACCCAAGTCCTTCTGGATTCTGAATCAAAACCACGCCTTCGCCAAACTTGCCAACCAATTCTTTAACTGTTCGCTCGGGCAAATCCGCCGTCTGGAAAACTCCATCGGCTGTTTTTTTGGTTGTATCTTCAACCGGATCTTTGCCAATGCGTTCCAGGATCTGATCAACAGGCACCTTGACGACATCCACGCCGATATCGACGAAGACTATGTCCTTCTGTACTTTCAGAACCTCGCCCTCAATGCGCTGGCCTGACTTCATCACAATGATGTCTGCCAAAGCGTGATGATCCACGACCGCAAGTACGAAGAGAATCGAAAGTAGTTGCAACACGAATGATCTCAAGACTGATCTCCGAGATTCCTGCCTGAAAGCTGATAGCGTCCGATGGTTCCTGGTGATATTCCGAGACTCGAACAACACGACGTTGCCTGTCATTTCCTGGTTAGTGCTCCGTGAACCGCATGTTGAGGAATTTTACAAAACCGGGCGAGACGCCCGCGTTTCTCGACTGCTTCACATTCGTCAATTCAAAGCAGACGCAGTACCAGCATCACTTCGTACTCATTAATGCATCACCAGCCTGGAACCGATTTTAGCTTTACACCTCCGCAACAGCTAGTCAACCGTCTGGCCTGTTTCCGCGATTTTCCTCGCAAGAATACCGGCCGCCGCACTGTCCACATGTCCTGTTCGACAAGCCGAATTCCTCTGTCTCCTGATTGTGAAACGGCAATTGCCCCATAGGACCCGTCGTGCAAACAGCGACAGTCTTGCCGAGTTTCGCGTCTCATCCGGTGGCTGATTCGATTGGATTGCAGAACGGTCCCGACGGAGATGTTTTCTGTTTAACCACAATACCGTTCAAGAAACGAACAATCAGCATTTCCTAGTCCCGCCTTCAGGCGGAAGTTGCACGGGATGTCGCAACAGTTTCCGCGTGAAGGCGGGACTACAAGCGAACATTGAACGGTATTGTGTTTAACCGTTAGTCGGAGGCATACATTGGTGACCGCATTCGCGTATGCCTCGGGCTGACGGTGAACAATTCCATTGGGGCCGCGATTGTTATTCTTCGTCTCTGAATTCCTGAGAATTCGCTGGGAGCTCAATTTCTGACGAACCCGGGAGCGAGGCTGGCCGACACATTGGATTGAAAGGAAAGTCCAAGACAGAACACTCGCCCCTCAGACATTCCAACTGCAGCCAGTGGGAACTTTCAGTCTGGAGTCCATCAATTATGCGGGAAGCGTTCCCTCTGTCAGTTCAAAACAAGTCGGCAAACAAAAAAGGTCGCTTCCGCATTCGCAGAAACGACCTTTCAGAATTCAAGACAGTCCGGAGCGATGCTCCGATGCCGCTCGCTTAGTACATATCTTCGTCGTGGCTATGACCGCCACCCTTCTTGTCATCTTTTGGCTTCTCTGCGATCAAAGCATCGCTGGTCAGAAGCAGAGTTGAAACGCTTGCTGCATTCTGCAGAGCTGTTCGAGTCACCTTGGTTGGGTCGATGATACCGGCCTTCACCATGTCTTCGAACTTGTCGGTTGCTGCGTTGTAGCCGAAGTTTCCTTCGCCGTTTGCAACCTTCTCGCAGATGACTCCGCCGTCAACACCAGCGTTGTCGGCAATCTGAGTCAGAGGAGCACGGCAAGCTCGCACGATGATGTCGTAACCGACCTTTTCATCATGATTCAACTTACCAGGCTTTACTGCAACTGAAGCTCGCAGCATCGCAACACCACCGCCAGGAAGAATTCCTTCTTCAACGGCAGCACGAGTTGCATGAAGTGCGTCTTCTACGCGAGCCTTCTTTTCCTTCATTTCGCTCTCGGTAGCTGCACCGACATTCACCTGAGCAACACCACCAGCCAGCTTCGCGATTCGCTCTTCAAGCTTTTCGCTGTCATAGTCGCTGGTGCTGTTTGCAAGTTCGCGACGAATCTGTTCGATGCGAGCCTGAATCTCAGACTTCTTGCCGCCGCCTTCAACGATCGTCGTGTTGTCTTTGTCGACAACAATCTTGCGAGCGGTGCCGAGGTCGGTCAGTTCAATGCTGTCCAGCTTCACGCCAAGATCATCAAAGATCGCAGTGCCACCAACCATAATGGCGATGTCCTGCAGCATAGCCTTGCGGCGGTCGCCGTAGCCTGGAGCCTTGACAGCGGCAATCTTGAACGTGCCACGCAGTTTGTTGATCACCAAAGTCGCCAGGGCTTCGCCTTCGACTTCTTCTGCAATGATCAGAAGCGGCTTGCCAGAATTGACAACCTTCTCCAGCACTGGAACAAGGTCCTTAATGCTGGAAATCTTCTTCTCATGAATCAGCACGTAAGCGTCTTCAAGGACGACTTCCATGCTTTCAGAGTCCGTCACGAAGTACGGAGAAAGGTAACCGCGATCGAACTGAAGTCCTTCGACAACTTCAAAGCTGGTTTCAAGGCTCTTGCCTTCTTCAACCGTGATGACGCCGTCTTTGCCAACCTGCTCCATTGCGTCAGCAAGGATCTGGCCGATTTCCGCGTCGCCGTTAGCCGCCACTGTGCCAACCTGAGCGATCGCCTTCTTGGAACGACAATCCTGAGCCATGCCGCGGAGATTTTCCACGATATCGGCCACGGCCTTGTCCATACCACGCTTCATGTCAAGCGGGCTGACGCCTGCCACAACGGCCTTCAAGCCTTCGTTGTAGATCGCTTCAGCCATGACGGTTGCTGTGGTCGTGCCGTCACCAGCAACGTCGCTGGTCTTGCTGGCTACTTCACGAACCATCCGGGCACCCATGTCTTCGAACTTATTTGGCAGTTCGATTTCACGAGCGACGGTAACGCCGTCTTTCGTAACGGTTGGTGAACCAAAACTCTTTTCAATAATGACGTTTCGGCCTCGTGGGCCAAGAGTCACTTTTACGGCCTTCGCCAGCTTCGTGACACCACGACGCATGGCTTCCTGAGCTTCCTGATCAAAGGCAATCATCTTTGCCATGTTGAACTTCTCCGATGAGCTAAATCAAAAACTGATTGGATATCAAATGTTGGACAATCGTCCGATTTGCGTGACTGCCAGCCGCTTTACGCAGTGACAAGTCACGACTGACTTCAGACGGTCGCCAGTATGTCGCTTTCACGCATCAGCAAGTATGTCTTGTCGCCAATGCTGATTTCGTCGCCCGCATAAGAACTGAAGATCACTCGGTCGCCTTCCTTCACGGTCAAAGGCACTTTTTCGCCTTTGTCGTTGACATGACCGTCGCCAACAGCAATCACTTCCCCGCGCTGCGGTTTGCCCTGCGCTGAATCCGGAAGCAAAATACCGCCAGCTGTCTTTTCTTCAGCCTCGGCTCGCTTCAGCACAACGCGATCCCCCAGAGGCACAATGCGAGTGCCTGCCGCGGCAGCCTTCTTCGCCATGACTTTCTCCTGACCTGTCAATCACACATTAAAAGGATTACTGAACGGTTCACGAATGACTTTCCGCCAATCAACGACAGCCGTTACGGCATCTGTCGATGTCAGCGGTCAGATTTGCAGAGAACACACCTATGAGGGCCGCGAGGAAGCGAATAACGTGCCATGATGACAAATCTTGTCGTAATTTGCTTCCTGCCAACGACTTACAACGTTGGCTAGTTGGCGGATACCCATTCTGATGTCACAAGGGCTGCCGTTTTGACGTGGAAACATCCTCAGCATCGGTCGTTACTCAGCCACACGCGGTGAATCCCAGAATCCATTCTGATCCGGGCAATTATCAGAAACCTGACAATCGGCAAAGTGAACCCATACAACCCATATTCACAGTTGAGGGTTGCTATTCCGAGGGACTCCGGATACTTTGTCGTTCTCCTCCTCACTCTCGCAGTTCAGAGCACGTCGGTTAAGTCCGAGTCCGCCGTTTCATCTCGAGTGAAACGCGGTCTGTCCAGTCAAATGGAACCCGTGCCGTGCGTTTTGATCCTTTTCAGCTGATCCCTGTTCGCTCTGCCGTTCTGCCAATTTTGCTTTGCGACCAAATTCGAACTCCCACGATTCTGCCACGAGTCGAAGGCACGACAGCGCTGCCGCTGGTGTGGATCAAAGGGGAGCAGCATTTGTCTTCAGCAAATTCGAGCAAGAAGATCGAAGGAGCGCTGTGTGACTTCCAGGTTCAGGATGAAGCCGCTGACAAATCGGTTGCCCATCTTTTCAGAGTCGCCCATCAGTTTCTGACAGTTGGCGATTTGGCGATGGCTGATCGCTGTCTTCAGAAAGCCCTGGCTCTTCAAAGTCGGGTTCATTCGCAGGTCGAATCAAACTCCCCAGCGACCTCATGGTTGGTTCTGGCGACATGTTCTCTGATCAAAAAGGACTTTGATTCGTGCGAAACCTGGCTGCGTCAGGCCGAACGTTCCCTCCACACATTGACGACCGATGTGGATTCCAATTCATTTCAGCAGTCTGCGGGCGACTTGCTTGCAATGCAGGCCTGTCTGTTTGCACAAACTCAACATTGGCAGAAGGCTGAGAAGTTGCTGCTGGAAGCGTTTCGCTGCCATATGCAGGCTGGTAACTTTGAAGCGGCCGTGCGAGACCTGATTCTTAAGGCTCGCGTTTTGATGCTGAGCCGAAAATGGCAGGAAGCCGATTCGCTGCTTCAGGACGCGATTCGTCTTTCAGGCAAACTTTCAGCTGGCCCGGAAATCGTTGATCCATCGTCGGCGACGTCAACTTTGCTGAATGTCATCAATCACGAACTGTCTGTGGTCCACAATTACAAACAGTCAATTCGGATTGCTCAGTCCAATTAGTTCTTTACCATCTGTGAGTGGACTGATAGATGAGTCTTCAGGCGGCATTCTTCACGGCGACGCTGCTCGTTTCAGTTGGAACAACCATCGTCCGTCGCCCGGGGTCGTGACCAGATCTGTCGGGCGATCGTCTCCAAAATTTCCTGCGCTGCACGTGTGAAGAACCGAGTTCTGAAGAGCGTAAAGCCCCTTCAACGTGACGGACTGGTTCTCCACGGTCATCGTCCAGTCGATGGTCCTGGGACTGGCGTCGGGATTCAGATGGATCTCATATCTCACGACGGTGCCATCCGTCGAAGTGACGTCAGCGCGACGTCCATCAAACGTCACCGTTCCGCCGATCTCCTGCGGATACGATGCTCCATCGCGATCGCACTGGACGACCTCCCAAGTTCCGTCCAGCGAATCCTGATCGTTAGGACTCGATGAAGAGTCGCCAGGGTTACTGCGTGAGTCGGAAATTGGAGGCGATGCGGGAGGTGCCTTACTTTCCGCGCAGCCGGCAATGAACAAAATGGTTGCCAGGCAACACGCGAATCTCATGAATCTTATTGATGAACGTGGATACCTTGAGCAGCATGTCATGAGGTGTCACCGAATCCCTATGAGTTCGATTTCAAGCCAACAGGCAGTCCGAACTCGCGAAAAATTGGCGACATCTCTACATCAAAATTTCGCACGAGTGATGGACAAACCGATCGGAACCAAGCCCGCGCTGGACATAAGAGAGTGCCACGTTGCAGAACGCAGGCTCAGGAAAGCAGCCGGGCTACTTCGTCCATTTCGCATACTAATCGTTCGGTGATTGCATTCAAGTCGTCACGCCGCAAATGGATTTCCTCCAGAACCGCGTCCGAAATTTCGAGTTCGGGAAGATCAAGGCGGAAGCCTTTGGGCAATCCGGCGGCAAGGTGATCGGCCACGCTGACGAGGCAAGCCAGCTCACGATGGTTGCCTGACACCAACACCAGGGGATTATGGTGCACACCAATAATGTCTGCAGTAAGCGATGGGAAGTTCCAGTGTTCGCACACTTCTTTGCCGAGGTCCTGATGATCCATACCGAACCAGTGTGTTTCCGCAGTTCGCAGATCCGATGATGGAGCATCGTCTGCGTTACTGCTAAGTTCGAGCAGGCAGTGCATCAGCTTTTCTGGTGCCCAGTGCATTTCCGCCATGATCCCGATGTCATGCATGAGTCCGGCGAGAAACACTTCATTCGCGTCACCCAGGTGCAAATGTGAGGAAAGAATCCTGGCTGCCGTGGCCGTGGCGGTGGAGTGCATCCAGAGGCGGCGTGCGTCGAATTGGTCGGTTCGCGGTCCGGTGGTGAAAATTTTGACCATGGATGCTGCGACGGCAATGTTCCGGACGGCATTTCGTCCGAGAATCATGACGGCCCGATCGATCGTACTCACTTGTCGTGAGAGTCCGTAGAAGGCGGAATTCACGACCTTCAGTATTCGTGTCGACAGAGCGATGTCGGAACAGATCAATCGTTGCAGATCTTCCGTCGTGGAATCTGGATCTTTCGCCATAGAAAGAATCTTGAACGTCACCTCAGGCAGCGCGGGCAGATGTCCGAACTTCGCTCGCGGCGAACCACTCAAGGTCGCAGATTCCATAACCTCAACCATAACTTACCTGTTTCGCAATGTGGCGAATGACATGTGGCGATTGAACGGTCACTGGCAGGATTGAACGGATCTGATATCCGCAGTTTCAAACAGAACCAGGATTCGGAACCATAGCTCGCCAGAGCACCAGTCACTCGGCGAAGTCACAAGGTGATCATCCTTCGCCACTTTCGTCTCAGTGGAACTCCGTTCGTAAGGACGCTGTGGATTGTGTTGGTGCATCGACAAGATCGTGACTGCAGGATTGGATGCAAACACGACATAACAACAAACAACTTTATGCCTCTGCGGGATATTACTCAAAGGGTAGTCGATGTCCCCACGGTCTTACCTGCATCCCACAATGATTCGCAAGTCATCACGTTGCGCCAAAGTGTCACAACTGCCACAACTGACTCTTGTGATCATCGAAGTGTGGCATCTGAGCAACGGAGGTTCGTCCGATTCAAAACAGATGACTAATGCTGATCAATATCTGCAACATAGCTGCCATTCGTGCCCTTCAGCCACAACACTTGCCTGAGTCAGCGGACGCCCATTTTGATGTGGACATGCATCGACTATCAAATCGATTTTCTGCTCTTTGCAGCATGCTGTGTCGGCGGCCTCATGACTCTGCGCCGATGGCTTCAGCGGCGACGACGCGACGGCATGGCCTTCGATACCTGTCTTGTTCTTTCGATGTTGGTTCTTGTCGCCGGATATTTTTGTCTTTGCAGTGTTGATCGTGAGCAACGAGATAACCTGATCAATCACATGAATGCTTTTGCCTCCACCTATGCGGGCGAACTGGAAAAGCTTGGTCACTCGAATGTGCCCGATGACGTTGATCCGGAAACTTCCGACTACCAGCGTCTTGAAGATGCGCAGCGTCGCTGGCTTGAGGCAAACTCGTTTCTGAGTGACATCTACACACTTCGGCGATCGACAAGTGGAAGAACAGTATTGGTTGTCGATTCGGCGACTGACTACAACAGGAACGGAATCATCGACGATCCTCGTGAGGAACGAACCACTCCCGGTGAGGAGTACATTGGATTTAGTGATCCAGTTGCCGCCAGTGCGGTCTCTCAGGCGTTTGACGGCTACCCTTCGTTCATTTCGGAACCGTACACGGACCGCTGGGGAACATGGGTGACCGCCCTGCACCCGATGCTCAACAGCGATGATGATGTTGAAGCCATCGTTGGCGTGGATTTTCCTGCGGCGGTCTGGGGCCGTCAGATTTTTAATGCACGGTTGTCAGTGATTGGCATTCTGGCAGTCATGGAATCTCTGTTGCTGGGTGCGTCCGCGATGATTGCGATGACACGTTTCCATCTGTCCGAACAGCAAATTGCTGCCAACAGACTTCAGCAATTCAAGACGACGCTCGACCAGACTCTGGACAGCGTTTTCATGTTCTCAACCGACAACTATCAATGCATCTATGTGAATGAAGGTGCCAAGCAATTACTGGGATACTCCGAAGAGGCCCTTTTGCAACAGACGGCTCTGCAAATTGCGCCCAAAATGGCAGCCGAAACTTTTGCTGAGCTGACCAGTGCGTTGCAGTCTGGAACACATCAGTTGTTTACACTGGAGACGTTTCACCGACACAGCCACGGGCACGACATTCCCGTGGAATTGTCGCTGCAATACGTCTCTCAGTCGACAGACAGGCCTCGCTTCGTGGCGATCGTTCGTGATATTACCGAACGCAGAGCCATCGAAAAGGAATTGATGATTGCGGCCAGGCTCGATCGACTCACGGGGCTGCCGAATCGCGCCTTGTTTACGGATCGCCTGAAGCAGTTTATGGAGAGAACCAGGAAGATTCCGGGGTACAAGTTTGCCCTGATGTTTCTGGATTTTGATCGATTCAAAATTGTCAACGACAGCCTGGGACACGATGTTGGCGATGCCTTGTTGCAGGAGATTGCTTCGCGTCTGAAGAATAATCTCAGCACGACAGATTCCATCAGTACTCTGGCCGACGGAACAACTGTCTCCAGACTTGGTGGCGATGAATTCGTTGTTATTCTGGACGACATTGATGGCCTGGAGACTGCCTGCAAGGCGGCCAATGCGCTGATCGCAGCTTTGGGAGAACAGTATCAGCTGGGCGATCATCAGGTTCGCTCAACAGCAAGTATCGGAATCGTCTGCAGCTCTCCGGAATACGAGCGTGCTGAGGACATGGTTCGCGACGCTGACACCGCCATGTACGAAGCCAAGGCAAGAGGAAAAGCGTGCTACGTTGTGTACGATAACAGCATGCGTGTAGCGGCCGATCGACGACTACAAACTGAAAATGATCTCCGAATGGCGATCGGTACGGACCAAATTTTTCTGGATTGGCAGCCGGTTATTTCTCTGGAGGACGGCGAACTGAATGGTGCCGAAGCACTGATTCGATGGCGGCATCCAACGCGTGGTGTCATGAACCCGGACCTGTTCCTGCCGATCGCAGAAGAAACTCGAATGATTCTTCCGATCAGTGACTGGGTACTCAATGCCGCGTGCGATCAGTTTGTTCGATGGCGGGCCGAGTCGCCTACCGAAGCCCCGCGATACGTGTGTGTTAATCTCGCTTATCAACAATTGATGCAGCCTGATCTGGCTGTTCGTGTTCTGAGTGTGCTACGGGAGCATCGTATGCAACCCGAACAGCTTCAGCTCGAAGTCAAAGAGAGTGAGCTGATGAAGAATCGTGTGGTCGCGGGGGCTACTCTGCATGCTCTGGCGACACACGGAATTCGATTGGCGATCGATGACTTCGGGACAGGCTATTCGTCGCTCGCCTGTCTCCAGGAGTTTCCGTTTTCGGTCCTGAAAATGGACCGCTCGTTTATTGCCAATCTGAATGAAGGTCACGAAGTCATTGCGGTGGCCCACTCCGTCGTGACACTCGCCGACAATATTGGCATCAGTTGTGTCGCTGAAGGAATTGAAGATCCTGTGCAACTGGCTGTGCTGCAATCCATGAATTGCTCCTACGGCCAGGGCAATTTTCTTTGTCCTCCCGGACCTGCCGACAACATTCGCAAAAAGCAATGGCTGCGCAGCCATCATGCCGCATCGGACATGTTGATGAGCGATACGGAACTCCAGGAATTTTCCCTGCTGACGATCACGTAGCTGTCGGACCTCCACGATGACGCCTGGCCAATTTCTCAATACGTAGTGCGTGACAAGCGGAGCGCCGACGCACGGCACCGGTGTGGCCGTATGCCTCGTGTGCGACAAGTGATTTTGCCGACGGTTCATTGAGTTCCGACTGCGATCGCTGCGGGCGTTTGCTCAATGTCAGTCACTTTGGTTTTCAATTTAAAGTGGAACCGCGCGAGCCGTCTGGCTTTTGCCAGGATTTCGAAATCCATCACCGGACAGCTTGCGATGGTCGGCTAAGAACAACTGCCATTCGGTGAGCGTCTCGATTCTTTCGGACGTCATCAGTTCCGAGAGACAGGGCAGACTTTTCTCGCGGTCATTGCCGAAAGAACCATGACAAGAACATGGCTTCAGCTCAGCAGGCCGTGCGCCTTCAAGACGTTACACGCCGCCTTCCGCGTAGGCTCGACGTCTTTGTCGGACTCAATGACTGCACGAAATCCGTTTGTGAATTCGGATGCCGCTTCCCATTGACGGCGAATCTGTTGATAAACATTCCGGTCTGCATCGGATGCGTCGCCGTGACGAGATTCGATGCGAGCCAGTGAAATCTCGCCGGCGGCTTCGCATTCCAGCCAGACCGCTCGCGCGCCGCAATCGATGGCCAGCTGAAGGAATCGCTGGCGATTTTCGTCACGCTGAAATGTGGCATCGACGATCACTCGACCGCCGGATAAAAGGCGGTCACGAGCTCGGGTCCAGCATTCGTCATAGATCTTTTGAGTCGACTCAGCCGAATACATCGCCGCAATATTGTTGGTTGCCGTTTCAGCATTGAAGGTTTCTTTGCGAACGACATCCGAACGAATGATTTCAAAATTCGCCGCATCTGCCAGGCTACGAGCGAGCGTCGACTTTCCGGTTCCGGGAAGGCCTGACACAAGAACCAGTGCCGCACGTTTGTCGGGTGTCTCCATCTCAGAAAGACACCAAAGCCAGTGTGCCTGAGAACGTCTGGCTGCTCTTTCACGATCGTGAATGGGAATCTCAGGTTCCGCCGCGAGAATGGCAGCGACCTTCGCCCGCACAGCCGACCGATAAATGGCGAAATGAGTCAAAACGTTTTCACCGCTGCGATCACCTGATGCGCGAATGTATTCGGCAGCGACACACGAAGCCATTTCTCGGAGACCGGCGAAGCTGAGTTCCATGGTCAAAAATGCGATATCCGCCGCCACATCGATTTGCCGCAGTCCAGGGTTGAATTCAATCCCGTCAATGATAACGATGTCGCCAGGGCTGGCCTGCTGAGGAAAGAGAAAGATGTGTTCCATCCGCAGATCACCATGCACATCGCGAATCATGCCTTCGACCGCGCGCTGCTGAAGAGTATCGGCGAACCTTTGCCGCCACTCGCCGGACAACTCCAACAGCCGCTGCATGACCTGCGGCCTGATGATGTCCGTGTTCAGCGATCTGGCAAAAATCCAATTGTCCGTCCAGCAACGATCGAAAGACTGATTCGCTTCAAACGCGTGTTTGCCAGAGATCGAAACAGAATCTCGGTGGATCGCGGCAATACGGCGAGCAACGCGTTCGAGATCGTTTCGATTCAGTTGGCCGCGCTGCCAATGTGATCGCACCGTTGCCGATTCGGGCAGCCTTCGCATTTTGACGGCCCAGTCAATGACCGGTCCAGTCCCCTCGAATCGCAAACCGCCGGCATCACGTGTGATCGGGACAACTCCCAAATACACGTCCGGCGCCCACGGCTGATTGATGCGAACTTCTTCCTCGCAGAAATGGTGGCGCAGTTGTAACGTGGAAAAATCAAGAAACGGCAGCGTTACAGCTTTCTTGACTTTGTACACAATTTCATCAGCCAGAAAGACAATCGATATGTGCGTCTGCTGCACATCCACTGCGCGTGGGGGTACCGGAAACGCACACGTTCGACTGAGGTCCTGGATGAAAGCATCGGCCGATTCTCTTCTTAAGACATCACCGGCTTCGGTATTGAGCAAAGTCATAACTCACCGTCGACCCTGATGGAAATCGCGCTCACCCGACCTGTACTCAGACGACAGGAGAAGTCAATCGAACCTGTGCCTTGTTCGAAAACAGAAGGCAGTCAATGAGCAATCACCGCCGCCGACAGATCAACATCTGGCGATCGCGACGCCATCATTCTTTATCATTGCATTTTCACTTGCGAACGTTTACGCGAGCATCCGAGTCTGAAAAAGACATGGAGTGCGCGTAGCCCGCAGATCCTGCGGCGACTGCCAGAAAAATCCAGAGGACATGCTCTGAAAGAAATCCCAACGAAAATCCGAATGCCGGAACTGCGACAGCCAAAAGTAAATTGAACACGGCCAGTTTTCGCAACCCACAATACCACAATCCTGCCCCAGGGAGGATGAGGCTCAGGAGCGATGCCTTTGTTGAATGTTTCATGAGAATGCCAATCCAAATTCCTTTGCCAACGAAACGACGTTCTCTGTGATTCAGCAGAAGCAATTCCGGTGCCGAACGTCGCCGTGGTCAATCAGTCCATTGACCGCGATCTGTCGCTTCAAGGCAATTTGGCTGAAGACGTGCCTGTGAAGCGGATTCTGCCTTTCTCGAATTCGCCGCACCGTAGTTTGTCGGCGATTCAGGCCGTGCGGGCCGATAAATCGATCCCTTCAGGCCAATTCCAAATGCCGGACCGCCAGGCAACGCTGTGAAGTATTTTTCTGAGTGTTTTTTCCATGCGATTCCGGGCCAAAGGCGCAGCGATTTACCCAGGTGTCTGTCCTCATCGACCGCTCGGCTACAGGCCATCCCTATGATTCCGGGTCCCGCATTGATGCTCAAAATTCGCCAGCAGTGCCATCGATTGTGTTCTTGCGGTTGATCATTGCGGCAAGCACGTCTACCGAGGTCTGGCGACTCAAAAACGTTGCGCTTCCATCCGCAAAGACAAAGCCCACGTGCATACTATGATAGCTTCCGAAGGTGCCAACCCGGAGACGACGATTACGTTTTGCGGCATCCCGTTCTTCGTCTGTCGTCGTTGAGTAGTCGCCGACCAGGCCAGTCGAATCCATGATCTTGTAGGAATAAGACCCAAACTGCCCACCGTTTCGCAACGTGCCTCGGTCACCAAAAATCCAGGATTCATTTGCCAGTGAAATGTTGTGCTCGCCGGCCAACAGAGTGCTGGTGGCTCCGTCAGGAATTCCATTCAGCGATTCAGAACTGTTCAAGTAAAGCAAACCATCGCTGTCGACGTCGATTGGTTTTTCAATGCTGTTGTGACATCCCGCATACTTGGAGCCACCTCGAACTGCCCCAGGATGGGATGGACACTGAAGAATGGGCAGGACAGGCATCTGGAGTGTCGACAATTCTGGCAGTACCGGAGGACCTTGACGCGGGTCGTAGCGACCATAACCGCTCATCCCCATACTGCCACTGTAGTAAGATTCCATGTCAGACTCTGCGTCGCTTTCGGAATCTTGTGCGGTGGCTGCTTCCGCTGCGGTATCGGCATCTGTTCCCGCATTCTCACCAGCGATCTGCGCGAGGTTCCAGAGTCGAAGCTCCTCTTCATAATTAGCCCGTGATTCGGCGCTCATAAATGAACGCCGTGGCTCAACGAAGTCAATCTGACTCCACACGCCAGCTTGCCCCATGAACGGAAGCAATTGAGGAACCCAGCCGATGCGGTAGCCTTGATCGACCTCATCATTGAGGGCTCTGCCATCAAATTCAGACACGTCGTTTTCAGACATGTCGTTATGCAGAATCGGGCCGAAGGAACTGACGCATCCAGAAGGCAGGAACGAGTGTGTCTCGTTGTAAGTTCTGAACGCAATTCCGATCTGCATCAGATTGTTGCGGCACTGTGTTCGACGTGCGTTTTCTCTGGCCTGTTGCACGGCTGGAAGCAAAAGCGCGATCAGGATTGCGACGATGGCGATGACAACCAGCAGTTCCAGCAATGTGAAGCCGCGGGCAATTCTCCAACGAAGGCTCTCATGAGTTTTCACTAGAATTCTCCCAAAGACTGCATGTCTTCGCGGCTTCCGAGAAACGAATACACTTTCGGGTCGATGTTTTCGCTGATGAATCGAACCGAACCGTCTGCCAGAATGAACTGTACCCCGCCAGTATGATAGCTGCTGTAGCCACTGGTCGCAGTATCCGAAGGCGGTGGAAGGGGTCCCTGTCGATTATTGCCAGATCCGCCTACGTCCCAGCCTGCGTTGATTGGAACACCGGTGTTTCGCAGGGTGGCCATCGTACCAGAAATCCATCCCAGATCCCCGACGCCGCTGACGACTCGCTTTTCTCCGGCGAGAATCGTGTTCGAAGCACCATCCCGAATTTGCTGGTAGCCGATGCTGCTGTTCAGATAGAGCAAGCCGGAATTGTTGGAATCAATCGCAACGTCTTCACCACTGAAACAGCCAGCATAGTTTGAGGATCCACCTCTTTGGAAGTTGTTGTCTGAAGGGCAAAGCCAACTTACAATCTGAGTCTGCCGAACTCCTGCATTGGATGGTCCATAGGCTCCTTCGCTGAATCGGAGGTTACTGAAGAGATTCGCCTGTTCCATCATCGGCAGAAGCTGAGCACACCAGCTCATGTGATAGCCCTCTTCGATGTTTCGAATGGGGCCATCTGGATTTACGCAGCCAGGCGGCAGCATTTCAAATGCCATATCGTAGTTGTGCATCGCAATCCCGATCTGCATCAGATTGTTTTTGCACTGAGTCCGTCGGGCTGCTTCACGAGCCTGCTGAACGGCTGGCAATAGCAATGCTATCAGGATCGCAATGATCGCAATCACGACCAGCAATTCGATCAAGGTAAAGCCGCGGCTGTGAGACCGCAACCCTGAATTCAGCCGCTGGGGCGATGTCTGATCGTTCAGCATTTGACGATCGCTCTTTTGAGGAAAGATAGAACTCATGGTGTCAGCTTTCTGATCTGTGTGACCTTAAACGGAATGTTGGAATTGGCTGGATAGCGTGCCACAACAGTGCAGACTTCGTCCTGCATCTGGATGGTGACTTCGGCTGTATTTGTCTGATGAATTGTTCCGGCAGGAAGATTCCAGGTAAATCCGCTCCACGCCGGATCCTTTTGCCGAGCGGAAGTGGCCATCAGCAGGCCCGCTTCTGCCAGCTTTTCCGCCTGCATGTGCAGCGTATCTTGTCGGAACTGGCGACGATCTGACACAACTCGTCGAACGTGTTGTGCCAGCATTGCAGCCAGAATCACCAGAACGACCAGAGCAACAACGGTTACTGCTCCGCGGCGTCTGTTGTTATGAGTGCAGCCGAGTTTTGTATTCCTGGATTTCATGGTTTCACTCCCCGCAGGCGAATTTCGACTGAACCGGGTTGAGCCACATGAGAAGGAGTCACAGGGCTCGATTCTTTCACGGGTTTGCTCAAGTGACTTCCCCCATTTCCTGCGGCGATATATTTGACGAAAACCGAAGGCTCGACAACTTTGACGATCACGTCCATCGATTCATCAACTGCAAACAGAACCTGGCTGCCAGCGGGGAAAATGAAGCGGTCAGAGTTCATCACTTCGTCGCCTCGCTTTTCCGTTCGACGAAGAATGCCACGATCCGTCGTCCATGAGATCTGAGTCTGCTGCGATGAAACAACGGAGATCGCAGACTCCGATTCAAACGCAACCCCCGCTTCTGAATCTTCACGAAGCTGTCGTTCGGCTCGGATCAGGGAAGTCAGAAAGAGCGACTCTCTTCGGTCGGCAGAATCCGCTTTCAGGATCGTATGAAGACACACTCCTGCCAACGCCAGTAACGCGGAAGCCAGTGTCATGTAGATCAGAGTGTAATGAAACAGCGAACCGCGTCGCATCATTCCAGCCGAACGGAAGCGATTCCAACTCGCTGGTCGTGAGGGTCGAGCGACTCCGTGGTGCATAGTTTTTCTCATGGCGCGGACTCCTGTACGGTTCGCCAGATCACGAGAGAAACTTTGATCTCGGGCATTGATTCATAGTTCGGCTGATGGATCGTCAGTCGGATCGGCTGAAGTGACGACTCCGCTTCTGAAGCCAGCGGCAACAACTCGGCTTCCATCTGAGATTTCGAATATCGATTTTGGAACCATTCGGAGAGCTTCGGAAGCTGTTTCGGATCGATGGCAGCAGGAAGAGCTTCGTCGAGATTGTTCAGTTCCACCATCGCCAGCGATTCGAATCTCAGGGATTGCCGTTGCCGGCGAACCGCCGACATCGTCGGCAACAGCATCGAAATCGCCGCGCCCAGAATGATTGCACCGACGATCGCTTCCACCAGCAGAGTGCCACGACGAGCGTGACTCTGTGAAAATGGACAACGTTGTTTTTGCATGATGTTCACCAGGTTACTTCAATCACGAAGGACAAGTTTTTCATTGCGGAGTTCGGCAGGCGGTTTTTTTGCAGTCAGGCCAGATCGTTCAGCAACTTTACCAGCGGAAGAAAAAACGCAACGCAGACAAACAAAACGATGATTCCTACAAAAACCGTAATCAACGGAGCCACCACTGTGGGAATCTGCTGAATCCATCGCTGTCGCTTACGATCGATAGCATCTGCCAGGTGTCTTAATCCCCAGTCCAGATGGCGAGTCTTCAGTGAAGCCTGAAGAAATGCCGCTTCACGACTTCGAATAAGCCCGACGGCTTTCATCGCACTGACTGTATCTTCGCCGCCCGAAATTCGATGCCGCAGCTTGCTGACACGTTCTGCAGCTCGGCCCGGAGGCATGTCCATCATCGAAAAATCTAACGCTCGACTGAGTGGCTGATCGGTGGCTGCTGAGAGGCTGAGTTGTCGAAGCAGCCCAGGCACCCAATAACGAGGCCAATGCTCCATCAGACGATAATAGCCATGTTTGTATTTCTGACTGCTGGTTGAGTAGAACCACCACAAGCCAAAAATCAACGTGCCAGTTCCGGGTACAAGAAACAAGAACCAATACGACAGAGCCCAATCGGCAACATGAATCAGACTGATGGTTGGCCCCGGCAGTTCGACACCAAAGCCGATAAAGATCTCTTTGAACTTCGGGATGATAAAAATCATGATGAAGGAGACAACAGAAAACATCACAGAGCCAAGAGCCATCGTCATCAACAACATGGATTCGATACTGATGCCACTGCGGCCGGAAGCCTGTGCGGATCGACTGATGCGATTGGCTTCATCGATCAAAACGTCAGCCAGCGTTCCTGTCGATTCGGCCGTACGAATAGCGGAAATTGTCTGATCGGGCAGCAATTCTCTGACCATCGCCAAAGATGCGGAAAGTGAATGTCCCTGTTCCATCAGTAGTCGAAGTTGTCCGACTTTTCCCTTCCAGGAGCCACTGCTTTCCGCCTCATGAGCCCGCAAGCCATGCAGCAGAGTTTCCCCGTGCCCAATTCCGCCGGCCAGCAGCATCAGCAGCGAAGTTTGTCGCAATGGTTCTGACTGATTTGTCATGAACAGCCACATCTGGATGTAGTTCATGTCAGGCCTCGGAATTCTTTTGGGAAGAAGCAGTGCGAAAAACAGTTCAGATTCAGAAAATAACTTCTGCACATCATGGCAACCACCAGACAATGATCGCCAAATCATTGAGCAACTTGATGAGCGGCATGAACAAGGCCAACACGGTGAAGCCGATCAGCATCCCGGATGTGATCACGATGCAGATTTCAAAAAGCAGAGTGATGAAAGATCCATTTCCGGAAGATGCCTGTTCAAGTGCCGCGGCGTAGCTTTGAAATGCCTGCGAAGTTTCCTGCCGCGACGCTTCTGTGTCTTTGTTTCCGGAGACACGAAACAGCAATGCCAAAGGGAGTCCCGACAGTTGTCGAGTATAGGCAAGCTCGGGCGTGCCAGAATTTATCACTTCCGCTATTCGCTTTCCGCTTTCCGCAACGGACTTAAAACCGCTTGCTTTCGAAGCAACGCTGATCGCATCGGCCGGGCCAACTCGGTTACGTATCAGGACTCCCAGAATTCTGGCGACGCGAGCCTGCATTAGCCAACGCACGGAAAGCCCAAGTCCAGGTACGCTTTCCCACATTTCGGCACTGCGCGGCATCACCAGAAGTGCGTAGAACCCAACGATCATAGCAGCCAACAAGCTGATGAATCCCACCAGTCCAGGCAAACCCAGTACTCTTGCAGAATCGCTAAGCGCCACCACGGCCACCGTTGGGGCTGGCAGTTCCACGCCAAAACCAATGAAGATTTCTGCAAAGTTTTGAACGACTGTCAGCAACAACACATGCATGCCAATCAGCATGACCGAAAGTGCGACTAGTGGTCCCAACAACCTGGCGGCCAATTGGTGCGACTGAAGTTGCATTCCGGTCAGCGTAGGCACTAATTCGGCAATGCTGGTTGCCTTGGCTTGTGAATCCAAAGAAGCATTCATCACCGTCGACAACTCATTGGGCAATACGCCGAGTCCAGTGAATGTGCCATCATCGCCGCGTTCAAGTCGAGCGGCAATCGTCAGCAGCATCGCACGAGGACGAGCGATAAACCAATTGTGAGCAGTGGCCCACAGGATTCCGATAACCAGCGGCGTTGCGATTGCGAAACTCAGCAACCCACCGCGGCCTTCCGGAACAATCAATGACAGCGCACCGAGGACCGCTGCACCGAAGAGACTCAGAAAAAACATCCACGACATTGTCATCAGCACCGGATGTTCGAAAGGTTCATCGGCAATCGCACGAACGGCCTCATGAGCCGGCATATCAGTCAGCAGTGCCTCTCTTAAACGGTCGCCTATGCGAAGCTGCAGCATCCGCGGCAGCTCGACCTGTTGACCGGTGAGTGCCGTGTTAATGGACAGCTCGGTGGCATTCACAAGCGTCATGTTTCGAGTCAGCAGGTAACTCGCCAGCACGTTCAGATCGTCGGCATCGAAGACACCAAAGATCGACACGCCTGTGGGAAGCGCGGCCTGATATTTGTAAGTGGGCATTCGAGTCAGCTTCCGAGATTGCGGTACAGTTCAGAGACGGGCCAGAAAATCATCAGGGCATAGGTCAGCACACAGCCGCCACCGATGACCAGGAAAAGAATCACCGGCATCACAAGCTTCAACCAGGCGGTGTTTCTCTCAAGTCGATTCCGATAAAACTCAGCAACCGATCGTAGTCGATGAACCATTCTTGATTCATCGAGCTCAACTTGTTTCAGTGAAACATTCAGCAGCGATGGCAACTTGTTGCCAGAAGCCACGCCAGGCTCGGCAGACACCGATTGCCCCTTTTGAACTCGTGCCGCCGCATCGACGGAAGCTCGCTCCAGTTGCTGACTGCCAGACGCGCCGCCCGACAACACCAGAGCTTCCTGAAGCGGCAGGCCTCTTTCAGTCAACAGCGACAGCATCCGTGAAAACGTATAATTCTGAAGATCGCGAACGATGGCCGCGACACCAGGCAGCAGCAGAAGAAGTCGCTCAGGACCTCGGAAGGTCATCGCGGAGGCTCGCCCGGAAGTAAACCAAAGCACCACAACCAGCAGGCCGGCCAGTGGCAGCAGCAGAGTCCACCACGGCATGTCCCGGTTCCATTCCAAAAGCTTCATGAGCAATGGATTCGCCTGAATGTTCCACTCAATCATTGTGTAAAGGAACATCTCAAGAGCATGCTGAATGACCAGAACAACCAGCACACTGGCCATCGCGAAAATCGTGAGCGGATAACTGGCGGCCTGCAACAGCCGACCTCGAAGAGAGACCACGTCCGATGCAAAGTCGCCCATCATTTCCACCGTGAGTGACAAATCTCCCGATCGAACACCGGCCCCAATTGCAGAGGCCAGCATCCTCGGCGCGCCAGCAGATTGCTGTGCCACAATTTCCTGCAGACTGCGTCCTTGTTGAAGCTGGGTCGAAATCGCCAGCGCCAGTTCTTGCAATCTGCGGCCCCGACCGGCGCCAGCGTCGGCAAGAGTCTCCTCCAGCGGCATACCAGCACGGACGAGATGTCGAATTTCATCCGACAAGTGCTGAATGTCTTCAAGCGATAGTGCAGTAGCCATAAGAAATCTGGCAGTAATAAAGTGGAAATCAGGATGATCAAATCGAAATCACGCCATCGTTGAATGACACCGCAGCGGAATTCGTGAGAACCCCTGCGGAGCGCCCGCTTTAGACAGCGGAACGGCGCAAGCCGTCCCGTGATGGTACTCAAAAAACCTGCAAACACCGGAGGGCTCGCGCCCTTCTGCTCCTAACAAACAACGGAGAATATTTCGCGACTGTTCCTTAGGCTGTGATTTGAATTCGCAAATAAAAATGCAACGAAACATTAAAACACGACACCAGGTCCACGCATCGACAATCGTGAACTGAACTCAACGTAGACAGAACCGGAGTCTATGCTTTTTACAGCCAGAGACCAGCATGCCAAACACTCGATGAAGAACGCCTGACAAAACTGAGGCTGGCTAATGGACAACACCCAAAGTGTCTGAACAGAGAATTCGACAGAGGATACCTGTCCCGGTTTTGTTCATGTCAGAAGGTCGTCAACGCGATGATCATCCGTTGACACAACCATCATCCATTCAATGTCCCCAAAACTCGAAGCACTTCGTCCCGAGTTGTCAGGCCGTTCGACACCGCATCGGTTGCCGCATCGTGCAGAGTCTTCATTCCCGAACTTTCAGCAAGCTTTGCAAGCAGCCGAGCGTCCGATCGTTGAAGAATCGCGCGAGCGACATCTGGCTGATCCGGGTCAAGCATTTCCGCAAGAACCAGTCGGCCGAAATATCCGGTTGAACCACACGCGATGCAGGTGTTTCGAGGAGTCTCCTGATCTGAGATCTTGTCTGTCGAAATTTCCTCGTCGTTCAGTTTTTCTGAATTCAATTGCCTGTGAAGCGGATTGACTACACATTCCGCACACGCCTTTCGCAGAAGACGCTGGCAGATCACACTGCGAAGTCCACTGCGAATCAGATAGGGTTCAATCTGCATATCCAACAGGCGTGTAATCGCTTCCGCTGCGCTACCGGAGTGAAAGGTGGTCAGCACCAGATGTCCGGTCAACGCAGCCTGAAATGCGGCCTCGGCCGTTTCCGGGTCGCGAATTTCTCCGACCAGAATCACATCCGGGTCCTGCCGCATCAGAGAACGCAATCCAGTGGCCAGATCAAATCCCGCATTGGGCCGCACCTGCGATTGAGTCGCCCCGTCGACGGCAACTTCAATCGGATCCTCCAAAGTCATAATGCAGCGTGCGCCTTGAGACTGTTCGATGATGTCTCGAAGGCAGGCATACGCGGTCGTCGTCTTTCCGCTGCCCGATGGTCCGGTCAAAAGCACAACACCTGCCGTCGCCGAAAGATGCCGCTTCAGACTTGAGAGAACCTGGCCCGGCAGCCCAAGCTGATCCAGACGCTGCAACTGATCGTTCTCTGCGAACATTCGAATCGCAGCTTTTTCGCCATGCAGAGTCGGGAACGTCGTGACTCGAATCTCTGTAGAACTGTGTTCGCGTGCAACTCGACCTTCCTGCGGGATATCCGTGCGGTAAGTCAAAAGTCCGCAGATCACTTTGAGTCTCGCGATAATGCGAGTAGAAATTTCCCGATCAAATCCGGCGACGGAATGCAGCACTCCGTCGACTCGCCATTGCATGATCAAAGCTGTCTCTGCTGGAACCAGATGAATATCACTGGCACGCCCGGCTCTGGCTTCAAGAAGAATCAGCCGGACGATCTCTGGCACGTACTCTTCCGATCGTGGCGAAAGCTTTTCAAAAGCCGCCGTGAATCGCAAAGAGAGTGATGGCTGCTGCATATGCCAATGGCCCCATGTCAAATAGAAATGATCAAGAGTCAAAATTCAACATTCACGCACACGGCATCAATCCCGCCACCCGTTACGAATCTCCCGTCACCAATCTTCCATCCTAAAAAATCGGCAGCAATCCGAACAAAAGATTGTCGCGTGATTGAATCTCTTCAATCAAACGATTGATCTGCTGCATCTCTCTCATTTCAGGACGCGACGACGGGCCGCCCTGAGGCACCGCAGGCTGCACGGGCAGCTCTGGACTCTGCGATGAAGAATAGGTGCTGGAAGGAGAAACGGGCATCATCGGCGGCGCGATCTGAACATCGGGCTTCTGCTCAGCCACCTGCTCCTGACCGGTCCATCGAAAATGCCACACAAGACAGACCATCAAAGACGCAGCAAGCACCACAGCCGCAATTCGAAGTCGATCGGCCCAACGTCCATAACGAACCTGCCGATGCACATCCATCACGACGCGCGCTCGCAGACCGCTTGAAAGCTGAGGCATCTGGCTGGCTTCACGAAGCAACTGGTGCTCCGGCAAAACAGGTTCTGGTATTCGATTAATGGAATCAGTCATGTCAATCACATGTCCGTATTGGATTAGAAAATCAAAGGCAGGATAAATGGGGGAGGGACGAAGTTTTCGGTTCAGGATTTTCAAACAATTTATACTTTAAACGGTGCCGCCGGAGACGTTTTCGTTTAACCGTTAGCCGGTGGCTTACGTTGGTGGCGGCATCAGCGTACGCCTCCGGCTGACGCTCAAACAAATCAATCGTGACCGAGATGAGTAATAGAGGGATAAATTTTTCTGGACAGATCATTTCACCAGTGACTCCAGACTTCGCTGCAATTTTTCCATCGCATAACGATAACGACTGGCCACCGTATTCTGAGACAAACCCAGCGCTTCCGCGATCTCTGCAAAAGTCAGTTCCTCCCAATGCTTCAGGATGACAACTTCGTACTGAGATTTTGGCAGCGATTTCAAAACGCGCCGAACACTATCGGCCGTTTCCTCATGCACAATCTGCGCTTCCGCGCTTTCTTCGTCAGAACCGCGATCGATCGCCTCAAACCCGGTTCCTCGACGTTTCTGGATAATCCTTAAGGCTTCATTGCGAACAGACCGAATCAGGTAAGGCCAGGGAGCATCCGCTCGTGCCAGAAGCCTGGGTCTGAACGCGATTCGCGAAAATGCTCCCTGCAATGCGTCCTCGGCATCTGGCTGATTTCCGGTGATTGTCACCGCAAAACGAACCAACCGCTGAGCTGTCAGATCAAACATCTCCGTCAGCGCGCGCTCCGGTTCGTCCGTCAGTCGACTGACGCACTGCTTGAATAGTCCCTGAAATTCGGAGGCTTCTGAGTGGTTCACAGCATTGTCAAAAGTCGGGAGACGGAACAGTTTGTCTGCCGGAATTGGAAATTCTCGCTCAGAAAGATATTTTCCCGCTCCGAAAAGGAACAGCCCATGTACGTTGTTGCCGTTGATTCCAGAAAAATCGGTTATTTTGCTGTCATTTGAAGTCTCATCAGGTGTCGTCCGTCTGGAACGGTCGGCTTCCCGATTTCAGCACTTTCGGCAACAGAACGTGGTCCGACCAATTCCTGAATTTGTCTCGGACCACTCGTCCCCATCATTTCTCCATCGAAAAAGGATCTTTCCGTGTTCAATACTGTGGCCGTTGTCGGCGCGACTGGTGCCGTTGGGCGAATCATTCTGCAACTGCTTCAGGAACGTAAATTCCCGGCCAAAAATTTCCGACTGCTGGCCTCCGCGCGCAGTGCGGGGCAGCAGGTGGAATTCAATGGGCAGATGATTACCATCGAGGAATTGACTCACGATTGTTTTGCCGGAATCGATCTTTTGATCGCCAGCACTCCGGATGAAACGGCGGCCGAGTTCCTTCCATCCGCCGTGAAAGCGGGCTGCAAGGTGATTGATGAATCGGGCTTCTGGCGCATGAAACCCGATGTGGCTTTGGTTGTCCCGGAGATCAACCCGGAAGCGGCGTTGAATGCCAAAGGTATCATCGCAAGTCCCAACTGTTCGACAACTCAAATGGTGCTCGCCCTCAAGCCGCTGCATGATGCGGCCAAAGTTCGACGCGTCATCGTGAGCACCTATCAGGCCACCAGCGGCGCGGGTTTGCAGGGAACGGCCGATCTGATCGATGGATCGCGTGCTCATCTGCAGGGCGAAGCTTACGAATACAAAGTCTTCAAACATCCGATTGCCTTCAATGCAATCCCGCAGATTGGTGGATTTAAAGACAACGGATACACCAGTGAAGAATTGAAGATGGTCTATGAGACTCGCAAGATTCTTGGCGACGAATCAATTCAGGTCTGTGCAACCTGCATCCGAATTCCAGTCTCCAACTGTCACAGCGAAACCGTAAACGTGGAGACGGAACGTCCTGTTTCCGTGGAGGAGGCTCGAAGATTGTTCGCAGCCACGCCCGGTATCACGGTGGTTGATGATCCAGAGAACGGACAGTACCCAATGCCGTCCACCTGTGACGGCAGCGATGCCGTTTTCATCGGCCGCATTCGACAGGACATGTCGAATCCCAATTGCCTGACCTTCTGGTGCGTGTCCGACAATCTCCGCAAAGGCGCGGCGACAAATGCGGTGCAGATTGCGGAATTGCTCGCTCGGCATCAGTCCTGAATGATTGGCTCACGCATTGGTGGATTTGCTTTGAGTTCCCTGGAACGCAAGTGCTCTGAGAAGATTGGAAATTACGGTCGAACGTAACAATAATTGTCTCAAGATTTCGCACAAGCTCGAAGCGCCAGCGAGTGGGCTTTGAATCTCGCTGACACACATAGGAACAGTCCCGAAATAAGATCTCTGTTTAACAGTCAGGCGAAGGCGTACTCTGTAGGACGATTGGCGTACACCCAATGGCAGTCATTTTTAGCGGAACAGCGCAAGCTGTCCGGTGATGGTAATCAAAAGACTTGCAAAACCGGACGGCTCGCGCCGTGCCGCTTCAAATTGAAAACCAAAGTGACTGCCATTGAGCGTACGCCTCCGGCTGACGGTTAAACGATGAATCTGAAACGTATTTCGGGACTGTTCCTCAATGGCCCACTCGCTGGCGCTTCGAGCTTGTATGCGGATGATGGTAAGTTCAGGAGATTCACCATGCGTTTTCTCTTTGTCTTGTTGCTGGCGACAGCCTTGTCTGTTGTCGGTTGTGGTGAATCAAAATCCGAACCATCGTCAGCCGCATCGGAAAGTATGCCCACGGTTGTTGTGACCAGTCAGCCGCTGTTGGAAATGGCAAAGTCGATTGGCAAAGACTATTTTCAAATTCGTAAGATCACTCCGGCTGATGTGTCATCCAGAATTTGGAGACCATCCAGGAGTGCTATTCAGATCTTGCAGAAAGCTGACATCATCCTTCTGAACGGCGCCGGTTACGAACCGTGGACGGCTCGTGTTTCGCTGCCGGGTTCACGAGTCAAAGACACTGCGGCCGGATACAACGATCGGCTGGTTCAGATTCCCGATGCTGTCACACATCAGCATGGACCCGATGGAAAGCATGCTCATCCGGGGACCGTTTGGGCGACTTGGCTGGATCCGGAACTTGCGACTGCTCAGCTCTCTCAGGTCACCAGCGAACTTGTAAGACTCGCTCCTGAGCACAAAACAAGTATCGAGACTGAATCCGCGAAGTTGAAACAGCAACTCGACGGACTGGATCAGGACCTCAAAGCGATCACAGCGAAGTCGCAAAGCAATCAGACTGTCTATTGCGATGGTCCCTACTATCAGTACCTGGCTGGACGATTGAACTGGAACGTCCAATACGTCCATTGGGATGACAGTCTGGATCTGTCAGATGCAGATCGGGAAGAGCTCACGACGCTTCTCAAAGAGAAGCCTGCCGAACCGGCGGCAATTTTTCTGTTGAGCAGTCGTCAATCAAAAGCAGCGGCAGATTTCGCAACGTCTTGCGGTCTGAAGGTCGTTCGTATCGATCTGTGCGAGTCTCCATCGTCGCCGGCAAGTTCGCTTGTCGAGCGGCTATCGACGAACATCAATCATTTGCGATCCGCCATTGCGGCGCCATGATTTATGGTTTGGTTTCCTGTTGGCGCAATGCTCGCGAGACCTCGATCTCATGGCATGACATCACGGACCGTGACATGCTTTATGGAACAATGTAAATCGCTCCGACCGTCGCCGCCGCCTGAACGGCTACGGCTTTAACGGTCGGCTTTGGCAGATACGCATCCGGCCCGAATCGCTGACATGTGGGACAATCAGGAAGTGCGTCGACACATTCGTGCGGGGAATCCGATGCCATCATGTACGGCAGCAGCGGAATTCGGCTTGCAAAATGAACGATCGATGTGAGCTCCGTCAGACAACCATTGGAATCACCGCATCGTTCCATGTTGGGATCTTCGAAATAGAGTGGTTGATATCGAATGCGATACGTGTTCCGCGAAGCATGCGACCGATGCCATGGCGCTGGAACAAAATGATGTTCGACTACGGGCATTGCTGAGGACGGAATGTTTTCTGGTGTCGAAAGTGGCTTACCATCGTCGTCGTTTGTGCTCAAGGAATCGGCCAGGCGAATGGATGACAGCGGACGGCGAACGTTTGTTGAGTCAGACGGCTTTGCAACGGCCTGAGTCGTTGCCAGGAACTGTGCGGTGTGAACCGGGAAAATTTGTGCAACTTCAGCGACATCCATTGATGACGCGTGCGTGCATTCGCCGGGCGGCGTGTGTAAGAACATGTTGTCATCTGCAAAAATGATGTCTGCAGAAATCGTTACATAATCGAGGTGCACGTAAGTTGTGGATGCCATATCCAGCAAGCCAGTGATTTCGATGTTGTCTTTCGGCAACACTTTGGCGGCCTGCTGTTGTGATTTTGCAGCAACAGAATTTTGCTGGGTCGCGGAATCTGGACTGCTGAGGGATTGGTCAGAGGAATTGGCAGGTTCCTGACTCGCCAAAGGGAAGTACGGCAACTTTTCAAAATCGCCTTCCGCTGATATTTCGACTCCGAGCCTCGCTGAGGAACCCGGCGGAATTCCTGCTGCAGTCTCCTCCGCCAGCGTCAACCGGGAACCGTCGGTGTACTGCATTGCGACGAGGGCGACGCAAATCAATGCAGTAAAACGCGAAGGATTGCGGGAAATTTGACCAGGCATGGAAAACTCCATTTCTCCGAGGCAGGCGCTTGATCGACTCATTCTGGTGATCGGCATGCTTCAAACCGTAACCTGAGACTGTTGGAAACGACCGATTTCACCGTTTCAAAGCGAAAAATCGGCCTTCCGCGATCGTCGTCCGAGTCGTCGCTTCCCTCACGAGCTTTAGGCAAAAGGCACGACACTTGCCCTGTACAGAGTCCAGCATTCTGCCGTTGCGCCTTGCATTAGGGGGAACGGACATCAAACAATTCATCCACGTTCCCGTTCTGCAATCTGAAATTTTGTCATCCTGGCACCACGGACGTTCTATGAGTCTCCAGAATTCCCTCACTGTTTTGCGTCAAAAGCTGGCGATCTGGATGAGACGGCAGCAGCGAATTCGTCGACGAAAACTCAATCTCGTCCGACTGGAAGACCGGCGTTTGCCTGACGCCACGTTTGCCTTCGTGAGCGGCATGCTCGGGACCGACGGCGCACTGACTCTGGATGGGTTCGATGGTGCAAGCGATGCCGTGGATATTTCGTTTGACTCCTCAGCCGGTGAGTTCCAATTTGAACTTTCAGGCGGAGTTTGGCAGCAGGCGTTCCCGGGAATTCCAGATCCTGCAGTGACTGTTTCCGGAAACATTCTGACGGTAGCGGTTCCCTCGTTGAGTGAATTACACATCAACGGGATGGCTTCCACGCTGACATCGGTGACTGATTCCGGGGCTGGCTTTTCAGTGGCTCGTCTAGACATCTCCGACGGCGGGGATGTGGTGCTGGATTCTGCCGGGAACGACATTGATGAACTGACGATCTCCGCGAACAGTCTTTCGCTTGTCGATGGTGATCCTGATGGCCTGACAATCCACGGCCTGGAACTGACGGATTCATTAAATCTCGTCACCACCGGCGCTGTCGTGGATTCGCTTGCGCCCGGCCAACAAATCTTCGTTGCTCAAAATGCTTCGATCGTTGCCGCCAGCATCGAACTTGGCGACGAGCTGACAGATGACGTGACATTCGGCTCCCTGACATTTGAGTCCACAGGTCACGTCGCAATTCGTGTTGATAATGACCTTGCCTTGTCCGGAAGTTCATCCGCAGCGTCATTGCAATTTCTCGTCGAAGGCGATTTGTCGGATCACGCGACAGCCGAGACTAACATTTCCGGACACGCCAGCTTTGTCGCAAACTCAATTGTGCTGGGAGATGACTCCGAGTTGTCATTTGCGTCCGTGACGTTTCAGGCAACGGGCGATGTCGACCTGCATACCAATGGCGAAATTTTTCTCACAGGAAGCAGCCAGTCGAATTCACTTCATCTGACTTCGGACCTGCTGATCCATAACGATGCGAATGCAGAACTCAACGTGATTGGAGTTGCAGAATTTAACGCCGACGACATCACGCTGGGTTTTGAAACAGACGATCTCCTGAATATTGGAAGCCTGCGATTCACCGCATCGAATAATGTTTCCGTCGCCGAGGATTCTGACATGGATCTCAGTGACGGAAGCAGCGCGCAGAGTGTGGTGCTTCTTGCCGCCGGAAACATTGAAGCCACTGCCGCTGGTGCGAATCTGGCTGTGTCGGCTCAGCTGATCAATCTTTCGGCGACCGGTGCCATTGGCTCGGCCTTGCAGCCGATTTACTTTGATGGAGAATTACTCGCGACGGAGTCACTCGGTGGTGATCAATTTCTTTCAGAGTTCGATTCCGTAGACGTGCTCATTCTCGATGCGGCCAGCGATGCAATCACGCTGACATCCGGACGATTCGAAGTTCAGACTCAAATCATCGCGTCAAATGTGCATGTCGGTCAGGCCATTCTGGGCGGAACCGGTGTTGTCTTCGCGGAAGTCGACACGGTCGCGGGCTCGGTGATTTCTCCAGGCCAAAGTCCAAGAATCCTGACCACCGGCAACTTCAATCTCGCAACCGGCGCGAGTCTGGACATTGAGATCGACGGCGCAGGCGTCGGCACTCAGTACGATCAATTGCAGGTTAACGGCACCGTCACGCTCACTGGGACACTCAACATACTTCTGTCGGCCACGTATTCGCCAGCGGATGGAACGTCTTTCACAATCATCGACAACGATTCCAGCGATCTGGTCACTGGGGAGTTCGCCGGATTGGCTGAGGGTGATCTTGTCACGGTCGGCGGGCAGGATTTCATCATTACTTATCGCGGTGGCGACGGAAATGATGTTGTTTTGTATGCCGGTGTTCCTGAATACAACTTTGCCACTGCAAACGTCAATGCATCGGAAGGTGATAGCGGCACAACGACAACGACGGTCTCGCTGACTCGTACCGGAAATACGGCGATCGCATCCAGTGTCGATGTTTTGATTTCTGCATTGGTCGGCGACACGGCTGCTGCAGGATTCGATTTTGTTTCAGAAACCATCACTGTCGAATTTCTGGCCGGAGAAACTTCGGCGATGGTGGATGTTCAGATTCTGGGCGATGAGATCGTAGAAAAAGCGGAGACGCTGAGCCTGACGCTTTCCAACTTCACAGCACATGGTCAGGCGGGAGCGATTCAGTCTTCCGCGACCGTGACAATCCTGAACGACGATCTGGCTTCGATTGTGGTCGGCGATATCTCCCAGCTGGAGAACGGCGTTTTCAGTTTTGAATTGACGCTCGACAAAGTGTCGTCGTACGACATCACTGTTCAGGCTGATACGGCCAATATTCTGGGCGGGGCAACGGCCGGAACGGACTACACCGCGATAGCCGGGCAAGTCGTGACCTTCTCGGCCAATGGGGTTACGAATCAGACGCAAACTGTCGTGGTGACTGTCAATGATGACACCATTGTCGAAGCTGATCAGCAGTTTGTCTTGCAGCTTTCGAATGCTGCGTTTGATGGACTCACCGATGTCACACGCGTAGTGATCGGCGACAACGAAGCCGTCGCAACGATTGAAAATAACGATTCCGCAGTGCTGACAATCGATGATGTCTCACTTGATGAGGGCGACGGAGTAACGACCAACTTCGTGTTTACCGTCGAACTCTCTGCGGCCGTTGAAGGAGGCCTGAAGGTTAGTTATTTCACGATCGATGATTCGTCGATTTCCACTGCCGGGATCTTTCAGGATTTCATTGCGGCATCGGGCACGCTGACGTTCGCTGGCACTGCCGGTGAACAACAGACGATCTCAGTCATCGTCAATGCTGATTTATGGTTCGAGCCAACAGAAGTGTTCAAGGTCCAACTTGGCTCTCCGCTTGCATTGGATGCAGCGATCGATTCCGCCACGTTCCTCAGTACAGCGGGCTCTCCAGCGGTCGGGACGATTGAGAATGACGATACGGAAGTCTATCTAAGAGTCGTCGCCGGTGACCTGATCATTACCGATGAAGTTCAGGGTGGGAAAGACAATCTGCTGACGATCAGACGAGATGGCGTCGATATCGTAATTTCCTCGACAGTGGCGGATCTGGGGACTGGTTCAAGTCTCGCATCCTCAGAACTTCGGATCGCTCTTGCATCGGTGACCGGGCAGATCATGGTCATCGCACGCAATGGTGATGATGTTCTGACAGTGGACTTTTCTGGCGGCAGTCCGATATCACCACTTGGCCTTTCCTACGATGGCGGTAACCAGACCGGTGGGGACGGGCTTTCCGTTATCGGTGATGGCACGAATAACGCTTCGTATACACCCGACAGTTTGACACCGGGGAACGGCCAGATTCTCGTAGACGGAGACCGTGTCACGTTCATTGATTTGGAACCTGTGGATATCTCCGGCATGGCGACGGTGACGGTTCAATTTCCAAACGCCAACGATCTGGTTCTGATTCAGAACGGCACCGACTATTTTTCCGGGGGAGTCAATCCGGCCTTGCGTGTCTCGGGGACGTCCGGCGGCGTCGCCTTTGAAACTGTCGCGTTGTGGAACAACGGCGAAGTGATTGTCGACACGACATCTGCGGATGGAAACGATCGCGTCACGATCGCCAGTGCCGAAAACGCTCATGCAAACAGCAGTCTTCAGGTTGTCACAGGAATTGGCTCGGACACCATTCGAGTGAACGGCGATATTGCACTCACACAATCGCTGCGTCTGCAGGCGAACGCCATTGTTTTGAATACGGCTATGATCACATCGGGAACGTCACAGGTCTATGACGGTTCTATGAAGCTTGCTGCGTCGACCACACTCTCTGGAACTCTGGTGACGTTTAACGGCACGCTTGATTCGGATTTGGCAGGTGCACATTCTCTGACCGTTTCCGGCTCTGCCGTTTTCAACGGGACGGTCGGCACGACACCGTTGGCCAGCCTGCATGTGACAGACTCGTCTCTTATCAATGCCTCTGGAATTTCCACCAGCGGTGCTCAACAATTTGGCGGCAGCGTCTTGATCGGTGTCGATGCGGTGCTGAATGCAACCACAGTCGATTTCGAAAGCACCGTTGATTCGGAAGCAGGCGAACAGAATGCGTTGAAAATTTTCGCCGCGAGCATCTTTCAGGATGCCGTCGGAGCCACTGATCGATTGAAGCTGCTGGCCGTAAACGGTGCATCAGCCGAGTTCCAGTCAACGGTGGCAACAGCGAGCGGAGGATTGGCTGTCACCACGACAAACGCGACTACGTTTCTGGGAGCTGTTTCCACGGTCTCGGGCGGTTCTGTGTCGATCAGCAACGATGGGCTTCTGACGCTCGCAGCGGCGGCCGATTTCAATCTTGACGGATCGTTCACCCAATCCGGCGCTGGAACCGTGGTTTCGTCCGCAGATATCGTCACGACGGGCGACAAGATCATCATTGCCGGCGTGTTGACTCAGTCTGGAGCGATTCTGCTGGACACTACCAACGCCGGTTCAATCGCCGGTGCAAACATCACATTGGCTGCGGTGAATGGTGCCGGGAACAATCTGACCGCAAATGCTGGCTCTGCTGGAATTGTGACGGCAGCTTCGATTGGCAACACGGGCGTGACAAAAATTGTGAACTCCGGGCAGACAAAGTTTACTGGCACTGTCAGCGGAAACACACTCCAGATTGACGACACGACCGCAAGCGTGATTCTTAACGGTACGGTTGATGTGACTTCATTTGTCACTGCGAATAAGCCCTATGCCGTGGAGTTTAACGCTGGTGGATCAGTCACAAATGCCGTCACGATGGCAAACTCTGGAGGCGTGACGTTCGGTAACGACAATACTGACACGATCAAGTTCACTGGCGGGCTCACCAGTGTCGTTTCACTGAATACGATTCAGGGACAGATCGAAACAGTCGGCACTGACATCGTGCTGGGAACGTCCAGTCTCGCTGGTTCAGTCACACTGAAGTCAGCAGGTGGCAACATCACGGGCGGGCTGACAACTGGAGCAGCAGTGCCGCTGACACTGAATGCCGCCGCCGGCAGTATCACTCTGAACAATGCAGCTAACGTACTCGGAGACCTAACGGTCACCGGCCACACGGTCACGATTTCGGAGAACGATGCCATCACTCAGTCGGTCGGCTGGACGACAACGGGCGTTACAACTCTGAATGCAGCCGGACACGACATTTTGCTAACAAGCTCGAGCAATGTTCTGGGAGTGCTGAACCTGACTGCGGCCAATGCCACGGTCGCGGAAGCAGCTGACCTCGAAATGGGAACGTCACTAATATCGAACCAATTGACGTTGATCACAACCGGTGCCGTGCTGGATTCACTGGTGGGTGAATCGGCAAACATCACCGCGACAAAACTGGTCATCTCGAGTGCCAATGGAATCGGCAGCACTGACAATCTGAATACGGCGATCGATACCCTCGCGTTCACAAACAGTTCGTCAGGCAATGTTCAAATTTCAAATTCCCGCGGCTTGACTGTTGCGTCGGTGGGTTCCACTGTCAGCAGCGTCAATGGTGGCGATGATATCGAACTTTGCGTGGCGACTGGCGACCTTTCCATCGAGACATCTTTGACCGCTGTTGGTTCGACGATTCGCCTGCAGTCTGACAACGGAAACATTATCGAGACGGCTGCTGGAAAGATTACCACCGGATCGCTTGGAGTTCGCGCGGCCTCTGATATTACTCTGGGGGCAACAAGCAATCTGGTGGCGACGTTTTCCGCATTCTCTGCCAGCGGCACGATTCTCTTCAACGAAGCGGATGGGTTTGTCGTCGGAAGCCTGTCGTCCGGTACGTGCTTTACGGCGACCATGGGAGTCAAGACAACAACGGGAAATGTAAGACTCCACGCGATCTCCGGCACCTTGCAGATTGCCGATGAAGTCAGCACCACAAGTGGAGCCATTGACATCGTCGCCGATGCTGGCACAGTCATAATTGACGCGCAGATTTCATCCTCTTCCGGCGATCTTGGCATCGAAGGAAATTCGATTGACCAGAATGCCAGCATCTCCACAACTAATCTCGGAACAATCAACGTTTCCGCGACGAATGGCGACGCGACGATGTTGGATGGCACGTCGTCAGGCACCAACCTGGGAACAATCACATACACCGCGACGGTCAATGTGGCGTTGAGCATTCTCAAGAGCGTCGCCGGGGAAGTTAGGGTCGAAGCCACCACAGGAAGTCTCACGGATGTACTTTCCGGCGAAGGCACTGGTAAAGAGAATGTCGTTGCCGCGACAGCCAGTCTCACAGCGGCAACGGGGATCGGTTCGATCAACGATATTAATACAGCGATCGATACTCTGAGTGCCACAAACACGAACTCAGGAACAATCCGGATAGCGGAAGCGGACGGTATTGCAATTCAGGCGATCACGAATGCAGCTCGCGACATTTTGCTGACGGCAGGAGGTGCAGTGACTGATGCCAATGCGGCGATGAACAATGTTGTTGCAGGAAAATTCACCGTTGTGGCTGATGGAGGCATTGATCTCGACACGAATGTCACCACAATCTCGGCCGTCAACACAACCATTGGCGCGATAAAGATCCATGAAGCCAATTCACTGGCTCTGGATAGGATCAACAACGGCAATCGTGTAGTCGAACTGACCACGGGCGGTGCGATCACCGACGCTGGTGATGCAAACGTCGACCTTGTGGCTGGTGTGGCGGTTGTCACAATCACCGGGTCCGGAAGTTTTGGCACATCCGCAGATCGCATTGAGACCGAAATCAATGATCTCTCGATTGATACTTCCGCCAACTCCGGCGATCAGTACATTGCCGAATCGACTGCCATCGCTGCTCTTAACCTGAATGCAGGCACCGGAACGATCGGATTGACGGCCGGAGGAGCGATTGAGGACAACGATGCGACTTTGGACCTGCGTGCGAATTCCGCGCGACTGGTCGCTCACGGCGGAATTGGAAACGTGACGGCACTCAACACCAGTTTAACCAGCCTGGCGTTCAGCAATTCCGTGACAGGTGATGTCCACGTTTCAAATGCTGGCAACCTGACGATCGGTACTGTCGATGGTCTGGCAACGTCTTCGAATACAAGCGGCGGCATCACATTCGACGTAACCGGTGGTCTCGTGTTTGCTGTCAATACATCCGCAACGGGGACAGTAGCCGCGACCGCCATTGAAAGCGCGACGGTGAACTCTGAGAACATTGTTGTGAACTCGGAAGTGACCGTCTCCTCAACCGGCGGTGACATCGAATTGAGGGCCGGCGATCGCATCATTCTTCAGAGTTCGGCAGTGCTTCAGACAAACACGACGGGCACACACAACGTGACGCTCGCATCCAGTTTCGGCGACGTCGACAGTGACGGACAGATGATCCTGAATGGACAGATCTTCGGAGGAGCGACCTCCGGAAGAATTCTCCTGGATCTTCATGGGACAGGCGGAGCCGTGCAGGGCGCCACCGGCGTTTTGAGTTCCGCGAAGCTGCTCCTGTTGAGCTCCGGAAGCGCTGGGTCGTTCGATCTTGATCAGAGCTCAGCGAATGACGTGGATCTCATTGCCGCGAAAACGAGTGGAGCAATTTCGTTCCGCAACTCCAGCGCACTGTCTGTGTCAACGGTCGATCGCACACCCGGAATCACGACCACGAACGACAATCTCACGCTGTGCGCGACTGCGATAACTCTGGACGAAGCAGTTCAAGTGGGAAGCGGTACGATTCGATTGCATGCGACTGCCGGCAGCGTCGATCAAACAAGCGGCTTTATCGTGGCAGACGCTCTTGGAGTTCGTGCCCTCAATGGAATAAATCTGTCGTCCTCCAACAATGACGTAAACACATTTGCGGCCGATGCTGGTACGGGCAGCATCAACATCGCTGACGTCGATGGATTCGCCATCGGGACTGTCACTGCGGACGGCTGTTTTTCGACACCCGTGGCTGGTATCACATCAAACGGTCACTTTGAAGCGTGTGTGACGACCGGAAATATTCAACTCACGGCAGCAGTCAATGTCCGTGGCATCGTGCGATTGGAAGCTGCGGCCGGTGTTGTGACTCAGACCGTTTCTGGTGTCGTCAACGCGGAGAATCTTGCAATAAGAGCCTTCGGACAAATCGATCTGGATCAGGCAGTCAACAACATTCGCGACGTTTTCGCCGCAGTGTCGACGACCAGTGGCTCGATCGCATTCAAGGACGCGGGAGGGTTCACGGTCGGCACGATCGCGTCGGGAAATTGTGTTGCTCAGATCGTTGGTGTCAACACCACAAACGGCTCAATCGAACTCACGACTAACGCTGGCGATATCAACAATCTCGACGGCGTTTACGCTCGAGGAACGGGGAATGTCTTCCTCACGGCTACAACTTCAGGCAACATTCTGTTGAACGGAGCAACGTCCGCAGCTGGCTCGGGCAATGTCGTCGTCAGCACAGAAAGCGGATTCATCGAGGTTAATGAGGTCGTAAGTTCGACCAGCGGCAACATTCTGATGATGGCTGGTGGTGCCACCAACGACATTGACGTCGATACAAAAATTCAGAGTTCAAGCGGTCACATTACCCTGATCGCAGCGGACACCATCTCGTTTTCAGCGAAAGGTGAAATCCAAACCGGCAGTAGCGGAACTCTCTATCTTGATGCGGAGTCGGGTTCCGTTTCGATGGACTCTCTGTCGACTCTGACAACCGCAAACGGCAGCATCCTGGTTCATGCGGATCGCAATGTCACGATCGGCGATATTGCCTCCACGCAAGGGGACGTCAGTATCGTCGCGAATCGTGGATCGATACTCGATGCAGATCCAAACGAATCCGATAACGACATTTCGTCCGTGGGATTGAGACTGCAAGCCGGAAGCAGTGTAGGACTTTCCGGCGGGTCGACCAACGCTCTGGAGATCCGCGTTTCGACACTCTCTGCCCGCGCATCATCAGGAGGGATCAGCCTGCTGGAGAATGATGGCGTCACGGTCGGCGATGTGACAGTCACCGTGCAAAAGGTTCTGTCGGACGGATCGACGATGATTCGCACCGATGCGACTCAAAGCGATCTTGTGACCACAGCAAACGGTTCCATCGTTCTGCGCAGTCAATCTGGAAACATTGTCCTGACCGATGGGACAGCTGGGCCGAGTGGCATGTCAGTCATGGCTGCAGGTTCCGGCAATGTCCTGCTTCAAACGTTGGCTGCAAACGGAGACCTGATCGTCAACAGCAGTGTGACCAGTGCTTCGGGCCATTTGACTTTGAATGCTGGCGATGACATCGATATGAATGCCAATCTGTCGACTGGCGGTACGGGCACAATTACTGTTCGAGCGACCAACGCAACGCTGGACGCGATTGCCGGAATCGATATGCGAAGTGATGCGTCGATCGTCACTGGCGGAGGAAACGTTCGACTCCTGGCCGACAATGAAGGCGACGTTTTGTTGGGATTGATTGACGCGAGCAACGGAAGCGTGAGCATATCTGCTGAAGGCTCGATTCTCGATAACAACGGAACGGCGTTGAATGTTCGCGTCGAAGTATTGCGACTTGTGGCTGATGCGTCGCTGAGCAATCTCGCCAATCAAATGGGGGCGATCGGTGGATCAGACATTCTGAATGGCACCAGCAATGCAAACGCCAACGCGATCAACACGGATGTCGCCATTCTTGCCGCACAGAGCGCTGGTGGAATCTATATTCAGGAGCTGAATGATCTGATCGTTGATGCGACTCAGAGCATTGTTGTTCAATCGGTCAATGCCAACGGCAACACGTCGACTCAATTGGATTCATCACTCAGCGATTTGACAACAATCAACAATGGCGTGATCAAGCTTCTCAGCGTCAGCGGTTCGATCATCCTGAACGATGGCAACGATGCGGATACGTATTCCGTCAACGCAAACGGCAATGGTGACATTCTGATTCAGACTCTGGCCGTTAACGGCGACGTGGAGGTGAACGGTCGAATCGCCAGCTTCGGCGGAAACATAACGCTCAATGCAATAGACGATATTCATCTGAATGGAAGTCTCTCGACGAGCGGCGACGGAACAGTTCTCCTTGCAGCATCGAACAGGACTGCCGATGCCGCAGGATCGATCGTCGACGGAATTTCAATTGAAGGAACCGTTTCTACAATTCGAGGTGATATTCTGCTGACCTCGGGGCACGACATCCAACAGTCGAGAGCCATGACTTCCGCGAGTGGTGACATCGGACTCATTGCTGCCAATGACGTCGTTCAGTTTTCAACCGGCGACATCAAAACCGGCGCGGGAGACCTGTTCATCGACGCAGGTCGAAACTGGTCGATGAGCGCCATCGCAGAGATTTCAGCCGGAGGTCAGGACATTATTGGCCAGGCTGACGGCGATATTCGATTGGGCATTGTCAGTGCCACCAACGCGACCGTAAATCGCATCGCGCTTCGCGCGGGTGGTGACATCGTGGATATGAACAGTTCCGCGGTGAACATTCAGGAAACGATTGCAACTGCATCAACGAGCCTCAGTTTGCGAGCTGGTGGAACCATTGGCGATTCGGCGACCAGCAATGGAGCACCATCGACGAACATTAATGCGATTGACCTGAATGTCGACAGCCTGTCCGCAAACGCTGGCGGAAGCATCCACTTGCGAGAGATTGCTGCCGGAAAGGCCATCACGATTGCAAACACTGCGGCGGTGACTGTCGTGATTGACGGAACCATGCGAGTCAACTTCAACAGCACAACGAGTCCGATTTCAGAGTCTCGAAACCTGGCAGCATTGGAAGATTTGACCACGCGAAACGGCGACATCAAGCTTGTCGCGGAATCCGGCACGATCACGATCGAAGGCGGCTCTGATACCGTCGGGATCCTCGCTGGAAATGGTGGCGATCTTCTTTTGGAAGCTCGCGGAACAGCCAGCGATGTCGTCACTGAAGCCAGCGTCGCAAGCGGCACTGGTCACATCACGCTGAACGCTGACGACGATATTGTCATTTCTGAATCGATAAGCACCGCCGGAAGTGGAACGGTTGTTTTGCTGGCGAACAACGGCACTCTGGATGCGGGCGGAAGCAGAGTCGACGGGATCAACATCAACGGCACAATCACCCTGGCTGACGGAGATCTTATCGCGGAGTCTGCCCAGGATATTCGCCAGACGCATGCGATTCAAAGCGATGATGGCAACGTCGCGATGATTGCAGAGCGACATATTGAACAAACAAGCGGCGGCGATATCACTCTGGCTGTTGGTGATATCCTGGTTGATGCCGGCGAGAACTGGACGATGGCGGCTGGAACTGTGCTTCAAGCCGGCGGTGGCGACTTCGTTGGTATCGCAACACAAGGCGATCTGGCCGTTGGCTGCATCACGGCTACTCGAACGTCACTCACGGCCGGCGGTGATATTGTCGACGCCAATGCCGCTTCACTTAACGTCAGCGGCACCAGCCTCATTCTTCGAGCCGGAGGCAGCATTGGTGGATCCGCAACGACAAACGGAACTCCTGATCTGAACCTCAATGCAATCAACACGAACGTCGCAGTGCTGGCGGCAAGTTCTAAAGATGGAATCTACATTGAGGAATCCAACGACCTCACAATCGACCACATCGTCGAGGTTCGTGTGCAACTCACAGCGCAGCAAGCGAACTTCAACAGCACTGAAACAGCACTGCATGTCGTTCGCGCCGCTGCAGTTCTTGAAGACCTGACGACAATCGGCAACGGAGCCATCAAAGTTGTCACACTGGATGGCACGATCATAGTCAACCGCGGAGTGTCGACCGACGCAGGAATCATCGCGAACGGTGCGGGTGATGTTCTGATCGAAGCTCGTGGAGCAGGTCACGATATCGTTCTGAATGCCGACGTGATGTCCGCCTCTGGACATATCACGATCGACAGTGCGGATTCCGTGGTCATTAACAACGATATCACTACATCGCAGAACGGTTCTGTGTATGTGGTGGCTCACAACAACTCAATCACCGTGAACAACGCAAATGCAAACTCGATCGGGATTGCAACGCAGGGCGGTGACATCCTGTTGGAAGCGGCGACCGATGTGACACTCAATGCCACGTTGACATCCAGCGCCGGCAATGTCGGACTGCGTGCCGGGACCAGCGTCTTTCAGAATTCAGACATCACGATCGGAGGCGACCTGCTGGTCGTTGCATCGCAAAACATTGAGATGAACAGCAGCTCCAGATCTGTCGCAGACGGTGGTGAATTGCTGTATTCGGCAGGGCGGACAATCTCGCTTGGACTTGTTCAGGCGACGAACGTGTCTCTGGATGCTGGAGCCGACATCCTCGATTCCGGAAGCAATCAGGCGACAAATATTCGTGCGACAAACTTGCGGATGATCGCGGGAGGAATGATTGGCGACAGTGATCTCCTGAATGGAGCGTCAACTAACAACAAGGCGATCGACACCGAAGTTCTGCGAATCGCGGCCAGGTCGGCAACTGGAATCCATGTTCAGGAAGCGGCTGCCGGCGGATCAATCTTTGTAACCAGCGTCGCGCGAGTTTCTGTGGACATCAATACAGAACGAGCGAACTTCAACAGTACCACGACGTCCGTTGCGACATCGGAGTCGCTCGCTGGACTTTCAGATCTGACGACCACGAACAATGGTACGATTCAGCTGACGACACTCAACGGCTCCATTGTGCTCAATTCGGGTCTGAACGGCGGTCAGGCGATGAATACCATCGCTATCAGTGCGAACGGGACAGGCGATGTTCTTCTGACAGCGAATGGTATTTCCGGTGACATCCGTTTGAATGGCGCGGTGCAAAGCACATCTGGGAACATCGTGCTTCAAGCAGGCGATGATCTGAATATCAATGACACGATTACGACGTCTGGTCTCGGCGCAGTGCAGTTGCTCGCGGCGAACCAAACGGTGGGTGACAATCCACTGGAACCTGGTTCCCCTGTTGATGGAATCAACATTGATGCCGTGGTCACATCACAGTTCGGAAACATCGAGGTGGAATCCGCACTTGATATTCGTCAGGAAGCAAAAATCGTTGGCGGAGGCGGTCACATCCACCTGCAGGCGACCAATAACATCTTCGTCCTGAACGACATTACGTCGATGGACGGCGTGGTTGATACCACTGCGAGTCAGGGTGAAACGATCCGTCTGGAATCCGTTGACGGCAACATCCAGATTGGACGCAGCGACTCGCTGAATTCGCGAATTCTGATCAGCACTGATGAGAGCGTCGGTTCCAGCGCGGTCACGGGAGACAGCATCAGAATCGTCGCAGATAGTGACGGCAGCTCGGGAACATCTGCGAACAGCAGTGAGGGAAGAGTGACCTTTCTGGGCGATGTTACTCTCAGTACCGACGGCGGTGTGGCGAAGAAGTTTGGCCCACGCCCTGAACTTGGGGCAACGTCTACGGCGTTTTTTGAATTCGTCAGCAATCCGCTCCCATTGGCCCTGGACAATTCACCGGCTGCCTGGAACTCTCTGAATGCTTATATCAACGCGTTTTTTGTAACAATTGGCGTCGCCGGAGAAGAAAACCTGCAGGTTGATCTGGATTGGCAAGACCTTTCCGACGAAGCGTCTGTAATTCTGAATGGAACTATTCAGCGGCAGTCTCAGACGCTTGGGATTCTCAATCCGCTGTCATCAGAACGCATTCAGCAGTTCCTTGTCGCCACCGGCGGGGATAAAAACATGATCGGCCACCTGTATACTTCGCTGGATTACACACTGTTTCAGAAGGTGCAAAATCGCACAACAATTGTCGTCGATCTTTCAGTTGGACATCATTCTTCAATCAACGTCGAAGGCACTTCGATTTCTCAAACGGGGGCCACGCAATCTGTTCCCGGACGCGACATTGCTTCGTCCGACAACGCATTGACCAGTCCAGGCATCTTCGAAAACGGGATCGCGATTTTCAAGATTCCAACCGTGACTCCAGCGCCACCGGCCTTGTTCACAAGCACGTTCGTACCACGAGTCGACCGACCCGTGATCGCGGTACCGCTGGAGAATCAAGCAGGATTTGCGGCATCCGTGACTGGTGGTTTTGGTGGCAGCGCTGTGGCAAGCAGCGTCTTTTCGACGGAAGTGTATTTTCAGATTCGACGACAGTTCGAAACCGACGGTCCATCAGAAGTCGTTGTCGAACGTATCGCAGACAGCAGTCTGATTTCGTCACGAGAAGCGTTTGAAGAGTTCGTTCGCCAGAATTCCGAACTGCAGGATGGTGCTGGCTACGAGATCTGGTTGATTTCCGAAACAGGCGGGCAGAAGGTCGAACGCCCGATTGTGGAATTTGAAATCACTGGTGGCCAGCCCGGAACGGCAACCGAAATCGTGCCGGATCAGTCTGAAGTTCCGCATCTCCAGGATCTGCCGTTCGAGCGGCCGAACGACGAAGATTCTTCTGACGGAGAGAACGCTCCGGGGATGAATGAGCCTCTGTCAATTCTGCTTCTCGATCAGAACGAATCGACTCAGTCTGACGTGGTGTTGTCCCAAGCGACAACAACTCTTGTCGCGGATGATCAACAAGGCCTGGTGAAACCGAGCTCGATGCAACCGGGCATGATGGAAGAGGGGGTGCAGCCAGTCCGTATGCATCAACAGCTAGGCGATGCGTCAGACGCAACCGTCGACGGCGAACTGATCAACGAAAGCATGGAATCAGAACCCCAGAACGCTGCATCAGCATCCGGCATTGAACTGACAGACCAGTTGACCACGACATCAGGAGCGATGACATCCGGAGCGATCCTTGGTCTCGCAGTCACTCGCTTTCGCAAATTCCAGCGTGAGTCTGAGGCGGAGCCTCGGAAATACTCGCGAGGTGCTCGATTCACTCGTCGAAACACCTGACCGCGTGACTCACAGTTCCCCCAAACGACGTTATCTCAAACTCGCCTGCAACTGCTGATCTGGTTTTGAACTCAAAGGTTCCTTCGATGTCCGACAAGACTAACTCATCGACACCCGGAAACAACAAGGATGACAATTCGCAGGCCGCTCCACTGGACATGGGGGCGACGTGGGTGCCTGCATCACCGGAGATTGAATCGTCGGATCCCAATGCTACATTGGTTCCGTCTGACAGCTCATCAGAAGAGATTGACTATGGGGCGACGATCACCGGTACCGTCGTTCCAGACGAACAGGACGATGATCGTGAGGACACTGATGATCAATTCGGCGTTCGTGAATCTGACACCCGTGAACTCAGCGATAGCCATACTTCTTCGTCACTGTTTGAAGCCACGATTGTACCCGGTGCACTCTGTGAATCGGGTGCACCCGATGTACCTGGTGTGCCCGATCTGAAATCTTCAGCTCCAGACAACACCGACAATTCAGCCGATGATCCGCAGAGGACCATGCCTGGCACAATGCTCGGCCAACAGCAATTGGATGCGTCGATCGATACGGCGGCAACATTTGTCGCCCCAATGGCTCAGGAACCGTCGATTGATTCTACTGGCGGCAACAACGACGACTTTGGAGCGACGATTGTTGGTGCCCCATCAAATGACGACTCGGAAACTCACACGATCGGCAATCAGCCGGGCGAGTCTTTCGGCATCGACCGTCGAAACAATGTGAATCAAACGGTGCCTCAGGCCGATCATTCGTCGTCACAGTCTGGCAACCGAACGGTCGCGGACTCCTCACGAAGTGGTTCAGGCTCAAGCCAGGGATCTCAATCGCAAACAAGTCCGGGAACAGCGACGGGCAGCCGAGTGTCGTCCCAGATCTGGACCTCCTCAGCCAACAACAGCCTCGATGAACTCATCTCGATTCGAACGCGGCCGGTTTCAGGAGTTGGGCAGCTCTCTGAACTGGAAGACGCCGATTTTGAAATTGTCGAAAAGCTGGCTGAAGGTGGAATGGGCGTCGTCTATGTCGCGCGTCAGAGATCACTGAACCGTGAATTGGCCATCAAGACATTGAAGTCAGCGGCTGGTGCATTTTCGGGGACGGTGTCGAAAACCAAAAGCACAAAAGCGGTTTCTCGCGCGGAACGGCAGAAGCGTGAGATGTTTCTTTCGGAAGCGCTGGTCACGGCAAACCTGGTGCATCCCAATATTATTCCGATCCATGAACTGGCCGAAACCAATGATGGCTTACCTTATTATGTGATGAAGCGAGTTCACGGGATTCCGTGGAACAAACGCGTTCGAGAAATGTCGCTGCCTGAAAACCTTGAGGTGCTTCACAAGGTTTGCGATGCTATTGCCTATGCTCATCATCATGGGGTGATCAATCGAGACCTCAAGCCCGAAAATATCATGCTGGGTGAATTCGGAGAAGTGCTGGTTCTCGACTGGGGACTTGCCGTTCCGGCGCCGCATGCGGCTCAGCAGAATTTTCGATCTCCGGTTGCCTCCTTCGGAGCAGGAACGCCGGCGTATATGTCGCCGGAACTCTGGGTTGGTCCGCCGGACGCGATCGGCGAATGCAGTGATATCTACTTGTTGGGAGCTATTCTTTATGAAATCGTAACGGGCAACGCGCCGCATGACTTTCCTCGCTCGGATAACAAGAACGGAAAGAATGACGTCTGGAAACTGATCGACGACGTTCTTCGACAAAATGTCATTCGCGACACGAAAGAGTCCGGCGAGTTGATCGACATCGCGTACAAGGCTATGCGAACCAATCCGAATGAGCGATTCGGATCGGTACTGGAGTTACAGTTCGCCGTCAGAAATTATCAGCGACACGAGGAAAGTCGTCGACTGAGCGAACGCGCGTCAGAACTCATGAACAGTCAGGCAACTTCCCCACGCGATTATCATACATGTCAAACGGCGGCCGCTCTGTTTGAAGAGTCGCTGAGAACATGGCCTCAGAACGGAATTGCTCGAAATGGCTTGCGAAGCACTCGATTGATTTATGCCAAACTCGCCAGCAGCAAGGGCGACTACGATCTGGGACTCCAGATTGCAGCTCAGGAAAACGACAGTGAATTTACAACGCTCGCGGCACAACTGAAATCGTCGAAACGGCTTCGGGCCGGAATTAAATGGACGGCACTGACGGCGATGCTGTGCGTTGTGTTGCTTGGCGTCAAAGCCATTCGCGACAACGGAATCATTCTCAATCTGAATGAGGAAGTCGTCGAGAAGAAGAAGGAAGCCGATCAGGCGATTGAAACCGCGAATAACGCAAATATCGAAGCCTCAAAAGCCCTTGCTGCAGCATCCACAGCAAAAGATGAAGCCGAGCTGGCGCAGATCCGAGCAAAGGACGCGAACACCGCGGCAGACCTCGCCAAGTCAGAAGCGGAAGTTGCCAAAGCAGATGCCAAAATGTCCAGCGAACAGGCCACAGCCGCAAAAGAAGAGGCGTTGACTGCGATCGCAAAGGCAGAGACAGCAGCCATGAAAACCGCAATGGCGAATGCTCAACTGGCAGTGGCTCAAAAGAACGCGGAATCTGCACGAGTCGAACAGGTTCGTGCAGAAGAGGAACAGGCCAAGGCTGAAACCGCCGCAAGAATTGCCCAGGTTGAAATTCAAAGTCAGTCCATTCGAGGCCTGACGCTGAACGAAAACTATTCGGATGCTCTTCGAGAAATCAATCGACTTCTTGATGGCGAATTGCTGCCACAGCTTCCAGAAGCCGTTCGAGAGCGACGGACTGTTGAACTTCAGGCACAGCGTGAGCAGCTTCTGAAGCGGACTCAACGAACGGACGAGCCTGTTCAGACTCAAACGATCAGTGCCGATGGAAAGTTGCTCGCTCAGGGAAACGCGGCAGGACGTGTCGTCGTTCAGCAGAATCCAGGCGAATCAATGACGTGGTCGACCGAGCACATGGCACAATTGGAACTCAACAGCAGCATTACGGATCTCCACTTTGTCGATGCACAGACGCTGCTGATTGCGTCGGGTCAGGATCTCTTCGCGTGGAACATGACTATGCAGGAACCTCGAAAGCTGGAAGGGCATTCGGCAGGAATTCGAGGACTTGATGTCCACCAGAATATCGCGATCAGCGGTGATGAATCCGGATTGATTATCGTGTGGAATCTGCCCGATTTTTCCCGCCGCACAACATTAAAGGCCAACACCAGTCTGCGAGATGTCGTGCTGATTCCGGGCACGCGGGACTTTATCTATGCTGGAGCTCGAGGCGGTCAGTCGGCGGACATTCTGGCCTACCGAATTCCCGAAACAAGTGGCACCGGAAATTCTGAAACTCCACCCGTGCGTCTCGGGCAGTTACAAATGAGTCGCCAGCATAATCATCCGCCGTTGCGACTGTCAGTGTCGCCGAACGGAGACCTTCTTGTCATCAGCAATGGCACGAACGGTGATCTCTTCGCGCTTCCGCGACTGACCGCGTCGGCAGATGCCGCGAATCTGGAATTTCCTTTCGCTCAGCCTGCCGATCTGGAACAAATTGGCGATATGAGCTGGCTGCTTCGTCACCATTCGCGGCCGGTGAACGATATGGACTGGTCCGGCGACGGTCAACGCTTTGTCACGGCGTCCGACGATCGCCGCATCGGCCTTTGGTCTCGAGTGGAGAATGGCACAAACGAACGCGCCGTTCAGTTCGAACGATTTCTGCGAGGCCACGGGGCACGTGTGACGCAAGCCGAATTTCTCGACCCGGCGGGATCACGCATCTCGTCGGCGAGTACCGACGGGTTCAGTCGACTTTGGAATCTGGAATCAATCGATGCCGACAGTCGACAAATTCGCAACGCATTCGATCTCTCGCTGCATTGGATTCGAACAACACGGCAGCCGACAGCAAGTCATTTCCGGTACCTTCACGATTATCAATTGACGACACTGCGAACTGAGCAGGATTTCTCTGCGGCTGTTGATTCGCGAGCGACGAATGTTGAAACTGCAGACGATTCGGAATCACAAGTTCTGAACCAGACGACCGCATTACAACGCGGTTCTGTGCGTGCAGTGCAATTCAGCGACGACGGCAAACGCCTTGTCTCCGGCACCGAAGATGGTTCGATCGTCGTTTGGGATCTCCAATCGCTGAAACCGGCCTCTTCGCCCGATGAAATTTCGGCCGCACAGATGTCTGAACGATTTCGCGAAGGGCATGAATTCAACATTTCGCAAATGAAGCAGGTCGGTCCTTCAAAGGAAATTCTGGTAACGGCTGGTTTCGATGGCAGCCTTCGACTGTGGAACCTGGCGAAGGCATCGGGCCGCCAGGGCGTACAGCAACAGGTCATCGCCGGGCTCGGCCTTGTGAACTCATTCGCCAGTTCGCCGAATGGAAAATTCCTCGTCTCTTCTGCAGTGGAAGACCCAGCGGCAGAACCAGGTCGAAGCAGCATCTGGATGTTCGATGATCTGCTGAACTCACCGACCCCGGAGCCCGTCGGAATACTCGCAGGCGGACATCGAGCCGAAGTCACTGCGATCTCGGTTTCTGCCGACAACCTGCAGATTGCCACCGGTGGGCGCGACGGTGTCATTTCGATCTGGGAGGCCGAGACCTTCAATCGACTCACTTCACTCCGAGCGCACGGAAAAAACACAACGGTGACTGCACTTGAATGGCTGAGCGATGGGACGCTGGTGTCGGCCGGGCTGGATGGAAAACTGGTTCAGTGGAAAATCGAAGCCAACGCTGCCAACGCCAGCGGATCTGAAAAAGCTGTGAGCGACGATGGATTTCGGCTGGTCCAGGTCACAAAGTTCAATCGTGACAAAACGCCAATCGAAAAGATTTCCCTGTCTCCCGATCAATCGCAAGTGCTCGCGATTTCCGTCGAAACAGATCGTGCCAGGAAAAGCACCGCGTACCATCTCGAACGGTGGCAATTCGAAACACCCGAACGACAGCAACGCATTTTGCTGGCGAATGTCGCGGGCAAAAAGGTTCGGGCGATTTCGTCGGTTGAATGGTCAACGGATGCCAGTCGAGTCCTCGTCTGCGCGGACGGCGCCGTGCAGTTGTTGAACAGCGAGAACTGGAAAGTTGCCAGAGTCTTGAAGGTTGGAGCTTCAGGTGCTTCGGATGCACAGTTCGTTTTGAAACAGAACACAATTGAGCAACCGGATGAGATCATTACGTTTGACGGTACCACAGCGACGACATGGAATCTGGCGACCGGTGAGCAAATTGTCCGATTTCGTGGCCCCTACCCGATCAACGCCGTTGCATTTTCCAGGTCGGCTGAAACGGATCTGGTACTGGCAGTTGGAGATTCCCTCCGGATTTTCAGCGGCAATGCTGCGGACCAATCATTTGGTCGTCCACTTTTTCATCTGCAGAGATCTCAACTCGGACAGTTGACTTCAATTTCTGTCTGCCCGACGGATGCCAATCTGATCATGACCTCGAGTACTGACGGAACAGTCACACTGTGGAGATGGATTTCAGCCGACCTTCGCGCGGTGGAAGTCTCATCGCCGATTTCTTTGAAGACGCCCATTACCGTCGCACGATGGTCGCCCAACGGCAAAACAATTCTGATCGCCACTCGCAGCGGTGAGGTTCGTCTTGTTTCACTCGACGGCGCTGAACTGGCGTTCGTGCGGCCTGGTCAAGGTCGACCTGTGGAACTTCTGACCGGCGAGTTTTCTCCGGATGGACGTCACATTGTTGTTGCCGGTCTTATGAGCCAGACTTCGGAAAGCGTCGGCTGGGTTTTCACTGCGAGCGCTAGCCAACCGCAGCATGATGCGACGAACGCCGACCAGTCAGGAGAATTGGCAACGCCGACTCATAAAGATTCTCGAGCGTCGAACGAAAGTGGCCAACTGGTATTGAAATGTTCATTCTCCGGTCATGAAGCCGGAGGAATTTCGGCCGCGGCATTCTCCGGGAACTCACCGTATCTGATTTCCGGTGGGAACGACGGCTCGATGATTGTCTGGAACTGGCAGAATTCTTTGCCGACAGAGACCCCCACGGCCTATGAGGCGTATCGCTTTCTTTCCGAAGGCAACACGACGGCTCACCAGGGTCCAGTGACTTCGCTGACGGTGTCCAACCGTGGACAGATTGCATCCGGCAGTCAAGATGGTCAGGTCATTCTCTGGAACCTGAGTCTGCTGGCTGAAGTGCCATAGGCAATAAGCCGAAGTCGTTTGCGGAACGACGCCTTTATCAGATCTTTAAACATCGCCTTCCGGCGTATCCCTCGACGATGCCTTGCGTTACGATCCGCAATTGCCGTCAAAAGGATACCCATGAACCGCCTGATTGATTATCGAAACTGGCTACTTCTGGCCACCGTTATTTTGCTGCTCGCATCCATCCCGATTGCAAACCAACTGACGTTCGATCAGACAATTGAATCGTTCTTTCCTCCAAAGAACCCGGACATTCAATTGTTGAAACGGTCGCGACAGGATTTTGGTGGTGACGAGTTTGTCATTGTCGCCTGGCACCAGCCTGCCTTGCTGCAGACGAATCCCGAAGGAGAATATCCGGAACTCAGTGAGCAAGCTTCTCAGCGAATTCAATCACTTTCAGAACAGCTCGGCGAACTGCCTGGCGTTGACAGAGAACGCACTCGTGACCTGTATCGTTTTCTGGAGAAGTCTCCACGAAACCGAAACACTCGACGAGCCATGCTCAGTCTGTTCAATGGCATTCTGATCGGGCCCGACCAGGAAACGACGGCCATTGTTTTGCAATTGAGATCTGGTGAAAACGCATCGGTCAGTCGTGAAGAAACGATTCGCGGAATTCGTGAGATCGCCCTGCAATTTGACCCGAACGTCGCCGTTGCTGGTGAAGCCGTTCAGATTCAGGACATGTTCAATCTGGTTGAACGCGATGGGAATCTGCTTTACCTCGCGTCGCTTGGCGTCCTTTCCGCTATGCTGATGATGATCTTTCATCACATCCGCTGGGTACTGGCTTCTGTTGGGATCGTCATCACGTCCGTGGTTTGTACTCGAGCCCTGTTGGTACTGGCCGGTTCACAACTGAGCATGGTCAGCTCCATGTTGAACTCGCTGGTCACGATCATTTCCATCAGCACAACGACGCACATTATTGTGCATTATCGCGAACTCCGCAGTTCGCTTGACGCTCGTGCCGCAACATTGCAAACACTTCGAGAACTTTGGCATCCGGTCCTTTGGACCATGATTACCATTGCCGTAGGTTTTGCAGCGCTGCTGGTTTCTGAGATTGTTCCCGTGCGAAGCTTCGCCATCATGATGACGCTGGGAACATTGATGGTGATCGTGATTACTCTGGCCGTACTTCCTGCGGCTTTTGCATCCGGCGAGCACGTGCCAGTGCCGGGTCGAGTCCGGCTTGAAGATCAACTCGACCGCGCTCTAAGCAAAATGGCCCACTTGATTGATCGTCATCCTTTGGGAACAACTCTCATCTGTCTGCTGCTGACAGCGGTTACGGCGCCTGGGCTTTGGATCATGCAGGTTGAAACCGACTTCAGCCGGAATTTTCGAGACTCATCGCCGATTGTTCAATCTTTGAAATTCGTCGAATCAAAACTCGGCCCGGCAGGAACATGGGACGTTTCGTTCGATGTCCCGGATCCTCTGACCAACGCATTTCTCGACCAGACAAAAGAGCTGACGAATGGCCTGAAAAAACTGTCCGATACCGAATTCAGAATTGATGTGTTATCGCTGAACGATGCCATCGACGTTCCACCGCGACTCGGGAAACCGCGCAGCCGATTTGATAAGGTGGATCAGCGTCAGCACGATTTGGTTCAGAGCTTCTATAACCCCGAGCGGCGTCGGATGCGGATCGTTCTGCGGTCTCCCGAACAACAATCGACGGAACTTAAGCTGGAGCAAATTCAACGCGTCCGAGAAGTTGTGGCTGAACACTTTAGTACTTTCCGCAGTGAAACGGACGCAGGTGCAGGAGCCGCAGAACCTCCGGTCGCCTCCGGACTGTTTGTCCTGATGGCTCGAATTATTGACAGCCTGCTGGAAGACCAATTGAAGAGTTTTCTCTGGGCGTGCATCGGAACATTTGTCTGCATGACAATTGCTTTTGGCAGTGTTCGTATCGGCCTGATTTCCCTGGTGCCGAATATTTTTCCGATCGCCCTGGTCACGGGATCATTGGGTCTTCTTGAGATCCCCGTCAATATCGGTACCGCCATGATTGCGAGTGTCTCGATGGGCTTCACGGCCTCGGTTCATTACATCGCAGTTTTTCAAAATGCCCTGCCGACGGTCGGTCTTTCAAAGGCCCTGGCGATCGCACAATCCGGCGTCGGAAAGGCGGTGGTGATTGCTCACATCGCATTGGTCGCCGGTTTTCTGGTGCTCACCGCGTCGGAATTCATCCCGCTCGTCTACTTTGGTGCGCTGCTGAGCTTGTCGATGATTGGCGGACTGATCAGCGACCTTGTGCTGCTGCCCTTGCTTCTCCGATGGACGACTCGCGTTCAGGAAGTCCGTTGATACGGATCACCTGGCAACAGTGCCGAATCATGTGCGGCAGATTCTCGGTTGTTGCTTCAGGGCGAACAGCAAGAAATGCTTTCCATTGTAGAACGATTGTCCCAATCGTTCATGAGCATTGTAAAACGATCGTCCCAATCGTTCATGAGCAGTTCAGACAACTGCTCTACGATGGGACAATGGGACGGTCGGACGGTCATCCACTTCCTGCCGCTCGCCCAACAAGAAATCCCGCTACCACAAACCGAAAAACTGCCCGATCCTCGAAAAAGCAGGCAGGTCAAGAAACCTGCCTCGCAGTCGTTCTATCGAGTCACCTTCTGATGGCTACACGTACGGCTGTGTGAGCTTGAACTCGGGGTGAGCCTGAATCCAGGCGGCAATGCGCTCCGTGCGTGACAATGCGACAGGAATGAAGGCCAGTGCCTGTTCCAGTCGGTCGTTTGGTTCGGCACAACTGAATCTCAGGAAGCCGCCGCCAGCCTGACCAAAGCATTCACCGCCAAGACATGCGACGCCGAACTTGTCATCCGCGAACTCCAGGAAGTAAAGCGCCAGACCGTGGCTGGTAATTCCAAGTCGATTACACACTGGCTTAACGCTCGGGAAAACGTAAAACGTCGCTGTTGGATCAAGCGATGAAAAGCCCTCAATTTTGTTAAGTCCCTCAGTCAGCAAAACAACTTTCTCTCGGAACTTCAACATCGTTTCATCACGCTCACGTGAATCCTGATCCAGAGCAGCTCGACCAGCCAGTTGCACGATCGGCGGAGTACACGACAAAGTTGTATTGATCATCTTGCCGATGGCATCGACGATTTCTCGCGACGACGCACAGAAGCCCAGCCGCCAGCCGCTCATCGAATAAGACTTGCTGAAGGTATAAGCCGCCACACACTGCTCCAGCATTCCAGGCTGTGCAAGAATTGAATGATGCTGTCCCTTCCAGATCATGTGACAATACGGTTCATCGCTGAAGACGGCAACATTCTTTCCACGCACAAGATCGGCAATGTCGCGAAGATCCTGTTCGGTCGTCACGCCTCCTGTTGGGTTGTGCGGCGAATTCAGAAAGATCCCTCGAGGAGAAGGATCGGTGTTCAGAAAATCTTCGATGTCGGAGACCTGTGGACGGAATTCGGCTTCCTGCTTCAATGGCTTCAACACAGCCCGCGCGCCACGCCGCTGGATGTTGGGAATGTATGTCGGGAAATGAGGACTAAAGACCAGGCAGCCGTCGCCTGGATTCAAGAATGCTTCACAGAAAAACTGTTCAAACACTTTGGCCCCTGGGCCGACGGCAATGTTCTCGGCGGTCACAGGAACTGAAAATTCGCGGCTCAGAAAACGTGCTGCAGAATCACGAAACTCTGGAATTCCCGGGGACGGACAGTAGTGCGACTGATTATCGTGAATCGCCTGAAGCCCTGACTGAATCGCTGACGCAGTGCTGTTGAATGGACTGTCTCCGATCTCCAGTTCAACGACATCTTTTCCCGCTGCTTTAAGCTTCTTCGCGATGGCCAGAACTGTGAAGGCGGTCTCGACATTTAATGATCTGGCAAACTCGCTCAGCAAAACCGTCATGATCGTGATTCCAAATTCCAGGTGGTCAGTAGTGGAGATTGTTTCGAACAGCTGCGTTTCAGAATGCAGAGGGACCGGCGAATGCTATCGCACGACGTTTCATTCGGGAACCGTTGTCGAACCGCAGCCACCTAATTGCGAGCTGCCAGGCATCATGAGAGTTCGCGTGATGCCGGTAGAGTGATCAACGCGGCTACATAATCGTCAATTGTCGTCAATTATCATCGGCTATCGTCGATGCCCCGAGCCGAGG
>JBGSVD010000034.1:0-7122 GCA_041753135.1 Planctomycetaceae bacterium
GACCTTCCGTGGTTTCCTCGTGAGACGTTTTTGCACACGGAAGGTCGTCTCTTTTTGCTCCTCAGGTCAACACCAACTAAATCCCAGCAGCCCAACAACTTACGCACACGCCTCGTTGCGAACCTGGCGCTGTCCAGCTAATAAGCGTCAGGCGAGCGATGGCAATAAAGCGGAGTTCTGTGCGGGGCTTCCCATGTTCGACCGGACAGTCCTCGAATTCAAGTGAATAGGTTCTTCTGATTCCAGGAGAGTGCTGTCGCCGAATTCAGGATGTTCAGTCTGCGGGTGTGGATTTTCGCCACAAGGTGCACTCCGAAGGGCTCATGCCTGTCGGCGGAGCGACAGGTGTACCGTAGACCCGTCGCTCCGTCGACGGGAAAATGCGTGCCGAGCAACTCGTTCACCGCAAGAACCACTTGCGTCTCGTTTATCGCTCCAAAACTCGGACGATACGTTCGGCCAGTCATCTGGACTTCGGAAATATTCTGGCCGACACCATTCGCGAATATCAGATGATCTGAGACACTGAACCAGTTCGTCGGCCGAGTTGAAGCAGGCGGAATCTTTGAGTGATCTCACCATCACTCATCGTGAACATCAATTGGATCACTTCAGACTTTCCCAACCACGAATCAAGAAAAGTCAGGAACACCATGTGGACGTCAAAATTTCTGGGAAACACGGCAAGATTATTATTGCTCGTCGCATTACAGACAGCGTACCTTCAGGCTGACACCAGGGCACCTCGCAAGATCGTACTGGTCGCAGGCGAAACAGCAAAAGTTGACGTGGTGGGACATCACGACTATCTGGCTGGCTGCCAGTGTCTGGACGTTCTGTTGCGACAAAACGACGGAGTGAACATTATTCGTATTAACGATGGATGGCCCGAAGATGAAAACGTTTTCGACGGAGCCAGCGCGGTCGTCTTTTATACGGATGGTGGTGGAAAGCAGGCGTTTCTGAATTCGCCCGAGCGAATCGCAAAGATCCAGTCACTTGCCGACGCTGGCGTGGGGCTGGTCATGATTCATCAGGCTGTGGATTTTCCTGCGGAATTCGCAGAGCAGGCGACAGGGTGGCTCGGCGGAATCTATGTTAAAGAAAAATCGGGACGCGGACATTGGCCGAGCGACCACATCGATTTCCCAAAGCATCAGATCACGAATGGTGTCACCAAATGGCAGATCAACGATGGCTGGCTGAATGGTCTGCAATTTGTTGACGAAATGAAGGGAATCACACCGCTGGTCTGGTCAAGCAAAGAGTATCCCGAGAGCCGCGACGGAATCAACGCTCACATTGTGTCGTGGGCATTCGATCGACCCCAGGGCGGACGCTCGTTTTCTTTCACGGGACTTGACGCGCATTCAGCATGGGAACTCGCCGGACTTCGGCAACTCATGGTCAACGGCGTACTCTGGTCGGCTGGATTCGAAATAAACGATGATGGGGCGAAATGCCAAATCGAGAAGGCAGAACTTGACGCGATGCAAACACCACGCGAACCCAAGCCGGCTGAGAAAGCAAAAAAGAAGTAGAGATCGCAGCCTCAGACAGTGCGGCCGCTTTCCCACGGTCTCCCGCTTTCACTCAAGAAATCAGGTCCTCAATCACGCGAGCTGGAAGGACACCAGTTAACCGCTGATCAAGCCCCTGATACTTGAATGTCATACGTTCGTGATCGTAGCCAAGCTGATGAAGCACGGTGGCATGAAAATCTCGAATGTGAACGGGGTCACGGACGATGTTGTAACTGAAATCGTCCGTTTCTCCGTAAATCTTGCCGCCCTTGAAACCGCCACCAGCCATCCACATCGTGAAACATCGTGGATGATGATCGCGGCCGTAATTTTCTTTCGAGAGTCCACCTTGTGAATAAATCGTGCGACCGAATTCTCCACCCCAGATAATAAGGGTCTCGTCAAACAGACCACGCTGTTTCAGGTCAGTAATCAAACCATAGGTGGCCTGATCAAGGTCTCTGCATTGATCGGGCAGGCGTCCAGCCGCATTGGCATGAGTGTCCCAATTGTTGTGGTAGATTTGCACGAATCGAACACCGCGTTCAACCATTCGGCGAGCCAGCAGCATCGTGTTCGCCAGCGTCCCGCCTTTCTTTGACTCTTCCCCGTACAGATCAAACGTTGATGCTGGTTCCGCTGCAAGATCGGTCAATTCCGGCACGCTGGACTGCATCCGAAACGCCAGTTCATACTGTTGGATCCGAGTATGAATCTCCGGATCGCCCAGTTGCTGATAATTCAGTTCATTCATCCGCTTCAACCCATCAAGCGTGGACCGACGAACGTCGGACGGTACTCCACTCGGGTTGTTGATAAAAAGAATCGGATCACCCGATGAGCGGAATGATGTGGCCGAGTATTCGCCGGGCAGATAACCAGACGACCACAAGCGTGCGGAAATGGCCTGAACCTGTTCTGTGTTTGTTGGGCGAGCCACCATGACGACAAAAGCCGGAAGGTTCTCATTCAGTGAACCAAGACCATAAGACATCCACGATCCCAGGCAGGGGCGTCCTGTCACTTGATTGCCAGTCTGCATCAGACTGATGGCCGGTTCGTGATTAATGGCCTCCGTGTACATACTGCGAACGAAAGTCATGTCATCAACGACCTTCTTCGTCCATGGCAACAACTCTGTCACCCACATTCCACAATTGCCGACCTGTTCAAACTTAAACTTTGTCGGAGCAATTGGAAATCTGGCCTGACCCGAAGTCATCGTTGTCAGACGCTGGCCATTACGAATCGACTCAGGCAGATCTGTGTCATACCACGCATCCATCTGCGGCTTGTAGTCATACAGGTCCAGCTGTGATGGACCACCAACCATGTGCAGATAAATGACGTGTTTGACTTTTGGCGGAAAGTGAGTTGGCAATGCGCCCGCGTGCGCGGCTGCAAAACCTTCGTCCGCCTTCAATGGCACGCCCATCAGCGATGCCAGCGCGGCGGTTCCCAGCAGATTTGAACCCTGCGAAAAAAAGTAACGACGTGTCAGATTCTGTTTGAGTTGTTCAAGAAGATTCATCACTCAACCCTCCACAAGAGATGGCTGCTTGACGCAGCAAACGGATATCAAACCGACTTGTCGTCCAGATGCGTAACTCGGGCGACTCTATTTCGTCATCGAAAAACCGTTGAACGCAGGCGAACGCCACGGCAGCAAGCCGCATCACGATCGCCGCTCAATCGGCAGACACGAGTCCTACTTGTTCAAAACCTCATCGAGGTTCATCATTTCGTTGCACAGCATCGTCCAGGCCGCCAAAGTTTCAACGTCCAGACTGACATCCGGCTTCGACTCACCAGTCCGAATCAGCGTGCCCGCTTCCTCAGAATTCGCGTGATAGAAATCGGACAATTGCGTCAGCGATTCCTTCAGAATCGAAAGCTCCTCTGATCGAAACTCGCGTGACACCAGGCGGTTTGCCGCCCATTGCAGTCGTGATTCATGCGACGGGCCGCCGTCGCGAAGGATGTTCTCCGCAAATCGTCGAGCCGCCTCGATGAACTGCTCGTCGTTCAAGGTCACCAACGCCTGAAGTGGTGTATTGGTTCGCTCTCGGCGAACCGTACACTGCTCGCGATTGGGTGAATTGAAAATGTCCAGAGACGCTGGTGGTGCCATACGTTTTACGAATGTGTACAGACTTCGGCGGTACAGATTATCTCCGGAATCACGCTTGTATCGCTGCGTCGTACTGCCATTCATCGCAATCGATTCCCAGACTCCCTCGGGCTGATACGGTTTCACACTCGGCCCGCCAATTTTAGAGACCAGCAATCCGCTCACAGCCAGAGCATTGTCACGCACCATTTCAGCATCCATGCGGAATCGAGAACCGCGCGACAGCAGACGGTTGGCCGGATCTTTATCAAGCTTCTCCGGCGTCACGATTGAACTTTGCCGATATGCTGCCGACGTCACCATCATCCGCACGAGCTTTTTCACATCCCAGCCACCTTCGCGAAACTCAACAGCCATCCAGTCCAGCAGTTCCTGATCAGACGGCAGCTCGCCGGAAACGCCAAGGTCGCCGGTCGTACGGACAATGCCGGTTCCGAAAACTTCCTGCCAGTAACGATTCACGGTTACGCGAGTCGTCAGCGGATGCTGCGGATTGAGCAACCACTGTGCGAACCCGAGTCGATTCTTTGGAGCACTCTCCGGGAATGATGAAAACGTCGCAGGAGTTGCCGCCATCACCTGATCACGGCGCTGGTCGTATTCACCTCGGAACAAAACATACGCTGTTGCCGGTTCCGCCTTTTCGTTCATCACATGAGCAATCGTACCGCGTGCTCGAATGTCGGCTTCTTCTTTCTCGAGCGCCGCAAGGCCGGCAGTCTTCTCGATGAAAGCGGTATCAAATCTCTTGAGCCAGAAATTGTAGAGCTCGGAAGTCTCCTGTTCGGTTCGTTGCTCCGCTGCTTTTGCGACCGTTGCCTGGAAACGATTCAGCTTTGCCAGCGAGTCCACTTCGGCCGCAGAAAGAACTCGCTTCTGAATTCGCAGATCCTGCAACGCTCCGGTGAAGGCTTCACTGCCTGCACGTTGACCAATTCGCCAGGGCGTCGCGGTACGAATGGTCGAACCGTCCAGTTTGTCGTTCTCAACATTCTTATCCTGGACCGCTCCGTTGATATAGATCTGTAAGCCAGAAGCTTTCCGACTTCCGTCATAAGTGACCGCGACATGAACCCATTCATTGGCAGGAATCTGCGCCTTGCTGACGACTTTTAGACCAGTGTCCGGCCAGCCATTGATGATGTGCATCCCAACGCGACGCTGCTGCATCCAGAAATCCCAACCTCGATACCCGGGCCCCGCTTCCATACGAGCACACATCGCTCCGCCGCCGTCGTTGGCCGGAACATTGACCCACACTGCACAGGAGAATGGCTGATCGCCCTCGAAATCGCCGACTTCCGGGATATCGCAAGCCGCTCCCTGAACTGCTATTGCCTTCCCGCTGATTCCGTCCCGCCATTTGGCTGATTCATTCAGGGCGATTTCCTTCGAGCCCCCCTCAAGACTCACGTGCAGAAATCTTCCATCGCCTTCATTCAACGCCGCCAGAAAATGGAGTTCATCCGACGAGACCGGTTCACCCAGCGTTTCCGGTGTTGCCGTTGTCAGCCAGGCATCAAACTCGGGCCGAGCCGCCGACTGACGATCCGCGACAGCAGCGCGAGATGCGGCAATCAATGGTGGCAACGATTCGAACCGAGCGCGATCTGCTGGCATCGGAACAGGAATCACCGGCGGTGTATCCTTGATGTTTCCATCGCGCACGGCTTGCGTCGTATTGTTGAAGAACGCAGCCATCTCATAAAATTCTTTCTGACTCAGTTCGTCGAACTTATGGCTGTGGCACGTTGCACAACCGGCAGTCAGTCCCATCCATACGGCAGAGACGGTTTCTACTCGATCGCGTGTGTAGAGCACTGCGTATTCTTCGTCGATGATTCCGCCTTCATTGGTTGTCATGTTGCAGCGGTTAAATCCGGATGCAATCTTCTGATCCAAAGTTGCGTTCGGCAGAAGATCGCCTGCAAGATTTTCGATCGTGAACTGATCGAATGACATATTTCGATTGAATGCGTTGATGACCCAGTCTCGGTAGGCCCAGATCTCTCGATAGTTATCGAAGTGGATTCCGTGAGTGTCTGCATAACGAGCATAGTCAAGCCAATAGCGACCTCGATGTTCTCCCCAATTGGGAGACATCAGGAGCGTGTCAACATACTTCTCATAGGCATCGGGTGAAGAATCATTGACAAATGCGCTCACCAGGTCCGGAGATGGCGGCAGTCCGGTAATATCAAAACTGGCGCGTCTCGCGAGTGTATGTCGATCGGCTTCCGGCGCTGGCGTCAACCCGGAGGCAACAAGCTTGCTCAATACAAAATTATCGATTGGGTTCCTGGGCCAGGTGCCAAGCTGCGCACGAACGGACTCGGGCACTTCGGGAATCGCCGGCCGAACCGGTGCAATATAGGACCAATGCTGCTGATACTCAGCACCCGACTGTATCCAATCCGTCAGTAACTTCTTTTGTTCGGGACTGAGCGTCTTTTTCAATTCCGGAGGCGGCATGACTTCCTCCGGATCATTAGACAAAATTCGCCGGATCATTTCACTTTCATCCGGTTTGCCCACACTGATCGCCCCATGCTCAATCGCGGCATCGCGCTGATCCAGTCTCAAGTCGCCCTTTCGCGACGCACTATCAGGACCATGGCAAGCGAAGCAGGTGTCGTTGAGTATAGGCCGAATGTCACGATTGAACTCAATCGAGTCCTGCGCCGAGGCTATTGGACAGGCTGCAATCGCAAATATCGGGACAAATAGCAGGCAGCGATGGATCAACATGGGAAATCTCTCAGTCATAGGTGGGAAGAGAGTGACTGTCGGGAGGGAACACTCCAAATGACATTTTAGAATAGTTGTCTCAACTGTTTCTGAACGATTGGGACAATCGTTTTAGGCGAGCGGCAGAAAATGGCTTACCAGCCCATAGTAGAGCAGTTGTCCCAACTGCTTATAAACGATTGGGACAATCGTTCTACAATGGTAAATCCTCTCCTGCCGCTCGCCTTATACCGGTACCGACTCATTTGCCGGTCCCTCAATCTACAAACTATTGGAGCAATAATTCCTCATCAAACGGTGTTCGGCCGAAGCCAATCTGAAATCACTCGCACGATGACTCCGGACAGAACGCATCTCTAGGGTGACCATGCTTGTCGGCTCTGTCAAGCGGGTAACCTGAGACGTTCGCTAACTGGCACATGCCACATTCTCCTATTCAGGAAGGGCATTCAAAATGCAGAGAAGTCGTTTCTCGCTTTGGTGATCCCATCGTCCCACAAATGTGCGGCGTGGCACTTTGCAATGAGGTCTGTTATCCCGTTTGTGGCGTTTGAATCTGGAAAAAGCGCCCAAACTTCGGCGCATATCGAGTAGGGTGAGTCGGGGTGGCTAAACCGCGACTCAGCCCTCTCACAGAACCGTACGTACGGGTCCGTATACGGCTCCTGTTTTACAGGATTCAGGTGACCTGAGGAAGGACTCCGGTCGGAACGGACGCCA
>JBGSVD010000035.1:0-38428 GCA_041753135.1 Planctomycetaceae bacterium
TTGTGGGATGATGCTGGGTTGGGAGATCGTGTCGGCGTGATTTGATTGCGTGGCGTTGTCCCGACCTGAGACAGGTCGGGCTACAGAATCCCGTCGGCGGAGCGACGGGTGTACGGTACTGTAGGCTGATCTGTCTCAGATGAGCGGGTGCTCGCGGTGTCAGACGATGCTTGGTTGGGGGATTGTTGTCGCGTGAGTTGATCATGGGGCGTTGTCCCGACCTGGGACAGGTCGGGCTACGGAATCCCGTCGGCGGAGCGACGGGTGTACGGTACGGTTGGCTGATCTGTTTCAGATCAGCGGGTGCTCGCGGTGTCAGACGTTGCCGGGTTGCGTAATCATTGTCGCGTGAGTTGATCATGGGGCGTTGTCCCGACCTGAGACAGGGCGGGCTGCGGAATCCCGTCGGCGGAGCGACGGGTGTACGGTACGGTTGGCTGATCTGTTTCAGATCAGCAGGTGTTCACGTTGTAGAATGATGCCGGGTTGGGGGATCATTGTCGCGTGACTTGGTCATGGGGCGTTGACCGCGCCGAACCGTTGCGAAGCTCAACTGCCATTCCCTGGCGAGGTTCAGGAAATTCGCTGACCCGGAATTCCGTTCGACATTGCGCATCACCTTTGGAGAATGGTTGTCGTTTTATGCGGGAACCGACGAAATCGCCCCTGATGCAAATGCCCGTTTCCGGTTATTTTGTAGTAAGCGTGCCAACGCATGGTGTGCGTCACGGTGAGTCGACGAAAGAACCCACTGCCCTGATCAGTCGTCTCCGGCGAAACCAAAAGATGCCTGAGATTCGGCATTGCTGCCATGGCAAAAATGGGGGGATTCTCGAAAGGCCGAACGAATGGCGGTCATGAGGGGAACAAAGAAACACGTGATCCGCATTGTGGCTTCTCGGTCGTGCTTCTTTTCGAGATTTCTTTGCTTCTCACTGCCGGAACAGACAAAGAATGTGTCCGAATCGGCGAAACTCCGGCAACCTGCGGCGGGAAAATCAAACTTCCCTTCCATCACAGATTTGCCAGTCTAAAACATCGAAAAGAATCAAATATGGACCTGAGAATTCAAGATCTCTGCAAGACCTATGCAAACGGCGTTCGGGCTCTTGAAAATGTTTCGCTGACCATTCGCACCGGTATGTACGGGCTGCTCGGCCCGAACGGCGCGGGGAAGTCAACGCTGATGAGAACGCTGGCGACGCTGCAGGATGCGGACTCCGGTTCGGTACAGCTTGGCGAACTGAACGTCCTGGAACAGAAGCAGGAAGTGCGACAGTTGCTGGGGTATCTGCCTCAGGAGTTTGGCGTTTATCCTCGAACATCCGCCCGCGAAATGCTGGACCACATTGCGATCCTGAAAGGCATCACCAACGGCCGCGAACGCCGTGAACTGGTCGACGCGATGCTCGAACGAGTCAACCTGTTTCAGCATCGAAAGAAGGCGATCAGTGGGTTTTCCGGTGGCATGAAACAACGCTTCGGAATCGCTCAGGCGCTGCTGGGAAATCCTCGGCTTGTCATCGTTGATGAGCCCACAGCGGGCCTTGACCCCGGCGAACGTAATCGGTTCTACAACCTGCTGTCTGAGATTGGCGAAAACGTCATCGTGATCCTTTCGACGCATATCGTTCAGGACGTCAAGGAGCTGTGCACGAACATGGCGATCATCAATTTGGGAAAGGTTGTTTTCTCCGGTCCACCAAGCGACGCGGAATCAGAGCTCAGCGGCAAGATCTGGCAGAAATCGATTTCCAAGCATGACCTGGAATTGTATCGGTCGAAGTACAAAGTCATTTCGACCAAGCTGGTTGGCGGAGCTCCGTTGATTCATATCCTCAGCGACACAAATCCCAACGACGGATTTACTGGCGTCGACCCGGATCTGGAAGACGTCTTCTTTTCACGCGTACAGCAAGTCGCGTGACCCGCGGTGCAAAGCACGTGGTGTAGAGATTGACGGATCGGGAAGCTGACGCATCCCGCTCACCAGAATAGGCACATCAAGATCCGCATTGACGGTTAAGGCTTAAATATGTTCTCGACATTCTTCCGCTTCGAAGTTTCCTACTGGCGACGCGGCTTCATGCTTTACATTTTCATTCTGGTCAATGCGCTGCTGATTCTGGCGGCGGTGTCCAGTGACAGTGTGCGAGTCGGCGGGGCTCTTGAGAACACTCATCGCAACGCGCCGCATGTGATTCAGACGTTATACGCGACCATGGGACTGGTCTGTTGTCTGATGACGGCCGCATTTGTGAATTCTGCGGCATCGCGAGATTTTTCGTACAACACAAACGGCATCATCTTCAGCAAACCGATCGGCAAGCTGTCCTATCTTATGGGCCGGTTCTGGGGTTCGACGCTGATCGCCGTGCTGCCGCTGCTGGGCGTTTCGATTGGCATCCTGATCGGAAAAGGTATGCCCTGGGTCGACGCCGAACGCTGGGGACCCGTGAACTGGGGCGCTCATCTCTGGGCAATTCTGATCTTCGCGCTGCCCAACACGATCTTCCTTGCATCGATCATCTTCGCCATCGCTGTGTGGACTCGCAGCACGATTGCCTCGTTTATCGGAGTCATCGTGCTGCTCGTGGGTTACAGCGTGGCCGAATCACTGCTCGGCAATCTGGAAAATATACAGGTCGCCAAGCTGGCTGATCCGTTCGGCATTCGAACATTTGCTCTGGAAACTCGCTATTGGACCGTCGCTGAAAAGAACTCGCAGTACATGACGCTCACCGGCATGATGCTGTGGAACCGACTGATCTGGTTCGGTGCGGGAATGTTGATCCTGGCTGTCTCCTGCTGGCGATTCACATTCGCCGAACGAACAACACGAGCGTCTCGCAAGGAAACAACTCCAGAACCCACAATCCGCGCGGCTCGAGCAATTCCGGCGGCAGTTATTCACAGCGGATTTGGAACCTCGTTGTCTCAAATGCGAAGTCAGATCCGAATCGACTTCTTCAGCACGATCCGCAGCACGGTCTTCATCGTCATCGCCGTCTTCGCGCTGGTCAACACCGGCGCGGCGTTGCTGCTGTCGGCGGGGCAGGGGTTTGGACTTAGCTCATTGCCCGTCACTTACCAGATGATCGATCTGATTCGAGGTTCGATGTATCTGTTCCTCATCGCCATTATCACTTTCTTCGGGGGCGTTCTTGTGTGGAAGGAACGAGAAGCGCGGCTCGATGACGTCTTTGATGCTTTGCCGCATCCGACGTGGATCATGTACGTCGGCAAGACGATCTCGCTGACTCTGATCGTCGCGATTCTGCTCACGATCGGCTGGTTTGCAGGAGTTGCCACTCAGGCCATCAACGGCTACACACGGTTTCAGTCTGAGCTTTACGTCACGGAACTGCTGGAGCTGGATCTGTTCCGAATGTTCACACTGATCGTTCTGGCGATGATTGCTCACATCATGGCGCCGAACAAATATCTGGGCTACTTCTTCTTCATCGTCCTGCTGATCGCTGACACGTTCGTCTGGGTCATGCTGGACATGGAAACTCGGCTCGTAAACTTCGGCAGCCTTCCCGCCTACATTTACTCAGACCTGTATCACTTCGCACCATTCAAAACGTCGCTGCTGGCGTTCATTGGCTATTGGTTACTGTTCAGCGGCCTGATTGGCGTGGTCAGCATTCTGTTGTGGCAGCGAGGCCGTGAGACTCGCCTTGTGAGTCGTCTGAAGACCGCGTGGTTTCGATGGAAAGGCCCGATCCGGCTCACCAGTTTTGTCATCGGACTCGCGTGGCTCAGCACAGGAGCCTGGGCGTATTACAACACGAAAGTGCTGAACAGTTTTCTCACATCGGATCAGCAGGAGGAGTTGCAGGTCGACTACGAAAAGACGTTCAAGGCGGACCACGACGGAGCGATTCAGCCGCGAGTCACCACGATTCGCTACACGATCGACCTGGAGCCTGAGAAGCGAGCTCTCACGCTCAAGGGCGAACAAACGATCGTGAACAAGTCGTCCGAACCGATCTCGAAGATGTACTTGAATCTGGCAGACGGCTATGAAACGACCGTTGCAATTGATCGAGCCAAACTGGTGGAAGAGTTCAAGCCGCTCAACTATCAAATCTACGAATTCAATCCGCCGTTGATGCCGACCGAATCTGTGGCCATGTCGTACAGTGTCAGCTACGCCGCGAAGGGTTTTGAAAACAACGTTCGTCGCACAGACATTGTTCAGAACGGCACATTTTTCAACAACCAGATTTGCCCGCAGATCGGTTATCAATCACAGGTGGAACTGCAAAACCGCAATGATCGCAAGAAATACGGACTCGGCGAACCTCGAGTCATGCCGGAGCTTGAGCCGGAAAACATGACGGCTCGCAGCAACACCTACATCAGCAACAGCAGCGACTGGGTCGACGTCGAAACGATCATCAGCACGTCACTGGATCAGATTGCGGTGGCTCCGGGATCTTTGCTTAAGTCGTGGGAGGAAAACGGAAAGCGATACTTCCACTACAAGGTTGATCATCCATCGCTGAATTTCTATTCGTTCATTTCTGCAAAGTACGAAGTCGCGCGGGACGAATGGAACGGCGTGCAAACGGAAGTCTACTACCATCCCGAGCACAAGTGGAACGTGCCGAACATGATGAGTTCCATCCACAAGTCGCTCGACTATTACACGACGAATTTCGGACCGTATCGACACAAGCAGGCTCGCATTATTGAGTTCCCACGAGTCGCCACGTTCGCTCAGGCGTTCCCAGGTACGATGCCCTATTCTGAAGCGATCGGCTTCATCGCGGACATCAAGGACGAAGACGACATCGACATGGTGTACTATGTCGTCGCTCACGAGATGGCTCACCAGTGGTGGGCTCATCAGGTCATCGGAGCCAACATGCAGGGCGCGACATTGCTATCAGAAACGCTGGCGCAGTATTCGGCTTTGATGGTGATGGAAAAGGAATACGGTCGTGACATCATGCGGCGATTTCTGGCCTACGAAATGGACAGCTACCTGCGTTCTCGTGGCGCAGAACTGCTGAAAGAACGCCCGTTGCGAACGGTGGAAGCGAACCAGGGCTACATCCACTATCGCAAAGGCAGCGTGGTGATGTACCAGCTGAAGGAACTGATCGGCGAAGATGGCATCAACACCGCTTTGCGAGGCCTTGTGGATCGATTTGCTTACCGCGATTCGCCATATCCAACGTCGATCGATCTGATCAACGCACTGAGAGAACAAACGCCTCCCGAGCATCAGGATTTACTGACGGAGTTGTTCGATCAGATCACGCTGTATTCCAATCGCACGGTGTCGGCCGTCTACAAGCCCATCGACGGCGGAAAATTCGAAGTGACTCTGGAATTGGAATGCCGCAAGTTCGAAGCAGACGACAAAGGCAACGAGACGGAAGTCGACTTCCAGCACGAAATTGAAGTCGGCGCATTTGCCAAGCCGGATCCAGGCCGCAAGTACGGAGCGACTCTGCATCGTGCTCGCGTGCCAATGAAGCAGGGTCTGAACACCGTGACGTTGACTCTTGATGCAATCCCCGATCAGGTCGGAGTCGATCCGTTCCTGCTGCTGATCGACCGAGTCCCGTCCGACAACCTGAAACGCTGCGAGTTGAAATCGGAATAGAGCAGCGTGGCTCACAAAAATGCAGGTTGGAGATTCCTGTCTGTCCCGCAGGTTACCTGTGGAAACACCCATTCGATCGCTCGTTCGATAATCGAGGGCTCGCGAAACTTTCGGGGCTTGCGAAACAGCATTGTGGCATTTTGACTCGCAGGATGGGACGAACATTAAGCGACGGACAAGGCGTAAAAACAATCAAACAACCGCAATGTGGATAAACCGGCTATCGCACGTTTTCGGAATTTGCATTACGCGACGCGCCCACAGTGGCCAGCGTCGATCGTGGGCGCGGTCTCGCATTTCGGTCGGTCCTGCCTGCCTGGCAGGACTTCGCGGCTTGTCGCGACTTGTTTGCACATGATGACACCATGCCGCGTGCAATCTTGGCCCAAGTGCTCGCAAAGTTCGCCGCAAGGCAAACCCGTGTGCGAGTGGCTGCCGAGTATCGGCCCGTTTCGACTGTTGACGTGCACTCAGGTCGCGCCCGGCCGCTAAACCGTCCTTGGCAAGGAGGACCTGCCCAAATCCGCGACGGCACCCGAACAATGGGGACATTAAAGTTCCTTGAGCTTCGGTATCGCACAGGGTTAGAATTGGCGTTTGTCCGAATTGAGAACATCGCCCCATCAACGTCCCACCCTGATCACAAGCTTGCGGAGTTTCCCATGACCAACATTCCTCGCCGATCATTTCTTCGTACATCTGCTGCCGTGGGATTTGTGTCAGCGATCGCGGGCTCGTCCGCTTACGCCTCCCTGAAGCCCGTTGAGTCGAAACTAAAGTTTGGGCTGGTGACATATCTCTGGGGAAAAGATATGGATCTTCCGACTCTAATTTCCGCTTGCGAAAAATCGGGACTTGGAGGAGTGGAATTGAGGACAGAACATAAGCACGCGGTCGAGCCATCACTTTCCAAAGCAGACCGAGCAACGGTGCGAAAACGCTTCGAAGATAGCCCTGTGGAATTAGTCGGATATGGTTCCAACGCGCAGTTTCATGATGCAGAGCCAGCGAAATTGAAGGCAAATATTGAGCTGACAAAACAGTATATTCAACTGATGCACGACTGCGGTGCCAGTGGCGTCAAGGTGAAGCCAAACAGTTTTGTAAAAGGCGTCGAGCATGAAAAGACGATTGAACAGATTGGAAAATCATTGAATGAAGTTGCTGCCTATGGCCAGGAATATGGTCAGCAGATTCGAGTCGAAGTTCATGGGCCTGGCACCAGTGAATTGCCGGTGATGAAAGCAATTTTTGATGTGGCCGATCATCCCAACGTCGCTGTTTGCTGGAACTCCAATAATGAAGACCTGAACGGCGAAGGGCTTGAACACAACTTCAATCTTGTGAAGGCTCGCTTCGGAAAAACGACTCATGTGCGTGAGCTGAATATGGACGACTACCCGTACGATCAACTCTTTAAGTTGTTTCACGCAAACCAGTATGACGGATGGATCCTCCTGGAGGCCCGAACCGATCCCGCTGACAAGATTGCCGCATTGACGGAACAGCGACTTGCTTTTGAAAATCTTGTTCACCTGGCAGCGAAGTAGATCGTCACTGCGAAATGGACGTTGCGATCTCTCTTGTATTCTGAGGACGGTTGAGGTTGCCGGTGATCTAAGCGGCCGTCGCAACCGGGATCGACGCGCCCCGAATCGACTTCGCAAATTGTCGTTACTTCGGAGACCGCACAGTTCAATTTGCGAATTCCGGGTAGTCGAACTGCGCGTTGTTTTCAGCGTGGTAGCAACAGGAGTCTGCTCAATGCCGCGCTTCGGGGGCAGCGTTCGGTTCTACAAATAGTGGATATCTCTACAATCCCGTCCAACAGTTCAACCAAAGTGGTGAAACTGGATTTGGAAACGACTATGGAGAATGCCATGAAGAAACTTCTGGCTTGTGGTTTGACGTTGAGTTTCGTTGTTGCAGGAATGAGCTCTTCCACAGTTCTGGCAGAAGATGCAATTGCCGACACACCGCTGACCGTTAGCGCCGAGCGAGCATTTCCGAACGTAGATTTTGAGCGACCGATTGTGGTGACACATGCTGGCGATGGCAGCAATCGACTGTTCGTTGCCGAGCAGGAAGGAATCATCAAAGTTCTGAAGAATGACCAGGAAGCCGAAGAAGCGACCGTGTTTCTCGACATCGATGAGCGTTGTGCGTACGCCGACAAGCAGAATGAAGAAGGCCTGCTGGGTTTCGCATTCCATCCGAAGTATAAGACCAACGGCGAATTCTTTGTTTATTACACGTCCACCGAAGAAGACCATCTCTCGAAGGTTTCCCGCTTCAAGGTTTCCAGCAGTGATCCGAATGTTGCGGATGCCGCATCAGAAGAGGTGATTCTTCGAGTCCCGCAGCCGTACTGGAATCACAACGGCGGAACGATTGAATTCGGCCCGGACGGCTGCCTGTACATCGCTCTGGGTGACGGCGGAAGCGGCAACGATCCTGAAGGAAACGGACAGAATCTTACCACACTGCTTGGTGCAATTCTTCGAATTGATGTCGACCACAAGAGCGGCGACAAGAACTACTCGATTCCCAAAGACAATCCGTTCGTCGGCAAACAAGTACCAGCTGGTCCTCGCGGCGCCAAGGTTCCTGTACGTGAAGAAATCTACGCGTATGGAGTTCGCAACATCTGGCGTATGTCGTTTGATTCAGAAACCGGCATGCTGTGGGCTGCGGATGTTGGTCAAAATCTTTGGGAAGAAATCAACATCATCAAGTCTGGCGGCAACTACGGCTGGAACATTCGTGAAGCCAAGCACTGGTTCCGACCTGACGGCAATGATGCAGCTCGTGAAGATCTGATCGATCCGATTTTCGAGTATCACCACAACGTCGGAAAGTCTATCACCGGCGGGAGCGTTTACCGTGGCAGTCGCGTCCCTGAACTTGTTGGCAAGTATGTTTATGCAGACTACGTGACCGGCCGTCTATGGGCACTGGATTACGACCACGCGGCACAAACGGTCAAAGCCAACTATGCCATCAACGGAATCGATTCCGATGGTGACGGAAAAGTTGAGACTCTGCCGGTCATGAGCTTCGGATCCGACGAACAGGGCGACGTCTACTTTACGACGCCATTCGGAAGCTTGTTCCGATTTCGATCTGACAAAACGAAGTAGAGCTGTCTGATCTGCGGTCATCGAAGCAGCGAAACAAGATGCGAGACTAGTGTCCGTGCAATGCTTTGCAGATTGAGACATTGTGAATTGCGCCGCAAGTTCCCACCGTGGTACTTGCGGCGCATAAAAAGGCGAGCGAGACACCTGCGCTCCAGGAGCGCGGGCGTCCCACCCGCTGTACATTTTTTAATTCAACACTGAGAAAGCACAAGCACGTGTGATGACTCAGTTTGTCGTCTCGACTTCTGCATCGCTGGCGTAGCGTACAGAGTCCGGGGCCCGATGCGACGGTGAATCGAACGCAACCTGCGTTGGAAGTCGATTCGTTTTCATGCCGTGTGGAATTCGCTGAGCAACGTCCACATCCTTCTTGAGCGATCCGCCTTGATAGACATTCATGCCGAATGCGTACCAGTTGTTGTCGTCTGCCTGAGCCAGCGACATGCCGCCATCTCCCAGAACCGTCTTGTTCTTAGCGTCGTACAAGACAAGCCCAAGTTTCGAATATCCAAACTGTGACTTCTTTTGAGTCAGTCGAACTTCCGGCAGAGTCAGCATACCGGGAAGAGTAATCTCAGGAATACCGACGTAGGAATCGGAAGTGTCTGTACCAACGCCGCCGCTTCGAACTTCCATGACGACGTCAGCGCTGTCGGCAGCCGGCGCGATGGAGCCTCCGGATCTGAGAACGCGATGTCGAATCGAACCGATAACGTAGCCTTTATCCACACAGTCCAGATACTTCTCTTCGATGAAGACACTCTGACCGTAAAGCGGTGTGAAGTCGACTTTGTCGAGCGACTGGTCAACGGCGTTCGACAGCAGCATCTGCTCTTTCGCGGTTCGAGCAGTGTTTGAGGTCGTCGTGTTGCTGCAACCGATAGTGGCAGCGAGTACCACCAGCAGAGCACATGAGGAAATACGCGGGGAGTTCATGAGACAATCCTTGTCACTGGTCCAAAAAAATCATCCTGAATCACAATGAAACGCTTTGGCCCGCAAGGGTGTCATTCGACAGGGACGAACACGATAGTGCTGTGATTTTACCTCGACCGCTAAAGTTGACTCAATGCACAATCACCACTACGCCTGACCTGATAGCCGAAAACACTTGATGCACCAGGCAAAGGATGGAAGGTTCGGCATAAACTGCCGTTGCTGCCCTGCCGTGCTGCGTTTGGCTTAAAGACGTTACCGTGCAACGACTTCTCAACGATTCGGACAATCGTTATCCACTGAGAAGGGTTCATTCGGCGGTCGCGTTATCCGTCGAGGGAGAGGCGATCGGTGATCAGAAGTTTTGAAATCAATCCCAGCAATGCCAGAGAATCTCGCACATGTTCTGTCAGCCTGTCAGACGCTGACCTTCCCGCATCAGTGAGCCAGAACCGACCGGAGGCGGAGTCCGCATGGGCGGTAACTTGAGAGGCCGCGGAGTGAACTGCGACGTTGAGCATGGCAGCAAGTCGCTCGGGGGAGATCACCGTCCCGTTTCCGTTCTCGAGCGAAAACTGGCGATCATCCTCGTTGATTGTCATTGTCATATGACACGATCGAATCGTCGATGCATCGTGAAGCGGCCGCGAAACGAGTTCCATGTTTGAGTGTTCAGCCAACCAGGCAACTCGTTGATGAATCAGCATGTCGTCTGATCGAACGTGAATTCGCAGACCATTCTGTGGGGGATACCAGCGTGCCAGCCATTCTCTGTATTTTGGTTCGAAATCGAGCAATCGATGTTCGCCCGATTGTCTCGACAGTCGGGACATCCAACGAGTTCTCTCCTCGACGGCTGGAAGCAAAAGTCGCAGACGTCTGGTATGCGAAGAACGATCCTGGACAGGAGCCTGACCTTGCGAACGCATTCGCTCAATCATCTGTGACAACGCATCGTCGGCGCTCTCACCGGACACTCGGGAGGTGTTGTGTGCAGTTGTCGATTCCTGGCTGATATGCAGCAGTCGAACTCCAAAGTCCTTCCAGACAACAGGGATCGGATCACCGGCAGCATCGGAGACATCCAGACCTGTCCAGGAGTTTGGCATTCCGGCGCCGGTTACAAACACTGAGCCGCAGCAATCTGGCAGCGTTCTTGCCGCTTCCTGAATGGATGCGGCCGTGGATCGGCCAATGTCGATGACAGGCAGGCCGAATTCACGGATGGCCGATGTGACGCCGACGAAAATGTCAGGGGACGAGTTTCGCCCATCGTAACCAATCACGACCGGAGCAAGCTTTTCAAGAGTTGGTTGCAAATCGTTCGGTGACGATGACGAAGAATTCGACGCGGCCCGTGCAGATTTTATGCGGGAGCCTGCCATCGAATCTTCATTTGAAGCGGCGAAAGCCGATTGTTCGTGCAGGCAAAAACAGAAAACTCTGGCGAGATCGGATGTTGTGCGGCGGTCGAGCTCATTGATATGCTGGCCTCGGAATCCAAACTCAGTCCGAAGAATTCCATTGGCCCGATGATCACGAATCCGCTCAGCCGTGAGCACGGTTTTCTCGGCCAATCCTTCGGTGTTCATTCGCCAGTCACATTCATCGCAGATCGACCAGCCAGCATTCAGTCTCGCCAGATGAACCGCGCGAGAAATTATCTGCGAACTCCCCGGGCAGAGAAATGCAGTTTCAAGCAAGGCTAACGCATTGATTGCCCGCTGATCAAACCTGAGTGGCTCATCCGCCAAATTGAAATCCTTTTCGCAAACACAGCCCGGACTAGTCAACCCGCTCGGGAAGCCAACTGTATTCAGAAACACCTCTGACGATTCGCGACTATTCGTCAGCTTCCTCCGTGTTGTAAGAAAGCAAGCTGGTCACCTGAAGGGGCCTCAAACGCTCACGCGCTTTGAGGAATGCCAGCTCAATCACAAAAGCGGCGCCGACTATTTCTGCGTTCTGGCGTTGAGCCAGTTTCATACACGCTTCGACCGTGCCGCCCGTTGCCAGCAGATCATCAACCAGCAAAACGCGATCATTCGCAGCGACCGCATCGCAATGGATTTCCAAAGAGTCCGAGCCATACTCCAGATCGTAGCTGAACTTGTGCGTTTCAAATGGAAGTTTACCTGGCTTTCGGACAGGCACGAAGCCCGCCCCCAATTCCATGGCGAGCGGGACACCGAAGACAAAGCCGCGAGCTTCCGCTGCCAGGACTGTTGTGATCCCGGCATTCCGAAACGGTTCGGCCAGCCGTCGAGTCACTTCTTTCATGGCGGCTGCCGATTTGAGCATTGGCGTGATGTCTCGAAACATGATGCCAGGCTTTGGGAAATCGGGGATTGATCGTACGTAGTCTTTCAGGTTCATGAACGCTCTCGGCAGCCTTGTTTTGGATAAACTGAAATTCACGATTCCACTAATGCTTCGTCACACTTGAATTTTTGGGACGTGGACCTTGCTGAAGGTCCGGCAGTGACGGGATCTCTGGCCAGATCCACTACCCCCAACTCCCGATTTTCATCTTGCCAAAGCACTAAGCCGCATCGGAGTCAGCCTGAACGCTGACCTTTGGAGGAACCGGCTTAATGTATCGCTGCCACAAGGCACGCACTGGTGACGAAAATGCGAACGCACAGAAGAGCACGGGCAACGCCATTTCGCGAACAACGAAGACAAGCACCATGGCAAATACGATTTGCAGAATCTGAATGCGACTTCTTCGACCGCGGATCATCTGATTGAAAACGTGAGCGTAACGAATTCGAGACACCATCAGCACGGCGGCAGCCAGAGTGATGAGTGGAAGCAAAATCGCAAGAGTCGGCAGAAGATACTTTGACAACAGACTAGCCGGGCTCAGTTGCTCGTTAAGCTCTCGCAGACCAATCGGAAATGAAGCCACCACCCCTGCTGCTGCTGGCGATGGAAGTCCGCTGAAGTACTCATGCGAATCTTCTTCGTCGGATTCCACATTGAATCGCGCCAATCGCAAAATCGCGCAGGCCATAAACAGGACTGCTATCGCCCATAACAACCGAGGCGGAAATGGTAAGGCGGCCTGCATCAAAAGATGATGGTCGGGGTTAGCGAGCTGCAGCAGAATAAATCCGGGAGCGACTCCAAAGCTGATCGCGTCGCAAAGACTATCCAGTTGGGCGCCGAAGTCAGACGTTTGATTTGTCAGACGAGCAGCGCTGCCGTCGAGCATGTCGAACAGCATGGCAAGAAAAATCAGTTGAGCAGCCGTGATCAGGAGTTCGGGGCCGCCGATTTTTTCCGGACCGACTTTCGCTGCGATCGTAATCGCGCCAAAACCACACGCCGCGTTACACAACGTCAACAAGGTTGGAAGAACCGCAAACACTTTCTGACGGCGAGTCTTCTTGATTGGTGTCCCAGGCGCTGTCTCAGACATAAATTTCGCCTTGCCTCCGGAACCGTGTTGATCCGAACTTCGTTCCGGTCCACAGCTGCTTGCCGTTGTTTCATGGGCTGCAATGCACTCCCAACGAATGCACGCTCAGGCGAGATTATCCGTGACGAGTTTGCATTTGCAAACAGCAAGCGAAGCAACGTGAGATAACGAGTGAACTTCCAGGCCGTCGATTGGGAAATTTCCTGGCCGCAGAACCATTAGCTGGACAGCGTCACATTTTCGTCAGCCAGAGTGCGCTCGCGGATGCGGCCACCGACGCACGCCACCGGCTGACGGTGAAACATAATACCGCTCAAATAGCAGCGGGGCAGCGCGAGCTGCCCGGTGAGTGCCTGAAAAATGCTGTCTCACCGGACGGCTTGCGCCGATTCCGCTACTTCACAGGCCTTTCGTGGAACGGTATTTTCGTTGAACGGTATTTTCGTTGAACGGGATTGCGGTTAAACAACTCAATCGTGACCGCGATTAGTACAACACATTCCGGCTGATCATCCAAAAACACTACGTTTTTCTGGACATGCCGCTGTCCAGTTAGCAAGGTCCACTACCCGAAACTAAAATCTCGATAAAGCACCAGCGGTGGGCGCACACCGGGTTTGGGCCGCGCAATCCCAAACACTGGAATTGGCAAAATGGTCGCGATGGGAGCCGTCTGCCTTACGAAATGAGTGGAATCGGTCAATTCGGAGCAGTGAATCGGCCGCCAGTGTGAGTTTTAGGCGGGAATCAGTTCACGAACGGGCAGTTCTGCACGTAAAATCCGGAAGGACTCATTACGTATCTGGAGAACTGATCAATGACTGAACAAACACTCGATCTTCCTCCGCAGGACGAACAGGATTCGCGTGAGATGCCGATTTCGGACAAGGCACCCCTGGCTTCGCAACAGGATGCCGGGCCCGTCCCATCGGAAAAAGTGGACGATCGGCCAATTGCCGCCTGGGGCCAGTCTTCGGACGGCGAGGATTTCGACTACATCCCGGTTTCACCATGGGCACCCATTGCGCTCTGCCTGGGATTATTGGGCCTGACTGGCTTCATCGGGATCTTCGGGTTGTATGTCGCGTTTTTCGGAATTTTCATTGGCATCGCGGCGATCGCCAGAATTCGTGCGTCTGACGGTTTTGTAAAAGGGGCCGGCATTGCAGCGGTGGGGTTAGTGCTGTCCATTGCCAGTTTCGTGCTTGGTTCAGCAAAAATGGCCCATGCTTACTCAACGGAAGTCCCCGAGGGGTTTGCCCGAGTCAATTTTCCGAAGGATGTGGCTGAAAAGCAGTTTGTAACCATCAATGGTTTCAGGAAACTGCATCCGGACGTTGCCTCCCTGATCGGCACTAAGGTTTATCTCAAAGGTTTCATGTGGGCCACTCAGGATACTGAAGGATTGACTCGTTTCATTCTTCTGAAAGACAATGGAGAATGCTGTTTCGGTGGCAAGCCGAAGTCTCACGACTACATCTTTGTGACACTCGCGTCGTTTGGTAAAGATGAACGTCCGCCGTTGTCGTATCGAGCGAGCGGTCTGGCTGTGAAAGAATTGTCTGCCGAGGAAAAAGAAAAGCTGGGAGTCGACAAGGACTTCCAGTTGACAACGTCGGCCTATCTGGGGATGGTTGCTGTTGCTGGTGTACTTGAGGCGGACGTAAAAGCTGGTCAAAACGGACCATCCGAAGACTTTGAGTACGCTCCCGTCTACTCAATGACAGCTGAACTCGTTGAAGAGGCGTGGACGCGATTTTAACAGATCTTGTTCAGGGTCAGAAAAGCTCGTGGTTTGAGATTGAGTAAGGAAACGAAACATGCAACTTCGCCGCGGAGCTTCAACGATTCTGGCAGGTCTGGCCGCAATTTCTGCGGGCTGTGCAGACTCGCAAACTGGGTACAAAGAGTTCAGCCAGCTCGAACCGTCAAAGCTGGATCAGGCGTCTGTTGTTGACTCTGTGCCTTCGGAGCAGGAGTCAAAAAGTTCGGTGCCAGTCGACGATCGTCACCAGGTAACCCCTGCAAGCGCGACTGAAACAACGGCGGACAGTTCGATCGAACTTGCGCATTCCACTGACGGAGTTGTCAAGAAATCAGAATCCGGGGAGCCGCTGACATCTGCTGCTGGGGATTCTCCGACGTCCGCATCGACCGTGAATGCGCCCGGCTCGGTGGCCGAAAAAGTATCTGCAGAGAACACAGCGGTCACTGAATCGATCGGCGGCGAATCACCCGATGGCCGAGCGGTGACAATGGTGGTATCGAAACAGTCGGGGCTTCAGGGGCCTGCCGATACGCCGGAAATTGAGAACTCTGCTCTCAGCGAACCTCGAAAAATCGAACTGCTCGTTCCTGAAAACCACTTGCGCAAAGAGAGAGGCAGCAATGCCGTGCGGGTGACGTACGATGACATTGACCTGCTGAAGGTTTTGAACATGGAACCGGTTCCCGTTGATGCGACGGACCATTTCCCCGAGTGGTTGAGTGCTCTGAACGGCAAGCCTATTCGTATTCGTGGGTTCATGTATCCAACGTTCGAAGCTTCTGGGCTGACGGAATTTGCATTGGCACGTGACAATGGAATCTGTTGTTTCGTGCGTCAGCCGAAGATTTACGATATCATCAGCGTCGTCATGGCAGATGGAGTCACAACAGATTACATCGAAGGTCGTCCGTTCGATGTGGAAGGAACCTTTCACATCGATCCGAAGGCGGATGAGACGAATCTTTCTCGCCTCTATCGCATTGATAATGCTCGCGTCCTTCGCTGACATTCGAAAAACCAACAGGTGAAAAGCCAACGGGCTTTTGCCCGAAGTCGATGGACTATGGAAGGTCCTGCTGCGGTATAGACTCACAGATCACACATTCCCGCCGGAAGGTCCCTCCTATGCGTATCATTACCTCATTGGCATTGCTGCTGTTTACCGTAACCGGTTCCATCGCATCAGCCGCGTTCTGTCCATTTTGCGACGCTCCTTCGCTTGTGATGGCGGAGCAGATTCAGCAGTGCGACCATTTGCTGCTGGCGAAGTGGATTGGTGGCGAGAAAGCGACCGAACTTCGCGGCGGCACTTCAAAGTTTGAGATCGTTGATATCGGCTTCTCAAAAGGCGATCGCTTCACCAAGGGGCAGGTCGTCGAAATGCCTCAGTACATCGCTGGCTCCGAAAAGTCGACGTACTCGTTGATGGGTCCTGAGGATCGACTGGAAGACTGGCATGCTCCTTCGGAAGTGTCGGCTGACGCCTGGATGTATTTGTCGAAAATGCCGCCGTTGGTGTCGGACCCAAAAGAACAGTCCGCAAGATTGCTGTACTTTCTGCCCTACTTTGAACATCCGGACATGATGGTGTCCAACGATGCGTTTGCCGAATTCGCATCCGCGCCGTATGAAGTGATTGTTCCTTTAAAAGATCAATTGCCTCGCGAATTGATTCTAAACTGGCTGGCTGATCCAAAGACACCAGTCACGCGAATCGGCTTTTATGGTCTGATGGCCGGACTTTGTGGACTGCCGGAAGATGCACCCATTTTGGAAAAGAAGATTGTCGTCCTGGACGCAGATTTTCGATTGGGGATCGAAGGCGTCATGGCTGGTTATCTTCTGATTCGCGGTGAAGAGGGACTGAAGGTTCTTGAAGATGCCAAGATGCGAACCAAAGTGGCTCAGAATGCCGAAGGTAAAGAAGTCGCCCTGCCGTTCAGTGAAACTTACGCCGTCATGCAGGCGCTTCGTTTCATGTGGACCTACGAACCGGATCGCCTTCCGAAAGAACGACTGAAGCAATCCATGCAGATCCTTTTGGATCGGCCGGAGCTCGCTGACCTGGTGATCACCGACCTCGCTCGCTGGAAGGACTGGAGCGTACAGGATCGACTGATGGCCATGTATGAAGATGAGAAGTTTTCAATCCCCGCGATTCGGCGGGCGATCGTTCGATATCTTTACTATTGCAGCCAGGACAAAGCAGAACCAGCAGCCGACGGAACAGAAGCATCCCGCCCCGAGCACGCGATCAAAGCCGACGCGAATTTGAGCTTGCTTGAGGAAAAGGATCCCAAAACCGTTGGCGATGCAAAGCGTTATCTGATCCGCTGATCGAACCAACGTTCTACAAGTTCGGCGAGCGGCAGATAAAACGCCCCCTGGTCCCGGTTGAGCCTGAGGACTGAGCGATCAACAACAGTCAGAGATCTGGGGAAAGAATGATTGCAACTCGCAGCGTGTGACAAGCGGACGAGACGTCCGCGCTCCGGGAACGCGGGCGTCTCGCCCGCATATCTGCTTGCTCGCAGAGAACTCACTTCTGACCGCACAAGGTCTATTTCGACGCCTGTCCTGATCGGTGATCGGTGATCAGTGATCGGCATTGGCTGGCACGGAATGCAATCAACTCAGCAATTGAGCAATCTCTTTTCCGCCGTCAACAACCTTGAGCGGTCGACCTTGCGGGCTCATGTTTTCATGATCTGCATTGACGCCCAGAGCCGTGCAGACAGTTCGCATCAGGTCTGGAACTGTAACTGGATTTTCTGCGACCTCGGTTCCGTCGGCTGTGCTGGAACCATAAACCTGACCGCCACGAATTCCGCCGCCAGCCATCATCATGCTAAAGGCACGTGGATAATGGTCGCGACCTTCTCGCGGATTGATTTTCGGCGTGCGTCCAAATTCGCCCATCCAGACGACAACAGTGCGCTCCAGCAATCCGCGATCTTTGAGATCTTTTAGCAACGTCGCTGTGCCGGGATCAACTTCGCCAGCGTTCCTCGCACAGGCCGTAAAATTATCCTGGTGAGTATCCCAGTTTCCGGATCGGACTTCGACAAACGAAACACCCCGTTCAACCAGCCGTCTTGCCAATAGGCAGCCACGGCCGAAGTTCGAGTCTCCATATTGATTCTGAAGACTTCGCGGCTCACCGGAAATATCAAAGGTATCAATTTCGGGCGTCAGCACGAGTCTCGCAGTCTTGCCATAGAGCGAGTCGTGAGTCGCCGCCAATTGAGCCGAACCGGATTTCGCAAATTCACCAGACAGTTTGCTCATGAGTTCATTGCGACGATCAAATCGATCGCGAGAAACAGGAAGAACGACGTTCTCTGGAAGCTGACCAGGTCGGGCAACAACAAACGGTTCGTAATCCATCCCCAGAAATCCCGCGCCCTGAGTTGCACCGATTGAAACAAACGACGGCAATTCGGATTCCGCGTCACCAAGCTGCTGTGCGATGTTCGAACCGAATGACGGATGCTTGACGCTGCCCGCAGGCACATATCCCGTATGAAGCTGATAGGTGGCTCGCGGATGGCTGCCTTCCTTGTTAGTCATTGATCGAATGACTGCAATGTCGCTCATCTGTTGGGCGACGAGTGGAAAGTTGTCGGCAATCCGAATGCCTGGAACACTTGTCGCAATGGCTTTTGTCGGGCCGCCGTTCTCGTGACTTGGCTTTGGGTCCAGTGTTTCAAACTGGCTGGGGCCGCCCTGCATCCAAAGCAGGATCATGGATTTGCCCTGCTTGCGAAGCTGCTGAGCCTGATCGGCCATTAACTGGCGAAGCCCAAATGCTCCTGCGACAGAAGTTGCTGCCGAAACCGTCTTCAGGAATCTTCGACGCAGAAAGCCGCCACGAACTGTAGACACGGAATCAAAGATTTGTTGGTTCATAACTTGCCTCGCCAATCATGAAACGTTTGCTTTGCAATTCTCAATTGTACACAATAAAGCCGCGCAGCAAAAAAACGCTTTGATCATAGAAAAAAGTGCGAATGGGATGGGGCTGACCGAACTTTGCCACCGAAGCCTGCAAACACGGAAGCTCAGTAACGCTCAGCCCCTGCCCATTTGCACCCTCAAAATCAAAGCGTTTTGCTATTGGTTCCGCAGGAACAAAGACAAGTTGACTATCGAACACCGCTGAGCTGAAGTCGTGTCGCAGAATCTGAAAGTTTTATTTCTCGACTATCGACGGCTAAAAAACTCTGGGGAATTCAGCAATACCCACAGCAAATCTTCCATTCCCGACCTGAGTTCAGGTTCGGACTGCAGGTAATTCAAAGCAATCGACAATTCCCCATCTGACGGTTCTCGGCCTAGAACATTCAGGTAAAGTTCGCTCACAATATCTTCTTCAGCCAGAGCCGAAGTTGAAATTCGTGTGATCACGCTGGATGCATCCCGAGTGCTGATGATTCGTGACAGCAGTTGTGAGTTCATCATAAACAATGCTTCAGGAATACTTCCCGTCAGCTCATCGCGTGGTGTTGAAGGATCGAATCCAAAGGTCCTCGCAAATTCTTCGCGACCGGGATCAAGTCGTTGCATCTCATAGGGAGATCGACGTCCGTCAGTGGAACGCAACGGCAATCCGGTGACGCCCAGGGTCTGACAAAGTGATGCGTAAAGTTGATCGGAACGAAGCCGGATCGGTTCACATCGAGCAAACCCTTCTGCGGAATTGTTCGGTGCACGCTGATAAGTTTTCGTTGCGGCAATCGTCCTAACAAGCCACTTCAGATCGTATCTGTTGGCAACAAAACCATCACTCAGCAGTTTGAGAGTTTCTTCGTGTGCGCACTCACGATCTGGTCCGATATCATCGATCGGCAAATAGAAAGCTGTCCCTGTCATCTCAAACCAGACACGATTGATGATCGCGCGAGAGAACCATGGGTTGTCTTTAGCGGTGATCAGCTTCGCTACGACTTCTCGACGTTCCAGATCAGAGAGCCCGCTTGCCACCTCTTTCGACCCAAGAAAAAATGCCGGATCGATTTTGGTACCCTGAGATCCAGGATCGGCCAGATCTGGCATGAAGTGCTCGATAGAACCTTGACCTGGGCGTTCTGGCGGTTCGGCGGTCATGATCTCTTCGATCGAGAGTTTGCCATCACCGTTGCGATCAATCACCTCTTTCGCCCGGCCAGCAAAGATGCGAGCCAGTGGAGTTCCTTTGGCTTCCTGCTCGGTAATAACCTTATCTCGATTCCGGTCAACTCGAGTCAAAAGAAACTCCGACGCGACCGGACTACGAGAACGATCCACATTCATGGATGTGATTTCGTAGTCAAACATGTTGTCTGAATTACGATCTCGCTGAACACTGACGCGTGGGAAGAACGCTGTGAATTGATGGAACTGATCCCGCTTCCAGCTGTCCCAGGGATGGTCATGACAGTTGGCACATTGGATCTGAACTCCCAGAAACAGCCGAGACGCTTCTGCGGCGACTTCTTCAGCAGTTCCTTCGTGAGCAAAGATCAGCGCGGTTGCTCCGTTGTTATTCACTGGACCGCTGGCTGTCAGCAGTTCCGTCGCAATCTGATCCCAGCCACGACTGCTATTGAGTTCCGATGCCATCCAGTCCCCAAATGCGGGTCGGACAATTCCCGCACGCATGTTGGTAGCACGCAGGAAAATCGCATCACGCCAATATCGAGACCAGTTTTCGCCATACTCCGTTGAGCTCAGCAGGCTGTCGACAATATCTGTCCGCCGTGTTTCCGAAGGGTTCAGTCCAAAAGCCGTGATTTCACCCGGAGTGGCCGGGCGTCCGACAATATCGAACATCACACGTCGCAAAAATGTCGAATCATCAGCAGGAGGGACGGCGGATGTGATCGAGTCGCCCCACAGGCTCGTGTCGACGGCAGATGCAACGGATTCTGCTGTCGGAGGTGCCGCCGCAAGAATCTGGCAATAACTGATCACCGCGAAAGTGATTGTGATTCGAAAAGGCATCAATACGCTCCGGCAGGCGAGATCTGGAAGTCATACGACCAGTATCATGACGGTTCCAATGGTCGTTTTGCCATAGTAGCTTGAACCGTCACTGCGACTCTAAAGTGTCGCAAGATCTGCCCGTTTTTTAGCAATTTTCACTCAAGCACCTTCAAGAGACGCATGGGCTCCTCACTGGCGAGCCATTTTTTGACGGCAGTCAACGAAAGAGGGACATCGCAATGGCGACGTCCCTCCAATCTGTTGCGGATGCAAACCACAAGAAAACTGCAGGACCGCTATTTCTTACCTTTCACCGCATCCGCTGGCTCTCCATCGAAAGGCTTATTTCCATAGGCGGAACGCGGTGGCTCCACATCATCTTTTACTTCAATTCGCAACCGATCAAGTTCCGCGTGAAGTTCTTTCACTGTCGCAGCGTACTCCGGGTCATTGTAGAAGTTCTTCAGTTCCTGTGGATCCTTCTCACGATCCAGAAGTTCCCAGTCATCAACGTCTGGCTTGTAATAATGCACAAGCTTAAAGCGATCTGTGATCACACCAACATGTGGTCGCACTCGATGAGGGACCGGGAACTCGTAGTAGTGATAGTAAAGGCTTTTCCGCCAATCAGCGGGTACTTCGCCGCGACACAATGGCACGATGCTTCGTCCCTGCATTTCACCCGGTTGCTCAATCCCGGCAACGTCCAGAAATGTCTCCGCGAAGTCGATCAGCGAAACAATGTTGTTGTTAACACTTCCGGCCTTCGATACACCCGGCCATCGCACCATAAGCGGGCTTCGCAGAGACTCTTCGAAGATCCATCTCTTGTCGAACCAGCCATGCTCGCCCAGGAAAAAGCCCTGATCAGACGAGAAGACAACGACAGTATTGCTGGCCAGCCCTTCTTCTTCCAAAGCTGCCATCATTCTGCCGACACTTTCATCGACCGCTTTGACGCAGGCAAGGTAGTCGTGCATGTAACGATTGTACCTCCAGCGAACAAGATCCTTGCCACTCAGATTTGCCTTGCGATAAGTTTCATTTCGAGGTTCATAGTAGGCGTTCCATTCTTTCAGTTGCTCAGGTGTCAGATTCGGAGCGGGAATCAGCTTTGCATCCAGGTCTGTAAACGTACGATCGATTCCCATGTCATGATCGCTGACCGCCTTGCTGCGTCCGACGAATTCATCGAACAATGATTCCGGCTCGGGATAAACTCTGTCATTATCCCAGCCAAGATGACGCAATGCTGGCGACCATTCACGATGCGGCGCCTTATGCTGGCTCATCAGTAGAAATGGTTTTGTCTTATCGCGATTCTTTAACCATTCGATGGATAAATCGGTGATGATGTCGGTGGTGTAGCCTTCTCGTTTCAGCTTCTCGCCGTTTCGAATCATTGGCGGGTTATAGTACAAACCCTGGCCTGGCAGGATGTCCCAATGATCGAATCCAGTAGGATCGCTGACCAGATGCCACTTACCAATAATGGCGGTGGAGTACCCTGATTTCTGCATTAACTTTGGAAACGTCTGCTGACTGCTGTCGAATCTGGAATTGCTGTTGTTGTAGAAGCCATTCAAATGAGAATACTTCCCAGTCAGAATGGAGGCTCGGCTTGGGCCACAGATGGAATTCGTCACAAGGCATCGATCAAATCGAACGCCTTCCTTCGCCAATCGATCAATATTTGGTGTCTCCAGCAGATGCCGACTTTCGCCATACGCGCTGATGGCCTGGCATGTCAGGTCATCGCAAAAGATAAACAGAATATTGGGTTTTGATGGTTGCTGAGCAGTTGCCTGCTGAACCTGAGTAACGGCGCATAAGATCGTCAGGACGAAAGCAAGCGTTCTAAGTACGGTCATCAATGAACTCCTCTTCCAGATTTTCGCAAAGTGGGCCAGCATCTTACCGGACCAGAATTCAGTGACAACCGCAGCACGGCATTTGCATACAAGCTCGAAGCGCCAGAGAGTGGGCTTCGATCACTCAATGGCCCACTCGCTTGCGCATCGAGCTTGTATGTGGTGATCGTAAGGACAGGCGCGGAAATAACTGTCTGACCTGGACGATGACACTTGGCCAGTTTCACAAAACGTAGGGTGTGATCATTCTTTCTCCATTTGTCCGACTTTTGTTTATCGCTCAGTCGTAAGTCGGAATCAGAATGAACTCCCGGGGAAAGCACGTGCTTTTGACGACCAGAGGCCGTCACTCATCTGTAATTAACCGCTGAATCATCTTAGCAAATCGTCGGCAAGCAGGTTTTTGTAATGACCATTTTGCCGTTCAGCCAGAACGTCGCCATTACGAATCATCATCATCGTTGGCAGATCAAGATATTGAGAATCATCCTGCAACGACTGCATCCAACCGCAGCGCTTCCACGTCCATCGATTCCACTATCGAAATGTCGTTCGCAGCATCGATGCGAATCTTGAAGCCAGCGACGAAGGTGCGACTTGAATTCGAACCCAGCCGGTTGAGTACAGCGGCGGACGATTGTGTGAAGACGGTACGACGCCGCGAAGTGTTGCCTGCCAATGGCGATCAACCACACCCTGTCGTGTTGACGTGATCGGAGCCAGCAATCCGGCCGCAGTCAGTTCCGCAGGTACCTCATCGATTTCTAATGAGGCAAGTTGATGCATGGTTCCCTGCAAAACCAGATTCGGGTTTCCGTTGGATTGAAATGCCGCCATTTGGCCGCGTTCAACAAGTTGTCGTTGGTCATTGGGCAGCGTCACCAGAATTTCTACTTCCATTGGGTCGCAAACGTAGCCCAATAATGTCCCCTCCTCAATTTTCGCGCCGAGATTTCGGATTTCCAGCGGGCATCCACGCCACTGTGAGAGCACTTGATCGTCGAGAGAATTTGATATGGCTCGCGGAGGCAACAACTGGCCTCGAACTGCACCGCGTACGGTAAGTCGTTTTTCCTCTTCTTCAAATTGTGCCAGTCGTTTCGATGCGGCGGCCAGAAGTTGCTTTGCTTCGGGAAGCTGAGCTGCCAATGTCGCATTTCGACTCAGCTCCATCGCTCGAATTCTGGACTCATGCATTCGCACTTCGCCGACCAGATGTTCCGCCTGCTTCCGAAGCGATAGGTCATTCAACACGGCGACCACCGTTTCTGGTGAAACCACCTGACCGTAAGCTGCGGACTCGACGAGTTCTCCCGACAACGTCGCAAAGATCGGAGTCCCAGCTGGCTCAACAACGCCAGGCACCACGACAGTGTGTGGCAAGGGGATGAATAGGCAAACAAGAAGAATCGTTGCCACGATACTGGCTCGAAAGGCCCGCCAGCCTCGCCGATCACGATCGAATAGTTCGGCAAGCAGACCAGTCATCGCAGCGACCATCGGTGTCGCGACCATTGAGTACGCAGCTGCAACCATCAACAAGATTCCCGCGATCCGCAAATTCCAGTGATCAAACAACTTGAACAGCATGACAAGTATCGTAAACGTCAACAACGTTCGATAGGCAGCTGAGCACAATCCATAAGCCGTGACGAACCAGGTCTCTTCTGTGATATCGTCGTCACGCCGTCCCAGAAGGATGTTCTCGAAGAACATCTGCATTCGCCGCGAGGCACGTTGAGCCAGATTGATTTCGCTCAGCGTGTCGGTCAGCAGAAAGTAACCGTCATAACGCAGCAGAGGATTTCCATTGAATAGCACTGTGCTGACGGTACACAGAATCATGACGTTCGCCAGCAAGGCCTTGAACACTCCAGGAGCCGCGAAGAACCAAAGAATGGTGGCAATCGCTGCCAGTGAAACTTCCACAAGAATGCCGGCCGCCGTGATCAGCAGTCGGCTGCGACGGTCCAGCATCCAGGCATCCGTGACGTTCGTGTAAAGGATGGGTGTAAACAGCAGCAGCATCACGCCGGCTTCATGGCATTCGGCGCCAAAACGCCTTGCTGCAAACGCGTGCCCGACTTCATGCATCATCTTCACTGCAATAAAGGTCGCAAAAAGCAGCAGCAGATTGTCGGTCTCAAAGAAATCCCATGGGCCTGGCAAGTGGCTGACGAACCAGTCAAATCGAAGCACAACCATCAGAATTGCAGTCGTGACCAGCGCGGCAAAAGCCATTGCCGTTGCAGGTGAAAATATTCGAGCAATCAATGGCTCTGCCGCCGTCAGCAGTCGGGACGGATTCACAAGTGGAATCTGAATTCGAAGCAATGAGGAGATTCGAAACAACGCGAGCCACTTGGCGTTCGTATTTGATCCGCTCGGATTGGCACCGCTTGGATTGGTTGGCAACACGGACGCATTGGTGCGAAGCAAGAACTGATTGTGAACAAACTGCCCGATCAGGTGCTCAATGTCGTTCTTCTCAAGATCATCATCAGGCCAGGCCGCGTGCAAGGTGGCTAACAGTTCCTGGATTGATCTGGTTCCATCCAGAAGTCGGAAAACCGCCATTTCCTTTTCATCAAGTAATGAACAACTAAGCGACAACGGATCCTTCACGATCCATGCGCCGGAGTCCTGCTGCTTCACGATCAAATCGGCCCGCCGCCGCCACGGAATCACCGACCGCGTGTTTGCGGTCGAAAGACTCTGTGGATCACTTGGATCACGTCGGGAAGATTGAACGCACGTCGTTGTCATTGAACGCTTTTGTGAGTGCCTTGAAATGAAAAAGCCGATCACGTTCCTAACCGTTGTAGCGGGGACGTGATCGGCTTTGGCTGAAGCATATCAGTTCTTTCAGAACTCCAGATCGTATCGCTTTGTCATTTCGCGGCGAATCTGCTGAGTTGCTTCATCGATCAGTTTCCACCCCTGAATCTTGACAGAAGTTCCGCTGGCCTGAGCATCAGCTCGCGCGTTTCCTGCATTGCGTTCGGCAGTGCGTGGACTTGTGTAGCTGTAGGAGCCATAACCGTAACCACTGCCGTTATCGTCGGTTGAATAGCCTTCAGACGCTCGTTCGGAACGACCGGCTGCGGCCCCCTGCATTGTGGTAATCTTTCGAGCACCTGACATGATATGCAGGGTCTCTGACAGCTTTTCGCCATACTCCAACAAGTCGTCATCGACATGCAGAATAGGCAACTTGTCGATCTTGATGGCGTAGCGATCGATCCAGTACGCATCGTTCCCGCCACCGGATGACTTGGATCGTGCACGAAGATCCGTCAGCAAGCTATTGACCGACTTGAAATAGGCCAGCGAATTCTTCGCGATGTCGTCCTGAGATGATGATTCTGTATTTTCATCCTTCAGACTGCTGAATTTTGTGCTTGGGATTTCCAGCAGACTAAAGACACGACGCAGGGCATCTGTTTCCAATTCGCCGGACATCGCAATCGAGTTTCCAGACACTCTGCAGGTCCATTTTTCTGTGCCGGGCAAAGACATCTGCATCGTGTCCATACCTTTCAACACCAGTTGCTTCGCGACCGCTTCTGTCAGAGTCACGCTGTTTGAGAACTCAATGATTGCTGTTGCCTGAACCTTGTCCGTAAACGCAATCTGAAGAACAAGACCTTTCATCCCGCTGATCAGCTGCACCGTGGATGCAACATCCAGGGACTTTGCCAGATCCGATTTTTCAAGTTGCGTCTGAACGCGGTGTGCCTGAATTGCGTCTGTCGTATCAATCGCCATCACAACCTGTGCGCCCTGGCCGACAAGTTTGGTTGACGCTGTCAGAAACTCAGACAGTTCTGCCGTGGCAGGCTTTGTGGCCCGATCGGCCCAGCGAGCGATCGCCTGACGATTCGCGGGAGCCATCAGTCCCAGAGTCTGCGGATCCACTTCGATAAAATAAGCATCGCTTGGTACCCATGCCACTTTTACGCCATTGATGGTGTCCGCGTATCCGCCTTCTGCTCGAGCCACGAGGCTCATGGAAAACGGCTCCTTCATACCCATCAGAGCAACTTCCCAGGACTGCGTAAAACCGCGCACCTGATCGAGCTGGGCTGCAACAACGACCTTATCCGCTTCAGGCGGCAAATACAGAGGTCGGTCGGCGCTTCCGTCGCTGTAACGCTTTTCCCAACCATTCGCCTTTGCGATCGGAGATGCCAGAACGGCATCAGCGTCAATCAGTACAATGGAATTCGCACTGCCGGGGACTTTTGAAACCAGCGTCGGAAAATCTGATCCTGACGCCGACGATGCGACAAAAATTATCGCAAAAACTGAGATTCCGAACGTACGATCTAACACGGTTACCATCTCCCGCAGCCATTAAGTGAGTTGCTGTTCATCATCCGAACAAAATGCGCAGTCCGTCCGTGAATGTCGCCAGAATAGTCTCAATCGCCGCAAAAAAAAGCGTGCCCGGCCAGTCGGTTACCAGGTTTTCGGGAATCTCGGAGGAGAATCGAATGTCGACCGAGATGCTTGACCATTGAGCCCCGGCATTCATTACATCTTAACGCGACCCAGGAGAGCGGCGCGGAATCCTACGTGAACAACGAGTGCTCAATCAGCAGGCTGCTTGAGAAGCCGGACGCGAATTTCGCGGGCGAGGTCAATTTCCGTTTCGCCGTCGGAAGCCGCGCCGCCAGCTTGCTCGGCAATCCACTTGGCCGCGCCGCTTTCGAAGGACAAGGCTTCTTCCTGAAGGCTCGCAAGTCGAGCAATGGCAGCACACTCCTGAGCAACCGCAATTCGGATGATGCGGCTTTGAGTCTTCTCCGCTGCAACGAACGATCGGTCCAAAAGGCTGCTTGTCAAATCCTGATACGCCGGGCTTGACGCCAGCAGTTTGGCGATCAGCACACAACTGAGCTCCGCGTCCGATCGAAGTGTTTCTGGAATCCTCTTTGCCGAAGAGCGTCCGTTTGAGACGTTCGAATTGCTTCTGATCCTGTCCTGATCACCAGGCTCCGCCTCGACGTCCTTACCGACATCGACACGGCGATCGGCCCATCGCGCGGAGGCTGCGAGTCGTTCGCAGATGACGGCCTGCTCGGGGAGGTTCATTTTTTGCGAGATGGACAGTGCAACACCCAGCAGGCGAACGTCGGGCATTTCCTTGGAAAGCAACCTGACGATCGCTGCTTTCAAACGCTCCTTTTGCTGATCGTCCTCGAATGATTGTTTTGCAATGGCATTCAGCAGAATGCTGTCCAGTCGCAATTGCTTGAGTTGTTCAACATCGCGTGCTCCTGGATCGGTTGTTCCTGAAATCTCGATCAACAAGTCGGCTTGATTCGCCTGCGATTCATTGGGCATTCGCTCCGCGTCACTGGCCATTTCTCCTGCTGCGATTTCAAACCAGCTCACGATCTTCTCGGCCGTGATCTGCTGCTTCGCCCAGCGTTGTGAGGCATTGAATCGAGATTTGAAGGCAATGGCTTTGTCGTTGTCGAGATCCTTCGTGAATTCATCGATGTCGTGCTGAGTCACATTCAGAAGCAGCCGAGTGCCCTCGATCGGAAACCCAGACGCCTGAATTTTTTCTCCGGCCTGAAGAAGCTGCCGAATGGAATCCGCCGCGTTGCCACCATCGATACCAGTATTCGAGATCAGCACCTGGACTCGCCGGTTCATGATTGCTCGTGATTTTGCGGAGTCACCTAGCAATTCATACACGGCCCCCAATTCCTCCATCACGGCATCGTCAGACACCACAAGACTGTCTTCAAGCGACGGGAAGTCATTCGATTGAGTCGGAGACTGCTTCAGCAACCATTCCAGGATAAGACGTCGTGAGGTGGTCCACTCACTCCCCAGATCTTTCAGCCGGATGTTCATTGCAAACAGCATGAAGCGGAGGTCACTCCGATCGGTCTTCGCCTCGCCGACCAGCCGCGTCGACAATTGTTGTTCGACTTCATTTCGTAGCCCAAGCCGAGCTTCGAGGAAGATCTGAAGCAGGCCGGCCGGAGTATCGCGAGTTCCGGCATCCACACGTTCGTCTGAGTTTGGTTCGCCAGAATCTGGCTCGTCAGAGTTGCGCTTGGACACGGAGGGCTGACGCCCTGCCGCTCGCCGGGAGGAAAGAAAATCTCGCAGTGACTTCAGTGACGATTCCTGTTTGATGCCCTGCAGGATCAGGAAAACTTCATTCGTGCGAGCGTATCCATCGAACGCATTTGGGGATGTGATCTCCCACTGAATCGCTGGCAGCAGTTGTTCTTCCGCGATCACATCCGGCCGAGCGAGGAACCCGCCAATCGCAAGGCGGCGAGTGTCCTCATTGGCCAACATCGCCTCCACCGACTTCTTCACGACGGCCTCGTTCGTCTTCGCTCGAGCCAGATCGGCCGTGATGTTCACGAGCAATGCCGCGTTGCCGCTCCAGAGTTCCGGATCGAGCCCGAACACCGCCGTCAGAAAATCGGCGTGGCGTTTGGCTCGTTCGAAGGCCTGGACGTAGGTCTCCATTTCTTCGGCGAAAGCTTCCGGATCGTCCTTCAGGATCTGCAGATAAATATCGCACGCACCGCTGACATCGCCGCTGTTCTCCAAAGCCACGGCCTTCGCCTTGAGACTCGGCGGAGCCTTCTTCGACAGCAACGCGATGCGATCTCGCTTTTCCGTGCGCTGTGGAAACTGCTCCGCCGCTTCATGAAATTCGCACAGGATCTCGAGCAAGTCGAGCGACTCCGGCGACGCTTCGAGCATCGCTTCGTACCGATCAATCAGCGGCTGCAGTCGCTTGAGTTTTCCCAACGCCTTGATGGCCTGAAGTCGCTCGCCACCATCATCCCGATCATCATTCGGCCGAGTCCCCGAGAACAGCGTCCCGCCCGAAGCCAGCTTCAACAATTCCCACGCCACTTCCCCGGCAAGCTGCTCATTCCCCTGAGCCATGTACATTTGCAACTTCCTGGCCAACACCGATTGCCGCGTCTCCGCTCCTCGCCCAAGTCGAGCATTCAGAGAAGCGAGTTCTTCTTCAAGCCCCAGCTGCGACAGCCGAGAAGCCAACTGCAGTTGCTGACTTTGATCAATCGGCAAACCAAACAAATGCTTCGCAGCGAGTCTTGCGCGGTCCTTGTTTCCAGCGACGAGGCTCCATTCCAAAGCTTTGCTTTCCAATTCGATTCTTGCCGTCGGCTCATTCAGATCAATAGAATCTACAAGCTGCGTAGCCTCGTCATACAAACCAAGCCGAGCCGCCTCGGTTGCAACATCGAAACGCAGACCAGGAACGTCTGGCATTAACTCGGCGGCTTGAATCAAGTGCCCGATTGCTCTTGCTCCCTCGTCGCATTCTGCAAGCAACAGGTGAGCCCGAGCACGAAACAACGCATCAGGATTCTTCAGACTCTGTTCGATCCAACCTTTGAACGATTCATCAAACTGCCTTTGGCGCGACAGTAAATAAACGGCGAGTTCACTCTCTTCTTTCGAGTAGGAAAACAATCGCCACCGCCACTTTGCCAGGGTATGCGGCACACTCAAAGCAACAAGGACAGTAGACGCGTCTCGTGGAAGCAAGCTAAAACGACAAGCGAGATTCGCCTGCATAACCAGAAAATTGGGGTCCTGAAGTTGCTTCGCACGATGTGCACGGTGATGCGGTAGCACCAAAGAAGATCCGTACAGTTGTGTCAGGAAACTGACCCCGTCTGTTTCCATCGGGAGTTTGTCTGCGACAGTGGCGGCTGCAGCCAATAATGCGAGATTATCCATCGCCCAGGCGACACTTGCCACGACCGCTGTGGTCTGTATGTTGGCGTCGGAAGAAAGCAAACTCATCAACCGAGACGCGAGGTTTTCTTCAGCGTCCGCATCGCCGTCAAAAATTGCAACAAGTCTCGACGTCAGACCACACTGTTCGAAAACCACGGGCTCCGTCGATGCGAGAGCGACGATGGTATCGATGCTCTCTTTCTTAAACCTTGACTCCAGTTCGGCATCAACGCAGTTCAGACGAATACGAGTGTCGAGTTCGATGGCGTTCAGTATGAGCCGATCGGCCGGAGAACTAACGGCCTTCAACTTTTGAGCCTGTTCAAAGAACGACGAAGCTGGCAATGATTGCTCTGTGAGACGGTCCGCCACAAAAGCAATGGGAATGAGTCCCAGCCGCTTTCTGGAGTCAACTGAAAACAGCCTCGCCCATTGTTCCTGTGAAGCCACTTCATTCTGCAGGAACAGAATGTCGCAACATCGGCAATAGGCATCGAGGAAAGAATCCGAAGTGACGCCGTACAAGTTCTGAATCAGTCGCGAACGCTTCAGCGATTCGTTTGAAAGCGGATATAGCACCGGCATTGGCACCAATGAGCCCTGTGATTCGGCAGCGATCTCCAGCAGCATCACTTTCGATGCCAACTGACGGGCCTTTTCTCCTTCATTGGTTTCCTGATAGAGCCCGGCAAGCACCGTCAGGACAGACCAATCGTTGGGAAAACGCTCCAGATAGGATTCTGCGGCTGAGACAACATCCTTCTCTTGTGCGACGGTCCGCAGACTACTGATTGTCGCGAGAAGTTGTTGCGGTGTTGACGAAATGGCTATTGAATCTTCACCTGCTGCTTCAATACTCTCGTCGCGTCCGGCGGATTTGAGCAATGCCGCAAGCTGTTGACGATCTGTCTCGGCACCTGACTGCTGGACGATCCGAGTTTGATAGTCGATTGCGTCTTCAAGATTCTGGTTCTTCAGTGCCAGGTCTTTGAGTTCACGAAGCAAACCAACATCAGCAGACGCGTCTGATTCCAACCGTTCCAGCGAGACTCGCGCCTTCTCAAAATCCCCCGACTCCCGATACGCCGTGGCGATACAACGAGTCATCTCCGTCGGCAGGTTGAGTTCGCGGCTGCGGAGTTCTAATCGCTCGATGAGTTTTGGAAACTGGTTGCTGCGAAGGTAAAGATTACTCAACGCGACGACGATCTGGGTTTGGCTTTCGAGATCCGAAGCTTTCTCGAAGGCGCGCCAGTAGAGTTCGATGGCTTCGGGAGTTTGAAATTCATCCGCCAGAGTTTTTGCGAGTGCTCGCAGGGCCGCTTCGTCGCCGGGGTTGACTCGGACGGCTTGTCGCAATGATTCGACGGCGATCTTCGGCTGGCCGACTTCGAAGGCCAGATCGGCAAAGAACTGATAGGCCTCCGGGTTGCCTGGCGTTGCTTTGATCACGTCGCGGCCGGTGACGAGGGCGGCGTCGAACTGGCCGAGTCGCACTTGAAGTCTCGCCGACTTGCGGAGATATTCGGAGATGCCTCGCCGATCCAGCGACGCGAGTTTCTTCATCGCATCGGCCGCGTCACCGAGTCTGCCCGTGCGTTCGTAAAGACTGGCAAGAATGGTCCAGCCGGGAATCGAGTCTGGCTGCAGCTCAACGACCTTGATGGCCGAGGCTGTCGCGTCGTTGATCTTTTCGGCCGCGTCCTGATAGATAGCGACCGTTCGCCAACGTTCGGCCAACAGGTTTGAATCGCTGACGTTCATGCCTGCGTTGAGTTCCGCGGATAGCAGCTCAATCTGCTGTTCCAGTTGCCCCGCGGCCATCAAACATTGGACTCGTTCTTTGAGAATCTGCTGACGCTCGTCCGGTGTCTCGGCCGATTGCTCTGCGAGGTTGAGTTGTTCGAGCGCTTCGGTAAAGTCCCCGTCATCGGCGAGCGGTGGGCGTGAGCCCTCCGTGTTCGACCCTGTGTGCAACTCCGTGTTTGCGTTTGCGATGGCGTTTTCAGTGTCCGTGGTGCGCGTGGACACGGAGGGCTGACGCCCTGCCGCTCGCCAGGTGCGCAGCATTTCCGCAAACTGCACGCGTTCCAGCGGATCGGGATTCAGACCGCACGCTTCTCGCATCGCCGAAATCCCAGGATCATTCTGGCCGAAGCGATTCAGCACCTCCGCCAGTCGAATCAAATTCGCCTTTGTCCGACGATCTCCGTCTGCGATCTGCTTCCATTCAACAACCGCCTCATCGATTCGATGAAGCTGATACAAATATTCGCCAAGGTACTCACGATACTGCGGTTCGTTCGGAGCGTTCTCAATCGCCGATCGATACAAAGCGATTGCTCGATCCCGCAAATCGGCTCGACGCAGCAAGCCGGCCAGGCGAGCCATCGTCACCGGATCGTCCGGCCGATTCGTCAGCAAACGTTCCCAAACGGCAGCCGCTTTGGCCTGTCGATCGGCGAGCGGCATATCTTTCTGATTCAAACATAGCTGGCCCCATTTTTCGATATGGTCCTGATTGCCCCCATCGAACCGAGCCATCTCCTCATACTGCTTGATTGCTTCAACAGGCTGATCTTCGCGCACAAGCTGTTCGATCAGCGATTCTCGCAGCGACACATTCGACGGAGCCAGCTCAATCGCCTTGCGATACCACTCAGAGGCTTCTGCCGTTTTGTTCTGCAGCGAGAGCGTGCGGCCCAGTCGAGCCATCGCGTCGACGTCGTCGGAATGAGCCTTGATCCACGCTTCATAGTAGGCGACCAATCCGGCAAGATCATCGTTGCCACGAAAGATGCTTTCGATGCGTCGGCGGATATCTTTAAACTGCCAGCCATCCGGATCAAGATCCCCGAGCTGAGATTCCAGAAGAGAAATCGCGTCCTGATTTCGACCAAGCTGAATCATGACATCGCTGGCAGAAAGATTCGCCGCGACTCGCTGGTCAGAGTTCTTCGTTTCCTTCGCCAATGCCTGGAAACGTTTCAACGCTTCATCCCAGCGACCGTCTTCCGCCAGCGTTGTGGCGATCTGTTCTTTGACTCGCAGATCACCAGGGAATTCTGCTTCCAGCCGCTTCCAGGCGTTCAGAGCTTCGTCAGCTTCCTGAGCCCGCTGGAGATTCCGCGCCAGTTCTTTGTAGATCTCAAGGAGATCCGGCTTCGCAGGTCGACACTGAATGGCACGCTCCAGGGAAGAGATCGCCTCCTCTGATTTTGAAGCCAGTTGATAGGCTCGGGCCAGGTACCAATGCGAAACAGCATCTTTGGGACGTTGCTCGACAGCTGACTTCAATGCGGCAATCGCACTCCTTGATTCAGAATGCCGGAGTTGGATCATTCCAAACACCAGGCACACAGCCCCCGAATCAGCGTCCGATGGGACAGACAACGCCATCATGTCGCCGGTCTCGGCATCCCGATCTTTCGCGAGTTCATCCGGCAACTTTCCCACAAGCCGCAGCGATTCCAGAAAAGCACTAATCGAGCCGCGATCAATATGGAAGTCGTACACATGATCGAACGCTGTTCCAAAACGCGGATTCGAAAGCAGTACTTTCAGAAAACGTGCGGCTGCGGTTGTGGCTTCTTGTTCGGTTTGTTCGTCGGCCCAGGCAAGACTGCCAGAGAATCCAGAGAATGCGGAAAGGACGACAAGAACAGTCAACATCGAACTGGCCAAGTTCAGACCTGGATGCAACGGCCCCGTCCAACGGGGCGCAGAGGCAGCCTGTTTCGTGGGGCGAGTAAAACCAATACTTTTCAACGAACCGTCTCTTAAGTAGCGGAATCGGCGCAAGCCGTCCGGTGAGCCTGCATTTTGCAGATTCACACCGGGCAGCTCGCTCTGCTCCGCTAATGATTGAACGGAATTGCGATGAAAACTGCGGCAAAGAAAACTGCGGCATGTCGAGCGGATCAGAACGATCGCGTTGCCGAAAAGATTTTTGAAGGTCGGGAGCATGAAGGCGAGCTGACTGCATGAAGGTGGGATAAATCGTGCTCTATCGTATGCCGTGCCGACGCGATGCAAAAGGCTCAACCGCTGGATTGCGAGTGCTCTACCGCACTCGTAACCGGATTCGTCAGAATTCGGACCACCATGGAACCGCTACAAATTCCGCAACCCCACCACCAACCACCCGGCGCCAATCACCCGAACGTTCTTCGAATGTTCGTTTCCTCCGGCGTAGCGGGTAGAAATCAACTGGCCGCCGCGGCACAATACGGCTTCGCTTTTGAGAAATCATCAGATCCCGATGCACCAATATGTCCCTGCTCGCCCGACTTTCCAAAGCAAAATCGCAACTCTTCGGCACTGCCACCAAAAATGTGGCAGTCCCGTTTGAAGTTCCGTGCGACTGTGGTCACCGAGTGACTGGAATTCGTCGCACCAGCTACCAGATTGCTGAATGCAGCGATTGTCAGGCGAGTATTTACGTACTGCCGGTCAATGTTTATCCCACAAATCGGCGGATTCGCAGCGATGTCGTCGATGGCCCCGCCCTGGATCGAGTGAGCACCGTTGTACGGGAACTCGTCAAGGGCGACAGTGTTATCGATCCTTCCGCCAACAAGGAGCCGTTACGATCCCGGGCAACTGCGGCCGACGACGGGGCCACCGAGTTAAAAGACTACGGCACTTCAGAGAAACCGAAAAAGGTCTCAAAGGGACGGAAGTCTCGCGGATCAAATCCAGCCGATCCGTACCCTGCGGACACCGAAGTTAAAGTCACCGCTGAACCCGATGTGCCTGTTGTGCAGGTGCCGCGCATCAGCATGGCGGTGCGACTCAGGCGTCTGTTTTCACCAACGCGAGTCCTGGCAGTGGCAGGTGTGGCCATTCTCGTTTCAACAGGCTGGTGGAATGTTCATCAGCGCCAAATGCAGCAGGCTCGAAAAGTCTGGCGCGCAGAAATGGACCGCGCTGAAGATGCTCTGAAGAAACGCGACCTGACAACGCTGGGAGAAGCGCTGTCGACGGCCGTGAAAGCGGCGATAACTCTCAATCGTTCCGACGCCGACTTCCAGGTCGCGGATTCATTGCTGCGACAAACGCAAGCAGTGCAGCGCTTGAGTTCTCTGGATCTGGTCGGTCAATTTTCTGAGATGTTTGCAGACAACGGAACCTTTAACGAATCCAAAGCCACGTCTTCCAGCATCGGCCTGGCAGGACAGTGCATGGTCTTTGAAGCTGTTGTTAGGCCATCCGCAGCGAATAGTGAAATGCTGAATCTTGACTTTCCTCTGATTGTGGACGGAATCCCAGTTGATATTCGCGTTGCCTCTCCATTGCTTCGCCAGTGTGCATCAAAGAAGCCTCAGACACCATTGCTTTTCGCTGCAGTCATCGCCGACTGTCGGCCGCCGTCTCAGAATCAAAGAAGCTGGCTGATCACTCTGGAACCCGATTCCTGCGCATTGATCACAACCGATTTTCATGCGGAGCAGTTTGGATTCGATGTTACACAGACTCCGGAGTTGAAAAAAATTATTGAGCAGCAGGCAGCCGTCATTCGGGGAACAGGTCAATCCGGAATAACCGATCAGGAAACACCCACTTCAACTGCTGAGCCAATCGATCGGCCACCAGAATCGGGAGAAGGAAGAAAGCCATGACTTCTTCGTGCCTTAGATTTTTGGGACTGATCAGTCTTGTGCTGGGCATCTGCGGATTGGATTCGTCAATTTCTTTTGCGCAAAACTCCTCGGTGCAGGACGTTCTGAAACTTAAGCCTCAATGGAAGAAGCTTGCGGAGGAAGGTCGTCGCTTCACTTTTGAAGCACGTTTTCAGGGACGCGCCGCCGACGCCTTTCATGTCGATAAGCTTGATATCGATTTTCGATTGCCTGGAAGTATTCGTCTGCCCGACCGCATGCGTGACCGACAAAAGCTGGAGATCACTGGCAAGTTTGTTTTGAACTCGGGACGCTTGAACTTTCTTGTCAGCGGACTTGTGATTCGCGATACCGACCTGGAGCAACTGTCCAAACAAGTCGCGGCTGTTCCTGAAGAACAGTCTGACAACCTGCTGACGATTGCGAACAACTACGTTTCGATTGCAGAGTTTTATAAAGACGAAGATCTAACTCAGGAGATTCAGGCTGTTCGACTGCTGGCCATCGAACGTAAGCGGAAACTGGCTGCCAATGATCCATCGCAACTGAAACAAGTGACCGAACTCGCTCGATCGCTGAATCTTGATCAGCGATTTCTGGATGCATTGCGTTTCGAGATTCTGCTGACGGAGTGGAAACAGTCGAAGGATTCGGTGGAAAAGAATGCCGCCGAAGCGAAAACGCTGGAAGGCTGGGATCACCGGGACCTGTTGATTTCTGATGCATTCAAGTCAGATTTCCCTGGCAATGCTGTCGCTCGTTACAACGGCGGTTCGGATGCAGATCGAACGATCCTGCATCGATTATTCTACGAGGCGGTTCGACAGCAGCAGATTCAAAAAATGCTGAAAGCCGATGGCAGCAACGGTCTTGCTCTGGCCAATCTGGTTCGAGAAGAATTCCCGAGAGATGCCGTGCTGGCCTCCATGTTCGAAGAGCGTGAAATTGCATTTCGCCTTGGACGCATCCCGGATCTTTCGCGCCAGGAACTTCAGCAACTGGTGGAACTGCTGGCTAAACTTTCACGTCAGGAGAAAACGGCAGAAGTCATTGCAGATTGGTTAACGTCTCAGGAAAAACGCTTTGGCACCGTGGAACTTGCCGGCCTGCTGCGGACTGCGGATGAACATCTTTTTGCTGCGGAGAACTGGAAGGATCCACGGCATCAGGAAAGAGGCGTTGATCTGCTCCGACAGGCGTGGTCCGTGGCTTCGGTTGAATCACCAAATGATGCACTTCAGATTGCCGATCGACTCAAACGTCTGGGATGGGAGAATCTCAACGGGAAATGGCTGACGACTCAACAAGTCCAGCTTCTTCCGAAAGACGACGTTCAACTGGCGATTCGCGAAGGCCGTGTCGTCAAGGGAATGACGGTCCAGCAAGTGACGCAAACAATGGGGCAGCCCGCAAGAATTTCCCGAGTCGGTTCCTCACGAGCAATGCGCGAGTTATGGATTTACGATGGCACCGGCTCCGCAGGAGTTGTCATTCGTTTTCGACGCAGCCTGCTCACGAAGTCTGACGAACGCATCGTGGAAGACGTTTCACGCATGACGTCCTCCAGCCGCCCGTAACTCCGCAAAACTAACCTCGCTCGCGCACCTGGAGCGCGGGCGTCTCGCCCGCTAACCGCTCGCTCGCCAACACCTCATTTCTGACCGCACGCGGCCTATGTCGATCCGCAGGGTCAGAATCTCAACCAGAATGAATTGTGTATACGAATCGCGGTCACAATTGAGTTGTTAAACCGTCAGCCGGAGGCGTACGTGAATGCCGCCACCGACGTACGCCTGCGGCTAACGGTTAAACGAAAAACATCGCCATCGCGACCGTTTAGAGTGCAAATCCCAACAAGATTTGAATCCGCCCCTCTGTTCCTTCGAAGTACTTCAGAGTCGTTTCAATCCACGCCCCGCGCACCTGGAGCGTGGCCGTCTCGCCCGCTTATCCGCTCGCTCGCCGTCACCTCATTTCTGAACGCACGAGGTCTATGTCGGCCCGCAGGGTCAGAATCTCAACCAGAATGAATTGTGTATACGAATCGCGGTCACAATTGAGTTGTTAAACCGTCAGCCGGAGGCGTACGTGAATGCCGCCACCGACGTACGCCTGCGGCTAACGGTTAAACGAAAAACATCACCATCGCGACCGTTTAGAGTATAAATCCCAACAAGATTTGAATCCGCCCCTCTGTTCCTTCGAAGTACTTCAGAATCGTTTCAATCCACGCCCCGCGTTCCTGGAGCGCGGGCGTCTCGCCCGCTGATGCTCCCCAAGCTCCAAGGTTTCAATCCGCGCCCCGCGTGCGGGGCGAAAGGCT
>JBGSVD010000036.1:0-7205 GCA_041753135.1 Planctomycetaceae bacterium
ATCGGACAAAAATCGCCCCGTTTTGGTGCCAGGAACGAAGCCGCACGTACCTTTCGGTGGTTGAACGGTGCGACGATCGACGCTTCGGAAAACGCAAAAAAACCGCCCAGCCACGAGGCGTGGTGCGCAATGCAGGCTAGGATGGTTCGTTCATTCTTTACAATGCAGGAGCAACTGAACCTCTTTGGCTGGAGCCGAGCGACTATGTCTTCACGTTGGAATCCATCGGCCCGCCTGTGCGTTTTCCAAAAGAGTATCTCTCACCAAAGACCACACCACTGAAGGTGACATGGACGGCTGAAATGAAATCTGTGGACCTCGAAGCTCCCCAAAAGTTGATCGCACCGTAATCATTCAGAACGTCCCAGGTGCAGGAAATCTTGTCTTCCCGTTATGAAGCATATCGCACAGGCGGCTCCCACAGATATCATATGTCGCGTGGAGAGCGAGCCGGTTGAATCATCTCAGTCGCTTTTGGACGGTTTTCCGTCGAGCAATGATGAAACTGAATCGCAAATTTTTACCAAAGCTCATACGCGGCCTCGTAAGCCTATCCGTATTGCTGGGCGTCTGCGCGATGTTGTTTCCGCTGCCGATTGCTCCGTTGCCTCAAAATTCACCGGAAAAAGACTCATCCGAGCCTTTCCCTTGCCAGAATCGACCGTGCGGTTGTCGATCGGCCGATCAGTGCTGGAAGAATTGCTGTTGCTTCAACAACGCCCAAAAGGTCGCTTGGGCTAAGGCTAACAACGTCAAGGTGCCTGAGTTTGTTCTGGTCGCGGTGAAGAAGGAGAATGAGGCCACCGACGGACGCGAGATTTGCTCGCTTTCTGCTTCAAGCAGAAATAAGCCCTCGGGTGCAACACCTGCGGCTTCGTGCGAACATTGTGCGAAGAAGTCGCTCGTTACATCTAAGCCTTTATGCTGCCAGAAAGCTGAAGATTCAACTGCCGACGCTTCAGTAGCAGCAAAGCCGGACTCTTCTGAGTCTGCGTGTATAGCACCGGCAAAGGAATCTGCAGAGGAAAAACCTCGGCGATTCACGCCTTCGAAATCCAAGTGGGTTTTGGCGATTTATGCTGCCGAATGTCAGGGCCAGGGGCCACATGCATTTTGCTTTCCAACCTCAATCGTTCCGGAACGGATCGCTCTGGTGATGCCGACCGTCGCAGAGATTGAGACTGTTCCTCTTGAGTCCGAGCGATTGCAACAAGCGTCGCTTCGACCTCCGTTGCCGCCGCCGAAGATCGTTTGAGTCTGACTCACGTCTTTCGCGTGCAATTTCAGCGATTGTAGCTCTTTGCGTTCTTGCGCAATTTAGGGCCATCGTGTTTGACGGATCTCGCCGCGCTCTGACTGATCGCTCAGCTTGGGTTCGCACGCTCATCCGAATCTTCCGGTTCGCTCTCCACAAGCCCGATACCGGAGATCTCGCGATGAGCGTGCTAGCACGGGCTGAGTGTACACAGAGTTCTCCTGCGCCTGAGTCGTTGCGAGGAGCATCTCGCGTGCTTCCGGTGATCGCCGTTCGGCGTTTCTGTATGTGTTTATCCTTTTCCAGGACATGATGAAGATGTGTATTCGTTTCAGGTCTTATGCTCGAACCCGCGGGTTCACTTTAATCGAACTGCTGGTTGTTATAGCGATCATTGCCGTGCTGATTGCACTCCTGCTGCCTGCTGTTCAGCAGGCACGTGAGGCGGCTCGTCGCACACAGTGCAAAAACAATCTGAAACAACTCGGATTGGCTTTGCACAACTATGAGTCCACACACCGAGTATTTCCTCCAGGAAGCCTTGGCTATCCGTTTGTCTGGTCACCACAGGCACAACTGTTGCCCTACATTGAGCAGGGAAATCTTCAGAGTTTGCTGGTGTTCCAGGTGCCGCCAATGGTGGCATTCGGTGCTGGCTTTGACCCTGTCGCAGTAGGACAAAATGAGAACGCAGCCAAGACGTCGGTTCCTGTCCTGACATGCCCCAGTGACAAGGAGCGAGTACCCAACTCGCTTTACGGCGGGATCAGCTATCCGGCCAATGCAGGTTCCGGAATCAACCAAGTAGGCGTGACGACCGATGACGGTTCGGTCAGCAACGCGGATGGCGTGATCTTCCAACGATCGAAGATTGGGTTTCGCGATGTGACCGATGGCACCAGCAACACCGTGGTGTTTGGCGAACAGTTACTGGGTGACGGCATCAATTCGGTACCTTCGGGAACCGACTTCCGGCGACGAGTCGTTGAGTTGCCGATGGCGACTCAGACCACCGACGCCGCTTGTGTTGCCGGCAGTGCTCCAGCCTGGTCCGGACAGCGAGGGGCAAAGTGGATCAATGGCCACATGGCCGACGCAATGTACAACCACTACTTCGTTCCGAACGCAAAAGTGCCCGATTGTCACAATGGCTTCCATAACTTTGCAATCACCAGCGCACGCAGCGCGCATGTGGGAGGTGTTCAGGTGGCGCTCGTTGACGGAAGCGTTCGCTTCGTTAGTGAGAATCTGGATTTGACCATCTGGCGCGGCATTGCGACACGGGATGGCGGCGAAGTCATTTCCGAATTCTGACGACCGCTCACAGACTCACTTTGCTTCAGTTTCCTCACATTTGCAGTTTTCAAAAGGACCACATCCTATGACTCGTTCCGTTTCAACGCCGAGTACCCGAAGCCGTGCGTTTACGCTCATCGAACTACTGGTGGTGATCGCAATCATCGCCATTCTCATTTCACTTCTCTTGCCTGCTGTGCAACAGGCGCGTGAGGCCGCTCGACGGACTCAGTGCAAAAACAATTTGAAACAGATTGGTCTGGCTTTGCACAACTATGAAGGCGCCATGGGAATGCTGCCCTCAAATTATGCTCAGGGGACAGCTTCCAATGCTGGAAACTACTCAGTCCATGCCCATCTTTTGCCATATCTGGAACAGGCAAACCTTCGAAACCTGATTGATTTCAGCATCAGACTTCAGGTCGGGTGCTGTCCGGGTGACGTTCATCCAAACAACGTTGTTGCAGCCGCCACCGTGATACCATTCTTTCGCTGCCCCAGTGACCCTGGGCCAGATACATTCCAGATCAAATCAGGAACCACAGGTGGTGCGACTGGCGGAATATTCACCTACGCTGCCAACAACTACCACATGAACAATGGGACGGCAGTCGGCAAGCTCTATGACGCCCGTCTGCCGACAGACGGAATTCTTTGGACGAACAGCAGCGTAAAGTTCCGTGATATCACCGACGGGCTGAGCAACACGTCAGCTTTTGCCGAATCCGTCATCGGCCTGCCGGGAACACCGCAACCCGCGCCAACAACATTAAAGTCCAAGCGACGGACCTACATCAACGTTTCATGTGTGTGGACATCCAGCACTTTTCCCCCCGCAACCGCAGGGCTTGCGAATGGGTACACAACTCCATGGGACCCAGTGGCTGGGGGTTATGAGGCGATGACAATTGGCATCAGCCGGGGGTACTCGGGCGAGCGTGGGGCTGGCTGGATCAACGGGCGTGAATACAGGACCGGATACAACCACTATCACACTCCGAACAGTCCGCTTCTCGACATGGGTACATGCGGGAACGGCATCTTTGCAGCTCGCAGCGAGCACACCGGCGGAATCCAAACTGTTCTTTGCGACGGAAGCGTTCGCTTTATCAGCGATAGCATCGACTTGACTTTATGGCGAGCTCTGGGGACTCGGAGCGGCGGCGAAGTTTTGGGTGAGTTCTGAACGAACGACTCAAGCACTTAGTGCCTCAAGGCGATTGACGTTCACTCGCCAATTCTCAATGGCTTCTTAAGTCCCGCTGTATGGACTGCTGCACTTTGTTTCAGGAGTTATCGATGTCCCCCGTTCGAAAGCCAGAAAAGAAGAAAACTCAGTCGCCTGGTGAATCTCGTGAGTGGACGACAACCACGTTTCTCGCTTTCCTTGGTATCACCAGTGTCTTCTACGCCACCATGCTGATCTACCATGTTTCGAAACCCGTTGGCACTGTCGCTGTCGACGACAGTCTGCTTGAGGAGTGCCGCCAAATCTGTTTGCAGTATGGGCTGATAACGACGGGCAACGTTCGGAAAGACGCTGAAGCGTATCTGGAAGTTGTCCAGTCGAAGAAACTTACGGACGGATTGGCTGTGGTTCTGGCCGAAAGTGGCTTCACGCCGGTTGAATCGCAGCCGCTGAGTCTGCTCAATCAAGCAGCTCCGGAGTTTGCACTACCCGATGTGAACGGGCTTGAGCAGAAGTTGAGCGAGCTCGGTAAAGGTCGACCAGTTGTCGTTGTCTTCTATCTGGGTTACGGCTGCAGTCATTGCGTGGCACAACTGCTGGCTTTGGATAAAGACCTGCACTACTTCAGCGAACTCGATGCCGACATTGTCGCGATCAGCTCCGACAGCTCGGAACACACCGCTGAAAAGTACAAAGAGTATGGTGAGTTTCACTTCCCGGTGCTGGCGGATGTTGACTATGCCGTCGCTCAAAAATGGGGAGTTTATCAGCCGGAGACAGATGAGAAGCCTGAGTTCATGAACCACGGGACTTTCATTGTCGATTCACATGGAAAAGTCATCTGGGGAGCCCAAGGCAAAGAACCATTCCTCGACAACAAAACACTGTTGCATGTCCTGGCGAAGTCACAAGGGCTGTTACCAACTCAGGCAATTGCCAACTCTGAAGTGGCTGTTGAGGGCAGGAATTAGCATGTTAAATCGATTCATCACTTTGATCCTTGTCAGCAATTTGCTCGGATGTTCTGAGCCCACTGTCAGCAAGGATGGCTCCATCGGAACTCTGAAGTTTGGTACTCAAACGCTGGGCGACATTTGTGTCGTGGTGCACAAAAAAGAGGGCAGCGCGTTTCAGCAGCTTGGCTTTGGTACGACGGATGGCACAGGCATGTTCTTTCTGCTGAAGACCGGTGGCCAGGAAGCTTTGATCCTCGAACCCGGCGATTACACATTCACGTTGGAGCCTGTCGGTCCACAGATCGCGTTTCCTCCAGTTTATCTGCAGCCGGAGAAATCGCCGTTGAAGTCGACGTGGACTGCCGACATGACATCGCTGGATTTGAATGCTCCGGAAGAACTGCTGAAGAATCTGCCCAGATAGCAGAGTCTTTCGAATTCCGTTTTTGTCCCCGTCAATTGTTTCCTGCGCGCCCAATAACTTTCGCCAACTCAATCTCATGTTTTATAGGGTGAATCAGATGCAAACGCTGTTACTGTTAGCGGCCATGTTGTTTAACGACGGAGCCGCTCCTTCATGGCCCGGATTTCTCGGGCAGGGAGCGTCAGCCGTAGATCCGGCGACGATTCCCACGACGTGGTCCCCGACGGAGAATATGGCGTGGAAGACCAAACTGCCGGGCAAAGGCCAATCCAGCCCGGTGATTTGGGGCGACAAGGTCTTTGTCACGTCGATTGAAGGCACCATGAAAGATCACTGCCATGTGATCGCCCTGAACCTGACCGATGGTCAGATCGCCTGGGATCATAAGCTCGATCCGTTCCAGCCTGTTCGCAGTAATTACTTCCAGAGCCGTTCCGCTCCGACGCCGCTGGTTGACGCCAACGGTGTGTATGCATTCTTCGAAACTGGCAACCTTGTCGCGTTCAGTCACAGCGGCGAACAGCTCTGGCAACGAGGACTCACAGAAGACTACGGTGCGTTTGAATCCACCATAGGCATTGCTTCGTCACCGCTGCAGCTCGACGATTCGATCGTCCTGCTGATTGACCATGAAGGTCCGTCGTATCTGCTATGCGTGGACAAGAAGTCTGGCGAAACGAAGTGGAAGACCGATCGCGACAGCCGAACCAGCTATGCGTCTCCGTCGCTCGTGCCTGTCGGTGATTCCCATCACATCGTTTGCAGTTCATCTGGCAGCATTGATGGCTACAATCCTGCCACTGGCGAATTGCTGTGGACTCTTGCTGACGAAGTCGGTGGTAACCGTGCGACGACACCGCTGGCGGTTGGCAATGGTCGATTTGTGATGGCCGCCAGTCCGGGGATGCACAACGAAAATGAAGGCGAAGCTCGCAAGACGAACGGCATCGTGACGATCGAAAAGACAGATGCAGGTTTCGCAGCCAAAGTCCTCTGGCGAACCGAAGAAGCGATGCCTGCCTTTAACACTCCGACCGTTCACAACGGGCTTGCCTATTGGGTGAACAAGGCGGGTGTTGTGTTCTGCTACAATGCGGAAACTGGTGAGAAGCATTATTCGAAGCGTATCGATCAGGGCTGCTGGGCGACTCCGATCGTCGTCGGCGATCGACTCTATGTGTTCGGCAAAGATGGCCTGACATCAGTTCTTGCGACGGGCACGGAGTTCAATCTTCTTGCAAAGAATGAACTCTGGGATCCGAACGAAATTCCGAGCGAATCGATGGCTCGCAATCGCGCGGCGGGGCGTGATGAAGACGCCAAAGGTGGCGGTCATGAGCACGGCGATGAGAAGAAGGACGAGCCGGCTCAGACGGAGACGCCTGAAGCGAAACCTGAAGCCAAGCCAACAGCCGCAGCAGGCGAGGCGACTCCAACTTCGGCTCAGGGTACTGCTGTCAACGGCGAGAAGAAAGCTGCCCCTGACGAAGAAGCTGCTGGCGAACGACCAGTTCGCCGCGGTGCTCCGGATGGGGCTGCTGGTGGTCGTCCCGGTGGTGGTCGTCCCGGTGGTGGTCGTCCTGAAGGTACAGCTCGACCCGGTGGTCCTCCGGGACAAGGCGGCAATTATGACGCGCAGACAATGGCTCAGGGAGAGAACCGTTTTGCGGATCCGGTCCAGTACGGGGTTGCCATCGTCAATGGCAGCATCGTGATTCGAACCGGCGAGATGGTTTACTGCGTCCGAGCAAAGTAGCCGTCTCGCTCTGCCGAGACGAGTCTTCAACGGGCCGCAGTAGAATTAGCGGCGGCCTGTGATTTGCTTGAAACACTATGGAACGAACCGTAATCGGTCAGAGTCGGATTGAACTCAGCCATGTTAACTCTGCAAGGCTCATCTTACGGAGCAAGATGGCTACTTTGGATGCTCCTATGAACATGCTCAAACGATGCTTCACGATCCTGATCCTGCACATTGCCGTCAACGTCAATGCACCTTCTGCGATGGCGCAGCGAGTCAACTACGAAGAAGCTCCCATCAGCTACAGCCTGGCTGTGCCGGAGAATGAGATCTCAAAGCTGCAG
>JBGSVD010000037.1:0-8538 GCA_041753135.1 Planctomycetaceae bacterium
ATCGGACAAAAATCGCCCCGTTTTGGTGCCAGGAACGAAGCCGCACGTACCTTTCGGTGGTTGAACGGTGCGACGATCGACGCTTCGGAAAACGCAAAAAAACCGCCCAGCCACGAGGCGTGGTGCGCAATGCAGGCTAGAGTGGGAAGTTATTTCGGGACTGATCCATATTGCCGGAGTGAAATGTTGTGATCTCAGTTTCGGTAAGACGCACCGTCAGAGCGGGGGCAGTAAATTCGGAGACGTTTGTGCAGGGCTTCAGTTCAGCGACCTGTAAGCCGGTCCTTTACCGTGGCGCTGTTTGACCGGGAAGATCTTCACGAATTGACGGCAAAATTGTACACGGAAGATTTGGGCCAAGTCGTGCGATAGAATGCAGTGTTGCCATTCCAAAGGACACTGAGTTGATTTCGGAACCCGAGTTTTCATTCAGCATGCAATCCAGATCCTCGTCTGCACAAGAGTTGCTCGCTATACTGACAAGTGTGCTCTTCTTTTGTGGCCACGAACGGAGTGCAGCATTTCTCTGAGAACCCTGCGCAAGCAGTTTTTCAGGTCGGATGTGTGGTCGATGATCGCAAGGGCCATGCCCTATCCTGTGGAAACGTGAATCCGCTTTCAATGAATAATGAACTCAGCAACAATTCCAGCATCAAGAGCCCATTGAAACGCATGGCCGTTCCCGTCATTGCGCTCATTGTCAGTGGAGCAGCCCTTGCCTTGATAATTCTGAATCCAACAGGCGAGAGTTCCACTGATTCGGCTCCTGTAGTAATGCAGCCTGCCGAGAAGAACGCAAAGACAGACTCTCGCACCTCGATTGATGCGGAGTCATTTGTCGATGCGTTTGGCCCGACAATTGAGAACGCGGGTCGACCGTCTGAACCCGCACCGGCTGGCATGGTGTGGATTCCTGGTGGTGAATTTTCTATGGGCAGCAATGTGGATTCAGAATCCTTGTGCAGTCTTCCGGGCGTAACTCGCGATGCAGCGCCGATTCATCGAGTTTATGTGGATGGGTTCTGGATGGATTCTACAGAGGTTACCAACAAGCAATTCGCCGAATTTGTTGAAGCAACTGGATATGTCACTGTTGCCGAGCGAGAGCCAACGCAGGAAGAATTCCCGAATGCACCGCCCGAAAATCTAATCGCAGGATCGACGGTGTTTGCTCCAACTGAAAAGCCCGTGCCGCTCGATAATTACTTTCAATGGTGGAGCTACATCGCTGACACGAACTGGCGTCATCCCGCAGGGCCGGAAAGTTCAATCGAAGGCCGTGACAATTTTCCCGTCGTGCAAATTGCATTTGAAGATGCTCAGGCCTATGCCACATGGGCTGGCAAGAGGTTACCGACGGAAGCAGAGTGGGAATTCGCAGCTCGAGGAGGCAGCCCGGGGCAGCTTTATGCCTGGGGCAATCAGCTCAAGGTGGACGGGAAGTTTGTTGCCAATATTTATCAGGGTGAATTCCCGGTGAATGGTGGCGACACGGCAGAGGACGGATTTGTGGGCGTCGCCCCCGTTGCTCAGTATCCGCCGAACGGCTACGGTCTGTTTGATGTCGGCGGTAACGTGTGGGAATGGACCAGCGACTGGTACCGTGCGGACTATTATAAAACCCTGCATGACGCAGAACCCGTCGCTCGAAATCCCAAAGGGCCAGAGTCATCATTTGACCCGGCCGAACCTATGGAAAAGAAACGAGTGCATCGTGGAGGATCGTTCCTTTGTACTGACCTTTATTGCACTCGTTATATGGTGGGAACTCGCGGAAAAGGCGAGATCAGCACCGCCAGCAATCATGTGGGCTTTCGATGTGTTAAGCCCAATACCGTTCCATGAACGTGCTGTTAAATCGCGGAATCGGCGCAAGCCGTCCGGTGTGTGCCTGCAAAATGCGGGCAGCACACACCGGGCAGCTCGCGCTGCTCCGCTAGTTTTTGAACGGTATTGTTACTAAGCCTGCATCAGCTGATGGGAAGTGAGCCGGTCCGGACATGGCCTGGAAACATCGAGATCGCTTGCGGTGCTTTCGAGCACAAAATCAAGTGGCTCTGTTTCAAATTCAACTCGGGTGTCGGAAAACCGCATCATTAATTTTCCCTGGCAATGCCGCCACTTCGTGTAAGTTAAAATCTTTGCGAATTCTTTGCAGAGTACCTGTTCGGGACTTTTGAAAATTTCGTCCCTGGACGGTACAGTGCCTGATGCAAAAATCGCCCACGGATCGGCTGTATTTCTGCCTCGCCTGAATGGCCACCTCACGGACGGCAACCGATGGCCATTTCAACAATGCACGGCATCCTGTCTGACATCCAATCGAATTTTGTCTTTGATAAAGCCTGATACGTTTTGCCGCTCGGCCGTAACGTTGCTAACACGATGTTTTTGGTGCGTGCTTCTTGCATGTAGGCGATTTCTGTGCAACCCCGGCCACATGATTGATTTGATGGTGACGCCGTTTTGTCAGCAATGGCTGTTGATAGAGGCGAACGCACTCGAATCACATTTTGGGACGTGTTTGTGAAAGCCTGATAACGAACGTGGTGGAATGAGCCGCGTCTGATGTTTCCTATCTGCCACTACGTCTTCCACTGACTGGAGTATCTTGAATTATGAAGTCATTCCTGAAGTCGCTTGCTGTCGCTGCTGGACTGATGTCCTGTGCAATGGTCAATGCCGATGAGGCCGCCATTAAAAAAACGCTGTCAGAATATGTTGATGTTATCAATCAGCAGGCGACAGAAAAGGTCGGCAGTTTTTGGACGGAAAATGGCACTCACACGGATCGCGAAACGGGCGAGCGCACGGAAGGTCGGAATGCGATTCAGGCTGATATCACCGAAGTTCTGAAGTCTCAAGCGAACCTCAAATTGTCGGCAAAAATTGATCGCCTCAGAATGGTGACCGCTGATGTTGCAAGCGTGGAAGGTGAAACGACGGTTGTGTTCGCCGATGCGGAGCCTGTCGTTTCAAGTTTCAAGGCCATTTTGGTTCATCAGGGCGACAAGTGGTTATTGGATTCTATTGAGGAAATGCCGCTGCCTCAGCCATCATCAGCAGCAAATGCGTTGACGGAACTGGAATGGTTGATTGGTGACTGGGTTGACGAATCTGGTGAAGTCAAAGTGTCGACAACGTTTCGCTGGACAGCCAATCAGACATTTCTGCTGCGTTCGTTCAATGTCGAAGAAAAAGACGGTGTCACAATGAGCGGCACTCAGGTGATCGGCTGGGATCCTCGCGCGAGAGAGATTCGGAGTTGGTCGTTCAATTCCGACGGCTCATTCGGAGAATCTACCTGGTCCCGCAATGGCGACAGCTGGTTGTCCAAGTCAACACAAACATTGTCGACCGGCGATTCCGCTTCCGGGACCTACGTTCTGGGACGTGTTGATGCGAATGCATTTACCATGCAGTTGATCGGCCATGAACTGAACGGCGAACCTCAAGCAGCAGGACCAGCCGTGAAGATCGTTCGCGCTCCGCAGCAAAATGCGTCTGTTTCAACCCCTCAAAACTAATCACAAAAGGCAATGAACGATGAAAAAAATCATGCTCAGCGCCCTTGCGCTGATTGTTTTGGTGCTTCCTGGTGAACTCGCCGCTCGCGGATTTCGTGGTGGCGGAGGTGGCGGTGGAATTGGTGCAGGCGGCGGGCGGAGTTTCGGAGGTGGCGGCGGTAATGGCGGTGGAATGCCGGCAAGGCCAGCGGCTCGACCAAGTGTGCCCAATCTTGGTGCCAGTCGACCAGCTGCACCAAGCCGACCAGCTGCACCCAGTCGTCCGAATATTTCCACGCCGAACGTCAGTCGCCCGCCGGCTAACCGGCCGTCGACTCCAAATCTTCCACAGGCCAGCCGACCGTCCGGTGGATTGAAGCCGACGACTCGGCCAGCGACGCCAACGTTGCCGTCAACACGTCCATCTCTTCCGGAAAACCGGCCAGACAACAAGCTGCCGAATGTCTCGGATCGCCCAACGACAAGGCCGAGCATTCCGAGTCTCGGAGGCGGATCAGGAAATCGACCGAATGTAAACCTGCCAAATCGACCTGATGGTGGTCGACCCAATGGAAATTTTCCAAACGCGGGTAGTCGCCCAAATCTGCCGAATGCTGGTAACCGACCGAACCTTCCTAACAACGGCGACCGCCCTTCTGCTGGTGATCTCGGTGACTTCCTGGGAATGGACAGACCGCTGAAACCATCGACGCTTCCGGGGACGATTCAACCGGGTATCGGTAACGGTAACGGGATCGCAAATGGAAATCGACCAAACATTGGAAACGGCAACCGTCCGAATATTGGAAACGGAACCGGCAACAACATCGGCAACCGACCGAACATCGGCAATGGGTCCGGTAATACTCTGATCAACAACCGACCGGTTAATATTGGTCAGATCAACGTCGGCAACAATACAGCGATCAGCAATCGTCCGTCATGGGCGAACATTGATCGTGGCCAAGTCACCAACATCAACAATCGTTGGCAAAATCAAATCGGCGGCATGCACAACTGGCAAGGGGCTCATCCTAACCGAGCGGCCTATTGGGCGGGTTGGGGAGCCGGCGTGCACAGTGCCTATCACTGGCATTATCGCAATCCCGGCTGTTTCCGAGGCGACTGGTGGTACGGTCATCCTCATTCCTGGTGCGGCTGGCATTATGGATATGGCTTCCATAATCGCCCGTGGAACTATTGGTGGACCATTCCAACTTATCGTGCTTGTGTGAGCTGGTTTACATGGCAAGCGCCTGCAGCCGTTTGGGCTCAACCGGTTTATTACGACTATGGCCAGGGCGGCAACGTCGTCTACAACGACAACTCGGTCTACATCAACGGTGACCAGGTAGCGACAACAACCGAATTCGCACAAAGCGCGGCGGAACTCGCAACGGTAACGCCTCCGGCCAGCGAAGAAGAAGCCGAGAAAGTCGAATGGATGCCGCTGGGCACGTTTGCTGTTTCCGCCGGCGAAAAGGATGTTGATCCCAATCGCATTGTTCAGCTTGCTGTCAGCAAGACGGGCATCATCAGTGGCACGCTGTATAACACGGAGACTGATAAGACTCAAACCGTGCAGGGACAAGTCGACAAGGACACTCAGCGAGTCGCCTTTCGCATCGGAGAAAGCGAAGACATTGTTGTTGAATCGGGCCTGTACAACCTGACTCAGGAACAAGCTCCGTTGCTGGTTCACTTCGGCCCCGACAAAGTCGAAAACTGGCTGCTGGTTCGTCTTGAGGACCCAGCTCCAGAAGATGACAGCACTGTCGCCAACACGCCGCAGCAGTGATTTTAAATTGACGGTTTTTTGAGGATCATGGCCCACGACCTTGTGTTGTGGGTTCACCTCCCTTCTGCACCAGAATCTACCAGTAAAGTCATTTAATCGAATCATTTTTGACGCCATGCATTTTTCTCCAACAGAATAATGCTGGGCACTTTTGGCCTCGCGACTCAAACAAAAAAGGATGAACGTAACATGGCAATTTCCAGACAGCAGTTTGCCTGCTGCCTTGCCGTCGTAGCAGCAATGGCAATAGGCTCGATAGAAACAAAGGCCCAGTCGGCAAAACCGCCGAATATCCTTGTCATCTGGGGAGATGACATCGGCACATGGAACATCAGTCATAACAATCGTGGCATGATGGGCTACAAGACACCCAATATTGATCGCATCGCTCGTGAAGGCGTTGCCTTCACAGACTACTACGCGCAGCAGAGTTGCACAGCAGGGCGAGCCGCATTCATCAGCGGGTCTGTTCCCGTTCGAAGCGGAATGACAAAAGTCGGGATGCCAGGTGCCGAAGAGGGCTGGCAGAAAACCGACGTGACGATGGCAACTGTGCTGAAGAGCCAGGGCTATGCCACGGGCCAATTCGGCAAGAATCATCAGGGAGACCGGGACGAACATCTGCCGACAATGCACGGGTTTGATGAATTCCTCGGAAATCTGTACCACCTGAATGCTGAAGAAGAGCCAGAGCACGAGGACTATCCGGGCGACATGGTACTTGCCAATGGCAAAACGTTTCGCGAAGTTTTCGGACCACGCGGTGTTATTCGATCCAAGGCGGATGGTAAGGGTGGCCAGACTATCGAAAATACTGGCCCGCTGACGAAGAAACGCATGGAGACAATCGACGAAGAATCGATTGCCGCTGCGAAAGATTTCATCAAACGTCAACATGCGGCTGGCAAGCCGTTCTTTTGCTGGTGGAACGCAACTCGCATGCACTTCCGTACTCACGTGAAGGCAGAACATCGTCACAAGGGGAATGACGAATACACCGACGGCATGATTGAGCACGATGCAATGGTCGGCGAACTGCTGAAGCTCATTGATGACCTGAATCTGGGCAATGATACGATCGTCCAGTACTCAACAGACAACGGCCCTCACTACAACACCTGGCCGGATGCTGGCACTACGCCATTTCACAGCGAGAAGAACTCAAACTGGGAAGGTGCTTTCCGAGTTCCAGCCTTCATCCGCTGGCCCGGCCACTTTCCTGCCGGAACGACTCTCAACGGAATCGTATCACACGAAGACTGGTTGCCGACCTTTGCTGCGGCCGCTGGTGCACCGGACATCAAGGAAAAGTTGCTGAAAGGTGTGGAACTGAATGGACGCAAATACAAGAACCACATTGATGGTTACAACCAACTGGACTATCTCAGCGGCAAAACCGAAGCCTCGCCGCGAAATGAGTTCATTTATGTGGGCGACGATGGCAATGTCATGTCCATCCGAGTGGGAGACTGGAAGGCAACTTACCTGGAAAACCGCGCCAAGCAGCTGCAGGTATGGCGTGAACCGCTCGTGAAGCTGCGTATGCCGTTGCTCTTCAACCTGCGACGCGATCCGTTTGAGAAGTCGTACGAGAATTCAAATACGTACCACGATTGGATGATTGATCGCGCCTATGTTCTGGCACCAATGCAAGTGGTCGCCAGCAAATTCCTCATGTCAATGAAGGACTTTCCGCCGAGCCAGAAACCTGGCGACTGGAGTCTTGAGTCGCTCGAGCAGCAAATCAAGTCGATGACGGCTGGTGGCAAGTAAGCTCACGATATCACCTCAATCTCGCGCAGCAATTGCTGCGCGAGTGAGTTGGTTAAATGGTTGACGATTGGCCCCATGCGTTCTGATCAGAACATGTTTCGAAACTGAGGCCGGCACCCCAAATGCGACGGAAGGCCGTTCCGGTTTCGAAACGAGTGCTCCCACTCACGCATTATTTTTTTTGAGGATTTCAGATGGGTCTTTTGAGTGTTCGACTGGTGTTTTCAAGTACAACTTTGGCAGGCCTTCTGGCGTTGGCCATGATGGTTAAGTTCAACTCAGTGGCAGCTCAGGAAGTTCTACCGCGGCCCGAAGAACCGTTCGCAGGCAAGATTGGCCTCACATATAAAGATTCACAGGCGGTCAAGCCGCAACTGAAAATTCCAGCCACGTTTGGTCTCGAAAATCCGCCAAACATCCTGATCGTGTTGATCGATGATTGCGGGTTTGGCCAGATGGGGACATTCGGCGGTGGCATTCCAACGCCAACGCTCGATCGTATCGCGAACAACGGTTTGAAGTACACGCGCTTCCACACGACCGCTCTTTGCTCGCCAACACGCGCCGCATTGTTGACCGGTCGCAATCATCACTCAGTCGGCACTGGTGTGATCGGTGAAGCCGGTACGGGCTTTCCTGGATACTCGGGAATTATTCCTCCGTCGGCCGCCACGTTCTCCGAGATCATCCGCGAATATGGTTACGCAAACGCCTGGTTCGGAAAGAACCATAACGTACCCGATTGGGAGACCAGCCTTGTCGGACCGTTCGATCGTTGGGCTGATGGACTTGGTTTCGATTACTTCTACGGCTTTGTCGGCGGTGATACTGATCAGTTTCACCCGGCGCTGGTTGAAAACAAGAAACGAGTGGAAGCGCCGGAAACCAACGAAGACGGCTCTCCTTACCACTTCACAACGGACATCGCCGATCACGCGATCCGCATGATGCGATCGTCCAAGGCGGTGGCACCGCAGCGACCGTTTTGCGTTTACTTTGCAACGGGTGCAACTCACGCTCCGCACCAGGTGCCGGAAGACTGGGTCAATAAATTTAAAGGAAAGTTCGATACTGGCTGGGATGTCTACCGTGAAGAAACTTTCAAACGTCAAATCGCCATGGGCATCATTCCTGCGAATACAAAGTTGACGGCTCGCCCTGCTTCACTACCCGCATGGGATTCGCTTCCAGCACCGGAACGGAAAGTTTACGCCCGCATGATGGAAGTCTTTGCTGCGTTTACGGCACACACAGATTATGAAGTCGGTCGTCTGGTGGACGCCGTTGAAGAAATGGGAGAACTGGACAACACGCTGGTTGTCTACATGGCAGGCGACAACGGGTCGAGTGCCGAAGGTGGCCTGAACGGGCTGCTGAACGAGATGACGTTCTTCAACGGCATCCGTGAACCGCTCGACAGCAAGCTTGCCGCCATCGACACGCTTGGAACCGACAAACACT
>JBGSVD010000038.1:0-27285 GCA_041753135.1 Planctomycetaceae bacterium
GTCTACGATGCGTCCATTGATATCTGATGTCAGTTCAGAGCATCCTTGCTCGTTCATGTCGCGGTTCCTTGTGAGCTGGTTGGTGGTTCAACCTAACTCTCGTAGGAACCGCGATTTATGTAAACATTGAACGGTATTGCGGTTAAACAACTCAATCGCGACCGCGATTAGTATATTTTGCAATGGTTCATCCGCTTCAAGGCGAGCGGCAGGAAATGGCTTACCAGCCCATAGTAGTGCAGTCGTCCCGACTGCTTATGAACGATTGGGACAATCGTTCTACAATGGTAAATCCTCTACTGCCGCTCGCCTAAACAGCAGAATTTCTATTTGGGTGGGAAGCACCATCCATCTGGAATCCGTGCGTTCTTACGCACGCAGACAATGCCATCTCGCACGACGACTTCGCCGAAATCGCATTCGGATGACGGAGCTTCGCTGGCAACAATTCGAGCGTTGCGACCAATGCAAACATTCTTGTCGAGCAATGCCCCATCGATGAATGCGCCGTCGCCGATTCCCCAAACTGGAGTTGCGTCACCGACCGCGAACAACTGATCGTCGGTTGTTGGGTAGAAATCTGCCCCCATCAGAACCGCATTTTTCATGGTGACGTTCTTGCCAATGTGAGTTCGCATTCCGACAACGCACTTTTCAATGATGGTCGAGGTGCCAATAAAGCAGCCGTCGGCAATCAAGCTGTCGCGAACGGTGCACGAACCCATCCGAGTTGACGGCAGAAAACGCGGTCGAGTAAAGATCGGGGCTCGACGATCGGCAAACTGAAACGGAGGGTTAGCATCAGTCAGAGCAAGATTCGCATCGTAGAACGCTTTGATTGTTCCGATGTCTTCCCAATAACCATCGAACAGATGTGTCTGCACGTGGTGGTTCTTGATGGCGAGCGGAAAGATGTCCTTCCCGAAATCCTCATGATCGGTTGATTCCAACAGGTCGACCAGCAGATCACGATTCCACAGATAAATCCCCATGCTGGCCAGGTATTCGCGGCCGTTGGCTTCGATCCCCATCTTGTCGATCCAGTCCGCAGGTGTGCGAACCTTGGCCAACGATGCATCGTCTTTCGGCTTCTCAACAAATCCGGTGATCTTGCCTGTTCCGTCCAACTGCATAATGCCGAATCCGCGAGCCGCATCAGCATGAACCGGCACCGTCGAGATCGTTACATCAGCGTTGGCATTCACATGGGTGGCCAGCATCTCTTTGAAATTCATACGGTAGAGCTGGTCGCCTGAAAGAATCAGCACATACTTTATGCCGTACTCTTTCAGAAATCGCACCTGCTTGCGAACCGCGTCGGCCGTGCCCTGATACCAGTTGGAACCGTCCAGAGTTTGCTGAGCGGCAAGAATTTCGACGAACCCGTTATGAAACAGGTCGAAGTTGTATGTTTGGCGAATATGCCGGTGCAAACTGACGGAATTGAACTGCGTCAGAACGTACATGCGATTGATATCGCTGTTGATGCAGTTGGAGATCGGAACGTCAATCAGTCTGTATTTGCCACCCAGAGGAACCGCCGGCTTGGAACGATACTCCGTTAGTGGCAGCAATCGAGTTCCTTTGCCTCCTCCGAGGATCAGACAGACAACATGACGCATAGACTCATCCCTGTTTGCAGTTGGTGGTTTGCAAAAGCGTTTTTGATTTCACGGCAGCTTACAGAATTCTGCTCATACAGGAAGTCTCTCACGCCCATCATCCCGTGCCTGAGACGTTATTTTTATGCGTTCGGCCGTTCGCACAGGTAATGTGCGTTGTCGCTCACAATGGCCGCGAAAAAGCTGCGGGCGAAACGGACAGAACTGCCCATCCATCAGGCATTCATCGACCGCAATTTCCCAACACAACGATGAATCGATGTCATCCGGAGCCTGCAACACATTCGGCCAACAACACGCAATTGTTCAGGAAAAAAGACCTCACAAATCCAGGCGACAAATCACACCGGCAAGTTCGACGCACCTACTTTTGCTCAATCATTTCGAGTGCATTTTCGATCAATATTTCCCCCGTCATTTCCCCCAAACTTGTGCGAGAAACATACGAATAGCGATCGAAACTTTCGAAGTCGACTTTAGTCAGAATATAGCCAAACGCATCGTTGGTCAGCCCGAACAGAAGATTGTGCTTACCTTTCATTTTTCGCTTTAGATAAAAACCAATATTCGGCAAGGCCTCTCCCGGAATCGTCAGCACCTGCGCGGTGCCGATCGTCAGCAAGTTGACTTGTACCGAGATTCGAAAATCGTCCGTATGCGGATATTTGAGCGGTGATCCTGCCACGATGGCTCGCATCATCGCCGATTCAACGGGGAACTCCACCATTCGACTGGTATTCGCCACGACCGGCTCCTTTTGCTCACTTGTTGCAGACAGAATTCTCGCAGCTTCTTCTGCCATCAATTCACCAATGCGAAGACACTCGGCCCATGTTCGCTGGTCCGGCGAGACACCGGTGCGAACATCAACGGGCTTCGACAAGTCGCGATTGTCTGCCGTCACCATTCCCCCCTGAGCGCCATTCATGAACAAGGCGGTTCCGCCGAACGTCTTTTCAATCTGGTCACACATGGGCCCGATGCAATCAGGGCTGAGGATTCCAGCATCGCTTCCCAGAACTTCAGGGTGCATCGCATAATTCACGAGCGTCCCGATGACCTGACCGTCCGTCGTCAACGTCTGCATAACCGCCATGCGCCGATCATACAGCTGCGGCGCGTAGTAGTTGTAGGCAATGCCCTCTGCAGCTTTGTCGCTGGAGACTTTCAGAACAGCAGGCTTCTGATGGTCGATTGCTTCGTTGATGGCTTCCGCAGCCTTGTCGCAGACATGCTGCATATAGTTCAGATCGCCAGTGAATCCTCCGGATGGAAGTGGAAATCCATAACAATCAGGAGCACTATGAGTATGCGTAGCGCCGATCAGAATATTCTCGCCGGGAAGACGCGGGACGAGTTTGCGGATTCGATCGCCCAGCACCGACGGAAATCCCAACACATCAATTCCCACAACCGCGACGGTCGTTTTCTCGTCACTAAAGACCATGACTCGCGCGGTCAGTTCACCGCGTTTTTCTGTCACTTTATCCGGCGTGCCAACTCCGCCCGAAACTGGCAGCAAAGGATCGGGCGTAATAATTCGCATCGCCGCGCCAGCTCGAAAGTCAGCGTGGCAGGTTGCCAGTACGCACAAGTGCAAGATCAGGCTGACAAACGTCAGGAATTGGCCGTGTGATTTCACCAGAAGACTCCATTTCGAAAACATGGCACCAAAGCAACGGCAACGGACGATATGCGATCAAATCAACTTGGATGCGAACCGTTCACGCTCAAACGCTGACAATCACAAACACGCAGTTGTCGTTACCATACAATTCGGCCGAACAATTCGGCCGAACAAAAAAGACTGCGCGGTGGACAAGCTTGAATCCGTAGAGATTGCTGGATGGTATTGCGAAGAGCTCCCTTGCACAAAGGAAGCAAACAGCCAGAATTATGACCGAAAAGTAAATGACTGTGCGCAAGACTGTGTGCAAGTAACTCAGCATGGCTCTTCTGGTGTTCGCAAAGGCTCGCTGTTGAATTCTCTCCCATTCGAAAACCTGAACCTTCGGCGCAACCCGTTCGGCGAATTCACCGCGGAAGAGCGAGTGCAACTTGCCTTTGTCGATCTCGATTCTCCGCTTGCGCATCTCAATCGCGACCAGCCCGGGAACCGCAACTCGAATCCGGCAGTTCAGGTCGTTGGTGAGCAAGGCTACGGCAAATCAACACACCTGCTTTCCCTCGCCGCGCGTTTTGCGAACTCCGCCTATGTGTACATCGCAGAAGGCGAACGAGCGACGATCCCTTCACAGGGCGATCCTTTGCTGATTGACGAAGCTCAGCGATTGACTCTATGGCAGCGGTTCGTGCTTTTTCGATCTTCACGAAGACTCGTCCTGGGAACTCATCGTGATTTCACTCGTCAACTGCAGCGAGCCGGTCGCGAAGTTCTGACAATGCCGGCCGATCGTCATACAACACCCGAACGCATCGCCGAAATTTTGAACGCCAGAATTCGCGCCGTTCGCCGCAACGACGGTGAGATTCCGCAGGTTTCGAACGAGACAGTGCTGCGGCTGTTCCAGCAGTTCGGCTCAGATGTTCGAAGTATCCAGCATTCGCTCTACGACGTTTTCCAGGAACTCAGGAGTATCACGGATGTCTAAGTGTGAAATCAGCATCACGTTTGATCGTGGCAATCGAGTCTACATCGGCGGTGAAACCGTGCGAGGAAATGTGACGGTTGTTGTCCACGAAGACACGAAGTGCAAAGGTGTCAGCCTGACGCATTGCTGGCGAACGCACGGCCGAGGAAACTCGGATCAGGGACCTTCCGAAGTGATCGCTCTGACTGAACCTCAACTTCTGATGGCCGGCGAACAACTGGAGTTCCCATTCTCCGTGGTCGCGCCGAAACATCCCGTGACATATCGCGGTCACTTAACGAACGTCGACCACTATATTCGAGTCGATGTGGATGTCCCCTGGGCTCGAGATCCATGGGCCGAAGAAGAGTACGTTCTGCTGCCCGGAGAACCGCCTGCACAATTCACGGGTGCCCGAGATCAATTGATTTCTCTGACTGATCCGCCAGCGAGTATGGGATGGATCAGCAAGACAGTCATTTCTGTGATTGCAATTGTCTTTGTTGGGCTATTAGCATTTTTTGCGATGATTTTGCTGCCGTTTATTGCCGCGATCGGAGTTTACCTGTGGGTTCGGACGACAGCGTTGTCTTCACGACTGGGAACAGTCGAAGCGTCAATGCCCCATCGGCTTGTGGCACCTCAGGAGCAATGGCCTGTCTCACTTCGGTTCACCGCTCGAAAATCGTTTTCGATCAATTCCATCACGGTTGAATTGAAGGGGATTGAATCAGCCACGTCGGGCAGCGGCTCAAACCGCCAGACACATACGCATACGTTGATTTCCGAAAAGCAAATCTTGCGTGAGGGCGGATTGCTGACTGCTGGCGAAGTTGTCGACATCAGCACGACATTGCTATTTCCTTCAACCAGGGCCTACAGTTTTGAAAGGCCCGATAACAACATCAAGTGGACGGCAGAAATTCGGATCGACATCCCGCGCTTTCCGGATTGGACAAAACTCGAAGCTCTGCAGGTTGTGCCAATCGAATTTCTGGGAGAGCAGGCAAGACTGTCTGACGAATCCGTTGGTGCCGGGAAAACAACATCTCACGACATCCCGGTTGCTCGAAGCAACAGCAGCGACAAGGACAGCGTAGAATTTGATTCTGTGCAGTTTGACGACGAGCCTTTTGAAACAGCGAAAGCCAGCAATGGCACAGGCGAAACAAAAGCTGATCAGCATCACTCAATGCCAATCCCAGCATCGATGGTCGACCTCATTCGTCAACTGGACTCCGTCAATCGCAATAACAATCTGCGACAGGAAATCATCAATCGCGTTTCTGGAATGCCGTTGGATGTGTCCGTGATTGTGGATCGAGTCGTGACATCTATTGGTGCCGCAATGTTGGCTGAAGAATACTCCAACGGAAAGACCGTGACGGGTGAAGTCGAGGGCACTCAGCAGAAGATTCAGGTGCTAACACCGGAAAACCTCAATGCGGAACTCGACAGTTTTCGGCGCGGCGATGTCTGGGCAACGACGGTCATGATTACGGGCTGGGACACGCTGTATAACCGGATTCAGGCCAGCGCTATTGCCTGACATAGGAATAGTCCCGAAATCGTCTCCGTTCTTTGGTTGCAGCGGAAGGGCGCGAGCCCTCCGGTTTCACATCACCGGACGGCTTGCGCCGTGCCGCTACTTCGGGAAGTAATTTCGGGACTGGTCCATATGGCGGCGATTTGGCCCGACTGGCGTGACGGTCCGTTGTCAACGCGACCGACTATTGCCGACCGGGGCGACCGGCGACAGGGGCTTCAACGATGAAGAACGACTGGCCCAATCTTGCATGAGCAGCTGAGACAGCTGCTCTACTATGGTGCTTCGGCTTCTTTTCACCTGTCGCTCGCCTTAGCGGGCTTCAGAGCCGAGCTGGTGATCATCAATCTTCTTGTGCAGCGTGTTTCGATTAATACCAAGTCGAGTGGCCGTCCTGGTTTGGACGCCCTGACTCTGGCGAAGAACCTGAAGAATCAATTCCTTCTCGACAACACTGATGACCTCGTTGTACACGTCATTACTGTCTTCGCCCAATTGAGCAAGGCGGCGACTTACAAGATCGCTGCACAGTGTTTCAAGATCTTCTGAAGCTCTCCGTCCAATGCGCATTGGTGCCAGACCGCGAACATGAGGCGGCAGCAGGTCCGATGTGATCTCTCCGCCCGTGGAAAGGACGAGCGCCCTTTCGATGTAGTTCTGCAGCTCGCGAACATTTCCTGGCCAACCGTATTGCTGCATGTATCGCATCGCATCTGAGGTCAGGCCAGGCGTCGAAATCCCGTTTGCCATGGCATAACGTCGAACGAAGAATGTGACCAGATCGTTGATATCATCACCACGTTCTCGCAAAGCTGGCAAATAAATCGGAATCACGTTCAGGCGATAAAACAGGTCTTCCCGAAATCGGCCAGCAGTGATCTCATCCTGAAGATCCACGTTGGTCGCAGCAATAACGCGAACGTCAACTCGAATCGTGCGAGTGTCGCCCACTCGCTCAAACTCATGCTCCTGCAACACTCGCAGCAACTTGACCTGGAGCTGATAGCTGACACTATTGATTTCATCAAGAAAAATTGTTCCGCCGTGAGCCGCTTCAAAACGGCCCGTACGATTCTCGACTGCACTTGTAAACGCGCCCTTGGCGTGACCAAACAGTTCGCTCTCCAGCAGACTTTCTGAAAGAGCACCGCAGTTGACTCGTATAAAGGGCCCGGTTGCTCGAGGGCTGAGTTCATGCAAAGCCCGAGCGATCAGCTCTTTGCCGGTGCCCGTCTCTCCTGTCAGAAGCACAGTGGCTGCCGTCGGTGCGACCTTTCGCGTCATCCGATAAACTTCCAGCATCGGCAAGCTGCTGCCAATCAAACCACTAATCAGAACGTTATCCGGTTGACTCATTTCAAGGTCCACTGCATTAGCCGCCTAATCACGCACGCAACTGTCATATTGCGTAAAACATAAGCATCATGTCGTGTTTAGGCCAGATCTGAGTGCTTCACTGACAGATTCTACCCGATGCCGGTGCTTCTGAAAGCGAAAAAACGCGCATTTTATAAACACTGGCGCGCAAAACGCGCTGCGGGGTGTAGGGTTTTCCCGGCTTGAGTGTGATCAAATTCGGGACGAGGTCAGTCCGAAATGCCCAATAGAACCTCTATTGCTGCCAATAATTGCGGTCGAGAGTGCGATAGTTGATGGCTTCGCTCAAATGCGTTGATGAGATCTGTTCACTATCTTCCAGGTCGGCAATCGTGCGGCTGATGCGAAGAATCTTGTCATGCGCTCGTGCTGACAGGCCCATTTCTTCCATTGCATGCTTCAGTAAACTTTCCGCGTCGGCCGCCAGCTTGCAATGTTTCCGTATTTGTGGCGGCTTCATTTTTCCGTTCACACGCACGGAGTCTTTCTGAAATCTTGCGCGCTGCCGCATGCGTGCTCCAACGACGGCCTCTCGCATGGTTTCGCTGGAAGTCCCTTCGGTCTTGTCGGACAGCTCGCGAAACGGAACCGGCGGGACTTCAATATGGATATCGATTCGATCCAAAAGCGGCCCGCTGATGCGACTCAAATATCTTTCGATTTGCAATGGCGCACAGCTGCAGTTTCGTTTCGGGTCGCCTCGAAATCCACACGGGCAAGGATTCATAGCAGCGACCAACATGACATTCGCCGGAAATGTGACGCTTCCCATCGCACGTGAAATTGTGACGGTCTGATCTTCCAGCGGTTGTCGCAACACTTCGAGTGTTCGGCGATTGAATTCAGGCAACTCATCCAGGAACAAGATTCCATTATGCGACAGACTGATTTCGCCTGGCTGAGGAATGCTGCCACCGCCAACGAGTCCAGCTTCACTGATCGTATGGTGAGGCGAGCGAAACGGACGACGCAGCAATAAGGGTTGTCCCGGTTCAAGCTGTGCAACAGCACTGTAGATGCGAGTTGTCTCGAGACTTTCCTCTGGCTCCAGCTCTGGCAATATTGTGCAAAGACGCTGCGAAAGTAGTGTTTTACCGGTGCCTGGTGAACCAATCATCAGCAGGTGATGGCATCCGGCAGCGGCGACCATGACCGCACGTTTTGCCATCTCCTGCCCTTTAACGTCAACGTAGTCAATGTCGTAAGCGCCAAAGTCTTTTCGAGCATGATCCCAACTGAAGCTCACAGGTTCCAGCGGAAGCTGTCCCGTCAGGAAGCCGACCGCTTCTGCCAGAGTCCCAACAGCGATCACGTCGATTCCCTCAACCACCGCCGCTTCCATCGCGTTCGCTGCCGGGACAACAATATGAGTCTGACCCATATCGCGTGCGGCCAGAGCCATGGACAGAACGCCCTTCACGGGACGAAGGCTGCCATCGAGTGCAAGCTCGCCAACGTAAACAACTTTGCGTCCGACTTCAGCCTCTGCCTGTCCGTCTGAAAGAAGAAACCCCAAAGCGATTGGCAAGTCCAGTGACGCGGCATCCTTCGGAAGGTCAGCTGGCGACAAGTTGATCACGACTCGATCATTCGGGCGTCCATAACCGCTGTTCACCAAAGCGCGTTCGATACGGTGAATACTTTCTTTAACGGCAGCCTCAGCGAGCCCAACGAGAATGATCTTGGGAATAGCGCCCGGAGAGATATCGACTTCCACTTCAACAGGACGTGCTTCAATCCCAAAGAGTGTAAACGTTGCGAGTCGGGACAACATGGATGTGATTCTTCGAGGCCGCGGGGAAGCTTCCGTGTGGCCCGTAGTTTTACGCTGGCCGAACACCAGTGTAAACCAAGCCGCTTGCGGAAGGGGCGGCCAGAGTCAATTCTTCGGCGGAACCGCAGAGTTTTTCGCCTGATCAGCAAGGTCTGATCACCAGTCTTTTTTGCGACGATCGGTCGCGTCCATCTCGATTTTACCGAAGCCGCGACGTCTCTGCTTTCGGCGGAATATTCTTCGCGAAACGTCAGACCGATTCCACCATCATATCCGTGCTCAATCGCCCTAAAACGATCCGGGGGTTTCCCGAATTCCCGAGGCCAAGCGGCAGGTAAATCAACAGTCCGCAGGAATGGCTTCGATAGAAAAGCTCACTGATGGGGCAGCTTCTTCCCCCAGTGCACAGCCTTGTGATGCCAAACGCCCAGGACGGGTTATGCCGGAGTCATGCTTGCGATGAACTTGACAAATACGCCCCCAGCTTCGATCAGCTCGTTCTTCATTCGTCAGCCAATCCTGGACCGCAATCAGAACATCTTCGGCTACAAAGTGGTTGCCAAAGGTGGAACCAGCAATCTGCTCTACAGGATCGATGGAGAATCATCAACTCCGGCTCCTGAGCTTCTGCAATACGGTCGCGATGGTCTTTCGAGGCTCACTGGCGGCCAGAAGTGCCTGATCGATTTCAAGCGGCAACTGGTGATCGACCACGCCTACGAATCACTTTCGCCCGAGACCGCGGTGCTGGAAATTTCTCAGCAGGAACGCGTGGACGATGAATTTGTCGAAGCTGTGCGACTGGCTCGCGAATCGGGCTACGCTCTGGCTCTGGATGATTTTGTTGTCGATCCCAAACAGCAACCGCTTCTCGATCATATCGACCTCATGAATGTCGAATTCTCCGCGCTCGATGATGAGCAGCACAGAAACATCATCGAAAGTGGCAATCGCTACGGCTTCATGGCGGTCGCGGAAAAGCTTGAAACTCAGGACGATTTCGCGTTGGCTCGCGAGCTTGGCTATTCGTACTTTCAAGGGTCCTATTTCTGCAAGCCGAAGAAGAAGCGTGCTCAACGGTTGCTGGTTTCACAGTTGCACTATCTTCGTCTGTTAAAAGCAGTGAATGCAGAAGATTTCTGCTTCGACGAAATCGACGAGCTCATTCGTCAGGACGTCTCACTAACAGTTCGACTCTTGAAGTATCTGAATTCTTCCGCATTTGGGCTGCGAACGAAAGTCAGTTCGATACGCCAGGCTGTCGGCCTGCTGGGACATCGCTCACTTCGACAATGGGTGTCCCTGATCGCCGTCGAGGAGCTGAGCAAAGAGAAACCTCTGGAGTTGATGATTACCAGTCTGGTCCGCGCAAAGCTTTGCGAAACTATCGGGCAAAAGGTACTCTCGGTTGAGGTCGCAGCAAATGGCTTTCTCACTGGAATGCTGTCGCTGCTGGACGCAATTCTTGATCAACCCATGTCAGAAATTCTGTCGCAACTGGACCTGTCGTCGGACATTCAATCGGCGTTGCTTCGTCAGGAGTCACCGCTCAGCAAACTGCTGGACGTGTCACTCGCACTTGAAGAAGGCGACTGGCGATGGATTGCCGCGCTGGCATTTCAAATGCAGATTGAGGAAGACGTCATACAAAAGCACTATGAGCAGGCTGTCCTCTGGGCTTCTGAGATCACCTCTGAAATGGCGTGACGCGTATTCCCGCAATAGTGCCCCGTCAAGATTAAGACTTCGTGTTGAATGTAGTGAATCTTGCGAAAGATCCCGTCACTGCAGGACCTTTAGCAAGGTCCGCTACCCCAAGATAAAGGTGTGACAAAGCACTGGTTTCGTCTTCTATTCCTGTGGCTGGGCATTTGCCTTGATTCGTTCTCCAAGCAGGACGTCACTCTCTTCGCTGAGTTGGCGGGCTCGCTGCAATTTCTCGGCATTGTTCTCGCGAAGACCTTCAACCAGAGTTTGCCAGCATTCCTTTCGCCGCTGCAGGTAAAGAGCGAGCCTTTGCATGGTTTCCTGGTTGGCATTCTCGAGCGTCCTGAGATGATCAATGTCGCGGATGTAGTCATCCCAGGGTCGAAGAACTTTCAGCTCCACTCGATCCGCAAATTGCTTGTTGTCGATTTTTCCTGCCGCAGCAGAATCCTGCGCATCGTAAAACGTGTCGTACACTTCGTTCTCTACAATCGCCAGTCGCTGGAGCTCTGCCAGAATATCGACCGGCGGCTCGGGCAACAAAAAGAACGCCGTTGGCAGCAAGACGATGGCTGTTATCAGGCACATCATGTTTTTGATCCAGCGTCGCTGAAACAGTTCGGGAACCAGAAGCGGCTGACTCAGTATCAGTCCGCAGATCATTCCACCAGCAAAGCCCCCCAGATGCGCGGCCATGTCCACTCTGGCCGCCGTCATTCCGATGATTGTGTTAAGGACCAGGAAGTTGAACATGCTTTTCAGCATGCGAGTTCGAACTTCACCTGGAATGGTATCTCGTCGAAGAATGACAAAACCAAGAAGCACACCAGCAGTGCCAAAAACGGCACCCGATGCTCCTGCAGAAATTCCAGTCGGATGCCACGCCAGACTCGTGATGCTTCCCGCGATCCCTGATGCCATATACGCAATCAGAAAACCAGTTCGCCCCGCGAAGCGTTCAACCAACGGAGCAAGTCCCCAAAGAACCCACATGTTCAAGCCAATGTGGACGATTCCGAAATGCAGAAACATACACGACACCAATCGCCACCATTGGCCGTTCATTGTCATCGGCCCGAAATTGCCTCCCCAACTCAGGAGGGTCATGGCTCCTGGGTTAACAATGTCAACGCCGCGGGAAACCATGGCGGCAAAAACCGCAACGTTGGCAGCGATAACCAGGTAGGTGATTATTGGCGTTGCGGCGAGTGACAGATACGTTTTGCGAAACTCGGAAGCGACAGCGTCACCTGTTCGGTAGCTTGAGTCGGTAGTGGACTGATCGCTCATGACGGCGGCATCTTCATCTATGGTGATGGTGAACAGAGCAGCCGCGCAAAAAGGCTTCACGACACTCCGGTTCCTGATTCCTGTTTGCAGCAGGATCGGCCGTATTGTGTCATCTCTCCAATAATGATCTACATCAGCGTCACTCTTTATCATGCTTTGACAAAAGCCATGGTTTATGACGAGCATTCACAATCTTCAGAATTGCAGATGCCGTGAATTTAACGCGTCGCTTGTCAACGGTTGAGCACCAGGAGTAGCATAAGCCCTACCCGTGTGCTCAACTTTTTCTCAGCAGGAGCCTCCTGGTGATTTCTAAATTGCTTGCCTTTGCCCTTTGTCTGGCTCCAGTCGTCGCACTTTCCGACGAAGCAAAGTTTGATTTGCGCGAGAAGATTGTTTATTCGAAGGTTGGTGAAAGAGAACTGCTGCTGGACGCTTTCGTACCAGTAGAAGATCGTTCACACCCCGCTGTCCTCGTCGTTCATGGCGGCGCATGGCGCTCGGGAAATCGAAAACAACTTCACGGCTACGCGAATGCCCTGGCGAAAAAAGGATTCGTCTGTTTTGCGATCGATTACCGGCTCGCCCCAGATCACAAGTTCCCCGCACAGATTGACGACTGTCGCGAAGCCGTCAAATGGATTCGTAAAAATGCGTCAGAGTACAAAGTGAATCCCGAACAACTTGGTGCGATTGGATACTCTGCAGGCGGTCATCTCGTCTGTCTTCTAGCAACAACAGGGGAAGCACCGAACGATTCCAATGGCAATGTCGACACTCGGATTCAAGCCGTGGCAGCCGGCGGTGCTCCTACAGATTTTCGATGGTTTCCAGACGACGGAAAATGGGCCGAATACTGGATGGGCGGCGACCTGAAAACTGTCCCGGAGAAATTTCATAACGCATCAGCCGCAGCATTCGCCGACAAAGATGACCCGCCTGTATTCTTCTTCAACGGAACCGCGGATGAGCTTGTTCCGCTGACATGGTCGATGCCATGCTACAACGCGTTGAAGGAAAAAGGCGTCACCGTTGAAATGCATAAAATTGACGGAGCGGGACACATTCAGGCGGCGATGAATCCTGAAGCACTCACCAAGGCCTACAACTTCCTCGAACGTCAACTCCAGCCAGACAACAACAAAACGGAAGACGCTGCGCCGGAAAAATGAGCGAGAGCGGTAGGGTGTGACAAGCGAAGCGCAGGCACACCGGGTGCTGGTGCTGGTGTGCCTGCGTTTCGCTTGTCACCACCTGCGTCTTGAGAAACCGGCCAACGAGGTTGCACTTGTGATCATTTGATAAAAGCAGAGTCGTCAATATGCCCGGAATCACTCGTCGATCGATGCTTACGTTTGCCGCTGGAGTTGTTGGGATGAGCCCCATTCTTTCTGCCGCGCAGGACAGTCAATTCGATAAGGCGTTAAAAATCCTTCAGGATGCAACAGACAGTCAGCAGGTGCGAGCTGCGTCGATTTTTCTGCAGCGCGGCAACATTCAGATGGCTCACTCATTCGGGGAAGCGAAAACGCCCGACGCGTCATTCTTGCTGGGCTCAATCTCCAAGCCGATCGCGATGGTCGCATTGCTGACACTTTTAAAGCAGGAAAAATTTGGACTGGATGATCTTGTGCGGAAACACATTCCACAGTTTCAGCATGATGCACAGGGTCGAGTGACGATACGGCAGCTGTTGACACACACCTCCGGGCTGCCGGATCAATTGCCGAACAATGCAGAACTGCGAAGTCGACATGCAAAGTTGTCGGAGTTTGTCGATCAGGCGATCACGCTTCGTCCACATTTTGAACCGGGCTCACAATACGAGTATTCCAGCATGGGAATACTGCTCGCCGCTGAGATTGCTCAGCGTCTGTCTGGTACGGAGATCAGGGAGCTGGTGGATCATGTGGTACTTCGGCCACTCGATATGCAACATTCTGCACTCGGAGTTGGAACGCTGGATCCCGGTCAGTCGATGTCGTGCCAGGTAGAGTTCGGAGCTGTGGAATCAGGCTCTGGTTCTGAGGAATCAAAAAGCTGGGACTGGAACAGTCCGTTTTGGCGACAACTTGGTGCTCCATGGGGCGGTGTTCAGGCTTCGGCACCTGATGTTGGGCGATTCCTGAGAGAGTTCCTGCATCCAACCGGAAAGCTCTTCCCGCCGGATGTCGCCCGACTGATGATTGCCAATCACAATCCCACGGGAATGGAAACTCGCGGGCTTGGATTTGATGTCGGCATGGAATCCGCCTGCAAAGGGTGCAGTTCTTCAACATTCGGCCACACTGGATCAACCGGCACAATCGCCTGGGCCGATCCGGCACGCGATTTGATTTGTGTGGTACTCACCACGTTGCCTGCCCGCGCACTAACAGCCCACGAGCATCCTCGTCAACTGGCGTCGGATTGCTTTGGTCTCAACTGATCATTCGCTCGGATAGCCAATTGAGGCAGTGTCCGATGGAAAAACGTCGCAGAACCTGCACCTGCACGGTACACTTCTTAGCAAAGATCGCAAAACGAGTGAAAACGAGACCCGCTTGAAACTGGTCCGATTCGCCGCGATACTTTATGATCCTGCATACTCCGTGTGTGTCCTGCTTTGACACTCCGAGTACGGTTGATTTCAAGTCCTCGTAGCTCAGCTGGATAGAGCGTCGGTTTCCTAAACCGAAGGTCATGCGTTCGAATCGCATCGGGGGCATTTCCCTAAAGCATATACAGCAAAGACTTTAGGACGAAAATCTCGTCCGAAGTTAAACCGGCATCTGAGCCATGTCCCCCCAGTAATCCCCCCCACAAATGCGATGTTTTGTGTGGAAGATTGCATTCGGGCGACGATTTCTGCTGCGGCGTTCTGAGCAGAATGGATGTCACTTTCTTATTGAAGTCGATGACCATCGCGATGCTGACTGCACCGAAGAAATCCCGCTGTGTGCAGACTTCGGTTGAGACAGCTCGTTAGTCATCGGGCGGTTATCAATTGCGATCCCGGATTCGCGGCGATTTGACAGTTCGATCGCGGATGATGCACAATCCTGCAATGACGCCCGACGAGCTGAAACAACAAATCCGCCAGATCACAGTCTGGAAACGTGGTGAGCAACGAGCACCACACAAACCGTTGTTGCTCCTGTACGCTCTGGGCAGATGTCTGGATGATACGTCGCGATTGATCCCGTATGCCGAAGTCGATCGCGAGCTGCGGCCGTTGCTGATTGAATTTGGCCCCGAACGAAAATCGTGCCACACGGAATACCCTTTTCAACGGCTCGAAAACGATGGCATTTGGGAACTCGGCAACTTATCGAACCTGATGTGCCGAGCCAGCAATTCGGACGTCAAAAAATCAGAATTGCTGAAGCACAATGTTCACGGCGGCTTCACCGAAGAAGCGTTTCAGTTGCTGCTAGCCAATCCTGCACTCGTCTCTGAGTTGGCTTTGAAGATCCTGAATCAACATTTCCCGCAGACGTTTTATGCTGACCTTTTGGATGCGGTCGGATTGGAAATCCAGTTCGAGCAAACCCTTCGCCGACGTCGCGATCCGGCATTTCGCGAGCGAGTGCTCATGGCATATGAGTATCGCTGTGCCGTTTGTGGTTACGACCTGCGACTGGGGTCAACGCAAGTCGCCCTCGAGGCCGCTCACATCAAATGGCATCAAGCCGGCGGCCCGGATTTGGAATCCAACGGCCTGGCCCTCTGCAGCATGCACCACAAACTCTTCGACCGTGGCGCGTTTACCATCAACGATGAACTCCAACTCTGCGTCTCCCAAAAAGCCAATGGTTCGACAGGCCTGAGTGAATGGCTAACCTCCTTCCACGGCAGGGCGATTGCGCCACACTGGGTAATATGCGATACTTTGGGAAGCAGTCAGCGAGCTTAGATTTGAGGTTATCAAATCAGCACGAGGGCGCGGCTTATGGAGACAGCAGATGATCGCAACAGGAGGCCGGGCGGATGTGCGAATTCACTTTGAGAATCTAACCGATCCGCGGCGAGGTGAGCCGACTTACCCGCTACTGAATGTCGTGGTCATGACGCTGTGTGCCGTGATCAGCGGCGCGGATGATTTTGTCGCCATCGCGCGATGGGCCACAAAGAACAGAACATGGCTGGCACGTTATCTGGATCTCAGTGCGGGCATTCCGTCGCACGATCGATTTAATGCCATCTTCGCGGCGATGAATTCGCGTGAGTTTGAGACGTGTCTGTTGAGCTGGATCACTTCACTCCATGAAATCACATCAGGGCAGGTAATCGCGATTGACGGCAAAACACTGCGTCGCAGCTACGACGCCGCGAGCAGCAAGTCGGCCATCCACATGGTGAGCGCATGGGCCACAATGAACCACATCAGTCTGGGTCAGGTTGTTGTTGATGCCAAGAGCAACGAGATCACGGCCATCCCGAAATTGCTGGATTTAATCGATGTTTCCGGCGGGATGGTGACGATTGATGCAATGGGCTGTCAGACAGAAATCATCGAAACGATCGTCGAGAAAAAAGCGGATGCCTGCATCGCCGTGAAGAAGAATCAACCGAAGCTATATGCCGCGATTGAACAGCATTTTGATGCACTCATCGAAACAGATTTTGAGGATGCAAAAGTTCGCTGGATGGATTCTTCAGAGAAGGGACACGGTCGAGATGAGTGCCGGACTTATGCGATCTGTCCTGTACCACAATCCGTCAAAAATCTGGAACGCTGGAAGAGCGTGCGGGCGATCGGCATGTCGACCAACATCACAGTTCGTGATGGCAAAGAACAGACTGAGATTCGTTACTACATTCTGACTCGCTACGTTTCCGGCAAACGATTTGCGGATGCCGTGCGAGCTCATTGGGGCATTGAAAACAGTCTGCACTGGCAACTGGATGTGACGTTCCGTGAAGACGATTGCCGAGTCCGCAAAGGCCACAGCGACGCCAACCTCAGCGTGATCCGGCGCTTCGCTTTGAGCATGCTGAAAAATGAAAAAACCGAAAAGCTGGGGATCAAGAACAAACGACTGCTCGCCGCATGGGACACCGACTACCTCGCAAAAGTCCTCTTCGGATAATGACTTAGCACGCAATCGCCCTGTACTTGGCCCCAACTAAGACTTCCTTTTGCGGTGCGATGTCCGTCGCCGTTAACGGCGCGATACTTGTATTCGTATTGGACGGCGCCGTTGTTGCTTACGCGCCCTCGGATCATATATTTAGGATGACGGAGAAAGCTTGGGGGCTCGATGTTTACTTCGTCACCCGCTTCACCCGGCGTTGTAATTCGAATCGAGAAGCCGCCTACTTCACCAAATGGCGGGAGCAGTCGAGCCAGATTGTCACGAAGATCATCCCACGTTTGTTCGTTCCAGACTGTCCGCAAGGGAGCAATTCTGAGTAACGTTCCAGATGTTTTCAGCGGCGACGGGTCTGTTCGTTGAATCGTAGCAACACATTGCTCAAGGCTACCAGCCGATGCCAACTGCTCCCAGTCTACGTTCAATGTCCAGCATGCCTCACCAGCAGATTGCGTCACCATTTCCAATTTGGTTCCGAGCCGAGCAGCAGAAAGTCTGCCAAGCCCTTTTTCTCCCGAGGTACGCCGATCGGGATTTCCTTTGGATTTTGCCACCGCATTTTGCTGCCGATACGGAGTTGCAACGGTGCACCACGCCTCTCGAATTGTCTCTCGACTCATTCCAGACCCGTTATCTTCGATCTCCAGTACCAATCCTGTTGCGTCTTCGATAAAGCGAATTTCGACCGCAGTGGCGTATGCGTCGTAAGCGTTCTTCACCAACTCGATGATGGCCACCACATCGTTTGTAACCAAATCGGTTCCAAGTGCCTTGAAGACACGAGGATGAATAATGAAGGGCAGTGTCTCTGGCTGCGATTGAACGACTTCCAATTTGTTCTTGGCCATTTATTGCTTCCTCGGCGACGGACCGTGCATTGCCTCACTCGAGAGCAATTGTCTTGCATGACGCTTGATGAACTTTGGCGGAAGCGCGTTACCAATCATCGTGGCAATTTTCACTTTTCCGAGAGCTGCGGGAAACTTGTACGACTTTGGGAATGACTGAAGCAGGGCAGCCTCACGCATTGTGATAGCTCGATTTGCTTCGGGGTGGAGGAACCGGCCTTTGGATGGATTAAAGCATCCTGTTGTAATTGTTGGCGCCGGGGCATCCCACGCCATTCGACCATAGACGTCTTTGAACCCATTGGATTTTTTGTGGCATTCCAGCCGTAGATGTTCGGGAAGCGAAGAACGACTTCCACCATTGGTGGGAACACTGCGAATTCGAGCCGCAACGCTGGGCGTACGATTTTCTGGGATGTCATGCAATGGATCCCCACTGCTACCCGCAGATGGCAAGCGTCCAATTGCGGTGCGAACCGTACTTATGGTGCGGCACGATTTGGCAAATGCCACCGCAGAAACACGACTCGCCAACATTACCAATCGCCGGCGCCGCTGAGGAACGCCATAATCAGCGACATTCAAGACATCCGCCTTTACGTCGTACCCAGCGCTTTGAAGAACGGCCGTAAACTGCCTGAAACGTTTGTCTCCGAAAAGTCCCGGCACATTCTCCATCATTACCTGTCGCGGCATTAAACCGAGGACCAGTCGCTGAAACTCAAAAATCAGGTCGTTTTGGTCATCACAAATATCCCGCCCCCCATTCAATGTGCGCAGAGTCGAGAAACCCTGACACGGAGGGCAACCGCCTAGCAAGTCAAGTTCTCCTCGCTTGAGTCGGAGTTCCTTCAAAATCGCTTCATCTGTCAATGTCCTGATATCTTCGGCCCAAACGCGAACGCTTGGGTGATTTAGCGTGTAAACACCTGCAGCATCAGCATCAATCTCAATCGCACCGACGACCGAAAACCCCGCTTGCCGAAACCCAAGAGACATACCACCACATCCGGCGAAGCAGTCGAACGCAACAGGCTTCTTTTTTATGGTATTTGCTGCCATACTTGACATTCAGATCCCCCCAAAAGTACGTACGCTCTGGAGTAGCAAAACTGCAGCCTTCTGATGTGAAGGTTTTCTGCGACATCATTACGCAAACTTTGGTGCGAAGAACGTTTTCGATCAATGCCCTTAGAGTCTACCAAATTGCTGTTGTCATTCTAGAGCCCGACGAAGGCTACAGCCGAACATTCATGCTTGCCTAACGCTCAGCATGCTGTCAGACGCAAATTGCCATTTTGGGTTGCCTTTTTTAGGTTGCGACCTCTGCGTTTGGTCAGCTGCCTTGACGCTTGGTCCGCGATTCAAACTTCGGGTTCGACTGTACAGTGTGGCGGCTGCCTGCGGCCAAGTGTTACGCTACGTCCATTTAACATCGTTGAATCAATCGAGGTTTGGAGTTCGAGTCGTTTGGGCCAGCTTGCCATATATCTCCAGGACCAGTTTGTCGCTCGTACACCTCGCGGTTGGCGGTGTGAGACGGAGGCTCGGGTTTTGGATGAGCGGTTCGAGAGACTGCTTGGGTATGCGCCGCAGGCGGATGTTTTGTTGGCGTCGAATGATGGGTTGCATCGGTTGTGGATTGAGTTTGAAGTCAGTCGCGCTGATCCCGTTGCGAATCATGCGAAGTTCGCGACGGCTCATTTGTTTCAGCCGCAACGATCGACCGACACGTTTGTGTCGATGATGAGTTCTCATGTCGCTCGAGGACGGAGGAACCTGGCGGCGAATACTGTGCTGCTGATGCGGCGGATTGGAATGAAGGCGTTTCAGACGGTGTTGCTGCCGTCAATGGCTCCGGAGGAAATCAAACGACTCAACACCGGCAGCGATGGCACATCTTCTCTCCGTTCGCTCGATGTCGACGCCGAGATTGATCGGGCTCTGGCGGTGGCAAAGCCGTGCTTTGATTCTGATCAACATCAAATTCATTTTGTCGGTGAACCTTTGGATGTCGCATGTAACATCGCGACATGGAATCGCGAAATGAACTCTGAGGCCGGGCAAAGACTCTGGGGACGTCGGCGTGTGCGATACTTCGCATTCGATCCGTCCAGTGGTGAATTTGCTCCATCGAAGTTCTGCGCGTTTCTCAACGCTCGGCTGGGAACATTGCTGGACGCCGAGACGCTGGCCTTGCCGATGACGATGGAACTTTACGTCTCGCTTGATGAATCAGAAGCTCGGTTCGACGGCAACCGGGCTCAGCAACATCTGACGCGGAAGCTCGGGATGGTGGCGGTGAATCTTGATGAAACGCCTGCCGAACAATCGCTGATGGTTGCCGAGGATCGACGGCTCTCCATGTTATTTCACTACTGGCACGCAAAGCATCAGGATGCGATCCAGATCGATGCCAAGGGCCCCATAATTCTCCGGCCTCCCGTGTGGTATCAATAGTTGCGTTCAATGCCGCGCATGCGATGCGTAACGCGAATCGGGATTCTGCTGGAACCGAAAAACGACTGAGGAGTTTCACACCATGGCATTCGAAAGATGGTTGTAAGAACTGCGTGGCGTGAATCCGAACGGTGAGGCGCCGCATAAGCTGTTGCTGTTGCTGTTGCTGTTGCTGTTGCTGGCGGTTCTGAAAGCGGTGGAGCGGGACGGGGATTTAGCGGCCTCAGAATCCCGCAAGTTTCAAAACCAGTTTTATTCTTTGTCGTTCGTGCCGTAGAACACAAGATTTACGATCTTCCATTCGCCGTCCTGCTTGATCAATGTGAAGTGATCATAACCAAATTGCAGACGAGGTCCCGCGGTTAGTTTCCAATAGACGACGACTCGAGCCAGACCGGCTTCAAATGTGACGTCCGTCCGCACGGGGACTTCTATCGCTTTATGGACGGCCGATTTGTGGTACGACGTTTGCCCTGCCACAAACGGTCCTTTCTGCTGAGTGTAAACTTCGCCGCTGCGAGTAATTTCCTGAATCACCGATCCTTCGGCAAAACAATTTCCGTAGTCTTTCATTCGCTGCTCCGACCACGATTTGAAGTAACCTTCGATTAATTTCTTCACGGCTGGAAGTTCAGGATTCTCCGGTTCCATTGCAACAGGTTCGATGGCAACAGGATCAGTCACGAAAGCGCCGGACTTCATGGACGTTGGATTCGCCTCGGAGGCTGCCGCTTTGCGCAGCTTTGATGTTGTTTTCCACGCCTGAAGATAGTCCCGAACAAACTTCTGGATCAGCGCTTTATCAACAACGATATTGTCAATTCGAGAGCCCAGTGGCGGCACATGACAGAACGACACGGCAAGGTCTGGATGTTGTTTTCGAATGTACTCCAGTGAGTACAAAGTTTCTTCGCAGAGATATTGGCCTGCCTGCTTTGAAGCTCTAACAGAGTAACCCTTGCTGGAAAGCTGTTCGACCAGACTCTTGCTGTCGATCGACGCTGAAAACTCTGCCGGGCCGTCGCTGGTGATCGAAGCCGCCACAGGCAAACTTCCTGAGTTATCCCTGATTTGTCCTCGAATATTCACCGCCCTTGTTTCCACGGCAAACGAGCCCGGAGCTCCTTGTCCGAACGAGAAGACGGCAATGGGATGATGCTTCTGAATTTGTTCCTGCAGATGTTTCAGTGGCTCGCCCCAAACGACCGGCATTTGATGAGCGACAATGCGATAGTCGTCCCATTCGGTGTCATTCAATTCGCTGATCCCTTCCCATGAAGGGTTTGGCGGGCGCTGCGGTCCGAACGGCTCAAATCCGGTTAGAAGGATGACAGGTTTGGTATCGTCCGCATTCGCGACTTCGCAATGCGTTACTGAGAAGCACGCCAGTATTATCAGCACAACTTTGACGCAGAGCAATTGCCCGCAAAACGCTTTCAAAAACATATCCAACCGCATTGTGGGCGTCCCGTGATTTGAGTCTAAAACGTTCCAACTCCTGATTGCATCAGCGTCGCCAGCCTAACAATTTTGACGACATCTGGCGAGTAATCACGACTTCCAACCGGTTGGCGGACGCAGTCTCGGATCTTGACAGGCTGTCTTTCCGTCGGAGGGAAGAATATTGTGGCCGGCGGAACGCGAAAACCAACGTTCGATTCTGAAATTGCAAAACCTGCGAGAACGGTTGACTGTAGTAGCGTCAACTTGGCTTCCAGTGGGAGTCTTCTGAACTTCTATGAGTCTCGGGACGTGCAAAACGCGGAGCTTCAGTTCAGCCGATTCGATTTCGCGTGGCGGTTCAGAATCCAGGCATAGGCCAGCATGGTTATTGTCAGCAGAGCCGCACAGCCAGGCCAAAGGACCGACGGTCCGAACGCATCAAGAATCCATCCTCCGATCGGTGCGCCAAGCATCAAAGAGAATGAATGCGACAAATTGAAAACTCCCATGTAGCGTGCTCGCAGAGCAATCGGAGCCATCTCGGCAACAATTGCGGACTTATACGGTGCCTGGAAAATTTCCCCGAATGTCCAGACCGCAATCGTGAATACGATGAATGCGGCCGAATCTGCAAAGACCGTCAGCCCGAATCCAGCGGCCAATAAAAGTTCGCCGATCAGGACAACTTTTGTTCTGGAGTATCGGCGAAGAAAGTGAGTCAGTGGCAACTGGAACAAAACGATCAGCACTCCATTGATGCAGATCATGCTGCCAAATTCGCTTTTGGAAAACCCCTTGCTCAGCAAATACAACGGCAGCGTGACAAACGCCTGCATGAAAACGATGCTCGACAACAAGCAGCAAAGGCAGTAGATCAGAAACACGCCGTCCTGGCGGATGTATGTCAAACCCGATCGAAACGAGACAAGCTCGTCGCTGGGCGTGGATTCCACATTTGCCTCCACGTGACCACTTCGTTCGGCTTCGTCGAGGGCAGCTAATTCAGCAAGTGGCGGCTCGTACGGATTTCCTGCGGGTTCCATCGACGTCCGATTTGAGGGTGACGATGCACGGGTTACGCGCGGTCGCGATTCGGGAACCAGCAACAGAATCACCACGCCATACAATGCCGTTGTGATGGCATCACCCCAGAAGAGCCATTGAAAAGACCGCTCCGCAAGAAAGCCGCCAATCGGCGGTGCGATGGCAAATCCCAGATTGATGGCAATGTACATCAGACCAAACGCGTGAGGCCTCTGGTCGGCGGATGTCACATCGCTGATCATTGCGGAAGTTGCCGGACGGTACATGTCCAGAATCATGGCGAAGAGAAACATTCCGGCCATGAACAACCAGCCGTTCGTGATTCGACTCAGCAGCATTAAGGCCGTAGCACCGCCGAACAGCGCGATCAGCATTGTCAGTCGGCGACCAAACTGATCGGCCAGTTGCCCACCAACGAATGATGAAACCACGGCGCCTAGTCCAAATGCTCCGATGCAGTAACTGGCAAACGTTTTCCCCAGTCCAAGCACTTCACTGACGTAGATCGTCAGGAAAAGCATTACAAACCCACCCGCTCGATTGATGAATGAACCTACACACAAAACATGAACCGTGCGCGGCAACTGAAAATAATGCAGTGCGGCGGAAACAGTTTGCGGCGAAGTGCTCATACGTTGGACAGATTCATGTGATAAGGAATGAGTGTCAAATACTTGTCAGGTTTCTTGAGCCGGAATGTGTCTCCGGGGCTGCGAACAAAAAAGCTCTGATCCTTATTTAACGTTCCGTGCTATTTGGCGACGTGACACCACGTTTGACTGCATGTGGGCGATTGGAAATCCGGACCAGTAAAACCAGAGCTGAGCTTGCTGGCAGCCTTCGAGTGAGCGAACGATTCGATTCGATTCAATTCACCCGCTTCGCTGCTAGCCTTCGCTGCTTGCGTGACACAGCTTCCCAGAAAGAGGCTCACCTGTCATAGACATGCTCTTACAGATTCCCAAACCGAGATTTTCAACAAGATCTGATAAGGACCTGTATCACAGTGGTTTTCGCAGCGCGGATACGTTGTTCTGCATTGACTGCACAATCGCCCCGGAGTCGGAGCCAAGTGCGATGAAACGGAATCCCAGTGAACGATGCTGCTCGACAAGTTCGGCGCGTGACAAAATGCCGGCCGTTTTTCCGTGTCGCTGGCAGGCGGAAACGACTTGTTGAAGATGATGAATAAATCCAGGCTGAGTGAAATCTCCCGGATGCCCAAGGTTCACCGATAAGTCCATCGGCCCGACAAAAAGCACATCGACGCCGGCCACAGCGGCAATTTCTTCCGCACGATCGGCAGCGTCCGGCGTTTCAATTTGGATAACCGAAAGTGATCGGTCGTTCGACTCATTCAAATAAGACTTCCAGTTTCGACCATAATCAGTCGCCCGGATGACCTGCGCAACGCCGCGCACTCCCGCGGGCGGATACTTCATGCAACTTACAGCTCGAGCAGCATCCACTGCGGTAGCAACGTATGGAAACATCACGCCCGCGGCCCCGCTGTCCATCACAAATTTGACCAGATCGACATCGATCGATGGGATGCGAACGATCGGAGCAGCCGCAGAACCTCGCGTCGCCAAAAGCTGTGATCGCAACTCGGACAGCGTGCCCGATCCGTGCTCAAGATCAATAAGCAGCCAGTCGAATCCTGCGTCCGCTGCAATTTCAGCCGCACTTGCTGAACCAAGGTTCAAAAATGTGCCTGCGAGTACCTCAGTTTGAAGACGTTTGCGATCAATCCAATTCATTTTCAGAAACTCCCTGCAGCAAAGAACTCCGTCAACATTTCAAGTAACACTGTTTGATCCTGACGAGAAACCGCCGGTCACGGGAAGTGACCAACAAACACCACCAGGTGATACCCAGGAAACCATTGCTGGATATTTAGCAGAATCTACCGAATGCTCAATTTGGTTTGGAAACGAAGAATCATTTACAAGCCCGTGTTGTCAAGATTGCAAAACCGTCCACCTCACGATCCACCGAGAATTTCGTGACGCAGGCGGGAGCTCCGCCAATCTGTCGTCAAGCACGGAAAATCAGGAAAAGTTGCTCGGCGGACACAGATTTGGTTTGTAGTCTTTGCATTGGCATCTGAATTGCTATTCAACATTCTCATGGTCGCTGGAAGAGAATGTGAAAGATCCAAATCCTGATCGAATTAGACAATCGCTTCAGAAACTCTGACACATCGATTCATGAATACAGACTTTATTATCTGGAACGTTTTAAGGAACAACGCTCGAGCTGTTGGTGGGGATTGGTTATGCAAGACAACTGACTGGGCCAAGTTGCTGCAATTGCCGAACGTCACGTGGTTTCAGTTTATGGTTGCGGCAGCGTGTCTGGTCGTGCTGATTTGGGCAGTTCTTCGTTTGGTAGCACGAGTGAACGAAGATGTTGATCCTGCCGAAGCCGATCGAGAGATGCTCCTGGCATTGAACGATTTGCGACGTCAGGGTGACCTGACAGACGATGAATTCCGATCCATCAAGGGGCAAATTGTCGGACGTTTGAATGTGACACTTCAACCAGCCGGAACCACTCGACCAACAGCAAAGATTGCCAATACGGGGCTGTCTGAAACGCAGAAAGCCCGGACTGAAACAGAAGTTTCTGACGAACAGCCAGAGACAAAAAATCTTCGGTTAGAAGCCGTAGATTCGAACCAACCGGAAACCTTCACCAGTTCGACAAATGTTCCCAACTCTTCACAGGATACCGGCGATCTGCCCGAACGGTTGATTGCTCCAAAATCCGAAACAGGTGAGGGGAACACTGATGGTGGTCCAGCTGAAACAGAACACGAGAATATTGCTCCAACGGACTAGTGCTTTCTCATAGCATAACCTGAACTTCGTGGCAGCCAAAGATGGCTGGTTCGGAAAGTCAGGACCCAAACGAGCGAAACAAGACGAATTAGAAACGAAACAAGACAGGTTGGCAGGGAAGCCGACAACCCGGAGCGTCCATAACCTGCGAACCGCATGCTTTTTTCTGACGACTTTACGACTCACTACTCCAGGGTCATGATGAGTTGCCCGAAAAACGCGATAGAACATCCAAAGGGATAACAATGGCATCAGGTAAGGAATTTGGTTCAGGCAAAACATCACAACAGGGCAAGCGAAATGCCAACTGTTCATTTTGCCGAAAGAACTACCGGGAAGTAGGGCCACTGGTTGAAGGCCCCGAAGATGTTTACATCTGCGGAGAATGTATTGAACTCTGCCAGTCTATTCTGGATCAGGAACGCCGCCGTCGGGGTTCTTCCAAGAAGCTGTTCAATCGCGTTCCGACGCCTCGAGAAATTGTCAAAGAGCTGGATCAGTATGTGATCGGCCAGGACAAGTCCAAAAAGCTGCTGTCTGTGGCTGTGCATAGTCATTACAAGCGACTGATGCACAACCTGGAAATTGGCACCGAAGATGTGGAAATTGAAAAGTCCAACATTCTGCTGATTGGCCCGACAGGTTCTGGAAAGACTCTGCTGGCGAAGACTCTTGCGAAGTCTCTTCAGGTTCCCTTTGCGATCGGCGACGCAACAACGCTGACAGAAGCCGGGTATGTCGGTGAAGACGTTGAGAATCTGCTTCTGAAGCTTCTGCATGCCGCAGACTTTGATATCGAAGCTGCTCAGCGAGGCATTATTTTTATCGACGAAATCGACAAGATTGGCAAGACCAGCCAGAACGTCAGCATTACTCGCGACGTTTCTGGTGAAGGTGTGCAGCAGGCCTTGCTGAAAATGCTGGAAGGCACCGTTGCCAACGTGCCACCGCAAGGAGGCAGAAAGCATCCGGAACAGCAGTACATCCAGATCGACACGACCAACATTCTGTTCATCTGCGGTGGAACGTTTGTTGGATTGGAAGACATCATTGCTCGTCGTATGGGCAAGAAGGTGATTGGCTTCGGAAACAACAACGAATCGCATGAAGAACAGGCTCGCGAGCAGCTGCTTGCTGAAGCGACGGTCGAAGATGTTATGGAGTTCGGACTGATTCCTGAACTGCTTGGACGATTGCCAGTGATTGGCACCCTCGCACCACTGGACGAAGCAGCACTTGTTCAAGTGCTGACAGAGCCACGCAATGCTCTGATTCGCCAGTACAAGAAGATGTTCGACATGGAAGAATGTCAGCTCGAATTTACCGACGGTGCACTAAAGGAAATCGCACACCTGGCGAGAATTCGCGAGACTGGTGCACGCGGTTTGAGAAGCATTCTCGAACAAGTCATGTTTGAACTGATGTTTGAACTTCCTGAACTGGAACGCGGTCAGAAGTTTGTGATCACTGAAGAAATCGTTCGAGGAGATCGAAAAGTTCTTCTTCGCGGTGACTCAGCCGCAGCCTAGCCTGCATTGCGCACCACGTTCCAACGAAAAAGCCTTCACATGCGTATAAGTGGTTGTCTAATCATCACTTAACACGCACGGAAGGCAGATCGATGTCCGAGACACAGTGTACGGAACAGTTGCAGCTTTTTGAAGT
>JBGSVD010000039.1:0-34946 GCA_041753135.1 Planctomycetaceae bacterium
GTTCGACTCATCCCTGACCTCAACTCAATGTCGAGCCCAAAATCGCTGACGAAAGCTGCTGAAAATAGAATGGAACAGCAGCGGTGGCGGTTTTTAGCGCATCGGCTCAGTAATTTCCAGGTCGAACGAGGTATCGGGACAGACTCCTAGTGCCTTCATAAAGTAAACCACCGTCTGGGCGCAAGGTGTGCCAAATTTTTTTTGCCTGGTATCCGGCTGGCTTCCAAAGCACAAAAGTGCCCCAAAAAAGGCGTCCGCCGCAACTGAATCCCCGATTCACGGTCGCACTGACTTCGAGTTGCCCTGATTTCACGCCAACTCAACGACGGAAAGGTCTGCCGCTGGCAAAAAGGCATCCACGATCGACACGGCGGTGAACGATTTGAAAGTTATCAGGACCGCTGCGACTCACCACCCCGGGATACAGTGCGTTCACAGATATTTCATCAGACCGAAGTATTATCTCATCGTTCCACGCAGAACGACGTTTAGGAACGGAGCCAAAACAACAGAGCCCAGACGGCTTCAGCCTAACTTGTTTTGGTGAAAGCCCTTCTTTCAATCCCCTAAATCGCGCTGCAGTAAAGCGTGCAGTTCGTAATGACGTCCCGATTGCACCCAATGAACAACCCAACACGGCGTTCGAGCACTCGACTTGTGGTTGTACAAACCCTCACTTGCACGGAAACATTGCGACGACTTCTACGCAATTTTCGGAGCGTCGGGCATCGGGCATCGGGCATCGGATTGTCGTCGATCGCCACACAACGGGCCACTTTGTATTCCTTGTGCGGTCAGAAATGAGGTGTCGGCGAGCGAACGGATAAGCGGGCGAGACGCCCGTGCCCCCGGAACGCCGAAGTCTCTCCCGCTTTTCGATGCCTCATTTCTCACCACGATGACCACAACAAAGCTCGGTACGATCTTTCGAGACTCACCCTGATTCGGAAGTATCGAGATCAACGCTTCGTCAGACCGTAACCAGCAATGGAGCACTCCGCAGAGTGATAGCCAGAATGTCCCGCGAAGCCGCCGCTGCAGGCCAGGCAAGTTCATCTGTCTACCCTTGATTCCATGGAAATGGAAGGTCTTACAAAAGAGAACCTGTGAATTGAGGAGAAGTCAGGATTCCGAGTTTCGCGACATCAAAGTGTCCCGCGCGTTCGGCCTGTTTTCCGGCAGGAAGGTTGCACGCTGGAAGTTTGTTGCTTATCGTCACTCGTGAAATGGTCAGACCGGCGGCGAGGATCTACTGACCAATTCCCCCGGAGTTACCTCAACTGAATCAGGAAATCGTTCGCTGTTATCACCGCATTGTTGAGAACCACATGATCAAGTGAACTGCTTTCCAGATAATCCGCCTCAACCTTGTCCTGCATTTTGGGCATCCATGACTGCCACTGCCCCTTCAGAATCTATGACTTCCAGCGATCACCTCTACGCACTCAGTCCGTTTGATTTCCACCAACGCACGCGACTGGTCTTTGGTCGCGGCGCGTTTGAGCAATTGGGCATCCTTGCGAAGGAATTGTGCGCGAAGCGAGTGCTGGTCGTCACGGATTCCGGACTGCGTAAAGTGGGGCATTGCGATCGCGCGATTGCGTCTTTGTCGGCTGCTGGCCTGGCGTCTGTTGTCTTTGACCAGGTCTCCGAAAACCCAACGACTGACGACGTGGATCGCTGTGTGGCATTTGCCAAACCATCCAACGTCGATTTAATCGTCGGACTCGGTGGCGGCAGCAGCATGGATTGCGCAAAGGGAGCCAATTTTCTGCTGACCAACGGTGGACGGATGCACGATTATCGCGGTGTTGGCAAAGCAACGCTGCCAATGCTTCCCATGATCGCCGTGCCAACAACCTCGGGCACAGGCAGTGAGGCTCAGTCCTTCGCCGTCATTGCCGATGCCGCAACTCATATGAAAATGGCGTGCGGCGACATCAAAGCAGCCTGCAGGATCGCTGTGCTGGACCCAGAACTCACAGTCACGATGCCGCGCTCGGTAACAGCATCAACTGGCATCGACGCAATGACACACGCGATCGAAAGTTATGTAACAACCAAGCGAAACACCATCTCGCAGATGTTTGCCAGACAGGCCTGGGGGTTACTTTCAGAGGCATTTCCCGTTGTACTTAGAAATCCTGCAGACGTCGACGCTCGCGGGCGAATGCAGCTGGGAGCATTTCTGGCCGGGGCTGCCATTGAAAACAGCATGCTGGGAGCAGCCCACGCTTCAGCCAACCCATTAACCGCTCAGTTTGGAACCGTCCACGGTGTTGCCGTCGGCCTGATGATGCCTCACGTCATTCGGTGGAATTCCGAGTCCGTCGGATCGCTCTATCAGGATTTGGTGACAACCGCAGGCTGGGGGGACGCATCGACCTCCGCAGAAACAGCCGCACAGCAACTGGCAGACGGCTTTACTGAATTTCTGCGTCTCGCCGACATGCCTGTTTCAGTCTCACAGGCGATCGATGAACCGGCCGACGAAAAAATTCTGGAACGTCTGGCCGCTGAGGCTGTTCATCAATGGACAGGGACATTTAACCCGCGAAACATGGATGCGTCCTCGTTCGTGGAACTGTATCGCAACGCGTTGTCCTGAATGTTTCAATTGCCGGAAGACTTGTTTATTCTTGGCGCACGGCGAATCATGAGGTTTTGAATTGCGGCCGAATTCCTGAGAATTCAGGCGATAAAAAAGTCCGCGTGCAAAATTTCACATATCCGGCGATAGCTTATTCCATGCCGCATCATTCGATGCCGTATATTGTTTAATCAGCCACAGGCCAGGGCAATCATTGTACACCAAGCTGTCAGGATCGCGTTCAGCACCCGGTTGAATGCAAACCGCAGCAAAGTGCATCGGCAGCGTCCACCGGAATGGTTCGAAAGAAGGAGATTTTTAGATGTCGTCGTCAACTCGACCAACAGATGCATCAATCCAGTCCACCCGACGTCAAATGCTGCAACAACTTGTCGTGGCCGCAACGGCAGCATCGTCCCTGTCGAATTTTGGCAGCAATGCATTTGCGTTATCGACATCGATTCCGGAAATCGGACCAACAGAAACCAGTTGGGCCTCGTTTCGGGCAACGCCAGACCAACGGGGTGTCTCTAAGAGCCAGTTGTCTGACAAGCCAGAACTCAAATGGGAGTTTCCATCTCCGGACGGCTGGGTCGCCGGAGTCGCAATCGTGGGCAAACACGTCTACGCACCTGCTCTCGCCGGATATTTACATAGCCTCGATTTAGACACCGGCAAGGAAGTTTGGAAATACAGATCGATTGAAGATCCAGATCCGAAGAAGTTTGCCGCGGGCTTCAAAGCATCTCCGCTAGTCACCGACACCACCATTTATCTTGGTGATGAAGACGGTGTCATGCATGCCATCGACAGGGCAACGGGAAAGAAGCTTTGGGTCTTCGCAAGCGATGCAGAAATCGCCGGATGCGTTGCGTTATTTGGAGAGCACCTGTTATTGGCATCTCACGACAGCTTTCTTTACTGTCTTGATAAAGCTGGCAACGAAGTCTGGAAATTTCAGACCAACGATCGAATCAACTGTTCTCCTGGAATTGCCGACAACTACACGTTTCTGGCTGGTTGCGACGAGCACCTGCGAGTCATCGACCTGAATACCGGAAAGGAATTCCGTGACATGCCGCTTGAGTCGTTCCTGATCGCATCGCCAGCCGTTGTTGGTGATTTGCTTTATGTGGGAACTCACACGGGCATGATCGTCTGCGTTGACTGGCGCAAAGGCGAATTTATCTGGAAGTATGAAGGGCCACGCAAAATGCCGTTCCACGCGTCTGCGTCAGTCACTGACGAACTTGTCATTGTCGGCGGTCACGATAAACACGTGCACGCAGTCGATCGCGCAACGGGAATGGTCAAGTGGACGTTCGCAACTCGAGCCCGTATCGAAAGTTCCGGGGCTGTTGTGGGCGATCGATTCTTCGTGGGCTCCGGCGACGGAAACCTCTACGGCATTTCACTTGCGTCCGGTGAAGAAGTCTGGAAGTACAATGCTGGCCGTGGCATCAGCGCTGGAGTTGCAATTGGTGAAGGGCGATTGATCGTCGGTGAAGACCAGCAGAGCGGCCGACTACTTTGTTTTGGTTAGAAACAGTCACGCAAAGTGATTCAGATAGCCTGTCGCTAAACTCGATCCTTCACCTCGTAAAACGCTCCCACCCAGGTATATCGCTTAACCTGATCGAGCGTCGGCCCCGCAAAAAATCCACCCAGCACCGCGGACAGAAGAAACGTCACCAGCCACGACAGTGGGATGATCAAAAACGGCGAGGGACATTTCACAATAAACTCAGCATTGCCAGTGAGTTCCTTCCCAATTGGCGTGAAGACAATATCCATAAATCCAAACGTTAAGCCGGCAAGCGCCCCCGTAATTCCGGCCAGAACAACCGCAGTTTGTCCAACATGTCGCAATAGGATCCCGGCCATAAACATTGCCCCCAGCGGCCCAAGCACACAATTGAAACTCTTGAGTTGCAGATCAATCAGATTGTAATGTTTGGGAGCAAGTGACAGCAAAATCCCCATCAGCGTAACAATGCCCCCGATTACAATCGTCAGTATTTTTGCCAGTCGCAAATCGGTCGATTCATTGGTCGCTGTTTTCCGATATTTGCGAACCAAATCAACCATGATGACCGATGTCGTTGAATTGATACCCGAGTCAATACTCGATTGAGCCACAGCAAAAATTGCCGCTATCACAAACCCGCTGACGCCAACCGGCAAGCCATAGTTAATGAAGTGCGGAAAGATCTTGTCTGTAAATCCTGCGGTGAGAGGACTCGTCACTCCTGGCGGCAGTTCGCTTGAAAAGCGAAGGTAATAGACCAGCAGGGCAGCCCCAACCATTCCCAGCAACGACTGCATCGTGATATCCAGCGTGATTCCCACAAGCGCCGTTTTGCGAGCTGCTTTGACGTCGGTGTTGGAAAAATATCTTTGCAACGCAACCTGATCCGAAACATGGGTACACATCTGCCAGAAAAACGTACCGCACAAAGTCCAAAGGACAGTATTTCGTACGGACAGATCCCAACTGGCTAACGGTGGAATCTCGTGACTCATGCTGGTCACTTCCTGCCACCAGACAAACGGCCCCGTTCCGGTTTTCACTGCCACCACGATCAAAGTTACTATGGCCCCCAGCAACAACACGACCATCTGCATGACATCTGTCCAGATCACGGCAGAAATTCCTCCAAGCACCGTATACGCCGTGCTGACAACGCCGGTCAGGACCAGCACAAAATAAAACCACGACGTCGGATTGAATTTGATTAACCCACCGGACAGACTCGCAATGGCCCCAGGCGCGGTATCCTGAGTGATGTGTGAAATCGCAATCGATGCAGAGTAGATCACCGCTCCCATCCACAAAAATCTCATGTAGAGATACAGCAAAGCGCCCAGCAACCGAGCGCCAGATCCAAAGCGCATTCCCAGATACTCATACGCACTGGTCAGCTTCAGCCTCATGAAGAAAGGAACCCAGAGGTTCCACACAATCAAAAAGACAAAGGGCAACGCGATGATCGACAGAAACTGTGCGATCCCATGCTTGATCATTTCCCCTGGTGCGCCCAGATAGCTGAGAGTCGACATCAACGTGGCGATCAGACTCATGCCTGTCGCCAGCCATGGCATTGATCGACCGCCGACGAAAAAATCTTCGATGTTGACCTGCTTGCGAGAAAGATACCACCCCACAAGCATCATGCTCAACATGTAGCAAAACACGATGGCGTAATCGACCGGTTGCAAACCAGCAGCCAATACCAAAGGCAACGGAGATAAAATCGTTGAGCTCATGGAGTTTGCAATCTGACCTGGAGATGGACGGCGATTGTCACTACACCTGATGTCGATGTGAAGAACCCACGGATTGCAGGACAGTGAACGCCCGATTGCAAGCGCACGGTTGGAAGTTGCTCAGGAATCGAGTAGCGTTATCGTCCCGCCGCATCAAACTCGACTCACCAGACTGCACCTCCTTCATCACATAAGACGGAGAACTCGAAATGAAAAGTCGGCTCTGTTGTCTCGTCGCATTGATGTTGTCTCACGCCCAGGCGGACGATTGGCCCCAGTTTCGCGGCCCAAACTGTTCAGGCGTCTCCGCATCAACAGCTCCGCTGCCAGAAAAGTTTTCCAGCACTGATCGCGTTCGATGGTCCGCACAACTGGGTGACGGCATTGGCTGCCCGATTGTGGCGGCTGGGCGAGTTTTCACATCAGCCATGGTCGATGAATCTACGGTTGGCCTTTACGCATTTGATGCCGTTTCGGGTAAGCAACTCTGGATGCGATCATGGCCAGTCGGTGATGCTGACGAGATCCACCTCACAAACAGTCACGCATACTCCACGCCCGCCGCAGATGCTGATCGAGTGTATTTTTATTTCACAACGCTCGGCATGGTTGCCGTCGATGCAAGAACCGGAGCTGACGTTTGGCATCAGCAGCTTCCTATCCCCTACTTTGTCTTCAAGTGGGGTGCAGGGATGTCACCAGTGCTGTACAAAGATCTGGTGCTGTTCGTGCAGGATGACGACCTTCACCCTGCGTTATATGCATTTGACTCCAAAACGGGGACGGTCTTGTGGAAGGACGACCGCAACGATATGGCGGTCAATTATTCCCATCCGGTCATTTGCGAAACGGAACACAGTACGGAAATTGTCGTCGCAGGTACTGGTCTTCTGATTGGTTATGATCCAAAAACCGGAGACAGGCTTTGGTCAGCAAAGACACTCTTGAGGAATATCAAGACAACTCCGGTATGCCACAAGGGCGTCGTCTACATTTCACTACAAAGCAAGGGCATTGCCAGTCAGTGGCTGGCCTCGATTGATCAGGCAGAAACGGGAAACAGCGACAACAAGATCACTCGCGATGAGGTTCAGGCATTTTTCGGGACACGCCCGGTTCCGGAAGAATTCTATCACAAGACGTTTGATCGGGGAGATCTCGATAAGGACGGAGACCTCGAAGGCGAAGAACTGGATGTTGCCTTTCTCGCTCCAAACAATCGGGCTGGTGCAACTTTTGATTCTGCGACTCCAGCCGATGAGTTCGTGCTGGCCGTCAAAGGCGGAGGCCGCGGCGATGTGACAAGCACACATGTCGTCTGGAAGCACGCCACGAAGTATACCGATCACATCGTATCACCACTGGTCGTCAATGATCGAATGTTGCTTGTTAAGGAAGGAGGGATTGCGACCTGTTTCGAAACGGACAAAGGAAAACAGCTCTTTGGTCCTGCTCGAATTAACAACGCAGGCAACTACTTCGCATCACCAGTCTATGGTGACGGAAAAATTTTCATCGCCAGCGAAAACGGCAACATCGTTGTACTCGAAGATGGGCCTGAACTAAAAATCCTCTCCGTCAACGATATGGGGCATCCCGTTCTTGGTTCGCCGGCGATCGCTGAAGGGGCATTGTTTGTCCGAACCAGAAAACAATTGCTTCGAATTCAATAACCCAGACGTCGGTCTGATTTTTTGCTCCTGAAGAACTCTCTGAAAGCTGATCATCCGTGAGAAGAAGTAAGACACTGGCCAAAATTCGCAACAACCAGCCTGTCCGCATGTGCTGTCTCGGCCACTACATCCCCGCCTTTATCAAACAGGCGGCGTATTTCGGTTTTGATTGTATCTGGCTTGATCTTGAGCATCGCAGTATGCCTGATCGCGACGTCCAAAACCTGCTGACTCATTCGCATCTTCACGATATTGACATCATGCTGCGACCACCAACTCTGGAGAAAACGCGGCTCTGTCGCTACCTTGAAGATGGCGCCACGGGGCTCATGATTCCTCACGTCAACACTGCGGAGAAAGCCCGAATGCTGGTAGATGCAACAAAATTTCCTCCTGTCGGTGACCGAGGTCTGGACGGAGCTGGACTGGACGCCAGTTACATGGTTGAAGGCGCCGAGGTGTTTACGTCTGATGCAAATCGCGAAACGTTTCTTGTCGTGCAAATCGAAACATTGGAATCCGTCGACAACATTGACGAAATCGCTGCGGTCCCAGGACTGGATGGCGTCTTCATAGGCCCCGGTGACCTGGGACTTCGTCTGAAAGTTCAGAATCCTGAAAATCGAACGATGGAACAATGCTTTGAAAAAGTTGCAGCCGCATGCAAAAAGAACGGGGTCGCGTGGGGTGCTCCTGCAGCGACTCCGGAAATTCTGAAACAACGCCATCAGCAAGGTGGGCAATTGATGAATCACGGCGGCGAATTTGGAGCCATCATGAAAATGCTTCAGGAATGTTCGGCCGCATTTGACGCAGCAACATGAAAGGTTGCTGCGCCCTCGACTCGCCTTGCCATTGGGGCATGACGCCAAAGGCATCGCCCATTTGCCTGACCTGCTGCAGGAAACCCATTCACTCCTGACGCGCTGGATGAATTTGACGGGAACTGTCTGTCGTTTGCGAAACAACTCCTGAGAAACGGCAACTCCACAACCTGCAAAAATTGAAATTCGACTTTGTTGAGCGTGTTACTCCGTGGATCACAGGCAGTGCATGGCTGCAGGACGCTCCTGGTCTGTTTTTGACGAAAAGTCGTTCGAGATTCTTTTCACTGACCTCCGGAGGTCCCTGAACCGTCATGTTGAAACTTCAGAACAAGATCGCTCTCGTTACAGGCGCTGGCAGAGGCATCGGAAAGGGCTGCGCCCTGCAGATGGCAATTAACGGTGCCGATTTGATCATCAATGATCGTCCGGGAGGGCTGGATCTCGAAGGAACCGCCAATGAAATCCGCGCACTGGGACGTACCTGTCATATCATTGAATCAGATGTATTCTCGCGAGCAGGGTGCGAACATTTGCATGATCTTGCGATTCGGGCCGCGGGCCGAATTGACATTCTGGTCAGCAATCCGGCTTATAGTCGCCGGGGCGCATTTCTTGAATATAGTGCCGATGAATTCGAGCGAACAATCCAGGGCACGTTGACGAGTGGCTTTCATATGAGCCAACTCGTCTGTCGTGAAATGGTGGCTCGCGGAACCGGTGGCAAGGTTATCTTTATTTCCAGCGTGCAGGCAGAAATGCCCATCGGTTTGTGCGTCGCCTATGGTGCGGCCAAAGCTGGCTTGAATCACATGATGCGATCCATCGCGGTGGAGCTTTGCTCTCACAAAATCAATGTCAATGCGATTGAACCTGGTTGGATTGATACCCCCGGCGAGCACGTTGCCTTTTCAGACGAGACCATTGCCATTGAGGGCACCAGGCTTCCCTGGGGACGACTTGGCGTTCCGGAGGACATTGGCCGAGCAGCAGTGTTTCTGGCGTCCGATGACGCGGATTATGTGACAGGCACTGTTTTGCCTGTCGACGGCTGTTTTCGATTCAAGGACTGTCGTGTTGAGATGACACCACCTTTGCAGGAAAGAACATGACCGTCACTCTGAAACAATTTTCATTCCAAAGTGTTTCAGAAACCCCACATCTGCTGATCACGGGCGGAGTGCACGGCGATGAATTCGAACCAATCGCCGCAATCCGTGAACTGATCGAACTTTTCCGAACACACGACCCATCCGTTTCCGGCTTCAGAGGTCGAATTACTTTCGTCCCCATCGTCAACGAATCTGCATTTCGACGAGGACATCGCTGTGGAGACGACGGAAAAGACCTTGCTCGTACATGCCCAGGTCGTCCTGACGGCAGCGAAACCGAACTGACGGCATTTGCATTGAGCGGTCTGATTCGTTCGGCCAATTTTTATATTGACCTGCATACCGGGGGCACAGAGCTGTCTGTTTTTCCGCTGGCCGGATACGTCATGCACAATAATCCCAGTGTGCTCGATGCTCAGCGCCGAATGGCCCGCGCGTTCAATCTGCCAATCATTTGGGGAACTGCGGCCAATCTTGAAGGCCGATCACTCTCTGTTGCTCGTGACGCCAGCATCCCAGCGATCTACTGCGAATACCTTGGTTCCGCAACGTGTTGCCGCGATGGCGTTGCCGCCTATCGCGAAGGGTGCCTGAATGTTATGGCCAGCCTGGGAATGCTGGACAGAGAAAATCCACACAGCCGAGTACAGCACATTGTGGAAAATCCTCAGCCCGGCTCAGGACACATGCAGGTGTGCAATCCTGCTCCCTGCACTGGGTATTTTGAAACGCGGTTGAAACCCGGAGATCCGATTCAACCTGACGACCTCATTGGAATGGTCCACCCACTGGACCATTCCGCACCATCGCCGATTCGATCAACACAATCCGGAATCATCCTCGTACTGCGAACGTTTCCGAAAGTTATTGAAGGAGAGTCCGTGGGTGTTGTCCTTGATCTTTAGAGTCTGACTTCGATGCCAGCTTGCGAGCGTCGTCCGAAACTAAAATCAGTAATAAAGACCGCCAAACAGTCGTGCTCCCGCATAGTATTTGAACGCGCGAAGTCGGCAAAGCAGGGGATGTCGAGAGTTGTCGCATGACTGCTTCATGCTGCCATAAAACTCTCGATCGCATTGAGACCTTGAACGCCCGGATGCAAGACATGCATCATGAGTGGCACAAGACGGGCGAAAATCGACACCAAACGCACCTTGTGCAAGCAATCGATTGCCGCCAATGGAATTACCCGGCCCGCATGGGCGCCAAGGCGGACAGGTTCGCGGACCGCCAGCATTCACCTCCGAGATTCCAAAAGAACTGAGCGTCGCTAACAGCACGATCGTGAAAACAGCAACCTTCATTTTGTAACCTTCTCGTCAGTGCCGGCATCTTACCGGGAATTGAAATTGACCGCTAAGAAACTGAATAACTTCTTATCGCCGTCAATGTTCGAACGTCCTTCAGGATCAAAACCAGCCTGAGCGTATCAATGGCCAACCGGGAAGTCTACGCAGTCCAGTGAACTCTCGATTCGGGGCATCTCGAGCGCATTGGAGAATCCAACACCTATTCCTGCAACACGAACCGTCCCGCCGGACGAACTCCCGAACCGCGCTGTTTCCCATCACCCAAATCAGCCCGGGCGATGTTCGCCAGACCTTGAAGTCGCTGAACGACGTCCGGATGTTCCCTGGAAACATCATGCACTTCACCAGGATCAACGGAAAGGTCAAACAGCGACTCCGAGATCATCCGATTTTCATAATTGACGGGTATCCCATTGCTGCCACCAGACCTCCCATTCAGGGTTCGGTAAGCATGAGGAAAATGCAGCTTCCATTGTCCGCTTCGCACAGCCTGCAACTCACTGCCCCAATAGAAATAGTATGCTTGCTGAGGAGAAACGGCGTTTGCTTCGCCAGCGATCAATGGCCAGATATTCTTTCCATCGATGACATGGTCTGGCAGGTTTGCACCAATTAGTTCTGCAACAGTTGGAAAGATATCGATCGTCATCGCAGGTTGGTCACAGGTTGTGTTGGCCGGAATTCGCCCCGGCCATCGCATGATGCATGGAACTCGACATCCACCATCAAACATCGTCCCTTTGCCTTCACGCAACGGGCGTGCAGACCCGGCATGATCGCCGTAACTTAGCCACGGACCATTGTCCGAAGTAAAGATCACCAGAGTATTTTCATCCAGCTTGTTTCGCTTCACGGCATCAAGGATCTGCCCAACCGACCAGTCGACTTCCATAACAACATCAGCGAACAATCCTTCACCACTTTTGCCGCGAAACTTCTCTGAAACATACAACGGCACATGCACCATACTGTGTGGGACATAAAGAAAGAATGGCTTGTCCGCGTGCCTGTCAATGAAGGATACCGCGTGCTGCGTGTACTGAGTCGTAAGTTGCGTCTGCTCTTTGTCGGTCACTTCACTGACGATCGTTTGATTTCCATCAATGAGCGGAAGATGCGGCCAGCGTTTCAGCCGCTGCTCCACAGGAAGATGACGTACTTCCGGATGAAACGGCCACATATCGTTGCTGTATGGCAGCCCAAAATATTCATCGAATCCGTTCTGCATCGGCAGAAACTGATCGTGATGGCCAAGATGCCACTTCCCAAAACATGCGGTCGCATAATTCTGTTGTTTGCACAACTCACCAAGAGTCACTTCTTCAGCATGAATGCCCGTGTCTGATCCAGGACCAAGAGCCCCAAGAATTCCGAGCCGAACGTTGTAGCAACCTGTCAACAGGCTCGCCCGCGAAGCGGAACAGACAGCCTGTGATACATAAAAATCACTGAATCGCCGACCTTCACTGGCCAGTTGATTCAAATGTGGAGTCAATTCTGGTTTGGCACCAAATGGACCAATATCAGCATACCCCATATCGTCAATGAAAATCACAATGATATTCGGAGGCTTCTCGGAACCTCTCGCGTCGGAAAAGCAGAAACATGAATGAACAAGGATTCCTGCAAGCAGCATCAGAGTTTTCACGATTGGCCCCCCTCAGTAAATCGAAAAGTAATCATCTTCATCTGACGCGACCGAACCATAAGATCAGACTTGCGTTCGCATTGCGACAATCGATGACCAAAAGATCTCCAGAAGCATTAGCCGACAACTTCAGACAATTTTTGTGCGGCCAAAGCTCCATCAACAACAAGATATTCAAAAGTCGGACTTCGTGGCAGCATCCGGGAAGTTTCAATTCTTCAATTACTGGAGTCGACTCCCCACAGTCACTGGCTGGCGGGTATCTGGCGAAGATATTCGGAGAACTCCGGTTACGCTAAAGAACACGGATATGACTGTTCGATGAAGACGAGGGAACTCGCATGAAGCGAGACCGGCAACTATTGCCGAATTAGACTTCGGCCACGGACGGGGTGGTTATGTACGAAACAAACTTTGGATTTCATCGCCAACCGTTTCAGTGCGCTGATCACGCCAGGGCGTTTTATACGTCAGAGTCGATTCGGGCGATTCTTCCACAGCTGCTGCATGCGCTAAGGTCAGACCTTGGGATTGCCGTGCTCACCGGCCCCGCTGGAGTTGGCAAGACATCGTTGGTGAAACACCTGCAATCTGTTTTATCAAACGAAGGTCGCGCGGTGGTGTGTTCCGGTGCGGGTCTGGAATCGCCTTCTGAATTTTTACAGACACTGCAATCCGCAACACAACTTAGAGCCGGCGAAACCTCAAGCGAATCATCAGGCGCAGGCGCAACCTGGAGCCGATGGGCGGTCGTTGATCAGATGCGGAAAACGACGGAGTTCTGGGGCCCGATTCTGTTGTTGATCGATGATGCACAATTGCTCTCGGTGCCGGTCCTTAATGAACTGAGAGCATTCACCGAAGAGGAGTGGAATGGAAGAGCTCTGGTTCGCTGCCTGATCGCCGGTCCCCTGAATCTTGAAGAGGAACTGGCCCGACCATCATTTGCTGACTTTAGCCGAAGGATTCGCTGCCATGCCTTTCTTCAACCGCTGTCCTCTGCCGAATCAATTGCATTCCTTGCTCGGCACCTGGAAGTCGTTGGCGGAAAGCTCCACACCGTGTTTGAGCCGGCAGCCCTCGACCTGATTGTCAGCGCCTCTGATGGATTACCAAGGTGTCTGAGTCTGCTTGCTGATGAATCACTGGTCGTGGCGGCCGAGCAATCCGGAAAGCAGGCCAATGAAGACTGCGTACGCAAAGCATTGACGCGGCTGCAACATCTGGCCTACCCATGGAATGCGTCTCCTCTTCGTCCGGAAAACGCAGCCAATCCCTATGAGACGTCTGACGAACGCCTGTCCGAATCACAGGATTTAAGGGACACGGCGATCCATCAGTCTGCAGGAACGTCTTACTCGACAGGTGTGATTGAGATTGGAGGAGCAGGAGGTGTCATTGAAATTGGGAACAACACGAACGCTTTGACAACAGTATCCAGCATCCTGACCCTCAACGAAAAAGAGAATGCTCTAACCTCGGAATCAACCCGATCTGCGGTCACAGCAACTGAACCGATGAAGGTCGAGTCGATCCAGCGTTACTCCGCTGATGAGAATTCGTTCGAGGTTGGGCATCGTTATCAACCGGATGCCCTTGAAACCTCTGACGTCGTCGAGATGGATCAATATTCGCCTTTCAAACAGCCCACATCGGCACCCGAAATTGTGTCGTCTGAAGAAATTCATTTCGCGAAGACTCAACACAAGCACGCAACTCAAGAGACGTCAGACGTTGAGCAAGTCGTCACTACGCGATTTGCAGAGCCTTTGGGATCTTTGTCGAGTGCGGATGCTGCACACTCAGTCTTTTCGAAAAACGACAGCAGCTTGAATTCCGATGGAACAGGGCGAAACTACTCCCTGCCGGACCGTGCCCTCAAAAGCGGATCGTCTCAAAACACACGGAACATGCCTGCGAAAGTGCTATTCCTGGACATTGCAAATGGCGACTCGGAATCGCCATCGCGTGATTTGGCTGAGCGTGAGATTCATGGAAACATTGCTGACGGACTTTCCAGCCGTCGTCCGGTATTTGATCGCTACACATGGATCTCGCTGGGACGAGAAGTCCCGAGCGGTCCGTACTCGGTTTCCACAGCATTCGATATGCAGAGAGTTAGCGGCCAGCATCACGATGACTTCGACATCGTGCCGAACAGTCGTAACTCGATGACTTTTGATCGAATTCCATTCGTTCCAACAAGCGACGCAGATATCGAATTATCTTTGACTCAGGCTTCGAAACGCCATGAATCCGGCGCATTCCTTGTTTCGAAATCAGTAACACTGACCCAACCGAATGATGTCGAAAGCGGCATCGAAAACATCAATTCAGTGATGCCGACAACAGCCGATTCGCATCCCTTCGTTGGCGTGGAGCATTTTAGCTCATCTGAATTCGACGGCACAGCAGCCGTTCGGAATACTGCTCTTCAAGTTCCTGCGACAGACAACGCGATGTTCCAGGAAAACACTGTCGCAGTTGCCTCCGGCGCCATTGCGCCAGCAGCGATCGTCACAGAGGCGGACCGGCTTGTCATTCAGACAGCAATTCGTTTCAGCTTGTCTCAAAGTTTTTCAAGTCTGTCATCCTCTGGCGGCACCAATCACAGTTCCAGTCCTGCAGCATTTGAATCATCCGACCCTTCAGTTCAGCTATCCACTAAGATGGAACAGGGATGGCATGATGGTCAGTTGATTTTCGAAGACAATTCTTCTCCCGAATCCAACACACAACGACAGGTTGAAGAAGATTCGGACTCCGGCACCACCACCGAAAAAGTCTCACTGAATTTTGAAGCCGCTCGAATCGCCAGAGACGAACACTCGCAGGCAACGCGGGAAACACTCGTACCGCCGGTCGTGACAGACAAATTCTATACTCTTCCGGACACGGTCAGGACGATTGCATGGGACCTTCGATCGGCACTGACAGACACAGATGAAATTGCTCCACTGGCAGATTCAGTTGCTTCATTGAGAGAGTCCGTAACCTCGTTCCAGCAGGGCGGTCGCCAGCAGACGTCCGCCTCCAACTTGTCGCCGTCTGCTGCGGATCTGTCGGCAAGGTATGCAGGATCCAGTGATTCGCTGGTTGTGATTGCGAAGCGACGTTTGCAGCAGCCAGAGTCCTCTCAGGTTTCCGCATCGACACCACCTGAGACACTTTCCAAACTGGCAGCCTCTGCCGCAGTGACAGCTGTCGAAAAGAACGCAGGGCCAGCAACGACTTTGTCAGAAACGGCAATATCACACTCTGTGACAGTGTCGGTTGAGCCCAAGCACCAGGAAGGTCAGCATCACCCAACCGCTGACTTTGGACAATTGTTTACTCGCCTCCGGAAGCTTCGCTCGCAAGTCACTGAAAAACGGTAAATGTCTTTCGAAATCTGGCACCCATTTGGCCATCGCGAGCAAGTGCGGTATCATGAAGCCAGCGACAGTCTCAGATGGAGACTGGCCCGGGTGGAAAGATGATGGATGCGTTTGTTTCCGCGCACGTTGTGTGTCACGATGCCACAGGACAGTCGCTGAACCCCATGGGATTGCCTTCGTCGAAACGAGTGGAATTCGGAGTGTTGTGAATCACCATGCAGACGGAATCTCTTCCCTTGCAACCAACTGGCAGTCATCGATCGGTTAACTCTTTCGATCTTCCGGCGGATGCTTCGTCCCTGTACCGATACTGTGGCGCTCATCTTGTTCCCGGCGGAGTCCGATTCGCAGTCTGGGCTCCAAATGCGAAAGAAGTTTCCGTCATCAGTGACGGGAACGGCTGGACGGCAGGCCGCGACTGGCTGAATTCCAGTGACACAGGAGTGTGGCACGGAACGCTCAAAGGTGTTATCCCTGGTACTCGCTACAAATACGCGATCCGAACAAAAAACGGAAATCTTCTGGAGAAGGCCGATCCTGTTGGGTTTTACTCCGAAATGCGCCCGAACACGGCGTCCATTGTCTGGAGTCTGCGCGATTTTCAGTGGCATGATTCCAGCTGGCTGAAACGTCGCGCCGAGACCGATTGGCTTCGAACTCCTGTTTCGATTTACGAAGTCCATCTGGGTTCATGGAAGAGGCCTCACGACGGGCGAACGTATTTTAACTACCGTGAATTAGCCCATTCACTAGCGGACTACGTGACAGAGGTTGGTTATACGCACGTTCAATTGATGCCAATCACCGAGCATCCGTTTGACGGTTCGTGGGGATATCAGGCAACTGGCTACTTCGCTCCCACGTCACGATTTGGCTCACCACACGACTTTCAGTACTTCGTTGATCATATGCATCAGCGCGGCATTGGGGTTCTGATTGACTGGGTTCCAGGACACTTCCCAACAGATGTGCACGGACTTGCCATGTTTGATGGGACTTGCCTGTATGAGCATGCCGACCCTCGTCTTGGCTTTCATCCCGACTGGAACACCCTGATCTTCAATTACGGACGCCGGGAAGTGTCCGAGTTTCTGATTTCCAGCGCCCGTTTCTGGTGTGACGTCTATCATGTCGACGGTATTCGAGTCGATGCCGTGGCTTCGATGCTTTACCTGGATTATTCACGAGACTCCGGACAGTGGATTCCAAACCAGTATGGCGGTCGTGAAAATCTCGAAGCGATCGATTTTCTTCGGAACTTTAACACCATGATGCATGCGGATTTTCCAGGCATCATGACGATCGCTGAAGAATCTACGGCCTGGCCTGGTGTTTCTCGCCCTTGCTATACGGGCGGACTCGGATTCACGATGAAATGGGACATGGGATGGATGAACGATACGCTTCGGTTCATGCGTCGCGACCCTATTTATCGAAATTTTCACCTGAACGATCTGACATTCCGAAGCATCTACGCGTTCTCCGAGAACTTTGTGCTTCCGCTATCTCATGACGAAGTCGTGCATGGGAAGCAATCCCTGCTGTCACAAATGTCGGGGGACACCTGGCAGAAATTCGCAAATCTCAGATTACTGCTGGCCGGACAGTTCACCGCCCCAGGCAAAAAACTGCAGTTCATGAGTACGGAAATTGGTCAGTGGACGGAATGGAATCATGATGCCGAAGTCGATTGGGTGTTAAGAACCTTCGAAGTACACGAAGGCATTCGCCGCATGGTCTGCGATCTTAATCGACTCTATGTCAATGAACCTGCGCTCTACGATGGCGACGTTGTGTCAGAGGGTTTCCAGTGGATCGTTGGTGATGATCAGACGAATGTGGTTGTGGCGTTCCAGCGTCAAACTCGCGACGCATCGGAAGTCATTGTGGTCGTCAGCAATCTGACACCGTCCCCGCGAGAGCAGTATCGCATTGGCGTACCCGCATCAGGATTCTATAAAGAAATCTTTAACAGCGATGCAACGTGGTATGGTGGAGCCGGGATTGGAAACCAGGGCGGCGTCTACTCAAAAGCGGAACCAACTCATGGCAGGAACGCAAGCATTTCCATTACCGTACCACCGCTTGCAACACTGTGCTTTAAAGTGATTACGACTTCTACCGCTGCATCAAAGGGAGCTTTAGAATAGCTCAAGAACTCACACACGTTTCAATACGCGAGTGACGCAGGTGGATAAAATTTTCACTAAACGCAGGTTACCCACAATAGCACGACAAGTTTCATTTCGGAGATTTATGATAATGAAGATGATGCACTTTCCAATGTTCATACTAAGCCTGTCCGCAGCGGCAATTTCAGGCTGCTCAGAAGCACCAATAGAAGTTTCAAACAGTGCTGGAGCGGCGGAAATTGTGAATTCCGTTTGCCCGATCATGGGTAATGCTGTGGAAGCAAAAGATCTTGATGCGTCGCTGATCAAGGATTGGAATGGCAAGAAGGTTGGGTTCTGCTGCCCACCGTGCCTTGAAGAGTGGGATGAACTTTCAGATTCAGAAAAAGCAGACAAGATCGCGAATCCAGCCAAAGACCACGACAGCTCTTCTCATGAACACACATCAGAATCAGCAGAATAGACTGAACCGAAAAATGCCAACGCATTTTTCATGTGGATCCAGGCAGATTCAATGCGATTTGAATCTGCCCACTGTCAATAGAAGTAATGAAAACCAAGAAATCCGACGAGAGTTCCGGTGGCCCTGGGCTCAGTTCTGAATCTGGCAGACAGCCAACGTCTTGACGGCACGAGTTGCGATCTCTGGTAACCGGGCGGAATAGTCCAAACCAGTCAATCGATCTCGGGTGTGAGCATGACGACATTGCTGCGGTCAGTAACCACAAAAATGCCGCGATCAAAGCCCAGACCTCGGGACGAGCCATGGCCGATGTTGATGCAGCTCGTTTGCTGGCCATCACCTGAGAAAAGTCTTCCACATCAGACGCGAATTTCTCACGGCGAATTTTTTCAGGGCAGGCTGCTTTATTCAGCATGACGGGCCATGAACTTACGATGAGCCGCACCGAACACGAATCGACTCAATGACACCTCTTGACTTGAATTTACCACCAGCGGAAGTGATCGTCGACGAACACCCCATGCCTGGCGACTTCAACATGGCAATGGATGCAGCCATGCTCGCACTGGGAGAAACTCGACCGTACAGCGTGATTCGAATCTATCGGTGGTCGACACCGACGGTTACGGTCGGATATTTCCAGGGGTCGGTTGAATCAACTGAGTCGCCATTCCCGCATCTGCCTGTTGTTCGCAGATTGTCCGGTGGTGGGGCAATACTGCACGACAATGAATTCACGTATTCCTGCGTCCTGCCAAACACGCACCCGCTGCGGCACGAGCCCTCATCGCTTTATGCTGTGGTACACAATTCACTAATCAAGCTGCTGACCGCATGCAACGTTGAGTGCTGTCTTCGAAGTGACTATGTGCCCTCGGATTCAGGAATGCGGCTGGAAATCCCTGAAACGGTTTCCCCAAAGGTCTCGGAGGAACCCTTTCTCTGTTTTTTGCGGAGCAATCCCAATGACATCGTCCACTTTTCCGGGACAAAAATCGTCGGAAGTGCACAACGACGAAGGAAGGGCATCACGCTTCAGCACGGCAGTATCTTGTTATCAGCCTCAGAAATAACGCCAGCAATTCAGGGAATAAGACAACTGTCGCCAAATTTTGACGCTTTGCGCTTTGAGCAGGAATTACCAGCAGCGATCGCCGGCGCCGTAAGCTCTTCATGGATGCTTCGTAGCTACAATCCAGAAGAGCGGAACACAGTGCGCGAATTTTGATGGAGCATTCGTCCATAAATGAAAGAACTTTGGGAAGGGTGTTTCTGGAGAAGCTAAAGTTCGAGGAAGTTGGCCGATATTCTGCAGATTCACCGTATCAACATCTGGATGTTTGCAATGACTCTATTCCCATTCGGACACAGAATGCCACGCGAGAAGATAACTCTCGAGACATAAACCATTTCAGAAAATGAACTTACACCGAACTTGCCACCTCGAGCAAATTTCCGATCATGCCTGCAAGAAATTGCACTGCACGTTACTCAGGCGGCATTTTTGGTACGTCATCACGATTTTTCATAGATTTTGTGCAGCCGTTCGGCCTTTTCATGCTGGCAGTTGTTGGGCGGGTTGCTACATTCTGGGCAGTTGGACGTGAACTCAGCCTGTCTTATTGCTCCGAGATCCCTGTTCGCGAGCCTCTCGGAAGGGCTTCTCTTTCCTTCGGAGTTTCCAAGTTATGGTCGCAGCGGAACTGAAAGTTGTCGGCGGAAAACACGCTGGACAGGTCATTCCTCTGAATCGGCGTAAGTTTCTGATCGGCCGGGAGCAGGATTGCCAGCTCCGTCCGAACAGCGATATGGTGAGTCGTCACCATTGCGTTTTCAGCGTGGATGATTTTTCTGTGCGCCTACGAGATTTGGGCAGCACGAACGGCACCCTGGTGAATGGCGAACGGATTCGGAAAGAAACCGTCCTCACAGCCGGTGATCGAATTGTCATCGGCAATCTCGACTTCGAACTTGTGATTCGGTCTGGTGTGTCGGTTTCAGAAACGGACAGTAAGCCGGCGTCAGAATCGACCCTGACAAACGAAGACACTCAAGTCACGTCTCGCACGGTTCTGGAGATCCCAACAGCTCCGTTAACGACTCCTGATGTGTCCGTAAGTTCGACTCAGGCCGTACCTGCACAATCTCTCGTTCAGCCTGCTTCTGCTTCGCCCGTTCCTGCTAGTCCAGCAGAAACGGCTGTGATTCCAGCAGCGCAAATGATGCCTGGCCAGTATCCTTACCAGCCAATGATGCAACCAATGGGATATCCGGGGGGCATGTATGGTAACATGCCTTATCAGCCGATGATGCCCGGTTATGGGCAGATGTATCCTCAAATGTACCCCCAGATGATGCCTCAGCAGATGATGCCTCAACAAATGGGGTATCCGGCTCAACAACCGATGGTTGAGGCTCCTCAATCGGCTCCGGCCGGAGCGATCGAGGTGGCATTGCCCGATCCATCAACAACTGGCGCGAGGGAAGCTGAAGTAGCAAAAGGCAGTACTGGTGCTGCTCCGACAGATACGGCAAAGCCGACAGGGGCTGCGGATGCCATCATCAAACAGTACATGGGAAAACGCCCGGGCAATAGCTGATCTTCGATCAAGACAACCTTCCCCTACGGGCTTGTGGCCGAGTTCCCAAGCCCGTTTTTTATTTGCAGAAACCTCCTTCCACCGTCTCCTGAACCTCGATAGGAGAGTATGAATATGGCCGATCCAACCGACGTTCAGCGAAAGTACCGGGAATTTCTTGATCTGATGCCACTCACCCTGGCTCTGGCAGGATTGCCGACCAGTGATCATGGAAAGTACTTCACAGCAGAGCAAATAGAATCACGCCTTTTCACAATTCGTCATGCGTGGAAGGCAGCTCGGCAGGTCACTCGAGAATGCATCCAGCCCAGCAATTCCTCGGCTGCGTCCAGCGAAGGATGATACGGAACACTGGGGTTCGATACAGGAAACTCTAATCGCACGAAGTGCCTGGAACGCACTCCCGCATTACAGTTCCGCACCGAGGAGAGAATCGACTCTCGGCACTGCCTGAAGGCGACCGTCATAAAATTTCTCGGACACTCAAAAGAAGAATTTACGTCAACCCACCCCGTGAGTTCTCGTCCGATTGTTCGCGACTGAAGATCGAGTAGACCGCCTCCATCAAAGCCGCAGCAGCGGCCGACATTTTCTGATCCTGGCGCTGGTAAAGGTGCATCTCCGTTGTCCCCAATTCACTGCTGAGGTCAATGGATCCGATAGGATCATTGGGAATTATGCTGCCGCGTTTTTCTTCATAGGAAATTGCTAACCCAATGCCTCGCTCAACCCAGATCCGCCGAAGCGCAGCCTGAGGTACGATGACTCGCCGCCCGGTCAGCATGGGTTTCAAAAAACTGTCAACCTGAGGAATTATTCTGGGTGCAGGAATCAATACCGTTTCATGCCTCAACCATTCCTGCAATGTTGAGATTGAAACCTGGCGTGAGAAGTCATTTTTGTACGAAACCTTCCGACTGTAGAGCAATACTCGTCTCCATCGGCAAAGAGCCTTCGAATGAAAGCCGTTGTTGACGTCCTTGGGCCCGACAGCAAAATCAACACGAGTCTGCAAAAGCCCGACGAGCTCATGAGGATCCCCCTCCACAATATCCAGATCTACATTAGGGAAGTTCGTCAGAAATGAGCTTTCCTTCAGAACACGCGGGAACATGTTTGTCGCGAGAGAATTCGTCAATCCGATCCGCACGACGGACCTGCCACTATCCACGGATGTCTGCAGTTCTCCAAGATTCTGAAGCACGATTCGCATCTGCTGAACGATGTCCAGACCCGCTCGTGTCAACGTTGAACCTCGTTTTTGACGGTTGAGCAGGATCTTGCCGCAATTCTGTTTTCCGCCAAGCTTCGTCTCAAGGTCGTTCAACTCGCGAGTCATTCCATTTCCGACGGCAAAATTACGTCCTTTGAGTCGTGATGCAATCTCCGTCAGACTGATCGGTCGCCCGGGTGCCTCATCGAAGATCTCACCAAGAGCAACAATAAGCCGCATATCATCAACTGTCAGTGAGCCATTGATCATCGCGGGAGTCCCGAGTCAGGTTCGAGAAGTGAGCGATCTAACGGAGATACACCAGAACGAAGTCGTATCCGTTTTTTAAGCGCGAAATGCTGGCAAAGATAGCCTCACTTTGAAGAGTTTCAACTCTCATCAGAAACCTGTGATGCCAGCCATTATCTCGATGCGATTAGGCACAACACAACCACACCCGAACTTATGCTGCGTTCCGGTGAATCAAGACTGTGCGAACGCTCGCAATAAGCACGACGATATTGTGAGAGAAAACACTGACTGGCTGCGAGTTCTCCGCTTTCTCCAATAATGATCCAACACACCCACACTTTGCCATTACTGCACTGCTTCCCGTGTGGCATCATCGGAGTCGTTCAACAGCACCTTCACTCAACGACACGAACGGAGACAAGCCCAATGATCATGAGAACCCCGAAGCCCATGTTTGACGGCCTGTTGCTCGGCTGGAAGCAACAGGAACACAACAGAGTACTAGGATTCCGCAGCCCTGATTCACTGAAGAAGCAGCGAGCTAAAGGTCCGTCTGCTGCAAACTCTCCGCTGACCTACAGTGGCGACTCGCACCTGATGACATTCGCACCCACCGGATCCGGAAAAGGCCGAAGCCTGATTATTCCAACATTGCTCAGCTACCCAGGACCGGTTGTCGTTATCGACCCGAAAGGGGAAAATTACTCGGTCACAGCGCGTCGCCGTCGCGAAATGGGCCATCAGGTCGTTGTCCTTGATCCTTTCGAAAAAGCAACACGCGGACTCACACCCGGAGACAAGTTCAATCCGTTCGACATCTTTAAGCTGCCCGGAACAATCGTTGACGCTGATGCCTCAATGCTTGCATGGCAACTTGCGGCCGGCCATTCATTTTCAAGAGACCCTTTTTGGGACATCGTCGGATCGTCATTCCTGTTCGGGCTTATCGCGCACGTTGCCACGGGAGTTCCGGCAGAGGAACGAAACCTCAACAAAGTTCTCAAGTACCTGTACTCCGATGACGTGGTCTACAATCTTGCGGTCCTGCTGGATTCAAAAACAGTCGTTTGCCCTCATGCTCATCGAGAAATCGCCGCATTCCTGCAACTCCCGGAACGAGACACACGCCCCTCTGTCCTCGCGACCGCACTCAGCTGGGTAAAGTCCTTAAACACGCAAAGCGTAGAGAGCATGATGGAGACATCGACCTTCGATCTAAATGACCTGATGGAAGGAAAGCCCATTTCGATCTACTTATGCATCCCGCCAGATAAGCTCACATCCCACAAAGCACTGCTTCGAATGTGGGTGGCAGCCCTGCTGACATCGGTGCTTCGCCGACCCGAACAGCCAGAACAAAAAACACTCTTTATTCTGGATGAATGCGCTCAACTGGGAACGATGCCGCTCCTCGAGCAGGCAGTCACACTACTTCGCGGCTACGGACTTCAGGTCTGGACATTCTGGCAGGATCTTGAACAGATCCGGTCCAATTACCCAAACGGTCACTCCACACTGGTCAACAACGCAGCAGTCCATCAGGCGTTCGGCATCAACAACAACCAAATGGCACGCCAGCTTGGAGAAATTCTTGACGCATCACCTGCAGAACTGCTGCATTTGAAGTCAGACCAATCGATGGCATTCATCAAGGGGCAGGGTAATCGCAGAATGCAGCTGCCCGATTATCTCAATGACCCTGCCTTTGAGGGATTGTGGGATCCGAACCCATTCTTTCCCCGACCAAAGCAAGCCAATCCCAGCCCACGACCACTGTGACTTGCTCAGGGCGATAAGGCACGCAATGACTTCCGCGAAAATCCTATTGTCGTGTGAAGTCACTGCGAACCTTCAACTCAACGAAGCCAAAGACGGTAAATCCACCCCTGGACTGCCGCAACGTGCGATTGCATTCTCCGTGAATGCTTGACACCTTGCAGAAATACCAGTACTTTGCCCGCTGAACCTAGGGAAAATAGACGACTGGCGCGCAATTTACGGCCAGATGTCTGTTTTCTTGAGGGAGTTTGCTGTTTGTTTGATCCAGAACCGCCTTCGAGGAACCTGAAATGGACAAGATGTAGGTCTTACTCCATTTCCCCGATATTCAGCGTGTTTCGTGATGCGAGACTACGTCTGGAGTTCGGACTGTTTTCGACAGACTATGTCAGTCGACCTCGAAAAGTGGGACATTGCTCCCGCTTTTTTTTTAACCACGCACAGCACAACTAGACGCCCAGACATGAACGGTACGGAAATACTTAGAATTGTCGACGCGATCCACCGCGATAAGGCTATCGATGCCGAAATCGTGTTCGAGGGGATTGAGCAGGCAATATTATCTGCAGCGCGAAAACACTTCTCTGAAGAGGAGCAGCTTGAGGTACGCATTGACCGTGAATCAGGTGAGCCTGCCCTCATCTGTGATGGACGGATGCTTGACCCTGAGTTGCTCGGTGACCTGCTGGGGCGAATTTCCGCTCAAACAGCAAAGCAGGTGATGATCCAGAAGATTCGCGAAGCAGAGCGAGACGCCCTTTACGAAGAGTACCTTGAACTGCGCAGTCAGCTCATTTCGGGGCAGGTCACTCGAGTTGATCGTGGAACTGTGATCGTCAGTCTTGGCAAAGTTGAAGCAATTTTGCCACGAAGTGAGCAGATCCGGAAGGAAAACTATCGCACAGGCGACCGCGTACGAGCGATTGTGCTTGACGTTCGGAAAGCGGGATCCAGAGTTCGCGTCATCCTGTCTCGTACACACGCCGACTTTGTTCGACGTCTGTTTGAAGTCGAGATACCTGAAGTCAACGATCGAATCATTGAAGTTCGATCGATTTCACGCGAAGCAGGAAACCGATCCAAGGTTGCTGTCTCCTGTGGCGATTCTTCAATTGATTGCGTTGGAGCCTGTGTTGGCGTTCGCGGCGCGAGAATTCGGGGCATCGTCGAAGAACTGGCGGGGGAAAGAATTGATATCGTCCGCTGGAACGATTCCCTGTCGATTCTGGTTCCAAATGCGCTTCAGCCTGCCGAAGTTGAAGATGTTATTCTTTGCCCAATGTTGGGCAAGGTGATCGTCCTTGTCAGAGAAGATCAACTCTCTTTGGCTATCGGAAAGTTCGGACAAAACGTTCGATTGGCTTCCAAGCTGGTTGGCTGGGACATCAACGTGATGACCCAGGACCTTCTTGACCAGCAACTGGACAAATCGATCGAAGCGTTCTGTGTGATTCCCGAAGTTACAGCGGAACTTGCCGAAAATCTGGTGTCTCAAGGGTTCTTCACGTTTGACGACCTTTCTGTCATTGAACCGGATCAATTGGCTGAAATAGGCGGGCTTTCTGAGGAAGACTGCGACAAGATCGTGGATTACGCCGACAGGGAAAGTCAGCGTTTGGAGGCAGAGGAGAAAATTGCTGCGGACCTGAGGAAGCAGCCGGGAGCACAGGCTGCTAGCCCGAAACCCCAGACTGAAACCGCTCCTGCAACAGTGCCGCCGGAAGTTGTGATTGATTCTTCCCCAGTCCCGGAAGAATCGTGATGAATTTGTTTGAAAACAGTGTTTTAACTCACTGTCAATCTATACCTTGATCTTCGCAACGACGGGGCGGATGTCAAAACAGAGGAGACACGGTCTTCAGTAACTGAACTTGTTTTTGAAAAATTGTCGTGTGTCTTTGTTTTGGCTGTGATCGGCATTCGCCGGAAACTGGTCGGAATTGGGTAGCCATGTGGGGCTGCTTGACCTGAAAACGTGGAAGCTGGCTTTTGACGTTTGATCGACTGGTCGTTGTTTGAGGTTCTGTGCCGCATGTTTCCTGGGGGTGTTCCCTGCGATACAGCTTGTCGGCCTAAGGGGTTATGTTTTGAAGATAAGAATCTTTGCCCTTGCAAGAGACTTGGGCCTCGACAGCAAGGTGTTGATCGAACTGTGCGAAGAAGCTGGAGTGAAACTGCGCAACGCACTCGCCACGATCAGCGAAGAGGAGCGAGACCAGGTTGTGGCCTATGTGCGCAAGAAGGGAACGCCGACTAGTGCGCCACCTGTAGCGCCGGAAGTCACTCCATTGCGTGAAACATCGAATCACGGTGGCCGCGTTCGCGTCATTGGTACCGGAAGTGTTCGCTCCCAAACAGGGCGATCTCCTGGCGAAGAGACGCTGGATGAACCAGAATCACTGCCTCTGGAATCACCCGAGGTTAGCGATGTTCCAACCGCGACTGAAGTAGCAGTCGTTGAATCACTGGTTTCGCCGATAGAGTCTGTCGTCGAACCAGAACCGCAATCAGCCGAACCGGAGGCTGAAGAAACAGTCATTGCGGCCCCAGAAATTCCGGAAACTCCTGCCCCATCTGAAGGAATTATTCTGCCAGCCTCACCAACTGTTGCTCAGCCAACTCCACCGGAGTCCCCAATTGACGCGATGCGTCGTCCACGCATGCAGCAGTTGCGAGAAATGCGACCAATTGGTTCCGTGAAGGACCGAGAACAGGCCGCGCCGGCGAGTCCCCAGGCAAGGCCTGCAGGTCCGCTCAAGGTAAACAAAGACAAGCAACCAGCACGCCCTCTCGTTGCTTCTGCACCGATTATTGCGGCACCACCGAAAAAGGTGGTTAAGCCTCGCGAAGAGAAGGCTCAAAAGCCTGACATGTCCTTCAAGGGAATTGTTGACAGCAGCAGCCCACTTTCAGAGCAGCTGAAAGCACTTAGAAAAGCTCGCGAAGAGCATGAAGGTGGCGGCGCAGCACCGGCGGTGAAACCACGCGGTCAGGGTAATCGTGGCTCCCTGCTGATGGAGTTGCGCCAAACCCGTGAAGCTGAACGGCAAGCGAAGAAGCTGAAGCGTAAGAAGAAGACAGGGAATGTCGAACTTCGAACCACAGCCCAGATTTCATTTCCAATTACCGTCCGTGCACTTTCCGAAGCGATTGGCCGCCCAGCCAAGTCTATTCTCGGAATCCTGTTCAAGCAGGGGCGTATGGTGACAATTAACGATGAACTGGGTGAAGAAGAGTCCATGGAAGTGGCCATGGAACTCGGGGTCGACCTGTCGTTCAAGCGAAGTCGTGATATTGAAGCGGAACTGCTGGCTTCGCTGGATCACGAAGACCCGCCGGAACTGATGCGACAGCGGCCTCCAATCGTCACCATTCTTGGGCACGTGGACCATGGTAAAACAACCATGGTTGACAAGATCCGGCACGCCAATGTGGCCGCTGGTGAGGCCGGTGGTATCACTCAGCATATTGCTGCGTACCAGGTCAATTATGAAGGACACCAGCTGACCTTCGTTGATACGCCTGGGCATGCTGCTTTCGGTGAGATGCGTTCCCGCGGTGCCAACGTCACAGACATCGTTGTTCTGGTGGTTGCCGCAGATGACGGTGTGATGCCTCAAACGGTTGAATGTATCAGCCATGCGAAGAACGCAGGCGTTCCAATCGTGATTGCACTTAACAAGATTGACCTCCCCGGCATTGATGAACAGCGAATCCTGCAGCAACTGGCGCAGCATGAACTGCTTCCTGCTGAATGGGGTGGGGAATATGAAGTTGTGCGCACCTCTGGTGCCACCGGCAAGGGGATTGATAAGCTGCTTGAAACTCTGCTTCTGACAGCAGAACTTCATGAGATGAAGGCAAACCCGGATCGAGAAGGTCTCGGTGTCTGCCTTGAAGCGTTCCGCGACGAAGGACGTGGGGCAATCGCCTGGCTGATCGTGGAAAAAGGGACTCTCAAAGTCGGAGATGTTGTTCTTTGCGGTTCGACATATGGCCGTATCCGATCTATGTACAACGATCGCGATGAACCAATTACCGAAGCCGGCCCGTCGATGCCCGTTAAGGTGTCTGGTCTTTCTAATGTTCCAGGGGCTGGCGATCATTTCTTCGTGATGAAAGACATCGAAGAAGCGAGAGAAACCGCAGAAAGCCGACTGCACGAAGGCCGAACAGAGTCACTTTCAGTTCGAGTGACGCCTCGAACGATTGACGACATCCTTGGCGCACCGCGCGAAGGGCAGGGCGTTCGCGAATTGCCACTGATCGTGAAGGCGGACTCGCCTGGATCTCTGGAAGCTCTCCGAGGTGAACTTGGTAAGTTTGATCACCCAGAAGTGAAAGTACAGATTATCCACTCGGGCGTAGGTGGTGTGAATGAGAGTGACGTCTCTCTTGCCAGTGCTGCGGGCGCGATTATTGTGGCGTTCCATGTGATCGCTGATGATCGAGCACAACTGCAGGCAGAACGACAGGGTGTGGATATTCGCCGATATAACATTATCTACGAAGTTACGGAGCACATTAAGCTTGCTCTGCAGGGCTTGTTGCGTCCGGAACGCGTTGAAGTTTCAACAGGCCGCGCGATTGTACTTCGCACATTCAGCATTAGTCGATTCGGAACCATTGCGGGTTGCCGCGTTTTGAATGGTACGATTTCTCGTGATAGTCGAGTCCATCTGATTCGCGATCAGAAGGTGCTGAACGACTATCGTCTTGGTTCGCTCAAACGAGAAAAAGATGACGCTAAGGAAGTTCGCGAAGGAATGGAATGCGGTATTCGACTGGAAGGATTTAATGACGTGAAGGAGGGTGACTTGCTGGAAGCTTATCGCGTTGACGAAATCAAGCGGACGCTGTAACGCAGTTCAGTGGCGGCAATCGCGCAGTGGTTTTGGGAAAGACCTGCTGAGATTTATTTAGGCAGCTGGTCGATGAACTTTGCTGCTGCCGATGTGTCGAAATCAGCTCACCTTCAAGGAAAGCATCCGATTATGTCAACCCGCCGTACAGCACGAGTCGCTTCCATGATCCGGGAAGTTGTGAGCAGTGCAATTTTGTTCGAACTTCGTGACCCTCGGATCAAAAATGTAACTGTTCTTGGTGCAGACGTAAGTCCGGACCTCCGTTATGCCAGTGTAAGAATCTCTGTCATGGGAGATGAAAAAGCGACATCCCTGACGATGCACGGCCTGAATTCAGCCCGTGGGTTTCTGCAGTCGAAAGTCGCAGAATACATCAAGAGTCGCTACACTCCGGAACTTAAGTTTGTTGTCGATGATGGAATCAAGAGGTCTCTGGAAACGTCATCCGTTTTGCGGGGCGTTCTTCCGGCAGATGTTGAAATCGCCGGTGATTTGCCGAAAGAGCATTCAGAATTGGATGCCGAAGAATCGCATATGTCGGATTTGGCTCTGCAGGAATTCGGCGACGACGAAGACATGAAGTAAGGGATCAGCGCGATGAGAACCGCCTGATCGTCAATGATTGGTAGTTTTTGAGTTGAACACAGGTCAGCAGGGAAAAACAATGGGAACGGCCAAAGCCACCAAGGCAGCCGACAAGTCTCAGGTCTGTCGCAAGCTTGTTACAGCACTTCAGAAGCTGTACGGCAAGTCCGTTCCAAAGATCGAGCTTTCCGTGGTCGAAACCATGCTATTCGCAGCCTGCCTTGAGGACAATTCCTGGGAGCAAGCGGAAGCCTGCCTGAAGAAGCTGATCAGCAGTTATTTTGATCTGAACGAAATCCGAGTCAGCACGGTCTCAGAACTTGAACAAACCCTGAATCCACTGAAAGACGCCGACTGGAAGGGACTACGGATCCGGTCAATTCTGCGTTATGTGTTTGAGTCCACCTATTCGTATGATTACGAAAAACTGCGACGTCAGACTCTTGAACAAGCCGTCAAGACACTCAAGAAGGTCAATGATATCACGCCGTTCATACGGGACTTTATCCTGCATGAAGTGCTGGGTAGTCATATCATTTGCATGGATCAATCCATGCTGACTGCCGCAGAATGGCTTGGACTTGTGCCAGTCAAATCTGATCTGCATGACGCATCCGAATTCCTTAAGGGTGGAATTAAGAAGTCAGAGGTGTCGGAGTTCTGTCATCTTTTGAGAAGTCTTGCGACGGATCCAAAGTTTGTGCCGCGGTTTTCTGATCCTCCGGATTCAGACCTCTCGATGGACGATGTCATGGATCGTTTCGCGGAGTTGCAACTGCCACCAAAGAAGAAAATCGTAAAGGCAGTAGCAGTGCCGGAACCTGTGAAGCAGGAAAAAGGCTCTTCAGTCAAGAAACCTGCAACCATTGCGGCTCCGGAAAAGCCTCCAGCGGCAAAGAACGCTATTCCACCGCGAACTGCGGTCCAGGGAAAACCAGGAGCCCCGGCAGCAAAAAGCGAGATTGTAGATTCGAAAAGCAACACAGGAAAATCCATAGCCAAAACGACTCCGACGAAGACCACGGCGAAAGCGACTGGAAAGTCTGTGTCCGGCTCGACGTCGAAATCAAGCTCAGCAAAGCCAGCTACATCCAAGGCAGCATCCTCAAAGCCAGCCGCATCTAAGAAATCGACTGCTGTCCCGACGAAGGCAACTGCTAAGAAACCCAGGAAGTAGAACCAGACTGTTTTCGTTGCACAATTACGGTAATCAACGCCAATAAGGCGCCAATCGTTGATTGCTCTCTCTGATCTTCAGGCATCAAGCGAAGAACCGAACTCGACAGAGCGGCACTTGCCACTAATAATGCGCTGGCATCGCTGTTACTAGGTTTCGTTGTCACTTTTTCTTCGCAGAGCCTGAACATGACGCGTCCATTACTCCTTTCGTTCGTACTCTCGCGTACCTGCGGCATCCCGATAGTTGCCATTTGCTTTGCGATCGGACTTCACTTAACGCCCGACGCTCTGAGCCTGATGCCCACCGTCCAGGCGGCCGACGAAGAAAAGCCGGTCATCGAAGGGCTCGCTGAACCAGACGAAAAGCCGCTTGAAGTCAAGGATGAAAGCGACGCCATAGACCCGACCAACAAGGATGCGCTTGCGTGGTATATGTCGGGTCAGAAATCACTGAAACGAGGAGACCTGGAAGCCGCTGCTGAAGCTTTTAAAAAGGCTGCAGAAGCAGATCCCAAGTCAGCCGTCCCGGTCAGGGCGATGGCGATGGTTCTTTTTCGGATGGGGAAGAATAAGGATGGCCTGGAAACTGCAAAAAAGGCAATGGAACTTGACCCCAACGACTACGAAACACGACTGGAACTGGCCGTTCTGCTCGGCGCAAATCGGGACTTCGAAAAATCCCTTGCGCTGCTTGAACAAGCCCTGAACTCAAAGACACTGAAAGAGCAGTCGTTCGATTTCGTTCATATCCATCAGGTCAGGGCGGCCGTTCTGCTTGAGGTTCAGAAAATCTCAAATGCGGCAGACAGTTACGAGATCATTCTGAAAGCACTTCAACGTCCGGAGGACTTCAATCTCAGCGACCGTGAGTATAAGACCTTGCTGAAGAATCGACTCACCAACTTCGAAATGACTGGACGAGTACTTCTGGAATCTGGTCGGATCGGAAAAGCCATCGAGGCATTTGAAGCCTTGTCCAGAACCGAACAGGATGTTCCCGGAGACCATAATCTTCTGCTGGCAAGAGCCTATTTTCAGCAGGACAAACTTGATGTCTGCGAAGAAAACCTGAATCGCTACTTTGAGACCGGCCGCAGCAGTACCGAATCTCTTCTGTTGCTGCGAGACTTGTACGAAGCGTCCGACAGGAAAGATCTGCTTGCGGCAAAGCTTGAAGAACTCTGTGCTGACGCCGAAGATGTTACCACGCTGAAAATGTTTCTCGGCCAGATCCTTCTTGATCAGGGCAAAGTGAACGACGCGGCAGATGTTTACCAATCGCTGCTTGACTCAACTGGACAGGCGGATGCCTATCTTGGCCTTGTTCGAGTGGAAATTGCCAATCGAAATCCAGGTGCCTTGTTGGCGACCATTAATCGAGCGGCACGGTCTCGAATCAAGATTGCAGAACTGGTTCCGCTGGTCGGAAGCCTGGCCACTGTCGATGAATTTGCGAAAGAGACATTACAGACATGCACAAAGATGATCGAAGAAAAACCAGGCGACGTTCATCCCGTCGTGCCGTTCTTCTGTTCATTAATAGCCGAGCAACTGGAACTCCAGACAGAGGAGGCCGAATTTCTTAAGGCAACGCTGGAACTCAATCCAGATCGTGAACTGTCCGCACAGACTCTCGACAAGTACGGCATGAATCAACTGAAGCAGGGTGAGTATGCCAAGGCGGCAAGAATCTTTGAGCAAATGCTTGAAACACCGGGCCTTCAGCCATTGGCCCGAGTCAACACCTTGTTCCGCATCTCTGCTGCTTATGCTTCCATCGAAGATCTTAGCGCTGCCCGAAAAGCGCTGCAGCAGGCATTGCAGATGGTACCAGACGAACCTCAATTGCTTGGCCGGCTTGCGATGGTGGAGGCGGCCGACGGCAAGTTAGACGTTGCAGAGAAATTATTGCAAAAATCGATCGATGGCCTGACAGGAAATCCCGAACTGTTGATCGAATCACGACTTCGCCTGGCGGGCATCTACGCCCAGATGGACCAGTGGATGAAAGCGTGCGAGCAATACGAGCAAGTCCTCGAAATGAATTCGGTCGAAAAAGAAACCATTCGGCTGGCCAAAATGGGATTGTCCAACGCCTACGTTCAGGCAGGCGATATGGCGAAAGGCGAGGCTGTTCTTGAAGAAGTCTACCAGGAGGATCCTGCCGACCCTGGCGTGAACAATGACCTTGGATACCTTTATGCGGACCAGGGAAAAAATCTTGAGAAGGCTGAAAAGATGATCCGAATTGCTGTCGAAGCACAACCGGACAATCCGGCCTACCTCGACAGTCTTGGTTGGGTTCTCTTTAAGCAAGGAAAGAATACGGAAGCTCTGGAACCCCTGAAGAAAGCGAATTCCGATCCGGATTACCAGGACGCAACATTGCTGGAACATGAAGGCGATGTTCACTTGGCGTTGCAGAAGACAGACGATGCCAAAGTGTTGTGGAAGAAAGCTCTTGAAGTTGAAGAAAAGGCCAAGAGCCCGGATCAAAAAATAATCGACAGGCTTCAAGAGAAACTCGGCACAGCAAGCAGTGCAGACAAAGTCAAAAAGCCTGAGTAAACATGAGTGGATAGTTTCTGGCCAGGAAACACTAATCCGCTGAACTGAAACAACTTCATTTCTGAATGGTCACTGCATTTGTCGGTATCGGTGAAGACTTATCTCTTCACCGCTGCCCTAACAATCCCAGGGCGGCAGCGTCTTTCGCACCAATTGATAACTGAAACGCAACATGGCACGGAAGACCACGATCCGTAACGATGATGATGAACCGGACGAAAATGAGCGTCCAGCTTTTGGAAGCAACAAGGGCGCCGGAAACTTCGAGGATCCGAATCAGCAAAGGTTCGACGATGAACTGCGTCCGGCAAAGCTGGAAGACGTTGTTGGACAAATGGCGGTTGTCGAACGACTTCGAATCTTGCTCGAAGCCACGAAGAAGCGCAAGGAGCCCCTTGGGCACTTGCTCTTCGATGGGCCGCCAGGACTGGGCAAGACAACCCTGGCGACAGTGATTCCACGTGAGCTGGGTACAGAGTTACAGATCACTGCCGGACCTTCTTTGAGTGCACCCAAAGATTTGCTGCCGTACCTGACCAACGCGAGCTATGGAAGCGTACTGTTTATTGATGAAATTCATCGCCTTCCGCCGACGGTTGAAGAATTCATCTATCCGGCGATGGAAGATTTTCGCATCGATATTACGCTCGGTGATGGGCTCAACGCACGCACAATCAACATGAAGCTTCAGCCGTTCACGCTGATCGGAGCGACAACTCGAAGCGGAATGCTGACAGCGCCACTTCGTGATCGCTTTGTGAATCGCGAGCATCTCGATTTCTACACAACTTCCGAACTCTCCACGATTATTACACGCAATTCGAACAAACTGCGAACCGAGATTGCTCCCGAAGCCGCACATGAGATCGCTATTCGATCTCGAGGCACACCGCGAAAAGCCAACAACTGGCTTCGATGGACTCGAGACTTTGCCGACGCCCGCGCTAACGGCAAGATCACGCTGGATGTGGCTCGTGCTGCGTTGAAGATGAAAGGCGTGGATGACGCGGGGCTGGAAGAACAGGATCGGCGATATCTGGAAACGATCATCTCCGTTTTCGGCGGCGGCCCAGCCGGGGTTCAGGCTGTCGGCCACACATTGAATATTCCTGCGGATACCCTGGAAGATGAAGTCGAACCATTCCTGCTTCGTGAAGGCTTCATCCAGCGAACGCCGCGCGGCCGTATGATCACAGCAAAGGCATTGGCTCACCTTGGCGTCTCTCAAAGAGCAAAGGGCAAACCTTCAAAGGGCAAGTCCGAACCGCCCGACGAGCAATTGGAGCTTTTCTAGCCTGCATTGCGGACGACGACTGGAGCAAATGGGACTGGCTCCGATCGAAGTGTAATCTTTAAAACGAGTTACAGCAGACGGGATCGGTGCCTGTCCCATTTGCGATGTGCGCACTCGATACGACGATCCATTGAAGCTTTTCTAGCTTGGGAGTGCCATCTGTGAATTGAGGAATGGCCAGCGGGCGAGACGCCCGCGCGCCGGGAGCGCGGGCG
>JBGSVD010000040.1:0-38742 GCA_041753135.1 Planctomycetaceae bacterium
CAACCTCAGCACGCAATTCCACAACGATTGCTGCCAACTCCGCGTAACTCGGTCGTTTTGCTCTTCCGCCCATGAAACGCGGTGTATCACACATCACATTTCTACAATACCCCGGTTTTCACGGCAGAATGGACGGCTACCGCTCGAACTAGCTGAACTGAGCGATTCCAGATGGAAGGCCAACACGCATAAAGAAGCGTGCGAAGGCTTTAGAGTAGTGTTCCAGAAACGGAGACCCCAGTCTCCAGCGGGAGCCAATCGATGCGGCATGATCTTCAAGGTAATCAATCGGCAGACTTGCGACATGGCCAAAGTCCACGACGAGCGATCGCGTGTTCGTCTCAGGAAAATCTGGAGATGCAATCATGTGAAGAGCTGGCCTATGTCCCTTACGAACAGGTTCCCAGCTCTTTGCTTTCTGAAACTGCGGCTGCTGCGTCGCATATTCGTCAAGAGTGTGAATGGGGTAAAGAGCCACAAACTAGACCTTCTGGTTTTCGAGGTCACAACTTTGGGTCACTACGATGAGTTTCTGCGTCAGTACGATAATTTCCTGCGAATCATCCGGTGACTGGTCAATGGAGGGAGCCGCGAACACGGGCACCAGGCAGTCGGGAAGCAAATCTCCTTGAGCTAAACTTCGGCCAGTTACAGCCTGCCACCATGGACTATTCATTCGTCTGCAGCCTCATCAATGTCGATCATGCGTGGCTTCATCGATCCGGCGAATTTGAAGCGGACTTTCATCGTTCCTGCTTTCGCAAACGGGAGATGCGAAGTCGATTCAGTGTCTTCAATCGAATTGACGAGGATACTCGGACGATTCTGCCATTGCAGAATCGCGATACCAAACCGGTCGATCAATTCTCGCCCGCTGTCGCCTTCCAGTTCGTAGAACGGGCAGACATCCTGAAATGTGGATGCACCTTGCGGTGGTAAGTCAGCAACAGCCATCAGTCAAACAACTCCCGAGCCGCATCGGTGATGCAAGCCTCAAAGATTTCATTCTTGCGATCGTGAAGCACTTCGAAGCACTCCCAAAGGGCACACTCATCGCCCGGCAATCCATGATCTCGAAATAAATCGATATCCAGAACTACAGACGTGCAATCAGATTGAAGCGATGGAACTATTGTCTGATTCAGGATTGCCGTAGATTCAATATCCGTCTGAGGCAACCGAATCTGCATAAAGAAACCTTGCATCAATTGCGGAAGGTCGGCTGAAATTTCTGGCGATGTCCGAAAGTACTGCTTCAACTCTACAGGTGATTCAGGGATATCAATCCGATTGACGTATCGCACCGCAATACGTGTCACCACGTCGCAGCCAACTGCGGCACGGTACTGATCCCACAATTCTCTGGCAAGATCACGGAACGGTTCCCAGCTTTCGTACGGTGCTAACCGACTGACAGTAAAACCTGTGAGTTGCCGCTGGCAAACGTTTTTGGCATCGGATGAAATTGCCCGGAAACCCAACTGACTCTGATGAGCTGACGCAGAAGCCGAGACACCGGGCTTAACCTGCATTTTTCCAGTCGCTTCATAGATCGGATCAATACGTGGAAACCGGTCCTGAGTTGCTTCCGATAATCGACGCAACATGTCCAGGTCGATTTCCGGACGCGCTGCGATCCGGAGGTCAATGATTGCCTCAGTAATCGGAGCCTGGGAATAGATGCGTCGTTGATGCATGTGGTTGAGTCTATGACATTTGAAACCGAACAGCCAATCACCGCATTCGAACATGCATCAGGTGATGCGGAAGGTGATTGAAAGGGGTGTCGATCATGGATCTTCAAGATCTACGTCTGCTGAAGACTTCACGAACAGTTTCGCCCGCTGAGCGAACATGGAATAGAATTTCTCCAGGTTCTGCAAAAGCCATGAGTGGTACTCTGGCCACTGTTCACGGTCCTCAAGGTTTACCGTTTTTTTGATAAACACTTTGCTCTGCTTCTTACCGGGAGTCTCCGCCCAAAAGATCGGGCCTCCAAACTCCACCTCAATGGCTGACTTATGGCTTTCGAGTTGAGCGAAGAAGCACTTTTCGTAATCGTCAGCCATCACGAATTCTACATGCAGGTGATGGCAATTTGGCGATGCAGATTCGGCGTCCTGAGTGGACGCGACAGCAACCAAATAGAAACCGCTGCGACCGATGGAAAACCCCATCCATGCTCCTGCCCCCGGCTTTGTCGGCCTGATCACAGTGTCATGATCGAGAATGAATTCACGAAGCGCCGTCCAGAACTCAAGTTGAAGCTGCTTCGCTCCAGTCAGATCCCCTTGCTCGATGACCTTCTTCTTGTTCGAAACAGTCTGAGTCCAATTGTTCGGAGCACACACGATGTTGAACTTCGGAGCGGCTGCGGATTCGCCGATCTTCCACACTTCCATTTCCAACCCGAAGAAATTGAATTCACCATCTGTGATCTCATTCAACCAGTCCAAAGCCGCTCGATGCTCATCGGTGAATCGACTTGCGATCCAGATAATGGTCACGGCTTTCAGGCCAGCGGCGTAGGTGATCAACTGGCCCATGTGGCAATGATCAGTTCGCTCCAACTGATTTTCGACCAGCACCCAGTTTCCAGTCGCGGTGTCCTTGCAGAGAATGTCGGCACGAAACGGCCCGACGTCTTTTTCTTGAGCCTCGACTTCCAGTTCCAAGCCGATCGTGTCTCCCAGAAGCTTGATGTTGGCTTCCTCGGCCAGCCACGGTGTGAAGTCCTGCGCTTCATTGCTCCACACATTGCGGATGTCAACTTTTTGAAGCTGTCCGAGTGAGATTGAGGTTGGCACGGAAACGATTCCTCTTGTTAGTTTGTTGGCGGCGTGGAACGAGGACTTCTGAAAAATGTGAATATGGCTCTATCGCAATCATCAACAAAGGCCCACGAGAAATCATAAAGTCAGCGACTCTTCGAAGGCCGGATATTTTTTAATATCCACATCAGGAAACCTGTCGCGGACGGCCTTTGCAATTTCCCCGTGATCATCGAAGGCGGCAGAACGAGATATTGCCTGTCGGTTGTAGCAGTTTTCACATCCCGCCAAGAACGCTTCGAAATGCTTCTTTTGGTAGAGTGAAACGAAGGGCGAGATGACGTTTAAGAATTCGACATCCGCCATCCTGAAGGATAAACTCTTCATGTAGGTCTTGATTCCAACAAATAACGCGTGGTCGATCGCATCGCTTGTCCGAATCGATTCAAGAAACTGACGCAACGTTTCGGCTCTAAGTGATTCGCCTCCGTCTATTCTTGACTCAAGCTCATTTACGACGTCTTCAAGCCTTGTGTGAATGAACCAGCATTGAACGAACTGATCAAGATCCTGCTTAGCGAACGCTTGAATCGGGATTTTGATTGCGTCGGTGAGCAATGGGAATACGTCTGGAAACGCTTGAAAGAAAACGACCGTTGCAGAAATGCATTCGGGAGAGTTTGACACGTCGCTGAACCATGGGGCGTCAGATTTCACAACCTCGGTCAACGACTCCGTGTTCCGCGCAAACATAACCCGTAATGCCTGACAATTCGCCTCACGATTATCGCGTGGCCTTTGCTCTTCGGATCTGAACGTAACACGCCACAGCGACTTGAAAACACTGGAAATCGCATGGTTGCTGAAGTACCGGAGGTATTTTGATTCCAAAAACTGCTTCAATTCTCCCAGACCCAATCGCAGATTTGAGAGTGCCTCAATGTCGATCATGAACCTATCAAAAACCCGTCGAGACATAATCGCGGGCCTCGTCAATACCTCATCTAAAGCAGTGCGTATGTGAGCGCGGGCGACTTCACGACTGGGCGAAAATAGTGTTTCTTCATTTGTGATTATTGGATGAGCCGAGAGGTGCCGGTGACTCTGAAGGTGCATAAGCGAAATCAATGCAGCTTGATCGATGAGGCCAAGGTCGTTGCATGCACCTGTGAGAAGATCCACTTCCCAGCCGGATGATTTGGGGTCTTTTTCCTTGTCACTTGTCATCTTCTGTAGAATTGCTTTTGCTGCTGCGTCTCCATCGGCATTTGCCAGTTGATCCACTTTAAAAAGCATGTCCGCCACCACGACAGACCACAACATGACCACTGCTGACCGATAATGACCTGCCGCATAACAGGCAAATACTTCGGAGAAATATCGCTTTGTTCGGGGGTCAATTATTCGCGTGGAACTCAATTCAATCGAGTAATCGTTCATTCCTGTTTCCTTGAATTGTCGCACGATTCCACCATGCTCAGTTCCCCGTTCAGCAACTTCGGCAGCAGCGTGTCGCGTAGAGTGGCGAGGGTGCGGGATTCATCCGAGTTTGATTTTATCTTCGCCATTAGCGGCGCCGTTAATTCGCCGAAGCGTCTAGCCACTTCGGCAGTCGGGACTGCAACGTGGAACGTATTGAAGCATTCCGACGGGACACGCTGGCGGCCACTGGAACCTGTCATGTTTTGTATAGCGTGCGATCGGAGCGCATCCGAACGCGCAAGCAGGTAATCGAAATGCGGACTGAGCGGAGGTTTGGGACGCAATACAATGTATTCCGTGGAACCCCAACCCACCTCGCCGTCGTCAAGGAAATCTACGAACCCAGTCTTACCATTTTCGAGGCACGGAGTGATCCGTGCCAGAAGTGTGTCGCCGTTAATGAACTTTGTTCCGGAGCCAAACTCGCGCTGTATCACTTCTTCAGCAGAGTGTCCTTGTGTGGGTAGATTCTTCATATCCAGATAAGGCGCGATCGCACCCTTCTTCAGCACTCGTTGTGGATTTACGTGGACCGCGTCAGGCAGTAGGGACGCCGTCCATCCCGTTGGAATTTGACCGACCTCCGAGTCCTGAAACGAGTCGGGAAATAGCGCCGCGGTTTCCGCATCCATGCCGGTGGGGTGGCGGTTGTCGAGTTTGGCGCGGACGGGGTCGAAGTCGATGAACCAGCTCTGGAACAGCGCACGGGCCATCGACTCCAGCGTCGCGTTCATCCGCCGGTTTAACTCGATCTTGTCGTCCAACGCCCCAAGCACCGACGCGATCGCGCGCTGCTCGGCGAGCGGTGGGATTACAACAGGGAGCGCACGAATCGTCGGCAGATTCAACCGCTCTGCAACCGACCCATCACGGTAACCGTGAATATGAGCGGCCATGATTGGTGAATTCAGCCAATGCCGGAGAAATCGGAAGTCCAGTCGCCGCTTGTCAGGTCGAATGAGGACCATTCGTTGGCCCAGACAAACTCTTGTGCCGGGTGGCACCTCAGCAGCGATGCCAAAGTAAGTTCCTTCGCGACTGTAAAGAAGGTCACCACGGCTCGGAATCACTCGTGCAATTCGCTCGGCGTACGTTTCTTCGGATACCCGTCCCGCTTGATGTGTATGAAAAACTCCCGTCACAATGTCCTGAGTTCGGACGACAAACGGCCCCGCGTCTGTTAGTTTCGGTGTGGAGTGCGGACAGTCGAAAACACCGTCACTGATATCGTCGAGACGTGACCACTCCCACCCATCAGGCGCGTCGCCGTACGCAGCGGGAACGTGCAGCGATTTTGCTTCTGCCAGATCGCTACCCGCCATAACCCAGCCCCTTCAGGTTGGCTTTGATGGCCTTTTCCAGTTTCGCGGACTCAGCGAACTGAGCGTGTAATTCAGCAACCAGTCGCGGCATCTTTTCTTCGAATGGTTCGCCGTCGTCTTCGATTTCTTCGGCTCCGACATAGCGACCTGGTGTCAGCACATGTCCGTGTGCGGCGATTTCGGCGGTGGTGGCGGATTTGCAGAAGCCGAGGATGTCGGCGTACGCCTCCGAGTTTTCGGTTTTCAGTTTTCGGTTTTCGGAGGGACGATCGCCGTGCCAGGCGTGGTAGGTGCGGGTGATCTTGTTGATGTCTTCGTCGGTGAGTTCGCGGTGAACTCGGTCGATCAGCGTGCCCATTTTGCGTGCGTCGATGAACAACGTTTCGCCTCGACGATCGCGGAATTTAACCCCGGACTGACGTCCAGGGCTCGCCTTCTTATCTTTCGTCAGGAACCACAGACAGACAGGAATCTGTGTGCTGTAAAACAACTGCCCAGGCAGGGCGACCATGCTGTCCACGAGGTCGGCTTCGATGATGGCTTTGCGGATGTCGCCTTCACCGGACTGGTTCGACGACATGGCTCCGTTCGCCGAGACAAAGCCTGCCATGCCGTTTGGTGCGAGGTGGTAGATGATGTGCTGAATCCAGGCGAAGTTGGCATTTCCCTTGGGCGGCAGTCCGTACTTCCAGCGGACGTCGTCGTCCTTGCGAAACCAGTCGCTGACGTTGAACGGGAAGTTGGCAAGGATGTAGTCGGCTTTCAGGTCGGGATGCAGATCGTTGCGAAACGTGTCGGCGGCGTGCGTGCCGAGATCCCCTTCGATGAGCTTCTTGTGGTGTTCGTCGAAGGAATCGCTGATGTATTTGAGGAAGATCAATCCCAGTACGACGTGCTTGTATTCTGCCGCGTCCATATTGGACCGCAACTTGTCCGCCGCCAGCCACAGCTTTGCTTCAAAGCCGATGTTGGCCGAGCTCGATTCCTTCTTTGCCGCTTTTTTCGCCATGCGATTCTTTTGTCTGTTCGTTGCTCGGTGGTGGAATTTTGAGCCCGTGTTTTCCCAGGCTCCGTATGCTACCACTGGACGGACCACATCGAAAGGTCCTGAGCATCGCCTTCAATGCATCCTGGGCAGGAATGTCGGCCACACCAGTTTCTCGAGACGCAGGGTGTGACAAGCGGAATGCAGCCACACCTGCACCAGGACACGACAAGCGGCGATCATCTTTTCCTAAAAGATCAGACTCTTATTGATCACTCAGTCCTTAAAGCATGGACTCAGGAATAGTCCCGAAATAGTCTTCGCCCTTTGGTTGCAACGGAAGGGCGCGAGCCCAATGGCAGTCATTTTGGCTTTCAATTTGAAGCGGCACGGCGCGAGCCGTCCGGTTTTTGCAAGTACTTTGCGTACCATCACCGGACAGCTTGCGCTGTGCCGCTAAAAATGATCGCCATTGGGCCTGCGCCGTGCCGCTACCTCGGGAAGTAATTTCGGGGCTGGGCCTCAATCGCACGCAAACTTGTCCGATCGTTACTTCACAAGAGTCTTGCGAGCGAATTCGATCGCGTTCATCAGCGTGTCAATATCATCGACGGTATTGTAAGCCGCCAAGCTGACTCGCGTTGTCGCAGAAACACCAAGGTACGTGTGCAATGGCATGGTGCAGTGGTGACCATGGCGAGTGAAGACGCGTTTCTGGTCCAGCAAAGCTGCCAGGTCTTCCGGATGAATGCCGTCGATTCGAAAACTGACGATCCCACCGCGATGAGCCAAATCCGGGCCGTAGATCGTCATCCCGGGGACCGTCTTCAATCGCTCCATGGTTAATTTGAGCAGGTTCTGTTCATGCTGATGAATGGACTCCACTCCGACTTCATCGACCCAGCGAATTGCCGCACCCAACGCGATGGCCTGAACGATCGGCATCGTGCCAGCTTCAAACTTTGCCGGCGCGGCAGACCACGTTGACTCTTCGATCCGCACTTCAGAAATCATATGACCGCCGAAAATAACCGGATCCATTTCGTCCAGTCGCTCGGGCTTCCCGAAGAGAATTCCAACGCCAGTCGGACCATAGACCTTGTGGCCACTGAACACCAGAAAATCGATATCATCGGCCACAACATCGGTGAGCATATGCGGGACGCTCTGGGCTCCGTCAACAACAACGCAAGCACCAACGGCGTGAGCTCGCTTTGTGATTTCCCGAATCGGATTGACGGTCCCCAGCATGTTCGACATTCCGGTGACGGCAACCAACTTCGTTTTCGCCGTGAGCACTTCATCCAGACGGTCCATGTCCAGTTGGCCGTCCGCTGTCAGCGGAATCAAACGCAGAGTCGCTCCACGTTCTCGGGCCAGCTGCTGCCATGGCACAAAGTTGGCGTGATGTTCCATCACCGTGGTCAGAATTTCGTCGCCAGGACGAACAAACTTTCGCCCCCAGCCCGACGCAATCATGTTCAGCCCAACCGTTGTCCCAGGTGTAAAGACAATCGATTCGGAACCAGGCGAATTTACAAACTGAGCGACTGCCGAGCGAGCCCCTTCGAACTCTTCATCGATTCGCACACCGAACTGGTAAGTGCCACGATGAGCGTTGGCGAAATACTGTTCTTCGACTTCACGCTCTTTGTCGATCACAACCTGCGGCTTCTGGGCAGACGCACCACTATCGAGATACACAGGCAACTGTCCGCTGGCAAGTGGACGGTTCAGCACAGGAAACTGGCTGCGAATCTGAGCAGGTTCGAATGGCTTGCGAACGACATCAACTCGCAAGCTGGTCGGAGATGCATCAGTGCCACCCACATCTGCCAGAGCACCGCCATGGATCAGCAAATGGCGATTCGACAGCATGAGAATTCTCTCAACCATCCCACGCAAACCATTTCGGCGCTGGGGCGTAATATGCTGTTGCAGATCGAGCCTTCGAAAAACCTCCAGGATATCGTAGTCGATGATTTCGCGAGCTGTCTTTCCGTTGTAGGCCGCCTGAAGAATCGCGATCAGACCTCGAACAATATTTGAATCACTGTCCGCGCGGACCGTGAAGATTGAGTTCTCTTCCGATCCGTTCGTTTCTGTGATCAACCACACCTGACTCTGACAGCCGTGAACCTTGTTCTGCTCGACGCGCGAAGTCGCCGGGAATTCAGGCAGTTCGTCACCCAGTTCAAGCAGGAACTGCGACTGATCTTCGCGGTCAAGACCGACGAACTCTTCAAAGATTTCTTCAAGGGTAGGCAGCATGGGCGTTCGAACACATTTCAGAAGACAGCAGGCGGCAACGGGTGAGTGATCTCATTCACACACATCGCTCACCGATGGGTCAGAGAATTTCCAGAACAGGACCTGAAGGCGACTTCACAATTTCCTTGAAGACCTGCATCGCCACGTTCTGACAGACCTTTCGCAACGCATCTCGAGACGAACTTTCATCGAGCATCATCTGCATCACCTGGCCACGATCACTGTACTCGCGAATGCTGGCATTCAGCGGAATTTCACCAAGGAATGGAATCTTCAGTTCCTTCGCGACCTTTTGAACTCCGCCCTGGCCGAAGATGTCGCCAGTCATATTTTCCACGAAGCCAAGAATCGGAACATTGACCTTCTGGTACATGTCGACCGCCTTGATCGCATCCAGCAAAGCCACCTGTTGAGGCGTGCAGACCACAACGGCCCCGGCGAGTCCAACCTGCTGCGCGAGTGTCAGAGACACGTCACCGGTGCCCGGTGGCAGGTCGATGATCAAATAATCCAGCTCGCCCCAGGCAGTGTCTTTCAGAAATTGAGTCAACGCTTTATGAAGCATCGGACCACGCCAAACGACTGACTGTCCCTGTTCGATAAAGAATCCCATCGACATCAGCTTGACCCCGCCAGCGTCGATCGGCTCCATCCTCATGAATTTGTTGCCGTTCTCATCTTCCATCTCTGTCGCACCCGGTCGACCATCGGCGTTCATCATGTGAGGAATGCTGGGACCGTAAACGTCCGCATCCATCAGACCAACACGACATCCAAATGAATGCAGACCACAGGCCAGTGCTGCGGCAACAGTGCTTTTGCCAACGCCCCCTTTGCCACTTCCGACTGCGATGATATTGTGAACGTTGAGTCCAATTCGGCCGCCTGCATCTTTGCCGCGCACAGTCGACTGTATTTCAATTCGCGGCTCCAATTCGGGAGCGGCAAACTTAATTCGCTGACGAATCAGCTCTTCCAGTTTTTTGGAGTCTGGATACGCCGGGGTCGGCAGTTCGATGCGGACTCGAGCATCGTTTCCGTTGACAAATGTGTCGCGAATCATGCGGAGTTCGCCAAGCGGCTTTTCCGTCACAGGTTCAACGACGTTGGAAACCAGAATCTTCAGTTGTTCTGCAGTTGGCATGGAATATCGTAAATCTGGAGGATGCGGACGAATTTCAGGGCTCACGAAGCGAGCCAGCATTCGCATCCTACGTTTACATCTCGCCAGATCAACTGGATCACGGGACCAACTTCCGGCGATTCGCAGAAACCGAACGCGTGTTCTTACACTTCCTTCCAAACCCTTGAATTTCGGGAACCGAACAGGGCAGGGGGGCTGCCCTCAAATGCCAGCATCGGGCAAATCGTGGTGACCGTTTCCACGAAAACGACGATCCTTTCATCGAAGCTTCTTCCAACGAAGCTTCGATCAATGCCAATCGCCACCGCGCGAATCCCGTTCGCGCGGAAACCAGCGAAGCCCTGAGAAACGCCTCTAATACTGCGAGTCCGTTGTCCGCGGCTTTTGCGGCTTTAGGGACCATAGCTGCAGCATTTCGACAAAGAAGGAGAAGCACATCGCAAAGTAGACGTAGCCCTTGGGAATATGGTGCCCGAATCCTTCGGCCATCAACAGCAATCCAATGAGCATCAGGAATGACAATGCAAGAATTTTGATTGTCGGGTTTCGCTCGATAAACACCACAATCGCTTTTGAGAATACAAGCATCCCGATCACGGACAAAATGATTGCGGTCACCATAATCGGAATCGGGTGCTTCAGGCCTTCCGTCATTCCAACGGCGGTAATCACGGAATCGAGCGAGAACACAACGTCGATCAATAGAATCTGAAACAGTACCGCTTTGAGCGTACTGATCTTCGCGGGCTTTGCTCCATCATTGCGGGCATCCTGCATCTTGTGGTGAATCTCACGAGTCCCCTTGAACAGAAGGAACAAGCCGCCAAAAATCAGGATCAGATCTTTGCCGGTGACAGAATGGCCAAGCATGTTGAAAAGTGGCTTGGTGAGTGTCATCACCCAGCCAATGGCGAGCACAAGCATGATCCGCGAAACGACGGCCAGCAAAAGCCCCATCGTCCGAGCTCTGTCACGTTCGGCTTCAGGAAGCTTGCCACAAAGGATTGCGATAAAGATCACGTTATCAATGCCGAGGACCATCTCCAGCGACGTCAGTGTCAGAAGCGCGGCCAGTGATTCCCCATTAAGATATTCGCCCATCAATTCGATCCCTGAATTTCACTTCTGTGCATGAATTTCGTAAACGCTACCACCGAACAACCGGAACGACGCATTCGACAAGCCCCAAAACTGCAGAAGGCCTTCAACGTCGACCCGGCAGGGCTTGGATGAAGCATATTCGACCGTTTCACAAGAATCGATCGAAGAAATAGATAGCCGGGAGATCACCCCGTGTTCGAACCGCCCGCTCCCCGTCCTCGCCCAGCCTCCGACCTGAAAATTGTGCTGAATTTTCTAAAAAAGCACCTTTACTCGTCAAAACTCCGTTCAACTCCCGGAATGCCAGATTCGCAGAAATCGCGTCCACTCTGGAATGTAAGCCAGCAATCTCCGATAGTTCGCCAATCAAATTTCTATGGAAGCGACTGCTGAAACGAATGCATCAAGACATCTCGCAACGCGGCCGGATACTCTGCCTTGAGGTTGCACCGGCCAGGCGACGCCACCGATTTTGGTGAATGGCAGCCGTTCTCTTTCGCAGCACGCAAAATTCAGTACCAACAAACTACCGATTGAAATGCCGCACTTATGCCAGATCAGTTTCTGACCGACCTGCTGCTCACTCCCGGAACGTCTGGCGATGAGCGGAATGTCCAAAACGTAGTCCGAGCCTTTGCTTCAACGTTTGCCGATGAAGTGACAACCGATGTCCACGGAAACGTGCTTGCGACAGTGAACCCCAAAGGCTCACCCACCATCCTTCTTGATGCTCACTGCGATCAGATCGGATTGATCGTTCGACATATTGACAGTTTCGGTTTCATCCGCGTGAATCCCATTGGCGGATGGGACATGCAGATTCTGCTCGGCCAGCGACTGTTGATTCAGACTTCTTCTGGGCCAATACCCGGAGTGATCGCACGAAAGCCCATCCACCTGCTGGACCCCGACGAACGAAAGAACGTTCCTAAACTGAAAGAACTTTGGATCGACATCGGCTCCGCTTCTGAAGCAGAAACGCGATCGATTGTCAGTGTTGGAGATTTCGTTACTCCTGAACCCTGCGTACGTGAACTTCGCAACGGACGAATTGCCGGTGTTGCGATGGATGACCGAACCGGAATCTGGGTCATCATGAATGCACTCCGAAAGATTGCCGAGAAAAATCCGGCCGCGAAAGTCGTGGCCGTCTCTGCAGTCCAGGAAGAGATCGGCCTGCGCGGCGCAACGACGAGTGCCTACAACGTCAACCCCGACGTTGCCATCGCGGTGGATGTCACGCATGCCACTGATTGCCCCGGAATTGATCAAAATGAATTTGGTCGAGTAGAAATCGGCAAAGGCCCCGTGATCGTGCGTGGTCCCAATGCAAATCCTCATGTGTTCAACTTATTGATCAGCAAGGCCAAAGATCGTGCAATCCCGTTTCAGATCAATGCTCTGGGATACCCAGCCAGCAACGATGGAGCTGCCATTCAAGTGACCAGAGGCGGATGCGCGGCGGGATTGGTCACGATTCCTAATCGCTATATGCACAGCCCGGTCGAACTTGTCGCCGAGTCGGATCTTGAGCATGCAGCCGATTTGATCAGTCAATTCTGCCTGGCGATTGACGCACAAACTTCCTTCGTGCCGTGACTGTACTGTTGATTATTCATAATGGTCGCTTCCATAAGTGTCTAATTTGAGACTCGCCACGCCCACTGTTCCTCATCCTCAACTATTCAAAAGTTTCGGTACAAAAAATGTCAAACGCAAATCGCCTGGAGCTGGTCATCGGACAAATCCGATTCGCTCGCGAATACACCTTGAGCCTTCTGCAGGATTTGGATCCTGACGATTGGTTTCGGCAGCCGACCGACGGCGTTTCGCACCTGGCTTGGCAAATCGGACATCTCGCAATGGCTCAGTATGGGCTCTGCCTTTTTCGCATGCGAGGGCGTGCCGAGATCGACATGGAACTCATGTCATCCACGTTTCGAAAAAAGTTCAGCAAGGGAACAACGCCAGATCCTGCCCCCAGCGCAAACCCAACCCCCGAAGAAATCCGCACCGTTTTCGATCGCGTCTTTGAACAGTCCATGCTGGAGTTACCAAACGTCACGGAAACACAATTGGACGAACCGATCGACATGCCGTTCGCCGCCTATCCGACAAAATTCGGAGGATTGCTGTTTTGCTCTCACCATGAGATGCTACACGCAGGACAAATTGGACTGCTGCGACGTCTGATTGGAAAAGCCCCCGTTCGATAGTGTCCGATGCAGGCCACATTTCCGATGCAGGCCAGCGTAAGTCAGCCACGTTGAGAATTCTATTCTGGAAGTTGGTTAGCGATGAACACACGGATTCCTTCCCGACTTAGACGGACTCTTTGCCAGAGCATTTTCATCATCGCTGCACAAGCGTTGGTGATGATCGCAATCGCAGCCGAAGAATTGCCTGCGACGACCGCTCCGGAAATTGGCGCAACGTTTCAGGCGAACGACACACTTGGCATTGATGCGGACCCGATTGAAGATGCCAACAACTGCCTCACAGGCCTGCGCTGGAAGCCCGGGAAGTTCGAAGTGAAGTGCGAGGCGGCCGAAGCAGATCGCGGTGATTTGCTTGTCCGTTTTCCCTCCGCGAATCCATCCGGCGATGCCATCAACGATGTCGTGGCTCTGGAATGGTACATGGCCAAAGATCCGGCCGGAAAGCCTGTCCGTTCGCGAGCCGTTATTGTCGTGCATGAATCGGGTCGCGGCATGACCGTTGGGCGCATCTTTGCTCGAGGCCTGGCAGCACAGGGCCTGCACACATTTATGGTTCAAATGCCCGGCTATGGTGTGCGTCGCTCTGAAAACACCGGTAAGCCAGAAATGATCCTGACATCCATGAAGCAAGCTGTCGCTGATGCGCGCCGCGCGAGAGATGCGGCCGTCTCATTTCCACTTGTTGATGGAAGTCGAATCGGTATCCAGGGTACAAGCCTTGGTGGGTTTATTACCTCCACAGCGGCAGGACTGGATAAAGGATTTGATCGCGTCTACATCCTGCTCGCCGGAGGCAATCTGCACGAAGTGGTGCTGAACGGGGCGAAGGATGCGGCAAAGGTTCGTGAGCGTCTTCAGACGATCGGTGTCGATGGTGACAAAGTTCGCGAGTTGGCTTATCCAGTGGAACCACTGAGGGTCGCCCATCGCCTCAATCCTGAAACCACGTGGCTTTATAGTGGAAAATATGATGATGTTGTTCCGCCGGCCTGCAGTCATGCCCTGGCCAAAGCCGCTCGACTTCCAGAGGGCCATCACATCGAAATGCCGGCCGATCATTATTCGGGCATCATTTTTCTTCCGTCGGTGATGGTGCAGATTCGCGAGAGCATGCTGGAAGACTAGGAAAGCTGCCAGTTCCTCATTGATTACACTGTTCCACAAGTCACAAAAACAACAGCCCCAACCGCCGCATTTTACCTAAGCAACAATCTGAATCTGGCCCCTTGAGTTCATTCCGCCGGATGGATAGAGTTCCCGGACCGAACTGCTGAAGAACAATGTCTCTCTCAATTCAGCGGTGGTTTCTCAGTAGTTGTCTCAACGCATCCGACGTAATGTCTCGGCATGGAATTTCGAGCATCACGTTTGGCTCAAGAGTTCCTGTTTTCGGACTCGTGCTTCAAGGAAGAACACGCATGAACCGTATTAATCTGCGTCTGTTTACGCCATCAGACGAAGTGATCACCGAAGATGTTTTGCCTCTGTCTTCGGACGACATGACAGAAGACATCATCCCCATCGATCGAGCTCGCCGATCAGTCATCTTCAGCGGACGCTTTATGCCCGCAGTCGATCGAGCTCGAATCATCCACCAGAACGGCATCTGCCCGGACTGTGGTCATCACGATATCGAGCCTCTTGAACTGTCCGATTCGATCATCAGCCCCAAAAGCCGGCTTCCTATTCCAGGAACCGCGACAATCGTTGGCTTTCATTGCAACGACTGCGGTACCGAGTGGCCTGTTTACGAACTCTCCAGTCGCAAAATCTGATCGACGGATCGGCTCCTGGAAGAGTCCCTGATTGGTCACGCGGTCAGGCATATTCTTTACGCGGCAAGGAATGAGGCACAGACAAGCGGACGAGACGTCCGCGCTCCCGGAGCGCGGGCGTCCCGCCCGCTCATTCAGTCGAGCCTGCCTTCTTCAGGCAACTTCGTCCTGAGTTTGCTTCTCCACAACTCCGATTAGCCAGGCAACACTGCCGATTCCGACCAACAACGCCCAGACCGGCATGTCCTGCTTCAGCAGCGTGTCGTAAAGACCGTGCATAACGATGGGAATCCCAAGTGTCAGAGCGATAATCGTGATGATATCGGTCCACTCACTGTGAAGTGTTTCCTGGTTAAAATACAGCAACACCGCACCGGCGCCGGTCCATACCGCATGCAGTGAAACACACGACGTGAATCGGACAAGATAAATCTCCGCGCCGCTGATTCCGTTGTAATAGTTGGACGAGTACATGATGCCTTCGGACACTCCGAAGCCAACTCCACTTGCCAATCCGACAAGGCAAGCGCCTTGCCACGTTGCCTTTTTTGCGGTGCCAAGGAACACAATCACTGGCAGGATTTTGCAAACTTCTTCGCAAATGCCGACGCCAAGTGTAAATCCCATAAAGCTGCTCATGAAACCCGCGCCAGGTTCAAGAGCACATCGATACGAGAAGCCGATCAGGTGCACCACAAGAAACAGCAGTGCAATGATTCCACCACGCCTGCCGAATGATCTCACTCGAATTCCGGAAGAGGCAAACGCGGCCGCCTGAAGCCCCAGCAGCAAGACAATCCCAAGCGTTGCCGTGAACAACGCGCCGACCAGTGCGCCTCCGATCGCGTCTTTGTAACGTCGAAACAGCGCCAGAAATAAGCCTGTGAAGGCAACACCACTGAGTCCCGCAAAAATCCAATGGACCGAGGAATCGCGAGACAGCAACGCACCGGGAAGACGCTGATCGGGTAATGCTCGAATGAATTCATCAACTCCGAACGGCTCGTCATCTTCGGCCGCCCAGTCATCCAGCGTTCCTTCTGCCTGCTCCTGGCCGCCTGGAGCAACATCGATTTCGGCCGCCTCGTCACCCAGGCCTCCGCCTTCATCAACCGCCTCGCCAGACTCAGCAACACTGGACTCCAGATCGTTTCCATTCGGAATCAGGATTACCACAGCCAGCGGCAAGAGCGTGAGAAAGAAAACTGCATACGTCAGCCAACGTCGGCCAGACAACGACTCGGGCTCTTCAAAGCCTCGACTCTTGCTCACGGGCTTTGCGACAGCTGATGGCTGCGGATCGGCAGATTCCAGAACTTCCGCTGTGCGCTTTTGTTTCTTGATCAACCGCTTCTGAACTGGTGGCAGCGCATCGGGACTGGACCAGTCCTCCTGACGAAGCTCTGACAACTCACCCAGGCCCAACTCATCAATATACGGTTCTCCTGGCGAATACTCACCTGGCGAATACTCACCTGGCGAATACTGATCTGACATCAACCCATCCGGAAGTGCATCCGACTCATTGTCAGAGCCCTCCGGAGCAAGTTCATCCGGTTGGTTCTCCGCAGGCTTCTTTTTTCGCTTAGGTTTGGCATTCAGGGGAATCTTTGAAGATGGCCCGGCACTGCGTTCCGATGCGCTCGAGGTCTTTGACTCTGCGATATCAGCAAATGGGTCTTCGATCATTGCCGGTTGAGATCCAGACGTCTGATCGGCCACAAGTTCCAGCAGAACCGAACTTCCGCAAGCCGGGCAGGCCACTCTTCATCCCTGGTGCCGCTCTTCAAACCGCAATTTCTTTTGACACTCAGGGCACCGAACAGCAAGCTTTTCCAAAGGATCCGCCTCCTGGCTCTCAAAAACAACCTGGGAAATTTTGAACTCAATGCCTGCCTCGAAACCCACACGGCGCGAAGACCGATCAGCTTAATGGTGACGCAGGACGATGGCAACCACATAACGACGGCACAGAGGAATAACGGTTCCCGAACGGGCTGGCAGAACGTTCGGATCATCCCGAAGTCCTTGTTTCTGTGCATTTTTGCACTATTGAATCGGGCTTCTGCCGGTTTTCAAAAAACTGCCCAGGACATTTGGGAATCAGAACCAGAGCTGTACAATGCCAGCACCTCCAGACCGGATGTCGGTGCGTGCCGACGTCCGGTTTCTTTTTGACATGCTTCTTTCCACTTTACATTGCGAGTGTTCTTGTGCCGGCAACTTCAGTGATTGGTTTGCAATGGGGCGACGAAGCCAAAGGGAAAATCGTCGATATCCTGACCGAGCGACATGACATCGTGGTCCGCTATCAGGGTGGAAATAACGCCGGACATACCGTCAAGTTCGACGGACGCACTTATAAGCTCAGCCTTTTGCCAACCGGTATTCTGCAGAGCCACGTGAAATCAGTGATTGCCCCCGGCGTCGTGGTGAATCCGCTCGCGCTGCTGAAAGAGCTGGATGGACTGATTGCCGGCGGACAGGACTGCTTGTCGCGACTGATGGTCAGTGATCGCGCCCATGTTATTTGCCCCTGGCATCTGCTGGAAGAAGCGGCACTGGAGAAATCTCGTGGCAGCTCCGCCATCGGGACAACCATGCGCGGCATTGGGACCTGTTATCGCGACAAAGTCGGACGTTCGCACGCCATTCGAGTCGGCGATCTGATCTGCAAAGATACTTTTGCGTCCAAGGTTCGCGAAATCGTCCCCTTCAAGCAAAAGCTCCTGAATGCCCTCGATCCTGATGGCCCGCAAATGGATGCCGATGCGATCATCGAAGAATATTCGGCGGCCGCAGATCGTGTGCGTCCTATGGTGGCAGACTCAACAGCCTACCTGCTTGATGCTCTGGACGCAGGAAAGTGGATTCTGTTTGAAGGAGCTCAGGGAAGTTTGCTCGACGTTGATCACGGAACATTTCCCTATGTGACGTCATCCAACAGTTCTGGCTGCGGCATTCACAACGGCAGCGGAGTCCCGGAACGCGCGATCGTTAAGATGATTGGTGTTGCAAAAGCTTATACAACGCGAGTTGGTGGCGGACCATTTCCGTCGGAGCTTGACAACGAGATCGGTCAGCAAATACGCGTGGCCGGTAATGAATTTGGAACTGTCACTGGTCGCCCTCGACGTTGCGGCTGGTTCGACGCAGTGGCGACTCGCTACAGCGCAAGGATCAGCGGCGTTGACTCAATCACCATTGCACTGCTTGACGTTTTGAGCGGTTTCGAAGAGCTGTATATCTGCGAAGCCTATGATATCAATGGCCAGATCACTCGTATGCTTCCAAGCCGCTGCGAAGACCTTGCCGCTGCAAAACCTGTCCTGCGACGAGTGCCGGGCTGGAAAGAAGATATTACGGGCATCACAGAATTCAAAGATTTGCCCGCGTCTGCCCAAGAGTACTGTAGAGCGATTGAAGAAATTGTGGGCAAACCAATTGAGTTCGTTTCTGTTGGCCCGGACCGATCACAAACGATTCGCATGTCCTGATTCGTCCCGGTTTGCGGTCACTGGACGCAGGCTGAGGAATCGAAATTTTGTACGAGACGCCCACTGTTGAGTTGACGTTTGATGTCGATGATTGCCAGCGAGATCAGAACTTTGGAATAATCAATTGCGGAAGGTCCGACCGTTCTTCAGACGCAACAGGTTCCAACACGGATTTCCCGCGAATAAAGATGCCGTCGCTGACGGGTGTCATGGGCGACTCCGCAGATGGCTTGCTGTTTTTGAGATCAGCATTTTGCAGACTGTTCAAAGCGTTCTTCTCAGTCAATTTGTCGGATGACGCCTGCTGGACCATCTGGTCAAGTTCATGCGTGATGGCTCGTTGTCCAATATCGCTGCTGGCGATGTTGGCAACGGCTTCCGCATACTGAACCTCAACACCCTCGTGACTTGCCATGTCTAAAAGTTCAGCAGCCGCATCGTTGTAACCTCTCAGTAACTGAAACGTACCAGCGAGCAGTAACCGATCAGACGAAAGTGGCTTTTCGGCCAGCCAGTTCCATAACTTGCCGCCATGGGTTCTGGCTCGTTCGGCCACTCGCTGGCTGTACAATTCTTCTGCCGACACCCAAGATCGAGTTGCATCTTCGGGCATCAGCAGCCCCGTTTTCAGATACCGAACAGCATCTGGAAAGTTCTCCAGAGCAATCTGCGCGAACGCCATGCGGATCCAGAGACTACGACGATCTGGCGCGACTTCCATGCCAGCGAGATAAGCGGCGGCCGCTTCATCGTAATCTTCTTTCCGAAACGCATCATCGCCCGCCGACTGATATCGCAGGCTGTTGATTTTTCCTGTGAGTGACGACACCTTGTCCGCTCGCGGGATCGCCTCAAATTCATTCAGCAGCGGCGCATCGGGATTCGGCTCGGGAGCACCTGGCACAAAAGGCATGGGTAGAGCATCGCCTGGTGGCAGCGGCCCTGGCTGCGGGACGAATTGTGGAGCCGGGGCAATCAGATCAAGAATTCGAGGATCTGTCAGCGCATACGAAGCATTCGATGGAATGCGCAACTGCATGGAGAGGTTCATATTCTGGATCGTTGGCCCCAGTAACGAACCTGGGTAATAGGGATTGATTCCTCCAAAATAAGGCAACCCCGGTGCACCCCAAAAATAAAAAGGAACCAGTTGACCCGTCACAGGATCAATCGTCAACGCTGGCGCATTGGCTGAATTGAGACCAGGCTGTCCTCCGTAGAAATTTGCAACATAAGCGTTCGAGCCATATCCATACGGACCAGGAGCAACAGCAAACGCCGGCCCAGGAATGATTCCGGGAACCCAAAGCCCGTTGGAAATATTAGCAACTCCCGCAGGCGTGCTGACGACTCCCGCGACCATATGACCGTTCGAGTAGGTTGCAGATGATCGCCCTGAGGTCCTGGTTCCTCCAAACTGCTGCACCAATCCAGGCTGACCGTAGATCACATTGCCATTCGTCCGAAAGCCGCCCGGAAAGTTATTTCCTCCGCCAACCGGCGGCGATGCATAGCTGCCTCGTCCGGGATTGAACGTCCGAGCGTCAATACCACGATAGTCGTGCCGGTGCTGAGCCTCAATTCGCTGCATGTGCAGCGACATCATGACTGCCGTAAAAACAGCGGAGACGAAAAGTACTCTCGTGCGTGATTTTGACACGCGGATTTTCACGCTGAACATAGCAGTCGCTCACAGTTTGCGGAAAACGCATCGGATTGAGTCGTAAAGAGCATCAAAAGAGATTGAATTTGGCCGTGAACAGCACCAGCAAAGCCAGGCATCTCAGCCACCACAAACTCTCTATCAAACAAAAGTGCATTCGATTTTACGACAAGGCGCATTGCCACGCCTCGAACTTCAGCACCTTCTTTCATTGTCACGTGGACGAATCCGTTAATCAATAGGCTGCAACAAAGTAAATGCTGATCATTCTCTTTGCAAAGCCTGACATACAACCGTCCGGGCTTGACATGAACAAGAACCCGCTGGTCCAATTCCCATGTATTGCCAGACTTCAGTTGTGGAGGTCCTGGGGAAATCCCTCAGACCCTGAGGTCCGACATTGCGGCTTATGCCGTTGTTTTTGGGAGCACTTCTAATGATTCATCGTTTTGGCTGGTTGGCTGTTCTGCTGGGTGTCGCATGCTGTTTTCCGGCAGCGTTTGCAGATGACGAAAAGAAAGAAACGGCTGAAAAGCCAGAAAAGTCCGAAAAGGAAGAGCCAAAGTTCGCTGCGAAGTGCCCGGTTTCCGGAGCCGATGCGAAGAAAGAGCAGTCTGCAAAATACAAAGAGAAAGATGTCTACTTCTGCTGTGAAAAGTGCAAAGCAGCGTTTGAAGCTGACAGCGCAAAGTACTCAACCAAAGCGAATCACCAGTTGGTTCAGACACGACAGTTTCGTCAGACACAGTGCCCTCTGTCTGGTGGAAAAGTGAACAAAGAGGAATCTGCAAAGATCGACGGAGTCAAAGTGACTTTCTGCTGCGAAAAATGCAAGGGCGCCATTGAAGGGTCAACTGAAGAAGAACAACTGACAAAGGTCTTTGCGGATGAAGTCTTCGCAAAGTCTTTCACTGCAAAAAAAGCGGATGGTGCGAAAGCAAAAGGGAAGATCGAAGCCAAAGTTGAAGCGAGCAAGTAGCCGACGATTGCCAGTCGACTGGCACGCTTGTTCACAGAACTTCGACAGGGCAGCAGTTATGAAACTGCTGCCCTGTTTGTTTTTCATGGCATGTTTTTAACAGGGTCCTCTTTTGTCTCCGCGATATTCGAATACCGGCATCGTGCTTGTCGTCTCTTTCACGCATGCAATGGTCCATCTGATTGAGCAATCGTTCGGCAGCGTGGAGCAAGTCGTGGCCGCCGAGTATTCACTGTCGACACAGCAATCCGGAGCACTCGGATCCGCGTTGAGAATCCCGTTTGGTTTTGGCGCAGTCGTGACAGGGATTCTGGCCGATCGACTTGGAGCCACACGAATCCTGTCGCTCTACCTTGCAGGAATTGCCGCGGTCTGCAGCTCATTCCTGGTGACCACGTCATCCAACATTCTGTGGTGGCAGATGTTGATGCTGGGTGTCTTCGCAAGTATGTATCATCCCGCCGGCTTGTCGCTGATGGCATCCGTAACGACTCCAAAGGATCGAGCACGATCACTTGGCATTCATGGAGTCTTTGGTTCCCTTGGCCTTGCCAGTGCACCGTTTCTGGCCCTGGCAGTACTGTCCATTCCGGGAACATCGTGGACCACGTTTTTTGTTGTGCTGTCTGCCATCTCTGGCACGCTTTTCTTTGTTTTCCGCGCTGGTGTGACCAAGTACGGAATTCATCGCCCAGTACAGAGAACGAATGAGACTCAACAGAATGAAAATCAAACGTCGACAGTTCCGACGCCGCTGACTAACAACACAAGGTCGGAAGAAACGACGCCCAATCGATTGTTGGTCCGCCCTTTTTGCATCCTTATGATTTCATCCGCCTTTTCTGGAATCGTCTACGGCGGATTTCTGCATTTCCTGACACGTTACTTAAGTGAAATCGACGCATTCGATTCGCAGTTCTCAAACCGCGATTCCATTGCTCGGTTTCAATCCTCGGTTGTCCTGTTCTGCGGAGTCGGCGGACAATGGCTCTCGGGATATCTGGCAACACCAAAACGATTGCCCATGATGCTGTCACTCATTTACCTGACCAACGTACCTCTGCTGTGCTGGATGTCGTTTTCCAGCGGACTCATGAGCTTGTTGCCGTGTTGCCTGCTTGCGTTCGTACATTTCATGAATCAACCCGTCTACAACAGTCTGCTTCCGGATTATGTTCCACTCCGAACACGCAGCACGTGGTTTGGATTCAGCCAAATGATGACATTCGGTATCGGAGCCGCCGGACCGTATATCGTTGGCTCATTTGGCAATTACCGCGATGGCTATCTGCTGCTTGCTGGTTTGTCGTTCCTTGCTGGACTTCTTCCCATTGCGATCTGGGCCGAGCGCCGTCGTCAGTACTCCTGATCGATCCACGACATCGAAGATCGTGAACTTGCTGTGTGAAGCGCCGCAAGAAGTAGTTCTTCACTCAGTTCGGAAGACTCCTCGCCATTCACCAGAAGTCACGACGCTGCCGACATCGTCCGCGCCTTCCCCTACCGCATGAAATTATGATGAGACTCATCTTCGAGCTGATCTATTCACGGCGATGACTCACTCCCGGATCGCAAAATCTGAACGCAATCGCGATTCAAGTCGCTGAATCGTCAGACCGGTTTCAAATCGCCGAATTGCAACAATCAAGTGGACTGTAGGGATTGCGCACACCAAAATCGGCCTGATTCGTCAACAGTTTCTGAGACTTCAACTCGCTCCACGAAGTTGCGAGTAGGCAACGGAATTGCAAAGTCATCAGTCAACGAGAACGCTTCCGCGCACGCGGATTTCCGTGAGCTATGCTAGAAACGTCCCACGTTGCGGTTGACTTTTCACAACAGCTTCTGTCACCGGAACGACATCAAATTGTCAATCAGTTTCCCATTGTCACCACCTGGCAAATAAGGTTATGCGCCGACTGTCTTCAAGTATGCGAATCGTGCTGGGCCTGGTCAGTTTGACGATCAGTGCTCTGCTGGTTGCTGGACTTCTGGGACTGATTCCCAATGTCGGTGCGGCCGCGCAAAGGAATCGGTCGGCATTTTGTGAAGCGACAGCCGTCAGCTTCATGGCGCTTGCTCCGCGAATGAACGAAGAGCAGATTCTGGAAACCTTCAACTCAATTCGAGAACGAAATCCGGAAGTTGAGTCTCTGGCTGTTCGAACGGACGAACAGGGCGAACTGCTCCTGACGTCAGGCCCGCACGCTGAAATCTGGGAGACGCGTGGAAATATCCCTCAATCGTCGCGAGAATTTATCGTCCCGATCACCGCGAATGGCAAGCACTGGGGCCAACTGGAAGTCCGATATCAGGAAGTGTCTGCGGGCCCATTGGGAAGCATCATGCGCCCGGAATTTTCGCTTTCGATCTTCCTTGGAGTTGGACTGTTTATTTCGTTCTCGATCTATCTTCGCCGAGTTCTGCGTCACCTGAATCCATCACAAGTCATTCCGCATCGTGTGCGCGAAGCGCTGGATGCTCTGGCGGAAGGACTGTTGGTGATCGACACCGATTGCCGTATTGTTCTCGCCAACAGCGCTTTCGCGCAGCATGTCCATTTGAAGGTCGACGATCTGATCGGCAAGAATGCAAACATCGTCGGCTTCCGTCATCTCAGCGAATCTGACTCACCCGGACTACCATGGAGCAACACAATCCAAACCGGGCAAACGGTTCGAGGCGTGATCATGAAGATCGGCAGCGGTACGGAGGAGAGAACATTCTCTGTCAGTGCCGTTCCGATTCATGACGAAAAAATGAAGTGTCGCGGCGTTGTCGCAAGCTTTGAAGATGTCACCGAACTGGATCGCAAGCAAAAAGAGCTTCGTGATGCACTGAGTTCTCTAAAACAATCCAGCGAAGAAGTTCGTCAGCAGAATCGCGAGCTGGAATGGCTGGCAACTCGAGACGCTTTGACAGGATGCGTGAATCGTCGAAGCTTCTTCAAGGATTTTGAAACGAGCTGGCACCAGGCAAAAGCAACTGGCCAGGAACTGTCCGCCATGATGGTGGACATTGACCATTTCAAATCGATCAACGACAACCACGGTCACGCGATGGGCGACGAAGTCCTTCGCAAAGTCGCTGCCGTTATCATGAAGACAGTGACAGAAAATGACATCGTCTGTCGGTACGGTGGTGAAGAGTTCTCGGTGCTTATGCCCGAGACAAGTCTGGACGATGCAGAATTGCGAGCCGAACGCATTCGCCTTGCCATCAAGTCGCTGCAAGTCAATGAACTGAAAGTGACGGCAAGTCTTGGCGTTTCATCGCTGCTGCAAAACGCAGACTCGCCACAGGATCTGCTGGATCAAGCGGATAAGTGCCTTTATGTCGCCAAGCGAAACGGCCGAAACCAGGTCATTCGCTTCGACAAAGCTCAGAAGCAAATTGCACAACTTGGCGAAACGCCGGCAACAGCTCGCAAGGAAAAGAGAAAACCAGACAACGTTACTATTCCGTTTCAGGCCGTAACCGCGCTTTTGTCTGCGATGTCCTACCGTGATCAACCGACTGCCGCACACAGCCGACGTGTGGCAGATTTGTGTGTTGCAACAGCCGAAGGACTTCTCTCGATGCGAGAATGCTACGTGCTCGAAATTGCAGCCCTGATGCATGATATCGGAAAGATTGGTGTACCAGACGCAATTCTCCAGAAGCGAGGGAAACTGACTGACGAAGAATGGAAGATCATGGGCCGAAAACGGTCGGTCAGTATTCAACTTGTACGAACTTCATTCGGCTCTGACATTCTGACCGAGATCATTGAACAATACGGTGCCTGGTTTGATCTGAGCAATATTCCTGAAGCCAGTCGAACGGCGACTCGTCCAAGCGTTGCTTCACGAGTTTTGGCCATTGCAGATGCCTTTGACTCAATGACGTCGGATGCCGTTTACAGAAAACGCAAATCAAGAACAGAAGCCTTTGAAGAACTTCGCAAGTGCGCAGGCAATCAGTTTGATCCTGAACTTGTAGAACGCTTCATTTCAGCCGTACGACTGCGTTCTGGTTCTCGTTCCGAAATGCCTGGCGTGTCGACCGATATTGCGCTGGATATCGGCATTCAGATCGAACGCCTTGTTTCCGCATTGGACGACCAGGACCTGGACGAACTGCGAGAACTAACCACGAAGCTCCTGAACACTGCGGAAAGAGCTGGGATCGACAACATGGTTGATGTCGCAGAACAGCTTATTGAATCCCTTGATCATGATAAGGATATGATCGGAATCATGCAGGCTGCTAACGAATTGCTGGACCTGTGTCGCCTTAGTCAGTTCTCACTGATCCAGGGCGAAACACAACGATTGGCGACGCCCCACAAAGCACTGACGGGCTCAGTGAATTGATGCGTGGCACGACGGGTACGCAGATGATCTTCCATCTCATTCGGCGATTGCATGATTCCCACGACGTCCCAGCATTCGCTGGATTTTCGCCTCTGCACAGCCAATGACGCGCCGCAGCAATCTGCTGGACGTTTCAAATTCACGTCCCAATTTGCGATGAGTCCGCTCTGAGCGTTGTTGCGTTGCTTTCCCGATGTTCAAAGTCGCACGCAAACGCAAAAAACAACGTGACCAGAAAAATCGTTAAATTCTACCCAAACACTAAAGTCGAACGATTGTACGGCCGATGTTACAGATACGCCGACGTCTGAGCTTTGGAGAACTGCTGTTGCCTCCTCGACGGTCGGGTGTTTGACTCTGGAATTCGCACGATGATTCGGCAAAATCTGCTCCTGATTGGCTTGATACTACTGGCGTCCTCAGGATGCAGCGCGCTGACAATGCATGAATTTAGCGCTGGGAAGGGAGCAAAGTCCTGTTCCAAGTGCAACACTTGTCGTCAAAAACCTGAAGCCAAACACGCAGCCACCTGCAGTTGCAAGTCTGGTAAGTCACGCAAAACCAATCGACTGTTTCCTGGCGACACATATGGTCAATGTTCGGCCAGCTGCGGCTCCTGCGAGCAATCCTGGGGACCGCATCCGGGCTACGAAAATGTCGGCGCTTTCGCCGACATGGCCTCTGGTTACGGATGCAGCAGCTGTTCAACACAGGGTGGCGGAGGTTCATGCGGGTCCGATCCTTACGCATGTTCTGCAGGAGGCGGCTGCTCTTCCTGTGATTCGAACTCATTTCCGATGAGTATGCCGATGGCGGGAATGCAGACTTGCAACTGCGGCGGCCAGCACTCTTTTGGGCCTCCGCAGCAATTTGTTCCGCAACAACTGATGACCCCGCCGAATTCTTCAGGGTCTGGGTTACCCGGAACTGCGGCGCCACTGGCCCCTGCAGAAGTATTCCGAGCTCCAGTGCCTCCGCCATCCGACGGAGCTTTGCCGCCAGTCCCCACTGACGGAGCTCCACCTGCAACGCCGGCGGTCGATCCTGTCAGCTGGGAAGTTCCCACGTTGCCACCACTATCCAATCACAATTCCTATCCGGGACAGAAGGTCGTCACACAGACCGTTCATCAGATTCCAACAACCAGAACTCGCTAAGTTCCGGACTGGCGGAATGTCATGTTGAAGCCTTCGCAAGACTGAACGACGCAACGACAGTTCGATATTGAATGTCGACGATATCGTTGATGTCCCTGGCATAACCGCCAGCCATGACAATCACCAAAGGCCAGCCCTTCAGCCGGCACAGATCGAATAAGATCTGATCACGCCTGCCAAGGCCGTTCTTCGTGACCGCAAGGCCTCCCAGTGCATCTTCAATAAACGGGTCCGCACCGGCCAGGAAATAGACAATGTCTGGTTGAAAGCCGTCAAGCGACTGCTGCAATCCTCGTTGCCACGCGTCAAGATACATCGCGTCGTCTGCACCGGGCGGTAACTCGATGTCAACATCGCTTGCCATCTTCCGAGCAGGGAATGCCTTTGCGGCGTGCAGAGAAAATGTGCGTACCGAACTGTCGCATTCAAAAATCCGGGCTGTTCCGTCACCTTGATGAACGTCACCGTCAGCCACAAAAGCCTTTGTGATCAGGCCTTCCGCCTGCATGGTTCGAGCCGCCACGGCAACGTCGTTGAACACACAATACCCCGCACCGCGATCTGAAAATGCATGGTGAGTGCCACCCGCCAGATTCACGGAAACACCATCATTCAACGCGCATCGTGACGCTGCAATGGTTGCTCCGGTTGATCGTCGGGATCGTTCCACCATCTGCTCGCTCCAGGGAAATCCGATCCGCCGCAGTTCGTCTGATGTCAGCTCTCCAGACGTAACTCTATTAATCCAATCGTTTGTGTGAACAAGCTGCAGTTGAGAATCGGTGGCTGCCGGAGGAACACAGATATTCTCTGCAGCAAACAAACCGCTTGCTTCCAGACGTTCGCGCAACAGCTGATACCGCTGCATCGGAAATCGATGTCCATCCGGTAGCGGCAGCACAAACAAGTCGGTATGAAATAGTTTCATGATCTCAGGATAACCAAAGCCTGCTCGATGGTCGGAACCAGTGCTGATGTGGCTGGTGGCATGTGTCAACACGCTACGGGTGGATTTTCCGATAACCACAGCACCACAGCAGCGGCACTGGCTTTGTTTGTTGCGAGCGGCACATTGTGCACATCACAAACCCGCATCAATGCGGCAACATCAGGTTCGTGGGGCTGAGCCGTCAAGGGATCCCGAAAGAACAGGATCGCGGTAATCTTCCCTTCAGCCGCTCGTCCGCCAATGATCAAATCGCCGCCATAAGGACCATGTGCGACGCGTTCCACGTTTAACCCCAGGTGCTCCTGCAACATTTTTCCCGTATTGCCGGTGGCGACAAGGGTATGATTTTGAAAGAACGCGACTCGCTCGCGAACGAACTCCAACAAATCGTTCTTCAAAGCGTCGTGAGCAATTAATGCGATCATATTCTGAACCTTCCCAATTGATGCCCTGTGGAGGCACCTGATGCTCGTACCAACAGTGTCGCAAGACTCATTCCAATGCCACTTCGAACGCATTGAGATACCCTAACGCCAGCAGCAACCGGCATCCGCCAACAGACCCAGAGCGATCGAGAATCTTAGTTTTCAAAATGTCATGAGAAGCGTGTGCTCATCGTATACGAAAAGGAGCACCTCGTCGCGTTTGCCAAACGGTGTCCGCGAAGTCAGACTGTCACCTTCGTATCTCATTCAGAAATCCCTGCCTCCTTTTCCCCACATCAAAAGGACAACGTGCAGATGCCCATGGTCCGTTTCTTCACATTTTGCTTTCCGCACCACACCCACTTCTTAAAAAGCACGCTGCTGATCGTAGCGACGCTGCTGACCGCAGCGGTGAGTTCAGCCAGTGTGGCCGACGAGTTCCCGAAAGCCTTCAATACCGATCCGCCGGATTCGCATCCTCCGACGCCCGAAGAAATGGTGAAGTTGATCGACGTGCCGCCGGGGTTCAATGTCACTCTGTTTGCCGGTGAGCCCGATGTGCAGCAGCCGATCTGCATGGACTTCGATGACAAAGGCCGCCTTTGGGTTGCCGAATGTTACACCTACAGCGGCGGACCGTACGAAACGAAGCTCCGCGATCGCGTCATCATTCTGGAAGACACTGACGGCGATGGCAAACACGATTCGCGAAAGGTGTTCTGGGACAAGGGCTTCATGCTGACCAGTCTCACCTGGGGTTTCGGCGGCTTGTGGGTTCTGCACGACGGCACGCTGTCATTCATCCCCGACAAGAACGGCGACGACATTCCGGACAGCGAACCGGTCGTGATGCTTGATGGCTGGAGCAAAGACTGCGGCCACAACTTCGTGAGCGGCCTGATCTGGGGCCCCGACGGTTGGCTCTACGGTCGACACGGTATTGTGGACACGTCGTATCCGGGCGTTCCGGGAACTCCGAAGGAAGAACGAGTCTTCATGAATTGCGGAGTTTGGCGATACCATCCAACGAAGCACACGGTCGAAGTCGTCTGCAACGGCACGACAAATCCGTGGGGACTCGATTACAACGAAGACGGTCAATGGTTCATGACCAACAACGTGCAGGGCCATCTGTGGCACGTGATTCCAGGAGCCCACTATCAGCGAATGTATGGCCAGGACTTCAATCCTCACGCGTACGAGCTGATGGACATGACGGCCGACCATTATCACTGGGACACCAAAACGAAATGGAACGAAAGCCGCGATGGCGTCGCCAATGATCTCGGTGGCGGACACTCACACGTGGGTGGTTTGATCTATCAGGGCGACAATTTCCCTGCCGAATACCGTGGCAAGATCTTCATGTGCAACACGCATGGTCGTCGCCTCAACGTGAATCGACTCGATCGAGAAGGCAGCGGCTACGTCGGTCGCCGCGAACCGGATTTTATGATCGTGAAGAACCCGTGGTTCCGAGGCATCGATATCAAGATGGGACCCGAAGGTGCCATTTACGTTTCCGACTGGTCTGACAACGGCGAATGCCACGACCATGATGGTGTGCATCGGACGAGCGGGCGAATTTATCGGATTGCTTATGGAAATCCGAAGCTTTCGCCACTGCAGGCTTCAGTGCTGTCAGGAAAGAACAAACTCGCCTTCCTGAATAACGACTGGATCAACAAAGGCGACTGGTTCGGGCGACACTCGCGTCGAGTTCGCCAGGAATTGGTCGCTGATGGTGAAATCTCCGGACGAGCTTTGTCGCCGATGATCAGTTGCGAAACCGTCAGCCGACTGCTCTACACAGAAGCGTTTGGTGGCAACAACAAGTCTCAACTTGAGGAAGCGTTGCAGTCAGAAGACTCGTTGGTCGTTGCGCAGGCAATTCAGCTTGTTGCCGGTCAGCCATCACGCCTGAAGGCTCATCTTTCGACTGTCAAAGAGCTGGCACAGAAGCCTCAGCCAGCAAATGTTTTGCTGGCTATGGTTTCGATCCTGCAGAAGCTGAACTCCGCTGGTCGGTGGGCGCTGAGTTCGGCGATTTTGGGTTGCGGCGACAACGCAAAAACAATTGCGGCGGAGAATCAACTGACTCTCATGACGTGGTACGGCGTCGAACCGGTCGTGTTCCAGGAAGGAGCCATCGAACTCCTGGCGGGCATCCCCAAACTGCAACAGTTCGCGGCTCGTCGCATTGCCAACGATATGGAACGTGATCCAGCGACGGCTTCCACGCTTTTGACCTACATTGGAAATCAGGCGCAAGCGAAGAATGACAAACAAGCTGGCGCAATGCTGTTGGGAGTCATGACAGGACTTGCCGGACGTTCTAAGGTCACGCCTCCTGCGTCGTGGGCGAGCGTGGAAAAACAACTTCGCTCCAGCGCAGACAAAAATCTGCAAGTCGCCGGTGAATCGCTGGGCGTTTTGTTTGGTGACGGAGCTTCAATGGACGGACTTCGCAAACTGGCGGGCGACTCATCTGCGGACTACGTCGCTCGCGATAAAGCGATTCTGGCACTGGCTCAGGCAAAAGACGCAGAATCAATTCCGATGTTCTTTAACCTGCTCGGAGATCGAGCCGTCTATTCGACCGTGATCACAGCACTTGCAGGATTTGATCATCCTGAGACCGCGAAGCAATTGCTGCAGCGAATGGGCGGATTCAAAGACGGCAACCGCGGCCTGGCGATCGACACAATGTCCAGCCGTGAGTCGTATTCGCTGGACCTGATCAAGGCCATCGAAGACGGTCGCATTGACGCTCGCGAACTGACCGCCGCTCAAGTTCGTCAGATGACGGCGTTCGGCAACGAACACATCAAGAGTGTTCTCGAATCCAAATGGGGCGTGATTCAGGAAACTCCGGAAGCACGAGTCGTCGCGATCAAAAAGTGGCAAGCCATTCTGACGCCGGAAACAATCGCCAAGGCTGACCGCGAAAACGGAGCGGCGTTGTTTAAGAAGTCGTGTGCCGCTTGTCACAAACTTTACGGCGAAGGCAAAGCAATCGCTCCAGACCTGACCGGAGCCAACCGCAGCAACCTTGAATACCTGCTGATGAACATTGTCGATCCGAGCTCTGTCGTTCCAAAGCAGTTCACAACATCGGTGATTGCTCTCAACGACGGACGAGTGATCACCGGCGTTGTTGTCTCAGAAACCGATCAGTCACTTGTGATTCAAACCGACAAGGAACAGCTCACAGTGGCACGATCTGACGTGGAGGAAACAAAGAACACCGGCAAGTCACTCATGCCCGATGGCATGCTTGACACTTTGACTCCTGAGCAAGTCCGCGACCTGTTTGGTTTCATGATGCCCAGAAAGTAATGTAGCCCGACCTGTCCTCAGGTCGGGACACTACCGCATCGTTCATCGCAACAGCGTCAAACCCACAAAGCAGAATTGTTGAAGTCGAACACAAAGCTGATCTGAGACAGATCAGCCTAATGTAACCCGACCTGTCCTCAGGTCGGGACACTGCCGCATCGTTCATCGCAACAGCGTCAAACCCGCAAAGTAGAATTGTTGAAGTCGAACAAAAAGCGGATCTGAGGACAGATCAGCCCACTGTAGCCCGACCTGTCCTCAGGTCGGGACACTACCGCATCGTTCATCGCAACAGCGTCAAACCTGCAAAGCAGCATTGTAAAAAAAGAACGAAGCGGATCTGAGACAGATCAGCCTACGAAGAAAAACATGAGCAACTCACGCAGATCATCATCACTGGAATCTCAGATTCTGGCCATTGTCAATGCCATCGACTACGCACCAGTCACAACGTCGATACTGGCCAAGTCGATGCAGATCACGAAATCGCAGTTCTCGGAATTCAACGATGTGCTCGCCACACTGATCGAATCCGGTCGCATCCGACAGGACAAGAAAGGTCGTCTTCGTCCCCGAGGCAGCGCAGGGCTTGTCTCTGGAATCCTGCGAAAGATCAGTAGTGGTGCTGCGTTTGTGATCCCATCGCAGAAAGATCCGACGCAAAAAGAAACGGACATCTACGTGGCCCCGCGAGATGTACGAGATGCACAAACCGGCGACGATGTTCTTGTCCGCATCTCGGCCAAACGTCGAGCCAACGGCCAGCGTTGTGGCATCATCGAAAAAGTGGTCGAACGAGCCACAAGTGTCTTTGTCGGAAACTACATCGAATCTGGCGGTCAGGGATTTGTTCAGATCGACGGAACTGCATTTACTGCGCCAATCCATGTTGGTGACCCCGGCGCAAAAGGAGCAATGCCTAACGACAAAGTCGTCATCGAAATGCTTCGCTTTCCAACAGCCAGCCGACCGGGCGAAGCTGTACTGACAGAAGTACTCGGGAAACGCGGCGATCCTGGCATTGACACGATGACAGTCGTACACAGTCTGGGATTGCCTTACGAATTTCCAGAAGCGGTGCTCGACGATGCTCGTCGTCAGGCGGATGCGTTTAAGGAAGACAATCTCGCAGCACGCACAGATCTGACCAAAGAGACAATCATTACAATCGATCCTGCAACGGCTCGAGACTTTGACGATGCAATCTCGCTCACAAGATCAGACGACGGACACTGGCACCTGGGCGTTCACATCGCTGATGTGGCACACTTTGTTCAGGCTGGCAGCCCGCTCGATCAGGAAGCCCGCAAACGCGGCACCAGTGTCTATCTTCCCAATCATGTCATTCCAATGCTTCCAGAACTGATCAGCAACGGGCTGGCAAGCCTTCAGCAGGATCAGGTTCGATACACAAAAACTGCATTCATCGACTTTGATGCTGCAGGCAGCGTCGTTGGAACCGACGTTGCGAATTCTGCCATCAAGGTGGTGCGTCGCTTCGCTTATGAAGACGTGATGCCAATCATCCAGAACCCACGTCAGCAGGTTGCCAACGTCACGGCTCCCGTACGGAAACTTCTGAACGACATGTATGAGCTGGCCATGCTGCTCCGGCGTCGTCGTTTTGCCAACGGTGCGTTGACGATGGGGATTCCGGAAGTTGAAATTGATTTCGACAAGGATGGCGGCGTTGTGGGCGCGCATGAACGGCATCATGACGAGAGCCATGAAATCATCGAAGAATTCATGTTGGCGGCCAATGTCGCGGTCGCGCGACTTTTGGAAAGTAAGCGACTGCCGTTTCTTCGCCGCGCTCACGGTGATCCTGATGAACTAAAGATGCGAAATTTTGAACAGTTCTGTCTGGGACTTGGGATAACAATTCGCAAGTCACAAAGCCGCGCGGAGCTGCAGGACATCATTCAGTCCGTCAAAGGCAAACCGGAAGAACGTGCGGTCAATTTTGCTTTGCTGCGAAGCATGAAACAGGCCGAGTATTCTCCGGACGACGTCGGACACTACGCTCTGGCGGAAGAAGACTATTGCCACTTCACAAGTCCGATTCGACGCTATCCAGACCTGACCGTTCATCGACTGATCGGACAACTGGCCGCAAAGAAAGCAGCGACTGCTCAGCCGTTTGAAGAATTATTGGAGCTCGGCAAACACTGTTCCATCACAGAACGAAGAGCCGAGAAGGCCGAACGCGAGCTGATTCGAATCAAACTGCTGCGGTACATGTCGCAGCGCATTGGTGAGGAGATGGATGCATTTATCACCGGTGTTGAAAGCTTCGGCATGTTCTGTCAGGGTGTCACAATCCCGGCCGAAGGCATGATTCACCTGAGCGCGCTGGGGGATGATTTTTATGTCTTCGATCAGGCAACCCGAAGACTTACGGGAAGTCGTACGAAGCGTGAGTTTCGTCTCGGCGATCCGATTCGAGTGGTCGTGGCTGCCGTAGATATTGATCGTCGCATGCTCGATCTTCGACCAGTCGAAGATTCAGGAACCGTCCAACGCCGTTCTTCAGCTCGTCCTTCTCGACCAACAGCAGAAGACTCCCGCGAGCGTCGTGGAAACTCACGATCCTTCCCCGAACCGCAAAGAGGCGACTCAAAGAAAAAATCCGGGGCGAAGAATAAATCCAGGGCAAAGGCGAAAACAAAGAAGGGCAAGAAGGGACGTCGCAAGTAGACTGATCTGTCCTCAGATCAGCCTCGTGCGCATGTTCAAGAGTTGTAGCAGGCACGCCTTCACTGCAGCATTTTTCCCTTCCACAGGCTTCGTTGAGATGTTTGTGCGCGCGTCGGAATTCTTGCGATTCCGGCCACAACTTTTGAATCAACACTCAAGGTATACCACAGGCAATCGTCCCGATCTGAGGACCGGTCGGGCTATAGGGCTTTTTGCTTCATGATCAGTGTTGCCGGAATCATCTTGTCATTGCTGCTGCTCATCTACCTTGCCTACAGAGATGTGAGCGTACTTGTTCTTGCGCCGATCTGCGCCATGCTGGCTGTGTTGATGGACGGACAGCATCCGATGCTGGCAGCGTATACTCAGATCTTTATGGCGAGCGTTGGCCAATTCATCGCGGACTACTTTCCTCTGTTCCTGCTGGGAGCACTCTTCGGAAAGCTGATGGATGATTCCGGCTCCGCAGCAAAAATTGCCGACATCATCGTCCGCGCATTGGGAATTCAGCGAGCGATCCTGGCAATCGTACTCAGTTGCACAGTACTCACTTATGGTGGCGTTTCGCTGTTTGTCGTTGTGTTTGCGGTATTTCCTCTGTCAAGATCCCTCTTTCGTGAAGCCAACATTCCGCGCCGATTAATTCCTGCAGCGATCGGACTGGGATCATTCACCTACACGATGACCGCGCTGCCTGGATCCGTTCAGATTCAGAACCAGATCCCAACTCAGTTCTTCGGAACAACGTCGTTCGCTGCGCCAGGCCTGGGGTGTATCGGAGGACTGATTATCTTTCTGCTGGGCATGCTTTGGCTAAACTACCGTGCCACTTTGGCAAAACAGAACGGCGAAGGATTCGGCCCGCTGCTGCCAATCGATGACGTTGCCGCCGAACATTTGTCCGCAAGTTCGATTCGGCCAATGCCTTCTGCCGTTAGCGCATTTGCACCGCTCGTCTGCGTGATTGTGCTCAGCTTTGTCTTTTCTCAGCTCATCATTCCCAAATGGGATGGAAGCTTTCTGGATCAGGCTCAGTACGGAAAGACGGTGCTGGCCAAAGTCACCAACTCGTGGTCGACAATTCTGGCGCTCGTTGCGGCTGTGATGCTATCCGCGATTCTGCATTATCGTTCGATCGAAAAATTGAAGGCATCACTCGCATCCGGAGCACGATCCTCTCTGATGCCTGTCTTCAACACGGCGTGCGAGTATGGCTACGGAAGCACAATCAAAGCACTTGCCGGCTTTTCCGTAGTGCAGGCCTTCGTCACTGGCATCGCACCCGGAAACCCACTGATTTCCGAAGCGGTCGCCGTCAACAGTTTGGCAGCGATCACAGGATCCGCATCTGGAGGACTCAGCATCGCTCTGAAGGCACTCGGTGAAACCTACCTTCAACGTGGAACCGACGCGGGAATCAGTCCAGACCTCCTGCATCGTGTTGCGTCGATGTCATGCGGGTGCCTTGACAGCCTTCCTCACAACGGCGCCCTGATCACATTGCTGCTGATCTGCGGCGTCACCCATCGCCAGGCCTATCGAGATGTGGGAATTGTGACGATTGTCATTCCATTATTTGCGACAGCAGTCGTTATAGCCCTTGGTACGGCTTTCGGATCGTTCTGATGGTTCTCTGTGATACCAGTTTCACCTGCCGTTGTTAGAATCTGATTGGCATTCATCCGGACCTCTAACTTTTTGAATTCAACCATGCACGCTGAAATTATCGCCATTGGTTCTGAACTGACCTGTGGCTCGAAGCTGGACACCAACAGCCAATGGCTTAGTCGCGAACTGGAATCCCTGGGATGGACGGTGACTCGTCACACCACTTTGTCCGACGATATGAACGCCATCGTCAACGAATTTCGAGAAGCCTCAAAACGCGCTCAGGTTGTTCTCATCACAGGCGGACTCGGCCCGACGCTTGATGATATCACTCGCGACGCGCTGGCCCGCGCGTTTGATCAACCGCTTGTGCGCGATCCGGAATCTCTGCAACAGATCGAAGCCTTGTTTGTGGCGCGAGGGCGAGTTATGCCCGAAAGAAATCATCGCCAGGCTGATCGCCCGGAGAAGTCAGACGCACTGCCAAACAGTTGCGGGACTGCACCCGGAATTCTTATGAAGGTTGAATCCCCGAATGGTTCAACGTGCCTGTTCGCTGCGATGCCAGGCGTTCCGGCAGAAATGCGTCCCATGTATGAAAAACAAGTGCGACCGCATTTGCTCGACAGCGGCATGGTTCTCTGCCGCAGAGTCATCCGAACATTTGGCTATGGGGAGTCTGAAGCCGAACGAATGCTGGGCGATCTGACCGAGCGAGGTCGCAATCCTGAGGTCGGAATCACAGCCAGTGAAGCGGTCATTTCACTTTGGGTTACATCGCGTGCGGAGTCAGCAAAAACAGCCGAACAGATGTGTGAGGAAACCATGAGTTTGATTCGCGAACGGTTGAGCGAATCTGTCTACGCCGAAGGAAATGCAGAGCTTCACGAAGTCGTTGCCGACTTACTGAAAAGTCGAAATCAACGACTGGCGTTGCTGGAAGGATCCACGACGGGCGGATTGCTCGCACTCTGGATGACAGAAAACGATGACTTAAGCGCCACGGTTGGCCACGCGAGTGTTATCACCAAAGGCGGAGTCGGAAATTCGCTCGTGCCTGCCGTGCAGGATACTACCACCGCCGGAAACTCCGCAGAAATCTGGGCCACCACTTATCGCGCGATTGCTGAAGAGATGTTCGCCTCTGCGGATTCACGCGTGAACGGATGCGACTATTTGCTGATTTCGTCTCCGTTTGAAGACCATGTGTCTGATTCAGGGGTCTCTGTTCGACGCGGCCACGTTGCGATCGCGGCACCGGGTATCTTTCAGACGTTTGATGCCAGTATGTCCGGAAATTTGGCGATCTTTCGCCAACGAGCCGCTCGTACGGCCCTGAATCGCCTGCGTCTGCTTCTTGCAACGGAAAAATAATCACGAACTCGCTTTCCAGGAGATCAGAACGGGCAGCGAATAGAGTTTCATAGTCCTTGTTACAAATCTGCAGAGAGAGCGTTCGATGAACTTCGAAATTGATCCAGAATGGGCGTGGTCGGAATTCAAGCCGAATGCCGAGTCCCCATGGAATCTCCGAACGGCTTCACATTTGTTTCGCCGCTCGGGTTTCGGAGCGACCTATGCAGAACTCGAGGCTGCAGTTCAGAAAACACCTTCGGTCGTCGTCGATGAATTGCTTGGCGTCGTGCAACCGGACTCTTTTCTGCGAAACATGAAGTCGCTCGCGGATGCTGCCATCGCCACAGGAAATGTAAAACAACTGTCGGCGTGGTGGACCTACCGGATGCTCAATACGCCCTCGCAACTTCTCGAAAAGACGACGCTTTTCTGGCACGGCCACTTCGCCACAAGTGCGGACAAAGTGACCGAACCGACTCTTATGCTGACACAGAACGAGCTGCTTCGGTCGTTCGCATTTGGAGACTTTTCGAAACTGCTTCTGGAGATTTCCCGAGACCCGGCAATGCTGGTGTATCTGGACTCAGCAACGAACCGGAAGGCGCATCCAAACGAAAACTACGCTCGCGAAATCATGGAACTGTTTTGCCTGGGCGAAGGACAATACAGCGAAAACGACATTCGTGAACTGGCTCGCTGCTTCACGGGATGGGAAATTCGCCGCGGGGAGTTTCGCTTCAACAAGTATCAGCATGACACAGCGACAAAGTCCATTCTTGGAGAGTCTGGTGAATTCGGCGGCGAAGACGGTGTGCGCATTGTGCTTGAACAAAAAGCGGCTCCCGAGTTCATCGCGGCAAAGCTGATTCGATTTTTCGTGATGGATGAACCAACCGCCGATGCCGCACTCGTCGCTCCACTGGCAAAACTGATGCGAGAATCGGAAATGATGGTCGAGCCAGTGTTGCAGCGCATTTTGAAAAGCAATCTTTTCTTTTCCGAGTATTCTGTCGGACGAAAAGTTCGATCGCCTGTCGAACTTGCAATCGGTTTGCTCCGATGTCTGGAAGGATCAACCAACACATTCGACCTGGCCGAAGCCATGCAGACGCTGGGACAGGGATTGTTGTATCCTCCAAGTGTCAAAGGCTGGGACGGTGGTCGCACCTGGATCAATTCTTCAACGTTGCTCGGTCGATCAAATCTTGTACGCTCGCTGATTACTAACGAAAAGACTCGTTTCGGCAAAGATTCGCTGCGAAAATACCTGGCCAGCCAAAAAATGACAGAACCACGCAAGATCATTGATCATCTGGAAGTGCTGCTGTTTGCCGTTCCTGTTCCGGAAGCAGCAAAAGAACGAATCGAATCGTTGATCAAATCGATGAATGAAAACAGCCTGACCGAAGGCTTGCATGCCTTGTGTACATTGCCCGAGTTTCAACTGTCTTAATGCTTTGTGCAGATTTAACTTCAGGATCGTGGACCTTGACAATGGGCGACTTACAAATGAGTGTCGGCTTTTGGTAGGCAAAAGCACATGCTTTCCCCAGGGAGTTTATTGTCAATCCATCTACAATCACCCGCATACAAGCTCGAAGCGCCAGCGAGTGGGCTTCGAACACTCAATGGCCCACTCGCTGGCGC
>JBGSVD010000041.1:0-105542 GCA_041753135.1 Planctomycetaceae bacterium
TTCTGTCTAAGAGTTCATCTGGAGCGTCCAGCGACGCTCCCCCTCAGACAGATTGACGATCCCCCATTGCCAAACGCGACCATTGCTCAGTAGAATTCAACTCCAATCAACCCCGCCGCGACAGCGGCTTACTTGAACAAAAAAATGCAGCCGAGTTGCCGAACTGCTGCGCTCACATGGAAAATCTTCCGCGGCAACCGGCTGATTTTGGTCGTTAGCCTTCTGAAGCATATGTCTCGAAGCGTTCATGAAATTGCTGCCGACTTCGACTCGCTTGACGCGAGCGATTTCGACTACTCGAACACCGACTCGAAAGGCTGGGAGCGGCTTGACGAACTTTGCGACGAGATGCGAGAGGTCGATGATCCAGTGGCATGTGGGCCGGTCATGTTCCGAACGATAGAGCGATTAGACGGAGTGGATCTCGGATCGCCTGGCCCCCTAGTGCATTCATTGGAGAGATGGGGCGGCCACTACGAGAAATTACTGGCCGAATCGATTCAACGTAAACCGACGCCTCTTTCAGTTTGGATGGTCAACCGCATTATAAACGGGAGGCCCCCAGACGCCGAGTCGTGGATCGCGATGCTCCGAAGTGTGGCCATCAATGCCGTCGCATCGGAAGAAACGAAAGCTCAGTCCCGAGAGTTCATCGAATATCAAACCGGCGGCTAACAAAACGCTGAACCCGAGTTGCCGATGACGGGTTTTTGAAATGGATGCTCGCTCGCGGCAACCGGGCTAGCGTAGTCGTTCGTCGCTCAAACAACTCGTCGTCAATCGCACAACCAACATAAAGGTGTCCCATGACTAAAGCGGAAAGGAATCGACTGTTGCTCTGGAACTCGATGATCTGGATTGCAGCAATGGCATTGCCGTTTTTCTTGAATTTAACTCTAGGGGCAACAAAGTTTCCCTGGCCAATACTACTACCTCTCTTGTTCATCGGCTTTTTGCTTTACTCCAACAACGTGCTCTCAAAAGTGATTGGCGAACCATCTGATAACGCTTCGTCTGGAACGACGGCGAAAATCTGAATGACTCGGAACCCGTTCGTTCGTGAATGTGCAGATTTCCCGGATCATTAGATGTGATCGATGTTACCATTCGACGCGAGAACGGATTGATTGCCCTTCACGTAAACCGTCGGTATTGCGGCAGACCGAATAAGGGCGACGAACAAAGCGTTGGACACGGAGCGGCGGTCCACGCGGTTTTGAAATGGAAACTTGGTTGGCCGCCGCCCGGTCAACGCCGCCGTTCGCTTTCGATTTATTGTGAGATCCTGTGACTTGGGTGACAGACGCAATCAATGCCTTGCAGGCCGGAACGTCGGCACAGGTTCGACCAGTCGGCGGCTCAATGCGTGGACGAATTGAGAGTGGTCAATTGGTGACGATTTCGCCGGTAACTGCGGACGCGGTGAAAATTGATGATGTCGTGTTTATTCGATGGAAAGGAAACTACATCCTTCACATAGTAAAAGACATTGGGGATGGTGGCTTCCTGATTGGGAACAACATCGGCAAGATCAATGGCTGGGCGGATCGCACCGATGTATTGGGTGTCGTTGCCGCCGTTGAAAACTGACTCGCTTTTAGAGAACAAACCAAAGCGAACAAAAAGATGCAGCCGAGTTGCCGTCGGCGGTTTCTCACATGGCAAGTCAATCGCGCCAACCGGCTGATCTTGGTCGTTCGCATTCAAAGATCTCAGGCTCGTCGGAACGAGTTGCATTCTTTGCAAAGCGATTCTCGCGCGGCAGCCTGGTTTGGTTGCTGGACGCGATTCTCGGGCGGGATGGAGTCGCAATTTTTTGACCACGGATGACGCAGATGGCCACGGATGAATCGCAGAACGCAAGCGGCTATTGAACGCTGAATGATTGAGACGCAAAGACTCGCAGCCTGTCTTCTTCAACAATCACATCACGGGCCAGATCGATGATTCAGCAATTGCACCGGCTCAGCGAACGCGAAAACTTCTGAACCACAAAGCAATCTCCACGCGTCATGCTCTTGCCAAAGGGTGACTTCTGTCGTAACCTCACACAACAATGAATTCAGGACTCGGAAACTCAATGTTGCGCGTGCATCCGCCGCGCACCAGAATCGCCGAGAATCGCAAATGCGAACAAAAGGTTGAACCGGAGTTGCCGTTCACGGTTTCACACATGGAAAGTTGACTGGCGGCAACCCGGTTAACCTAGCCGTTCCCCGAAAAAATCAGAACGCTCTACCCCACCTTATGCGTTTTTCGCTCCGCCGACTGTTGCTGTACGTCACACTCGTTGCGCTCGCAATCTGGTTCGTTCGTGGTGCGTACCTAGGCCTGACTCAAGTCGAGACTGGCGAGTCGCTCGCAAGCGTAGACTGGCTACCCGAAGAAGCAACGAACGTATCGTTCTACCGTTCATACATGAACACCGCCTATGAGTTCGACATCAGCGAATCTGGCTTTCGAGATTGGTCGCGTTGGGACGTTGCTGAGATCGATGAACCGGTCGGGATATCCCGATACTTAGCGTTCTCCACACCAAGACCCATTGAACCTCAGAATCCTACGCCGGAACAGATGGAGGCGTTTGCACTCGAATACTCAAGGCGTGGCGTTACAATCCGTAATGGTCTATATTATGGTTACACCCAAGACAACGGAGGCGGTGTGTGGGTTGGCTACGATCGGACTTCTGGTCGGGCGTACTATCAATCTGCACCGCGTTGATCTTCGTCGACCGACGTCGCGGGAGCGGGGAACAAAGCGTTGCACGTGCGGACTGGAAATGATTTGATGACAAGCGGGTGTGACTCCCGCGTGGGTAGCTCTTAGCCAGAGGCCCAGTATCCAGGGTTGCAGCGAATCTATAAGAGAGCGTGAAGCCGTAATGCTGGCGACGGGTTCGAAGTGATTCGTTGAAGCGTGCCCAGAAAGGTAGTGAGGGTGAATCGACTGGGAGTGGCCTCTCGGTGGTGAACGACATGAGCTCCGAAATTTTGTATCTGTTGGATCCTGCCCAAGGCGTGTGCATGCTGGAAGGCAATATCTCTCGTCGCGATATGGCAAGCTGTGAGAGAAGACCCGGCCAGCGGTGCTGGGTTGTTTGGAGCTACCGCTCCGCTGTGCTCACCGGCGGCAGCTCGCAGAAAGCGGCCTTGCCACCCCGGAGTTGCTCGTCCGCTCGCGCTACACATGATGTCATCAAGGCAACCAGTGAGACCCTGAGGTTCTTGATCGTCCCATGACACACCCGTCATGCTCGAGCGAGTATGCCCGACAAGCCTAGTCAGCGAGGACGGCAAATGACGTTCAGGGAGTCGAATGGCCGCATAGTACCGTTGAAGTCCTGCCTCCAGCCGGATGGAACGAAGCCGAGTAATATCGGTGCAGGGAAGGCGGTTTTCGCCAACCGCGGCTCCCACCCAGGCCAGCACGTGATCCAGACCGAGCACCGTCCGTACTCAGAGACGGATCCTCGGTGAACTGTCTTCTTCAATGCTGACGCGGGCGGCTGGATCAGATCCATCAACGAGCGGTCGCGCAACCGAGCGCGGTGTTCAATAACCTGCTCTCGCTGCTCAACGCTGAGCTGCTATGGTTTGCGTTCCGCCGACTGAAACGAGGCAAGGCACCGCGTGTCGATGGCGCCACGCTTGAAGACTATGAAGCGAGCCTGCGGGACAACCTTCAGGATCTTCTTCAGCGACTTCATCGTGGAAGCTACCGACCTCAACCCAGCCTGCGTAACAACATTCCGAAAGGCAATGGGAAGACGCGGCCACTGGCCCCGGAAACTCGAAAACCTCGCCTGCGTGGAAGATAAGCTCGTTCAGCGAGCTGTCGTGATGATTTTTCCAACGCCGCGAGGTGTGGTTCATCGACATTGAATCCGAACAACAGAGCGGAGCGGTAGCTCCAGGGAAACCGCTCTCAGCGGCTGGAGCAAATCTACGAAGTCGATTTCTATGACGCTTCGTATGGCTTTCGTCCCCAGCGATCATGCCATCAGGCGTTATCGGTGCTCGGTCAGAACATCGCGACAAAGAAAGTGAACTGGATCTCGGACGCGGATATCAAAGGCTTCTTTGATAACGTGTGTCACGAGCGACTCGACGAACTGCTGCGAATTCGCATCAGCGATCCAAAGCTGCTCGCGCTGATCTGCCGCTTTCTAAGAGCCGGTGTGATGATCGAAGGTCAGCGTTTCGAAACCGAAGACGGCGTGCCTCAGGGCGCGAGTCTGTTGTTCGTTCTGCACCGTTGTTCGTTCTGGGTGGTAGCCACGGGCGTGAGCCCAATGGCAGTCACTTTGGCTTTCAATTTGAAGCGGCACGGCGCGAGCCGTCCAGTTTTTGCAAGCTTTTTTGAGTACCATCACCGGACAGCTTGCGCTGTGCCGCTAAAAATGACTGCCATTGGGCGTGAGCCCGTGGTGAGATGTTTCGAGGTAATAATCAGTCCTGAAAGGACGACATGAGACATCCCCATCGCAATTCCTGTCGTCCCGGTCGGAACTTCTGCCGTTGTTTCATCACGAACCACGGGCTCGCGCCCGTGGCTATCAACTGCCGTCCCGTTGGGACTGAATCGCAGTCGTAATTCCAGACCGTGTTTCATTTCATTCAGTGTTTTCACTGCAAAAAAATGCTTCACAGCGTTGCCCTTCGGGGCTTGAAAAAGAATGTTCGCCTTCGTTGTCCGATGGATCAAGCCGACCGGCATTGGATGTGTCGGCCCGCACGGCAACGCCGTTAAGGATTTTTGAGCTTGAAATTGGGCAGTTTTTTCCTGTAGCGGAAGTCGTGAGACTTCCGACGGCGAAGGCGAAATCAGAATTCTCACGAATTCTGCTACGAAAAATCCTTAACGGCGTTGCTCGCACGGGCTGAATCGCAGACAAAGATTCGTCGCGAAGATCCCTACAAAATTTGAATCCACCCTGTTGATCGGCGGCGGCGTGATCAATGAAAATCGCATGCGGGCGGGGTTGAACATGGCGATGAATGCGTCAGAGAAGTCCTCTGTTCATCGAGAATCGCTCGCGCCTGTTGCATTTCGGGAGGATTCGCAAAGCTGCGTCTGCCAATCGCGATCATGGAAATCGTGAAAATCGTTCGGAGAATGATCCGCAGATCGAGCAGCATGGAAGCATTCTGAACGTAAACAATTTCCAGCGCCAGTTTGATCGGAAGAAGGTTCTGCACATAGGACAATTCAGGGTCGGCGTTATCCAGGCAAAGGTCTCCGTGAGTGTAATTGTAGATGCTGCCAATGCTGGCCAGGCCTGGTGAAACATCCAGCGTCTGTAATCCGAGCGGTCCATAGTGCCGCTCGACGATGCCTGGGTCTTCTGGACGCGGCCCAACGATGGCCATATTTCCAATCAGCACATCGAACAGTTGCGGCAGTTCGTCAATCTTCAGCGCGCGAAGAATACGGCCCAGCGGAAAGACTCGAGTATCACCGGTTGCTGTGATGGCACTGGTGGATTCGGTCGCGACATGCATTGTCCGAAACTTGTGCATTACAAAGATGCGACCGCATCGTCCAACTCGGCGAGCACGATAAAGCACCGGGCCAGGACTTGTCAGACGAATTCCGACAGCAGTCAGCAGCAGCAACGGGAAGAGTAAGATGATGCTTGTCGTTGACGCTGTGATATCAAACAGGCGTTTGACCATTTCGAATCGTCCGTCGAATGGTCATGAAAGTTTCGGCCGCTTCCATACAGCACATGCTGCCGAAAGCGGCGGCTCGGTGACGCAGCGCTTCACAGGATCGCGGATGCGGAAATGGTCGAAGCTCCGGCTCGTAACATTTCATGGCATCAATCTTTCGATCCAGACTGCGGCTGATATCCAGCCACGTATCCGGAATGAATGTTCGCGGATAGCCCCATTCCGTACTGCTGGCAGTATCATACGTGTAAACAGACTGCAGAAAATCCTCCTGCGGTCGAAGCGCCACGAGCGCTGCTCGAAACAGGACATTGTGATCGTGGTTGATATCGCCACCGTTCTGGCAGTAAACAATCCGCGGCCGAATTTCGCGAACGACAGCCTCCAGCGGTGTGATGATTTCCGTCAGCCCAAATGTATCCAGCTTTTGATCGGGAAAGCCAAGAAAGCGGAAGTCCGTGACACCCAGAACTTCCATCGCGGCTGCTGTGTAGGTTCGCTGAGGAATTCCACTTTGACTTTCTTCGGCCGATCGCCCCTGAGCGGCGATCACAACCGTGACCGGATCTCCCGCGTCGCGGTGCAAAGCAATCGCGCCGCCGCAGCCGAGGACCTCGTCGTCCGGATGAGCAGCGATGACAAGTACCGGCACGTTACTCATTCGTCCAGACCTTTCCCGTCCATGGTTGATCACTTAACGATCGCCCCTTCAGCACCGCGCCGTCAGAACTTTCAATTTCCAGAATAATGACTGATCCTGTTCCGCCGGACACAAAGAGACCGCATGCATCTTCAACAGGACTCCGTGCCGATCCCAGAATGGTGCCGGGCGCAGAATTCGGGCGAACAACATCCGGCAACAGGACACACGACTGAATCTTCCAGCAAACACCATCGAGGAAACTAAACGCTCCCGGGTACGGTCGTGTCAGCGCGCGGACGAAGTTGTAGATTTCGTTCGCAGGCTGATTCCAGTTGAGCAATCCGTCGGACGGCCGTCGACGCGGCAAAACGGGCTGGTCGGTCTTTGGCTGTTTGCAATTCGGGCGCTCGCCGGCGAACAATTTTGGGAGCAGTGTTTGAATCATTAAGTGATTCGAAAGTGCAACCTTCTCATAGAGAGTTTCGCACGTGTCGTACGGCGTGATCGGAAATTCTGTCTGATCAATAATGCCGCCTTCATCAACTTCCTCGGTCAGCCAGATCAAAGAATTTCCGCTGCTCGACTCGCCATGAATCAGTGCCCAGTTGATGGGAGCACTGCCTCGGTTGTGTGGCAGCATCGAGGCGTGAGCTCCGATGGCCCCCAGTCTTGAAGCAGACAGTGCGGCTGATCCCAGAATCTGACTCCAGCCGATAACAAACAGCAGATCCAGATTCAGACTTTGCAGCAACTCTATCGACGAGTTGTCGTTAATGCTGCGAACTCGATAAACCGGAGTGTCCCAGTCGGCAAGAACATCAGCATAGCTGACCGCCGCGCTGCGTTTCGCAAGTTCGTTCGAATCCAGAGTAATGATGGCTTCAAGACGAATTCCGGCCTGCTTTAAACCAAGCAAAGCCGGAATTCCTTCCTGATGAAATCCAATCCATCCGATGCGAAGATTCTGGTCGGGCATCGAACTACTGGGCCTTTGTAAAGCCCGCTTCTACCAGTCGATCGTAGCCAGCCTTCAACGGGCGAATATCGTAACCCTTGCCCATCGCAAGTTCCGCAAACATCAGCACTCGGCCGCCTGACCTGCAGTGCAGATAAATTGGCGAATCTTTTGGCAGAGGGGCAAGTACGTCTGCCACGGAGGCGGCTTCCTTCAACTTGCTGAGAGGCACGAACTGAGCATCTTTCAGGTGTCCTGCGTCCCATTCCGCCTGTTCTCGAACATCCAGAAGAATGGCCTTCTTCTGAGCGATGGTTTCCTTCACCACATCAAGTGAGTCAACAGTGTGACCCGCTTCCGTAAACATAGTTTTCTCCGCTGGTTTTGAAATAGAAGCCGTCTTCTTCGCACCAACAAAAACAGGTGCATCCGGATCTCCGCCGGATTGAAGATAGGCAATGAGATCCAGAATTTCATCCTTGTTGAGCGTATTGATCAGTCCGGTCGGCATCATTGAGATTTTCGAAATCAGTGTTTCTTCGATCTCATCACGTTTTACGTTTGTCAGGTTGCCTGGTTCCAGCATGTTTTCTGAAACCATGATGTTGTCATTGTTCAGATTGACAACGCGTCCGACAACCTGCTTGCCGCTTTCCAGTAAAAAGATGTTCGACTGATATTGGTCTGAAATAACTTTGCTTGGCTCAATAATCGACTCAAGCATTGTCCGGGCGTTGTACCGACGAGCCACAGCGGTCAGTTCCGGCCCAACAATTCCGCCATCTCCGGCGAAGCGATGGCACTTGAAACAAGCCGTGACCTGGAACATCTTTCTGCCGTTATCAAAACTTCGTCCCGACAGCCCGGCCTCAACGTCCGCAAGAAGGTCGTCAACAGTCCATTCTCGAACCATTGGTCGAGCGGCGGCTTCAACCAGCGGAATCTCGCCATTCGGCTTTGCATCCAGAACTTCCTTCAAGGCGACCTTTTGTTCGTCCGTCAATCGGTCGATCGCTTCCTGGCGAATGTTCTTGAGGAAACCGGAGAACGAATTTCCACCTCGCAAAGTTGTGGCTGTGACGAACCATTGAAAGAATCGAGTTCGCTGCTCCATGGTCCACTGATCCTTCAGAGCGCGGAGACAGTAAACGTAGTGGATCTGCTCTTCCTGGCTGGGAGCTTTCTCAAGCAGGTCCAGTGTCTTCGAGGCGACTTCCGAATCGTTCAGGTAAACGAGAAGGCGGCAGAGTTCACGATTCAGACGTGGGCTCTTCGATGGGTAGGACATGTTCAGGACAGAAGCCACATCTCGAGCCGTCTGCGGCTCGGGCTCACCCATTCGGATAAAGCACAGTCCCAGAACTCGCAGTGCATCAAGCGTCTGTGATTCCGTCAACTTATTGCCACTCAATTGCGACATCGATTGAAGCAACGAGACCTGCAAATCGGACTTGCCGCAGCGAGCCAGTGCGAGCAAAGCATTGATGGAGGCATCAGCACTGGAGTTCTCACGCAACGCCTTATCCTGCCAGCTTTCAACCGGCTGGTGTTCTAGAACGGTTCGTGCGGCGAACCGAATGTTTCGATCGGCATGCCCCAGATAAGGCCATGCCTTTGCAATCGCATCGGTTGCTTCTGCATTGTGCAACGCTTCCAACTCATGTCGAATCTTGCGAAGTTCTCCACCAGCGTCCGTTGCGGCCACAGCCGGAGCGGTCGATTCGGAGCCCTTGTACGTAACTCGGTACAGGCCGGATTGAGTCTTTCGACCTCCAATGGTGAAGTACATGGCCTGGTCAGCAGGATTGATCACGAGATCCGTCACAGGCAGCGGAGCGGCCGAAATGAAACGCTCGGCTTCGCCCGTGTATGTCGAACCTTTTGGAGTCATGTGAACGGCATAGATCACGCCGTAACTCCAGTCACTGATAAACAGAGACTGCTGGTATTTCGCCGGAAACTTCGCGCCGGTGCCGAATGTGATTCCGGTTGGAGAACCTGGCCCGATATCCACAACAGAACCAAGGCTGTCCGGATAGTATTCTGGCCACTTGCCCGTTCCGGAACGCCATCCGAACTCTGCACCGCTCGTCACATGATTCACTCGAGTCGGACGGTACCATGGCGAACCGACGTCCCATTCCATGTCTGCGTCGTAGGTGAATAATTCGCCGTCGGTATTGAAGGCGATGTCGTATTCGTTGCGGAATCCGCTCGCCAGCAGTTGCCAATCCTGACCGTCGGGACTGACCTGAGCGATCCAACCGCCAGGAGCCATCTTGCCGACGGCGTGTCCACCAGCATCCCACATGCGGGGCAGCAACTGATCTTCATCCCAGATCCGTGGAACTCGTGACTGAGAGAAATCCGTTGGCTCGGTGTGATTTCCCGCACAAACGTAGAGAGACTTTTTGTCAGGCGACAAAACAATGGCATGCGGTCCGTGTTCGCTTCCGCCTTTCAGCGATCGAAGCTGCTCGGCTGAATCATACTGGTCATCGCCGTCGGTATCGCGAACTCGATGCAGACCAACGCGAGGAGCGTCACCACTGTTCGTCATGACATAAAGGCTGTCGAATGCACACAACAGTCCTTGAGCCATACCGACATCAACATTGATCAGCTCAATCTTGATCTCGTCGGGCGCACCTTTGGCAGGAGGGGTGACTCGATAAAGCTTGCCGTACTGATCGGAAACAATGAGTCGTCCTTTTGGGTCGGGCGTCATGCAAACCCATGAACCCATCGTTTCGGATGGCACTGAATAGAGTAACTCGACTTCGAACCCGTCGGCAATCTTCATATCGCCAACCGGTGTTGCCATCGGCACAGGCGCAGGTTCGTCGGAAAGGATAATCGTGTCGATCAACATTTCGCCCCCGCGGCTCATGGGATCGATTCGCAAGGAGGTCACCGGAGACGTCGTATCGAAGTAGAGCTTTGCGGTTCGAAATTCTTTGTCAGACCCGCGAAGCTCCGTCTTCACCGACTTGTCTTCGGATGTTTGAGGTTCGGCTTCCGTGGTCCAAAAGACCTGGATGTCGGCATTGCCACGAAATTTCGCGGTGATCTGAAGCTGGTGTTCGCCTGACTTCCCCTCCACGTTGGTAGAGAAATAAGGATCGCTACCCGTGGCTTTCAGCTTCAAATGCCCTTCATTCAAGGACAATTTTGTCTGATCATTTCCCTCCCATCCGATGGGTTCCTGATTGAAATCCCATGTGGCGATTTCGTCAGCAGAAACAGCGAATGGAGCCATCGCCAGAAGCATGGCTGCTAAGCGAAGTGAGTTAGTCCCCGATTTCATATCTATTTAGCCTGGTAGGAATCTGATTCCAGAATCGCCTGTCAAAGAGGCTTTTGCAGGAACCCGTGTGAGGAAGGAAAATACGGTGTGGATGCGTCAGGTATGGTCATGAATGTTTCATGTCTCCAAGGCGATAATGTGTGTTGGTCATCACAGATCGACAGTGAGCGTACGAACTTCATTCAGCCGCAGGCCGTACCAAGACCGACGTAGTTTGACGCTGGAAGAGCCTGGATTCAAGGCAGACGACTTTCTATACGATTCAGGCGAGGTGCTAAGTCAAGATGAAGGATTCGGGTTGGAGGTAGTGGATCTTGCTGAAGATCCCGTCGCCACAGGTCCTTCAGGACAGTCCCGAAGTAGTCTCCGTGCGTTTGTCGAACGCGGTAGTGCGCGAGCCCAATGGCGATCACTTTGGTTTTCAAGCGTAAGCGGCACGGCGCGAGCCGTCCGGTTTTGGCAGGGTTTTTGAGTGCCATCACCGGACAGCTTGCGCTGTGCCGCTTGCATAAAAATGAGTGCCATAGGGCGCGAGCCCTCCGGTTTCGCTTCACCGGACAGCTTGCGCTGTGCCGTTAACGTGGGAAGTTTTTTGGCATTGACCCTTACCAACGTTCCTTACCCGAAATTCAAATCTTGAAAATCTCGCGAACATCGTCACAAGGGATGCTCAAAGAAATAACGCTCGTTCGCGGACTTCGCGGAGGCTTTGAATCAACGGCTTCAATGGGGCTTTTTCGCGGTCGATCGTCGCATCTGAACGTAATTTCGTTATCCTTCCACACTGTGATGTTCCGCACACGAAATGCGGAGTTCTCAATGCCAGTGTGACCCGGATAAGTGAACGTTTCGATGCCAAAGAAGTCTGAAGTGCGAGTTGGTCTCATTCAAATGATTTGCGGCGAATCTCCCGCAGAGAATCTGACTCGCTCGATCGACAAGATCCGCGATGCGGCCGCCGATGGTGCTCAGGTGATTTGTTTGCAGGAAGTTTTCAATACTCAGTATCCCTGTCAGACGGAAGACCATTCCCGCTTTGAGCTTGCCGAATCGATCCCCGGTCCAACGACAGAGACATTGCAAAAGATCGCGAAGGAACTCAACGTTGTGATCGTTGTTCCGATCTTCGAAAAGCGAACACACGGTCTCTATCACAATTCAGCGGTGGTCATCGACGCAGACGGATCGATCGCCGGTTTGTATCGCAAGATGCATATCCCCGATGACCCGTTGTATTACGAGAAATTCTACTTCACTCCGGGTGATCTTGGGTTCCTCGCATTCAAGACTCGGTTCGCAAAAGTCGGCGTTTGCATTTGCTGGGACCAGTGGTATCCCGAAGCTGCTCGACTGACAGCCATGCACGGCGCGGAATTGCTGTTCTACCCGACGGCCATTGGCTGGATTCCCGGAGAACGTGAAGTCTACGGGGCGAGTCAGTATTCTGCCTGGCAGACGATGATGCGAAGCCATGCCATTGCAAACGGACTTTTTGTTGGAGCACCGAACCGAGTTGGTATCGAAGGCGAAATTCAATTCTGGGGCGGAAGCTTTTTGGCGGACCCCTATGGCAACGTGTTGACTCAGGCCACGCATGACGGCGAAGCCAATGCAGTCGTGACTTGCGACCTATCGCTCATCAACACCGCGCGAACGCATTGGCCATTCTTTCGCGATCGTCGAATCGATGCTTTTGGCGACCTGCAAAAACGCTGGTGCGATTGATTTTACCAATCGCCAGGTTTGGAAATAAAAAACCGGTGCGAGAGATCGAACTCATCGCACCGGTTTAAATCTTTATCGAAATCGAAACTGGCAAGACCTTAGCGGCCCGCTCAGCGACTGCCATAGTCAATCAGGCGAGCCAGCTCTGATCGCATTTCCGAGCGGTGAATGATTCGATCCACGAATCCGTGCTTCAGAAGGAACTCACTGGTCTGGAAGCCCTCTGGCAAATCGATTTTGCAAGTCGCCTGAACAACTCGAGGCCCAGCGAAGCCAACAAGAGCACGTGGTTCAGCGACAATGATGTCGCCAAGAGACGCGAAGCTGGCCGCGACGCCACCCATTGTGGGGTCAGTCATCACAGAAATGAAAAGTCCATTCGCGCGGCGGAATCGAGCCAGTGCGGCGGAAACTTTGCCCATTTGCATCAGCGAAACGATGCCTTCGTGCATTCGAGCACCGCCGCCGGATCCACTGACAATGATCAGAGGCAGGGAAAGCTCTGTTGCTTTCTCGACGGCACGAGTCAGTTTTTCACCGACGACAGATCCCATGCTTCCCATGATGAAAGCGGAGTCTGTCGTTGCAAACACCAACGGACGACCACGCATGTAGCCGCGGCCGACGGTACAGGCATCCTTCATGCCCGTCTTCTTCTGCTCGTCGATGATTCGATCTTTGTAGGATTTGCGATCCGAGAACCCAAGCGGGTCTCCGGATGTCATGTCTGCATACCATTCTTCAAAGCTGTCTGGATCCAACAGCTGACGGATGCGCATGGAAGTCGGAACGTAGAAATGGTGTTCGCATTCGGGGCAGACATTAAGATTCTGCTCGACCTGTTTGCGAAAGACGGTGGCACCGCAACCGTCACATCGCAGCCACAAGCCTTCCGGCACGCCTCGTTTAGGCCGTTTCATTGTCGATTTCGCTGAAGTTTCGGCGTTCTCAAGAGTACTCATCGATCATTCTCCAATCCACCAACCGCATGAGCGACCGCAACCACCTGCGGTTCCTCCGCAGATGAGAAGTGGGTCGAATCAAAAGCCGTCGACTCAAGAACATGTACCAGTTCCTGCGACTCTTCGCCACACAAACAGGCCGTGACATGTGGCCTGCGATGCTGCAGGGTGCATCGAATCACCGTCGCCAAAGGCTCCGGCGCGACGATCGCGAGGACTTCATTCTTTCTCATGGCCTTCGTCAGGACTCGCTCCAGACGCTGGCACGCATCGGAAAGTGTCTCACCTTCGGGCGGACAAATCGCCGTCACATCCTCTTTTCCTGACTTAAAAAGTCGAGGAAATCTTTTGCGGATGTCAGACTCCGGCAATCCCTGCCAGAGACCCTGATTGACATTTCGAAGCTCGTCCAGCTCCTTGACCTTTGCGTTTGACTGCACCTCCGCGATCGCGTGAGCAGTACTGCAGGCCGGATCTTCTGGCGAAGTCAGGATCGTTTGTAAACGAATTCCCTTCTCCTGAAGCTGGCGGTTAATCTCACGGATCTGTTCGACACCGCGATTGTTCACCGGCATATCGAGAGTTCCCAGGACTCGATGTTGCTCATCGTAGTCTGTAGAACCGGCTCGTATCAAAATCACCGTTGACATAGGGATTCGTTCCTCAACAAGCAGATCGCGGTCCAGTCGCGATCTGTTGAAGCTCGGCAATCGCAGCCGCATAACATGGTTCGTCAAACACTGAACTTCCAGCTACAAACACATCACATCCAGCCGCCGCGCATTGGGCAATTGTTGATCGCCCGATTCCGCCATCGACGGAAATGATTAAATCGTTCCCGGCCACCGATCGAGCATTTTGGATCTTCGAAACGACGTCAGGAATAAATTTCTGACCCCCAAATCCAGGGTGCACGCTCATCACCAGCAAGAGGTCGCAATCCCGAAGAAACGGTTCTGCCGCAGAAAATGGGGTTTCTGGATTGATCGCCAACCCGGCCACAAGATTCCGCTTGCGAATTTCACGCAGAAGAGACTGCGGCTGCGGAACGGCTTCAAGGTGAAACGTGATGGCTTCGCAACCCGCTTTGACGTATTCGTCCAGATACTTTGCGGGATCGGAAATCATCAAGTGAACGTCAAACGGAGTCTTCGTCAGTGGACGGACTCGTTCGATCACCATCGCGCCATAGGACAGATTGGGTACAAAGTGCCCATCCATGACATCCCAATGAAGCAGCGACGAACCTCCTGCGTCGAGAAGTTCGATCTCGCGGTGAAGGTTTCCAAAGTCACATTTCAGCATCGAAGGAGCGACCACGGGCCGTTTGGCCTTCAGGTAGCTCAGCATCTCGTCACGAGTTTGCATCAAGACCTGCCGCAAACACACTTCGGGAACGTCGTTAACACAAGGAAAGGAATCTGAATCGGCTCCCGAGTTTCGACTCGAGTGACGTTCCCGTATCAGAATTGAAGCCGCACATTGTCAGGAACTTCGGAATTGAAGTCCAGTGTAACGTCCCGCATCCTCAATCTTCTGCGAAACATGACGATTCAAATGTTCACTATGTGCCCGCAAAGCCGCGAAACAGGGCTTCAAATCACTGACTGATGTCAATAATTGCCCGTTTTGCGGCGGTTATCCAATTATGAAGATTGCCATTATGGACGCCAATGTTGCCGAAATCTTTCCAGAAATTTTCTGCTGTGGCCTCAATGCTGCGCCCCTAGGGCGGCTCATGGATTCAGCCTGACGGCGAACTTTCGTCACGTCAACGTGTGCAGTCGTATGACAAATTGCCGCGCGCTCTGTGGCCATCGAGGAAGCTGGTGGAGACGTCGGAACAGTGATCGTCGGCATCGTGCGAGCTTCGCGGGACGCTGGATTTTAAGCGGTCGCGATGGAGATGTTTTTCGTTTAACCGTTAGCCGGAGGCGTACGTCGGTTCCCGAATTCACGTACGCCTCCGGCTGACGGTTAAACAACTCAATCCTGAACTCGATGAGTATAGATTTCAGCGACCTGAATGAAGAGTCGTTGATTAGTGGACGTCCAGATGCGGGGGTTCTAAGCTACGCCACCAACGTCCCGAGTTCGTGTCAGCCGGCAGAGTGGAACACCAGTGAATACCGCGGCAGTTGAAATCGATAACGTCTCAAAAACCTTCGATGACCTATTAGCAGTAGATCGCATTAGTCTGCAGGTTCCTCGTGGCGGAACACTGGGGCTGATTGGACCAAACGGAGCCGGCAAGACGACGCTCCTAAGAATTGTCTCCACACTCGCGCGTCCCGATTCGGGCGACGTGCGAATTGAAGGCCAGTCGGTTCTCGACAGCCCCCGCAGTGCTCGCAGCCATCTGGGTTTTATGCCGGCGGAATTCGGCTGTCCGCGCAATCTGACCATTGAAGAATATCTCGATTACTTTGCCTGCATGTACGGTCTGAGCAACAACGATCGGATCCAACGCATTCGTGATGTTTGCGAGTTGACTGAATTGCAGGGCCGAGAACATGTCTACGTCAAAGGATTGTCGACGGGCAATCGACAACGATTATTGCTGGCAAAAACCTTGCTGCATGATCCGTCGGTACTGATACTCGATGAACCGGCAAGCGGGCTGGATCCACGCGCAAGGAACGAACTTCGCGCGATCATCAAGACGCTGGCCTCATTGGGAAAAGCGATCATCATCAGTTCGCACATTTTGCCCGATATCGAAGACATCAGCGATCGCATCGGGATTCTGGAAGCCGGGCGACTGGTCCTTGAAGGGGATCTCGCCAGCCTGCGATCTCACACCGGGGCTGCTCAGCGAGTAGTCCGGTTGCGAGTACTTCCGGAAGACCTCTCACGTTCTGCGGAGATTCTTGGAAAACTCACTGGCGTTGCTTCTTGTGAAGTTCGCGATCAGAACCTGATCATTTCCAGCGATGAACCCAACAGTAATTATCTGCTGGCGGCCTTGTTACAGAATGAGATTCGCGTTCTGCAGTTTTCAGAGAATGAAGTGAATCTTGAAGAGATCTTTATGCGTTCGACAGCAGGGAGAGTCACATGAATGCTGTTCGAAATTTTCTGCGATTGTTCCAAAACAGTCCCACATTCGGTCGCGACCGAGCCAATCTCATTTCGGCACTCACGATTGGAACAACGGCGCTGGCTCTGAACGGAGCCATTATGCTTATCATGCTCCCGGTGATGATGAATCCCAACGATCGTGACTTCCGACGGCTCACGGAGAATATCGAATTTGGCCAGTTGCTGGGATTGATTCTGCTGGGCGGTGCGACTGCCTTCGCCACCTTTTTGATTCCGATGCGACTGCTGACAGTCTTCATGGCGCCACGGATCGGGCGATACTTCGACCAGATCGTGCTAAGTGGAATTACGCCTTTGCGTTTTTTGATCGGAAAGGTCACTTCGCAGAATTTGTTTCTCGGATTGATCCTTTTCCTTTTGCTGCCATGGTTCGTACTTGTCCTGGCACTTGGAGGACTGCAATGGCCGGTCTTTCTGGGGAATCTGTTTCTGGTCTGGCTGTACTGCATGATGCTGGCATTGGTAATGCTGTGGCTGACACTTTACATCAATGAAATTCTGGCCATGCTGATTCTGATCTACGCCGCCGCCGTATTGTGTGGTCTGGGTTGTGCGCCGTTTCCGATTCAGGTCTTTGTGGTGACTCCATTTCCCGCGTTAATGCATTCCATCTACGCCGCTGTCAACATGGTCGACATGGAGATGACACAAAGTTACTTCACAACATTTCTCCACTGTGCGCTGGGGATGTCATTCGTTTGCGGGATTTCGCTGGCCGCAATTTATCTGGGGCCGCTTTATGGCATCATTCGAGCCAACAGCACCTTCGGCGAAGTTGTTCGGCCAGGCGACAGCAAACGAAAGCGACGTTTTCGATTTCGTCTGCACATTCAGCGTCCGTCTGAGATTGCGTTCTTCTATGAAAACCGAGGCGACGCATTTCGCCGATACGAAGGCCTGTTTCGATGGGGAACGGCATTGTGTGGTCTTCTGGCCGTTGCGACAGCGGCCTGGTTTATTCCTGTTGTGACCATGGAGAGCGTGATTGCAAATGCAGCCGCGATGGTGACATCGTTTTACTGGTATGTGTCTGAGTTTCACGTCTTGTGTCATACCATTCACGGAATCGGTCTTGCTATAGCCATATTTCTGTTTTCGCATTCCAGAAACACGACGTTTCAGCGACTTCCGTTTTTGTTTCGATGGAAACCCGAAGTCGCAAGACTCGACACGATTTGTTTTGTGCTGTTTCTCCTGCTGTCAACAACCGCGGCGATCGCCGTACCGATGTGGATTGATCATGCCATCGCAATCCCGGGCGGTACGACAATGTTTTTAGAGCCAGCGGATGCATCGAATCGCATGAATGTGGATTTTCGAAGGGTTTCGATTGAGGGAACAATCGCGATTACAGTCGCAGGCATCAGCGTCTATGTGTTGCAGCGGACGCTGTGTCTGTCCTTGTGGATGAAATCGGCATCCATGTTCTCTGCCATAGTTCTTTACGGCGGTGTCTTTTGCGCGGTGCCAATGATGATGGGAGCCATTGTCGACGAATTTCCGGAACTCCGGGGCAACCCATTTCTTCAGGAGAACGCGATGAAGATGGCGATGGTCTCTCCGCTGACAGTGTTACTCTATTTGTATCGTGAACTTGGTCCGGCGTATCGGGAAAATCTGTCGACGATTCAGTTCTATGCGGTGCAGATTCTGTTGATTCTGACTTGTCTGTTTGTGATCCGAAGTCAAGGCCGGCGACTCCGAATGGAGTACAGCACGTTGAAAGCAAAGGGGAATTCGTGATGAACTCTTTTGCATCAAAGAATTCCAACCGAGATCGAAGCGTCCTGAAACTCTGCACATTCTTTGGTCCAGACAGGATCGATAGAATGCAGCGGGTTCTCTTTCAGACCGCTCTGGTCTGGGCGGTGTTGGTGGTTCCGGCAACAACGTGGGGACAATCGCTTCAGCCCAACGATGGGCAATCCCAGGTGGACCTCGCAGGGTTGGACATTCAGGCCGTTGCAGGCTGGGACGGGACCGTTGACACCTCGATGCCCGTCCCTCTTTCGTTCCTGCTCTCCAATTTCTCCGAGAACGTTGTTGAGGGCGAACTCATTCTTTCTGACCCGCTCAACGACAAGTCCGTGTCACTCGGTGAAGTCTTCGTTGGTCCAAATGGAGTGAAGCGATTTTCATCAGTTCAGGCACTTCCCAATTGGATTCAGTGCATTGCGACTTTTCAAAATGAAGACGGAATTCTCTGGCGCCGCGAACTGGCTTTCATGACAGGCAAGGATTTTTCTGAACTGGTAAACTATCTGCTCTACATAGACGACGGAGGACGATTGTTGCAGTGGCCGGTTGACTCAGGCAACTCAGAAATGCCCTCGTCACAGTATACGCCGGCGGCTGATCGCGGGCGTCCAGTTCGGCCATTGGCAGTCAAATCCTGGCAAGTCCCGCAACACCCTGGCCCTCTCACTGCAGCGCAGGCAATTGTTTTTTCGGAGACAGCCAGCGCCGATATGTTGAACGACTTGCAGTGGGATGCTGTGTCGAAATGGATGTGTCTTGGGGGTACGATTTTCGTTTCAGAAAAATCTCAGGATGTTATCGATCTGCTGAAACGCACATCGCCGCTGCTACCACAACCGCTTGTGAACATTGGCGATCTGGCCGTTCACCGCTGCGGAGGTGGATCGATCCGGATTTTTTCGGGGCCACTCTTTTCCGCAGACGATAAGTCGACTGTGCAGGCGATTGCCGAGGCCGCATCGCAACTGTCACGTCACAACCTGCTGACGATCCTGGATGATTCTGATCTGGGCTGGTGGCGCAGCGTCAATGCAGACAAAACAAGAATGCTGGTTGTCGCAGTGTTCGGAATCTACACCGTACTGTCGGGACTCGTGACGCTGCTGATGTTTCGGCAAAGCCGTCGTCGGATCGGCATCTACACCAGTGTCGTGGTTACGCTGGGTTGTTTGGCGGCGATTGCTCTGGGAGGGTTGCTGCGAACCAGCAAAGGCGATGTTCGCTGGATGTCGGTTACAAAATCCGGGCCAGGAGGTTTGGTGCAACTTGCGAAGATCGACATGCAGTCTGCGGGAGGACGCAACACTCTGTTGACAATGAAAGGGCGCAACCCGGATTTGCAGCGCATCGAAGCCGACTCAATTGGCTATCAGCCGTATTATTACTACCGGCAGGAATCCAATCGGACCAGCTATCCTGCATTTTCTGTGCAGGCGAATCTGCTGACTGAAGAACCGGATGCTTTCCAGATCAAGATTCCGATTACTCCATGGGGCTATCGTCAGGCCTATGCGACAACTTTCGAGTCCTCTGCGCGGACGATCGAGGCTAAGGTCACGTACGAACCTCCGGAGAACAAGGCGATGGCTTTTGACGGAATGTCGGGACTTTCCACCGCAACCTTCGGGACGTTTACGGTGACTCTGAAGAATCAGCTTTCTCTCGACCTGAAGCAATGCCGGTTTGTCATCAGCAGCACTAGAATCAATATGACACCGGGACGAGATTCTACCCAATATGATCCCCGAACGGGCAACTACCGGATGGTGGCGGAAGATAGCATTGGCGATCCCGTCCTAACGGAATCCACCACAATGTTGCCCGATCTTTTACAGTCAACAACAGCAACGATTCGTGTCAATGGGATGAGCGACGCTGCAGAGGATCAGTGGAATTCATCCGGTCAATGGCACGATGCGACCCGCTCTCTCCCAACTGCTGCGTATGATGGCGGAACGAGTGCATGGATCATTGGAGTTCTTTCCACTTCGCCGATACTTAGTATTGATCAACAACGGAGTGATTTTGATCCGGGCGAGGCAGAGGCACATCTCTTTGTTCACGAAATTCCGTCGGAAGATCTTCCAGTGGAATGGTTAGAGTTCCATAGAAGCCGACTTGAACATCAGATGAGGACGGCCACTCAGTTGAAAGCTCAGTAAGGGCATGCTTCCACGGGAACCCGGCACTCAAGCAATGATGAAGCATTACAGGTTCAGCGGCGAATCCAGAGTCGTGTCCGGATTCGTAAGTACTCAAACGCATGCAATTTTCAAATTGTTTGATTGGTAAACACAAGCATCTCAACGAAGATCAAACTGCCGCCCGGGATTCGTCTGGAGTGACTGCGAGAACGGATCTCGTCTCTGGCGGCCAATAGTTTTCTGACATAGCGATGGAAGTAGGGACATAACAGTGGATTTGGGACTCGCGGGGAAAGTGGCTGTGGTCACAGGTGGAGCAAGTGGCATCGGCCTTGCGACGGCAAGACTGCTGGCGGAGGAAGGCGCAAAGGTTGTGGTATGGGATTTGAATCGCCAATCGGTTTCTTCTCCCGAATCAATTCGTACTGTCGACGTGACTCAACTTGACCAGGTCTCGGCGGCCTGGCTTCACACAGAAGAGACGTTGGGGCCCATCGAGATTCTTGTGCATGCGGCGGCAATTGGATCGGGCCACTTTGGTTTTCCATACACGCGCGTTCCTGTGGCGGCGTGGGATCGCGTGCTGCAGGTGAATATTATGGGCATGGCGAATGTCGCTCATGTCGCGGGCCCGGCGATGCAACGTCGGCGAGCAGGCACCCTGATATTTCTCTCCAGTGTTGCAGGGCAGATTGGATCGCAGACCGATCCTCCCTACAGCGCAAGCAAGGCGGCCAATATTAATTTCGCGCAGTGCATGGCGAAAGATCTTGCTCCGTTCGGCGTGCGAGTCAACTCGGTGTGTCCGGGAATGGTGAAAACTCCGCTGAACGAATCTGTCTGGAAATCATGGCATGATTAACAACCCGCCGATCAGCGAATGACCTACGATGAATGGGCCGAAGATAAGATTCGACGCGTCGTCCCGCTTCAGCGCTGGCAGAAACCGGAAGACATCGCCGCGATGATTGTCTTCCTGAGCAGCGATCGCGCGTCTGAAGTGACCGGGCAAACCATCAATGTCGACGGCGGATGTGTAATGCACTGCTGATGCAATCAGCGATCACTCGTGTCGTAGCCCCAAGCCTGGTTCAGTCGGCAGCGGATCAAACTGGCTGCGGGGGAGGCTGCTTGATCATCGCAATTTTCCGGAGAAACTTCACTCAGTCTGAAAGAAGTTCACGGAGACTGCACAAATGCCAAATCAACTATTACCATGTCAATTCATTTCCGCTGACCAAAGAGAATTAAAGCAGCAGGACATGAGATGTCGGGGCGTACAAAGAGAATCCCCGAGCAAGTGTCAGCTGCTTCCGGCGTTGCAGAACTTCGGATGTATGAACTGACCCGTTTCTTTGCAATCAAAATACGATTCCATCCTCTCCAATAAGTCCCACCCATGCCAATTGAAATTCGATGTCAGTGTGGAAAACGTCTGAAGGCTCCCGACAATCTCGCAGGCCGAAACGTTTCATGTCCCGGATGTAAAGCACCGATTCAAGTCCCTGCACTCGCTGCGCGCGAAGAGGATGTTGAAGACTATGAAGAGGAAGAAGACGAGCCAGCGCCGCCTGCTCGGTCAGCCTTCGAGTCTCCTCCGGCCTTTTCCGCATCTCGCAGGACCGCGGCCCCGCAACGCGATGATCAGCGTTATTCGCTTCGAGAATTCGTTCAGGAAACAGCTCAGCAGGACCACGGTGACGGATTTTTCGAATTGGAAAGTCCGTACATGCTGGAGGTCAATTTGGATGGACCTGTCTGGACCAAGATGGGTTCAATGATTGCCTACCTTGGAAACATCAAGTTTACTCGTGAAGGCCTGCTGGAAAAGGGACTCGGCAAGTTGCTCAAGAAAGCCGTCAGCGGCGAAGGGACAAAGCTGACAAAAGCCGAAGGGCGAGGAAAGCTTTACCTGGCGGACTCCGGCAAACGCATCAGCATTCTGAGCTTGAACAATGAGTCCATCTTTGTGAATGGCAACGACCTTCTGGCGCTGGAAACATCGATTGAGTGGGACATTAAGTTGATGAGGTCCATCACCGGAATGCTGGCTGGTGGCTTGTTCAACGTGAAACTTTCGGGAACCGGGCTGATTGCCATCACCTCGCACTTCCAGCCTATGACATTGCGAGTGGAGCGAGGACAGCCTGTGACGACAGATCCAAACGCCACGATTGCCTGGTCTGGAAATTTGACACCGGAATTTAAAAAGGACATTTCGCTGAAGACGTTTTTTGGGCGGGGCAGCGGCGAATCCATTCAAATGCAATTTCAGGGAGAGGGATTCGTTGTCGTGCAGCCTTACGAAGAAGTTTATTTCCAGGGACAACGTTAATTGGCGTCACTGCGGTTGATGACTTCCAGAACGTCGAAAGGCGAAACCAGGAGATCGGCAATTTTAGTTTTCCTCAAAAGCGTTACTGGCAACGATCGAGGTGTTCAATGTCCGTGAATGTCAAAACGGTCACTGGTCGACGTGACGTTCGAATTGAAAGTTATGACGACATTCTGCGCGACGCAGAAGCGTTGATGAGTGGCGGACCGATACAGTCACTTGGCAACTGGACGCCTGGGCAAAACTTTGAACATCTCGCCAAGTCAATGAACGCATCGATTGACGGCGTTGATTTCAAGATGCCCTGGATTATGCGGACCATCGCAAAGCTTTTCAAAAACATGTTTTTGAATCAGCCGTTCAAGCCTGGTTTCAGGCTGCCTGTAAAAATGGAAACCGACTTCGGGCCTGGCGACAGCATTTCCGACGAAGAGGGATTTCAACTTCTTGTCGCTGCCGTGGAACGAATCAAGAGCACGACGAAACGTGCGCCGAGTCCTGCGTTCGGTGAGATGCCCGAGTCTGACTGGATTAAGCTTCATTGCCGACACGCGGCTCTGCATCTGAGCTTTCTTGTGAACCAGTCAGCAGGCCCTTCAGCCGGCTGACGTGTCGTCGGGTTCAGCTTCTGATCGCATCGGGATCTCTTCGACGTATTTTGTCGGGGATCTCGGCGAATCCAAATTGGAAGGATATTTCGGGAGTGCGAAGCTCCTGCTGAGCCGCGTGCTTCTCTGTTCAGTGGCTCGGCAGGAGCCTCGCCCTCCCAACTTCTCAATCGTCTGCGACTACACCCCCGCGTTTTCTGATCAGCTATCAGCATCTTGGGGCCTTCGACCGCGGCGAGGGATGTATCGGCCCTGTCGGTCCTGAACCGCAGCATGTTGTGCACACCATCCGATACAACTGCTGAGATCGCATTGCCGAGCATCCCGACGGAACCAGACAATTTTGGAATTCGCCCCGGGGGCCAGACAACAGGGCGGCAAAGATTTCTACGAGAGCCGTTTGTAGCACAGAATTACGGGTTGTGTTTTAGGAATCTGATTCTCTTGCGGCTGACTTGATCTCCGAAGGAGTCTAGAATCGAGCTTCCTTCTTTAGGCCCCAATACTCGATCGTGTCTGCGGATTTTCCGGGTTTGCAAATGTCTCAAACCGCTTACAAGCGATTTCGCATGCAGATTGAGCTGCGAAACACGTTTCTGGATCCGCCCAGACTGCCGGAAGGATATCGCTGGCTCTCGTGGCGATCTTTGCTTTTGGAACGGCATGCTCAGGTAAAATGGCGGGCCTTTCGAGAAGATCTGGATGGAAAAGTCTTCTCCTGTCTTGGCGATTCCGGCGGATGCCTGAGGCTGATGCGGGAAATCGTGGCACAGAAAACGTTTTGTGCGGCAGCGACATGGATGGTGGTTTATCAGCCGGAACTCAATTGGCCGGCCTCCGATTGTGGTACAATCCAGGGCGTCACTCGAAATGGCGGTATCGGTGCAATCCAGAATGTTGGCGTAACGCCCGAACATCGAGGACTGGGAATCGGACGTGCGATGGTGATCCAGGCCCTTCGAGGATTTATTCAATCCGGAATGGGATGCGGGATACTCGAAGTGACAGCTCAGAACGCGGGGGCGGTAAAGCTCTATCGTTCACTTGGGTTTGAAATCGTGGAAGTTCTGTACCGTGACAGCGGAACAGGGGAGACAATTCCGGCGTCCGAAGTCGATCCGATCACCAGTCAATAACTCCTGAGCGACGCTGTCAGGGTCAGGGAGTCTCAATGAATTCGCTCGCTTTCCTCGCGTGTCGAAAATTTTCTTTGCGTGCAATTCCTCTTGTGCAAAGCTCCCTGCAGTATCATGGAACATAAAATGACGGAAGTTATTGGCGATAAAAAAGCTCAGGAAACAGCCCCTCCGATTGCGGGCGCGGTTTCTACGATCGTTTGTGCAGTGTTTGGGATTGCGGGCGCGGTGTTTGGATTCATGGACGCTGCCTGGACCGGCGTTTGGTTTCAAGGATCGTGTCTCATTGCCTATCTGGCTGGCGGTTATGGGCCTGTACTCAGCGCGTTTGAGTCACTGAAAGAATGGAAGCTGAATGTCGACTTGTTGATGATCATTGCCGCAGTTGGAGCAGCGATCATTGGCGATTGGCTGGAGGGTGTTGTTCTGCTGTTCCTGTTTTCTCTCAGCGGAACGCTTGAAGCCTTCGCGATGTACCGCACAAAGCGATCGATTGAATCATTGATTCAGCTTCGTCCGCGTGAAGCCTGGCTGGCAACGGAAGGGCAGGTCGAGGACAAGCGAGTTCCTGTGGAGTCCCTGCAGATTGGTTGCAGCGTTCGAGTTCGTCCAGGAGAGAGATTCCCGGTCGACGGAACGGTGCTCGAAGGTGAAACCTGGGCCGACGAATCAACGTTGACGGGTGAGAGTGAGCAGATTCAAAAGTCCGCCGGAGCGAAAGTTTTCTCCGGAACGATCAACGGGCAGGGAAATGTCCTGGTTAAGATGACCAAAGCGGTTGCCGACACCACCCTGGAACGCATTGTTCATATGGTTCAGGATGCACAGGCGCAGAAGACGCCGACTCAGCGTTTTGTGGAATCGTGGCAACAGCCTTATGTCATCGGCGTCCTGGTCACAGCACTTTGCGTTCTGATCGGGGCTCGCTTCCTTCACACAAACAATTGGCATGATGCGTTCTATCATGCGATGGTTTTGCTTGTGGCTGCATCGCCATGTGCCGTTGTTGTTGGGGCACCAGCCGTCTTGTTGTCTGCCATTGCTCGCGCTGGCCGCCAGGGCGTGCTTTTCAAAGGCGGAGTTCATCTGGAGACGCTTGGCAAGGTCGATACGATCGCATTTGACAAGACGGGCACCATCACTCTGGGCAAACCGGTCGTCACCGAAATCTGGGCTCCCGCAGAGTCTGATCTTCCGCGTTTGCTGAGTCTTGCTGCCGCTGTTGAACAACGCAGCGAGCATCCTCTGGGGATTCCAGTTCTTGAAGAAGTCCGACAGCGAGGTATTTCACTTTCAACCGCGCCGCTGGTCGAGTTTCACAGTCACACAGGACTTGGCGTCCACGCGCAAGTCGACAACGTTTGGGTGGGAATCGGACGTGAAGGACTTTTTGAAACTCATCAGATGAATCTGACGGCCGATCTGATCGAACAGGCAAAACGAATTCGCGAAATGGGACAAACGGCGTTGCTTGTTTCTACAGACCACGCTGGTCTTTGTGCGGTGATTGGTGTTGCTGACAAGATGCGACCCGAAGCACCTGAAACGATGCGAGCCCTGAAGCGTCTGGGCATAAGGCGGAACGTTATTCTCACCGGCGACCACGAACGCGTCGCACGAGCCATTGCGGCTCGCGTTGGAGCGGACGATGTGCGTGCCGGATTGTTGCCTGATCAAAAAGTTCTGGAGATCAGCCGGCTTTCCGACAGTGGCGGATTGGTCGCCATGGTGGGAGATGGAGTCAACGATGCACCGGCACTCGCCGCCGCGTCCGTGGGTATTGCCATGGGCGGAGGAGGAACCGACGTCGCGCTTGAAGTCGCCGATGTTGTGCTGATGCGAGACGACCTTCGCGGATTGTTGATGGCCGTTTGGATCAGCCATCTGGCTCGAAAGAGAGTCCGTCAGAATATGATCTTTGCGTTCTCAATGATTGGGGTGCTGGTAATCTCAACATTCTTCAGCCTGCCTCTGTGGCTGGGAGTGCTGGGGCACGAAGGCAGCACGGTGTTGGTTGTGCTCAATGGACTGCGACTGCTGTGGGAAAAATCGCCAACCTTTGAATAGGGGAAGTCTCGCAGCGAGATTCAGTTTGCTTTCTGTCTTGTCCACGAGACGCATCGAAATGCGATTGGTATCAAGAACGCACAGGAGTTGACTTATGGGCATATCGGGCTGGGTGACGGGCGACGAAAAGTCACGGCGGATTGTTTGCCGTTGGAACGGAATTGCCAGCCTGCTTTTCTGCTGGTTCGGCATAGCCGCTGGCACTGCGATGGGGCAGAGCGATAAATCGTCGCCGTCGGATTTTGAATCTGTGGCGAAGAAATATGAACTTGAGATTGTTTCAGCCGCTCCGATGTTTCCAGCGAAGACCAGCTGGGGTTTGATCGAAGGAACAGCAGCGGAGGCCGCAGATCTGAAACGCTACGAATCGCTGTTCTGTCAGGAATTCAAATTGTATCCGAAATCATTCGTCGCAAAGTCGCGACTCAGACGAGTGGTGCTCTGCCAGAATCTGATGTTTGCCGGGCAGAGGAGATATGCAATCCCGGACTTTGAGCACGACGCTTACTATCTGGATGTTGGGACGTCGGAGCAATCGGCGATCTATCTTCGAAAAGTGATTCATCATGACTTCTTTCACCTCGTTGACTATCGAGATGATGGTTTGTTGTATGAGGATGAGCGATGGAAGGAATTGAATCCTGTCGACTTCAAGTACGGAACGGGCGGCGCGGCGGCGCTGGGGATCGCGAACACAGGCGAACTGACGGACAAGTTTCCTGGATTCCTGAACCACTATTCCACGACCGGTGTTGAAGAAGACAAAGCAGAGGTCTTCGCCCATCTGATCGTCAGTTCTCACATCGTGGCATCGCGAATAGAAAGCGATCCTGTGTTGTCGGAGAAAGTTGCGAGAATCAAAGCCCTGGTTCATGCTTTCTGCTCCGACATGGACGAAAGCTTTTGGGAGCTCGGCTCAAACTTGCCCAGGTGAGCATGTTCTGAAACAGCAGGCCGGGCACTCGCAGACGCAATTCGTTTGACGTAATCAGAGCGTATTGCCGCTTCAATCCTGAAATGCGTTTTCGACACGTTTTCGGAAGGCAAGGATCTGCAACGTGTCGGGTTCCCAGATACGATCAACACTGAAGCCTAACTGATACCAGCCGCCAGAGCGTTTAGATTGGTGCTTCTTTTCCACGAGGCAATATCGCCAGGTGTCTTCAGCATCCGCGATGGCGACGATGAATCGCAGGGAATTGAGCTTCACTGGCATCAGCACGCCAATCCCGTGCCTTCTCAAATCGCAAGTCGCTCCGGGAATCGCTTTACTCATATCGGCTTTGTCCGGATCCTGGCCATCGTTCAGCGGAACGAGCCAAACTCCGATGCCAACATGACGAGACTGATCATCGCGACGATTCTGTCGCAGCCCTTCGCGATAGGGCATTGCCTCCATGTCAAACTGACTGATCATTCGCGCAAGGGCCAGGCTGGCTTCCTGTCGAGGATCTCGACGGTTGAATAAACCGCCGAGACTACTGAGTGTTGGGAGTCGCAGTGCCATAGAATCGTGCCTCAGGGGAATGACCATTCGATTCTGAAGTATTGGTTTTTCTATTTAGTGTCGCTGCTGATCTATGGGAGTTTCCTGAAGCAACACTGTGGAAATGTAACGAATGAGCAGGCTCTGGCGATTATGCGGCGAACCGAGAGAATTCAACAAAGTCTGGAACACGGGATAACACGTACTTGAAATACAACGAGTGCTCAATGTCTACTGGCATCGCTCGGTGCAGACTGCATTCCAGGCTGGCGAAAGGTGATCCATGATGACCGCTTCGTCTCTTTGGGGTACCCCCAAGGCAATGATTTCTTTGACCTTTTCTGCGCGTGAGGGTTCGTACGACGCACGTACAATTCCTCACGCTGTTCGAGTTTCGCTGGAACGCAGCTGCATCGGGCATTATGAATCTTGAACCCATCCATGATCTGCGACAGAAAGCAAGACGCCTTGCCAACGCGATGCTGGTTGGTCCATTTGAAGCGGACGAGCTTGAGAATCGCGCGAAGAAGGCTGTACACGGAGATCAAAAATGGATCGCACGATTGATTCATCGCACGGTCGCGAGATTCGGCCGTGTTCGACCGCGTGAACGTGACTTGATTCGCTTTCTTTGTGGCGAGCTGGAATCGGCGACGGACGCTGAAGAAGACGAAGAGTTTCAGATTGAGTCAAATTATGAACCGACTCAGTTTGCCGCGACATGCGGACTTCAACAGACCTGTGATGTCTTACCATGGGATACAGTCGGAGAACTTGCTGACTGGCTTGGTCTCGCACAAAATGAACTCAACTGGTTCGCTGATCTTCGACAGTGGCAGCGATTGTCTTCTGACGGTCCCTTGAGGCACTATCAATATCACTGGATAAAGAAACGACACGGACAATGTCGCCTGATAGAAATTCCGAAATCACGCCTGCGTGAAATGCAGCGACGACTATTGCGAAGCATCTTTGAACACATGCCGCTTCATGAGGCAGCTCACGGATTTCGGAAGGGTCGATCGACCGGAACGCATGTCGCGCCGCATGTTGGTAAGGCTGTTGTTCTGCGAATGGACTTGCAGAATTTCTTTCCCAGCGTCGCTCCGTATCGACTGGTTCGGATCTTGATGAATGCTGGTTATGCTGAATCCGTCGCGCGTGTCCTGACCGGGTTGTGTACAAACACCGTCCCTCAGGATGTTTGGCAACGATGGCCATTTCCTGAGGATTCACGGCAGAAGGAAACAACGGAACGGCTTTACCAGCGTCCTCATTTTCCGCAAGGAGCACCGACTTCACCGGCGATCGCCAATGTGTGTGCGTATCGACTGGACTGTCGACTCCAGGGCCTGGCGGAATGGGCCAACGCACGCTACACGCGATATGCGGATGACCTGTTGTTTTCCGGAGAGGAATCGTTTCGCAGAAGACTTGATCGCTTCAAAATCTATGTCGGTGCGATTGCGCTCGCCGAGGGCTTTGAAATCAACCACCGCAAAACAAGAATCATGCCTCGCAGTGTTCAGCAGCGGGCCGTCGGGTTAGTCCTGAATGAAAAGATCAATACGCCTCGTAGAGAATTCGATCGCTTGAAAGCAATTCTTCATTTGTGCCTTGTGTGCGGTCCGATGTCGCAGAACAGGGACGGGCATTCTGACTTTCGAGGGCATTTGCGTGGACGGATCGGTTATGTGAGGCAATGGAATCCTGCCAAGTCGGAAAAGCTGCTTCGTTTGTTCAATATGCTTCATTGGGGATAAAATTCGGGCGGATTCTCTCAGTTTTTCCCGTATCAGATGGGATTAGCGAGGTAACTTTGGCCTGAAGTCCGCGTCCTCTCTTGTTCCATGACTCATCGAATTCTAGACTTCTTGTTCGCATACGATTCAGGAGTTCAGTTATTTCCAGGAATCACTGACTGGAGAATTTGTCCTGGAAGAGTTCGATCTAACAAGATATTCCCGTTGAATTGAATTCTTTTTTTTCATGGCGTGACCGATTTGGATCGTATCGAAGATTAATGTCCGGAACGACTACTGCCCCAGGATGTGACACTTGAGAGCTTTGATCAGCGACATACACGGCAACCTTGAAGCGCTGCAAGCCGTGCTGGCGGATATCCGTTCAAAGGGTATCAATGAGATTTATTGCCTGGGCGATATCGTGGGCTACGGTCCGAATCCGGCAGAATGCATCGATCTGGTCATGGACCTGGATATGTGTTTGCTCGGAAATCACGACCAGGCAGCCTTGTTTGATCCGGAAGGTTTTAACGCCGGGGCAGAACGAGCCATCTTCTGGACGCGTTCAGTTCTTGAAAAAGGCATCGGCCCAAAAGCTGAAAAGCGATGGGACTTTCTGGGTGAGCTGAATCGCCGACACAAGGATGATGCTACTCGCACAATGTATGTTCACGGCTCTGCCCGCAATCCGCTGAACGAGTACGTCTTTCCTGATGACATTTACAATCAGGTGAAGATGGAGAAAATCTTCGCACTTGTGGAACAGTACTGCTTTCAGGGACACACACATATCCCTGGTGTGTTTACAGATTCACTCGAATTCTTCGCACCGGAAGAAATTGGAAACAGATACCAACTTGATAAGCAGAAGCTGATGATCAACGTCGGTTCTGTGGGTCAGCCTCGTAACAACGATCCTCGATCATCTTACGTGACTCTTAACGACGGCGTCGTTGAGTTTCATCGTGTGAGCTACGATCTGGACAAAACGGTCGAGAAGATTTACGCGATTCCGGAACTGGATAACTTCCTCGGTGATCGTCTTCGTGAAGGCCGATAGGCAGCCTGCGCTCTTCGTTCCGCGATGCAAGAACCTCGGCAAGTTGCGTCCGTGAATGTCGCTACGGGCCAGTTTCGAAATCAGTGGGGCTGGTTTTCAACATGCCGTTGATAGCTCAGGACCAGTCCCGAAATTACTTCTCGAGGTAGCGGCACGGCGCAAGCCGTCGGGTGATGGCACTCAAAAACCTTGCTAAAACCGGACGGCTCGCGCCGTGCCGCTGCAACTTGAAAACCAAAGTGATCGCCATCGGGCTCGCGCCCTTCCGCTGCGATCGAAGAACGGAGGCTATTTCGGGACTCCTCCCCAGGCAGATTAAAAAAATGCCCCACCAGCAAGGCCGAACGGTTTTGGGTTGATCGGCAGCAATCCGAACGAGCGTGCGTGAGTTTCGGTGATGACTGTCTGAGCCACCACAAATTCCTCAACTCATGATCTCATCGCTGTTTGCGAAAATCTCATTTCGCGTTTGCTGCGGCCAGTTCCTGTTCCTCAATCGCAGGCAGAGTCTTTGGCCATTCGCCTCGATAGACCAGATTGCGAACTCGACATTGAGTTTGATTCGAATACCGGAACAGCCCAAAGAATCGCTCACCAGGCTTTTCGGTCACCGTGTGTGTGGCAACATCGACGCCGTTTACGACAACTGTTAGTTGATCGCCCTTCAGTTTCAGCTTAACGAGATTCCAGTCGTTGGCCTTCAGTTCCACAGTTGCTGCAGCGCCGTGGATTGGTGAAGAATTGTCGACAGTCAGATCCCGGGATTCAAACTGCGCGGCGGTGAGCGTATGCAGCTTCACTCCGTCGGGTTGAAGTAGAAATGCCGACTGTCCAACCGCAGGATAGACTTCCTGCTCGCCCGGAACATAAAACGTTTCGAATTCAATCTCACCATCTTCCAGCATTGGTCGCTGGTAATGCAGCAAGCTCTCTGTTGGTGCAGCGGCGTTCTCATTCTTTCGCCCCACAATCTCGTCGCCCACCTTTCTCCACGGAGCCGAGTCGTCTGTTGGGTTGGAATTGTGCCATTCGCCGTAGATGTCAGCCCGCCAGCAGGCCCAACCAGCCATGTTGATTAAGTCAATCTGATCGGGAATCTCAGGGGTTCCGACGATGCGAAGATTTTCAATCGCCGCTTCGTCAGTCGCATTATGGGACTGCAGGATAAGCCACGGACTTGGCTTTCCGTCCAGATTCTCTTCATGAATCTGAACGCCGTTTGTAAATGTCGTTACTTTGGAGCCATCAACAACGATGCGGAACTCGGCCATCATCTCCCACGCGGGTAGTGTGACAGTCTGCTCAATATCCTTCGAGTTGTGCATGAGCTTCACGACCTTCACGGCTTTAAGATCGTAGCGAGGTTCCGCGGAATGCATTCCCCAGGAAACAGCGACTTCCTTGTATCCAAACGTGGATCGGTTCACCAGAATCTCAAACTTGCCCTGCAATGGAGATTGATAGATGAGCTGTGACCAGGTCTCCGCCGGATGATGTTTGACAACTCCCGGAGCGTACGTCCAATGTGACGGACGAAACCCCTGATACAGATGGGCCGGTTTCAGATACGGAACTGACGCCCATTGCTTTGACTGTTCGGTCTTCTGCTTTGCAAGACTGCGTTCCGCGAGATCCAATCGTCCGATCATTCCATGAACCATACGCTGAAAACGGTCGTCGTTGGATCGCAATTTTTCATCACGTTCGTTGTCTCGCAGCTTTGTTGTCAGTTCAACCGCCATCGGCAAGGTTTCGCTCTGCTTCATCGCAGACCACGCCACAAGGACTTCGGCTGATCGCTCCTGAGGCGACAACGATTGTGGCAGTCCGGCAAACAGAGTGTCGCGTACGGACTTCACTGCCGCCGAGGTCGCTTCTGGATTCGTCCCGCGCATTGTCAACAATGCGGCGAGAGCCTCCTTATTGCGTTTATCGATGTCTATGTTCGCGGGAATAGCGTCTACTTCTTTCAGCAGCTCGTCGATGCGATTCAGCTTGCTGGCCGCTTCAACCAGATCAATCGCAGGACTTTGCAGATCATCCATGCTGCGTTCGACAACATTCTGACCCGGTTCGACAGGAACGTTAAAATAGCCGAGGCGAATTGAATTGTGATCATCACCAGACAGGACCCAGCGATGCAGATAAGCATAGGCCTCGTCGGGCGATGCCATCTTGCGGGCAGCCTGCACGATTTCCGGCAGTTGCAAGTCTCTGACGTGATCCGGAAGAATTGACTCCAGAAGTTGACGGTCCTCTGCCATCAGCGGCGACTTGAGATCCAGCAGTTTTCCGTCGAGGTCTTCAGAAAACTGCTCCGGCCACGGACCAGAGAGCGTCACATTTCGAATGCGACACTCCTGTTGCTTGTATCGGAAGAAGCCGGGGCGCAGATCGAGGTCATCGCTGATCGGATAGGTCAGTGCAATCTTGTCGTTGACCAAGATTTCCAGAACATGACCCGATCGATGCATCACCACGGTATTCCAGTCGCTCGCTTTGAGATCGAGTTTGCCTTCACCCTTTTGAAACTCGCTTTCGGTGACGGCGTTATCCAGTGAAATGCCATGATAGACATCGTCCCAATTGACTGCGCTCATCCAATGAGTTTTCACGCCGTCGTCGGCCAGAAGAAACGCCAGTCGTCCGATGGCAGGCTGAGCGACGATGCGGCCAGGTTCATAGAAAAATTCGTATCGAAAGGTTTCCTCTGCCAACAGCGGGCGAGAATAGATCAGTCGACTTTGCAGATCGGCTGCAGCTTCCGGTACAGGAACCGCAGTCAATAGGCTGTCCTTGACAGACCAGTCGAATACCGCCGGGGTCCCACGCTGTTCATAAGCGATCGAGCTGTTCGGATCTGTGACTTTTTCGGCCATCAATCGAGGCGAAGAACGTCGATCCTGAAATCCGGATGTTGTCCAGCCTTCCATGCTGGTTTCGCCGATCAGTTTTATTTCCTGCGGAATCACGGGTGTGCCACTGATTCTGGGATTTCGAAAAACTGAAACTCGGGAACGCTCCGAAGCAAGGACGATCCACGGGCATGTGCCCGTAAGTTTTTCCTCATACACCAGACTGCCGTTCAGGAGATAACGCATCATGCCGCTTCGGGATTGAATCGTCACGGTGTTGTATGACGGGACTCCTCGCTTCTTTCCGCCTGGCCGCTGGATTGCATCGTCACCGTTGAAATTGCAAATGGTCCCGGTGCTCCCCCAAACTTGCGAGAAGACAATCACACCTCCATAGCCCGCATCGCATTCGCCCCAGTACTTTTCGAGGCAGTCCACTGAAAATTCGAAATCACCCTCGATTGGCCAATTCAGATACAAATAATCTGAACCTCGACCGGCAAAGTGCGTGATCAAATTATCATGCCCGATCCACGATTGCGGAGCCATATTCGCGCCGCTTGTCGAGGGCGAGACGGCGGTCCAGTTCATCAGTTGTGTGCCGGATGATATGTCCAGCTCGCTCTTCGCAAGAATTGCCTGTCGTTGAGCAAACTCGAGTTCGATTCGAGCGTTGAAGTCCGAGCCATTCAGATCTTCAAACAGCTTTCGAAACCGGGGCTTCCCCATCGACAGTGGAATCGCAGCCAAGTCATCGTTCCGCAAGCACTGCTGAAGCACCAGAAACTCTCCACACGCGGATCGGTTGCCGCGATCCTTGCGTCGTTCCGTCATAGATTCGAAGAACGATTTAAACGCCGGCTCAACACTCGCCTTGTCTCCTGATTCGATCAGCAGCAGCAAGGCAAGCAGTTCGGAATTCGGCAGCTTCTCTTCACTCGCCTGCTTAACGAGTTCCTGCAGCTCTTCGATAGCGTTGCATTCGCGCGCTGCAGTAATCAGCTCCGTCAGATTGGAGACAATCTCATCTTGTGCGACGATGCCTGGCTGAGGATTCAGTTTCAGGAAGACTTCAGGTGGAGTGCCGCGTTGAGCCGTGCTGAACAAAAAACGCACCGTGCGTCGGTCGGCTGTGGGAAGTGTCCAGTCTCGCCAGACGTTGAAACGTTCACGCGGTTCCAGCGTTGAGAAATGTCGGACTGTGATCATCAACGGCAATACCACATCGGGCATCGAATATTGTTTCGCATCAAAGTCGGCAGTGCGTCCGAGATAATCAAACGCTATGGATGGAATTCCATTGCGTGCCGCTTCCGAAGCAAATCCGGCGAGATCATACCATTGACGATAAAGCCCGTAGTCACCTCCGTATCGCGCATACATCGTTTGTTTCGCAGCCTGCTGTGCATCGAAGTATTTGCGGACGCTGTCAAGGTCGCCGGTCTTTACCAGATAACGATTCACCATCTGATCCAGTTGGCCGGTCGTGACTTCGCTGTAGGAATCCGGTGAGCCCCAGGGAGTCTGAGTTGCCAGTCGTAAAATGCTGAACGCCTGAGTCTCAAGCTCTGGCTTTGACGAAGCGGGAATCGCCGCGTGACACGCCAATTGAAGCAAAGCCGGGCTGGGATTCTTTTGCAGTTCCTCACCCAGCCGAGTCAGTGTTTCAGCGGCGGCAACAGTCCTGGATTCTGCGAGATCGAGGCTTGTCAGCAACACCAGTGAATTGACAACGTTCGTTCCGTCATTGCGAGACTCAACCTTCGCCCGCAGGTCGTCCAACTTTCCGGCTCGACCAGCCCAGTCGAGCATTGTCGGCATAAGACTTCTTGGGACCGCGTTTCTCAGCTGCGAATGATCAGCATACAACATTGTTTCGGCGGGGCGAGATTCAGGAAACATCAGTCGTTTGACAAGCTCATAGACTTCCTCTGCCGGATAGAGGTCACCTCGCCAGAGAGAAAAAATCGTCTGCAGCGACGTCACAACTTCCTGATCGAATTGCGATTCTCCGTCAGCAAGCGGCACGCCGTTGACAACACGAGTCACTCGACCATTCTGAACTGGTGATTCCGCCGTATCCGGGACCGGAGAACCTCCGACCATCGCTTCGCGCACAGCGGTCAGTGACAAATCTGACATCTCCTGTTCGGCAGCGATCTTTGCAATTCTCATCGCCACTCGGAACTGTGAGATCGTGAGCGGTGGAACCAGATTTCCTGCTGCGCCGTTTTGTCCGGATTCGGCTTTCTCGGTCGCAACAGGGCTGAACGCGGAATCTTGCTGAGCGGTTGTCAGGACGTAATCGTTTGAACGGGGAAATACTGGAAGTATGCCAGCATCTCGATCTCGTCGATCAATTTTCCCGGTTGCCCCACGAACCGGACGCGCACGACCATCGCTCGCGGGCGGTTGTGCATCGCCAGCAGGCGATTGTGGTTTGGCTTTGCGAGAAGGTCGTTCTGTCGCGAGCTTCAGCAGTTCCTTAAGACGAGCCTCTGCCTGCGGTTTGTCTCCATTTGCCAGCAGCAGTTCGCTCCATTCAAACAGAATCAACGCACTGGCCTGAACTCCCGTTTGACGGCGAGCTGCCTGAAAAGCTCGCTCTGCAATGATTGAAGCGGCATCTTGATTTGTCTTGTCACTCAATCCCTGCTTCGCCACCATCCACAGAGGCACAAGCGTTGCGGCCTGGCGTCGTTGGCGAGAATTCGGCCGACGTCCTTCGGGGATTTCTTCCAGAGGATGACTCTGCACCAGCCTGGATAACGCAGTGATTGACTCTGCGAATTTTGGCGACTTCATCTGGCCAAGATATGTTGTCCTTGAAATCGCAATGGAAAAATCGTCCGGATATTCCTCCGCGATTTTGTCGAGCCGCTGTTCGATGGCTTTTCGCACGTTGTCGTCGCTGGAGATTGTGACCAGCAGTTGCACCAATCCACTGGTCACAGACTCCGGAGCAATATTGCCGGACGGCGCGTCGCCGGGCTGTGCGTTGGCGGTTTGAAGAGTCGTCGGTACGCGAATCATCATATCCAGAGCCGGTTTCTGCTCTGCTGATCTGCCGCCTGTCGCCGCATTCTCCACAGTCAGCAATTGCGAGACAGCCTCAACAGCCTGCGTACTATCCAGCGACGACATGGCGCTCGTCAGACCCTTTTTGGCCTGCGCGATGTATCGATTTCCATCTCCATTCCATTCGCCGGCCAGCCGAAGTTCACTTTCATTGCCCAGCATTTCCTGGTAAAGCTTCACGGCATCAACGGTGAACTTCATTTCGAGAAACTGATCGGCCGCGTTAATGCGATTTTCAGCACGCTGATAAGCCGCGTAGTCGGCCTGAGACGTTTGAATTTTCAAGTCGCGGACAGATTTCAACAATAACTCACGTGCATCATCACGCCTTCCATTGGCCATATAGGTTTTGATCAGCCGTGGTCCGGGCGTGTAGCGAAACTCCTGCATGCCATTCTCGCGAGTCATAGCTTTTTCAAACAATGACTGAGCGAGTGTGCGAGTTTCCTGAAACTTATCCAGTTCCTGACCGATCAGCCACGCGGAATCGGAAGGTATGGATTTCGCCAATTCTTCATCAGACAGTAACGTCTGCAGTCGTTCTCTCGCTTCGTCCTTTTTCCCCTGCTGTAGCTCAATCATCGCGATCATGGCTCGGCCCGCATGCCACGTTGGGTTCTTCTCGCACGACGTCAGAATCGATGTGCGAAGGTCCTCAAGACGGGGCGATGTTTCAAGCCCTCTTAACAGGAAGTGGAAGTGAGAACTGACAGTGCCATCGCTGGAATAGGAATATACCGACAAGCCCGACCAGGAATTTGATTTGATGTCAGCGTCCGTCGGCAACACCATTTTTCGGCCGAGTTCGAAGAAGCTGTCCGACTGCCACAGCTTTGGATTTCGGATGCGAGAGATGGCACTTGTCTTATACGACGGGAAAGCGTCGACAATTTTGTCCAGGAGTTCGAGCGCGACCTTTTCGTTGGCTTCATCGTTCAGAAGATCGCCGACAAAATCCACAATGTAGTAAGGCTGACGAATCTGTTTCAGATTCATTGTCTTCAGGGCGTTGACAACGTCGGCGGACTTATTGGCGGATTTGAAGAGATTCCGAATCTGATAAAAGTCATCAAAGATCCAGTCGGGTTTTACCTTCATCAATTCGATGTATTGATCGCAGGCTTCAGCATTCTTATTCGTCTGCTGATACTGTTTGGCCAGCTGAAGTCGAAGCGCATGGGAATCCGGTCGTTTCTCCAGTGACGCCAACAGCAATGGAGCAACCTTATTGCGTTCGCCGCTGACACCATAAAATTCAATAAGCTGTTCGGTTAGCTTTGATGAATCCGGCGACCGTTCCACCTGAGATTCAAGCTGCGAAATCAGAGATTTCAACTCGCCCGTTTGCTGAAGCACCTGCAGAGCCTGAGTTCTGGACGAGTTGCTGCTGGAGCTGCTTCGAAGCGGATTTCTGGCCGAACTGGCCATTGTGGTGATCGGACTCACGGTCTTTCGAAGCAGCATGTGAGCCAGTTGCTTCGCCTGATCCGTTTTTCCCTGCCCTTGATACAGCATCATCAGTGATGCGAGAGCCTCAGGCTGGTTTCCCGACTGTCGTTCCGTTCGTGCAATCACCGCATCGGCCATTTCATTCAGACCAAGGCGTTTCATCGATCCGATCAGCGACAGTTGCGTCTGCGAATCCAGTCGCAGGCCAAACAGACGCTCTGCGGCGGATCGAGCACGGTCATAGTCGGCAACCCGAGCAGCGAGATCGAGGGCCAGCAGTTCACGTTGCTGCAGCAATTTCTGATCGCGGGCCACGATGGAGTCGATAATCGTCAAGGCGTCGTCAAGGTCGCCTCGCTGAATTCGCAACTGGGCCAATTCGAATTGCGCGCTGGGGTCATCTTTTTGAGTTGCTGCCACTTCGGCAATGATGTCAACGGCGTCGTCCTGTTCGTCGACCCACCACAATGCAGCGGCCAGGTACATGTTTTCAAAAACAGCATCTTCCGGTGCTGCTCTGGCAACACGTTCTTTCAGGCGAACGACGAGATCCGAGGCAACATCGTTGCGATTCAACACTTCATAGACCTGCCGAAGCAGCATCAGTGGGGTTCGATCCAGATTCACACTGGCATATGGGTACGGAATCTGGATGTAGCTGCTCTCTTTTCCATAGTACCAACTCATGGAGACCTGGTTTGCATATTGTGCAGAGCGTGATGCGGACGAGCGTGAGTTCGGTTTCCTGGCGGCATTTGCTGCTGCGATTCTTTCTCTTGCTTCCATAGTTGCAAGGTCAAGTGATTGATCCAGCAAAGCCAGAATCTGGACGTTCTCTTCGTCCGCACCAAGTTTCCCCATCGACTGCATCAGGGAGTTCGACATCTGTGCCAGCACAACTCTTGCCGTACCCGGCGTGCGGCGACTGGCCGTGTTGCCGTCTTCGGGCTTTGAGAGTTCTTCTTTCGCCAGTGTGAACCATCGATCCATTGCCGCCGGCAGCTCGTCGGTTTTCTCCATCTGCATATACAATGAGTAGGCCGCTGAAGCATCCGACGCGGTTTTGATTTCGGCAACCGCAGCATCAAACATGGAATTTGCTTCCGCTTCGCGACCGGCGAGCTTTAACTCGTTCACCACTGGCATCAGGAATGCCCGACCACCGCCTCGCCCTGATCCCATCATCACCCATTGACCGCCAACATTGACGTAGGCATTTCCCTCGTCGTCATACACAACCTGGCCACCAGCGATCGGTGCGTCCTCTTCTGCTTTCGGCTTCGATAACTCTTCATAACACTGAAGCATGAGAGTCAAATCGTCTTCCGACAGCGGTGTTGGCTTCGGTGGCTCACTGCCGCTGGAACGCGACGAGTTGGACTGGGGTCGACTACGTCCCTGAAGCGATGTCATGAAGTAGCGTTTGTCCTCCGTTCCTCCGGTCACAGCCAGGCGACGAGCCATTTCGAACTGAGCCGCAGAATCAGCCTGAAGACCAGCAACGTACAGGCGATCGTAAATGGCTTCGCGAGGAACCTCGGGTCCTGCAACCTTCGACGCGACTCGCGCAACGACGGAGCTGACTGGCTTTGAATCATCAGTTGCACCGTCTGCATCGCCGTCTGTCGCAGCGTCCCTGGGAGACTTCTCCTCAGAGTTTTCTGCTGCTGTTTCGGCATCCGCTTCGAACTTCAACAACCAGCCAAAACACGCCATGCGAGCGGTGCCGTATTCTCGTGGCGACCAGACCTGCGGCGTTGAGCGTGAGTTTGAATAGTAGTCATTGTTATCAGACCGCAGTCCGACAGCGGTTTGCACGGCGTAGGTGTTGCGTGACATCGCCAAAGGTGAAGGCTTCTGCGGTCCTTGCGTGCGGTTGCCTTTCAGATTCTCGGACTTCGCTTTTGCCAAAGCACGTTTGTATTCATCGTTGGCGTACAACCCAAGAGTGTCGTGCGGCAGTGTCAGATTCAAAATGCGATCAAAGCGATTCTTCGCTTCATCCAGCTTTGTGAGATTCGCCCAGGCGACACCTTCACGATACAAAAGCTCCCAGTCATCTCGCTGTTGGCTGACCAGAGGTTCTGTGATCCGAATTGCCGCCTCATAGGCACCCTGATTCAATAATGAATCGATGCTCTTCATCAGTCGAACTGGATCCTGTTCACGAGCGGTCAGTCGAACAAGGATTTCCATGGCTTCATCGCGATCACCGCGTTGCTGAAGCATGTTCACCAACGGAAACTCTGTCTCATGGCCCGGAGCAACAGCGATCAACTGTCGCTGATAACCGATCGCCGCATCCATGTCTCCGTTTGATTCACACAGTTTGCTCAACTGCTGCAGCAGATTCGTGTCACGACTGTCTTCGCCCAGCAACTGCTCCAATTCGAGCCGTGCCGTTCCTGCGTCGCCGGATGTTTGATACGCCTGTGCCAGACAGATTGTCATTTCTCGACGCTTCTCTTCTTCCCGCCGATCGCGTTCGAAGCGTTCAATCAGCTTATCCACTTGATTGATCTGCTCGTACAACGGAACCAGCTTTTGAGTGAGGCTCGTCTTGTCGTCCACAGTCTCAGATTTGTCGAATGCACGCCAATACACTTCGATGGCTTCGTCTGTTCGCAACTGATCGGCCAGCGCACTGGCAAGAGCCATGATCAGATGCGGCTCATTGGGATTGATGCGAACCGCCTTCCGCAGTGCTTCAAGTCCTTCATCGGATTTCCCGAGGCGAAAACACATCTGAGCCAGAAACTCGTAATTGTCGGTATTGCCCGGCGCGGAAACGATCAGTTCATTCGCGGCCGCCAGTGCCTGATCAGATCGGCCCAGTTGAGCTTCGAGCCTGGCGACGTTCATCAAATGATCACCCTTTGATCGACGATCGGTCTCCGCCAGTCTTCGGTTGAAATCGGCCGCTCGGCCAAAGTCTCCGGAGGATTCTGAAATCCTCGCGGCGGCTGTCAAAGTCGGAATCGACTTCGGATCAATGGTCAGTCCCTTCTCAATGGACTCCGTCGCTTCAGGCCACTGGCGATTGGCTTCGTAATACCGAGCCAGCAACGCCCAGTCGGCTGGAGTTGCGCTGGCATTTGCCTCGATCGAAGCGAGCAACTTTTTGATCTCTTCGTCAAGTTGCTGACTGCTTTGAAGGATTTCAATTCTCTGACGAATCAGCGAATCCCGATCGTCATCTGATGCAGCAAGTTTTTCCGCCGCTACGACAAAAGCCAATGCCTCTTCATACTTCGACGCGCGCATGTGGTACTCGGCCGCACGCATCTGGAGAATGAATTCTTTCGGCGCCAGAATGCAGGCATCGCCGATTTCTTTTAAGGCCTGATCGAGATAGCCGAAGCTGTTGTAAACCTCGGCCAGCCGAGCGACATTCTCTGCAGTTCGCTGAGGGCCATCCGCGATTGACGACCATGTTTTCAACGCGTCGTCGGTTCGCTTCTGAATGTGATAGAACTCACCGAGGTATTCGCGATACTGTGGATCACCCGGCGCAAGTTCGACGGCCTTTTGATACAGCGCCGTGGCTTCATCATTGAGATTTGCCTGGCGAAACAAGTCGGCCACTTGTGCGACAGTGATTGCATCGTCCGGGCGATTGGCCACGATCTGATTCCAGATACGAACAGCCTCCTTCTTTCGCACATCGAGATCCTGGGCCTTGTCTTTGAGAATCAGCTTGCCCCAGTCTCGCAGAAAATCCGGATTCCCCGGCGCGGCGGCAGCCAGTTGTTTATACTGCTGAATCGCCTCTGGAATTCTCTGATCGTCGACCAACTGATCGATAAACGACTTTCGCAAATCCGTTCGAGACGGAGCCAGCTTCAATGCCTTTTCCATCCACTGAGTCGCCTCAGGCACTCGCGCTGATTGAGCAAGAAATCTGGCAAGGCGCGCCATTCCTTCCACGTCTTCGGGATGCGTGTTCAGCCATTTTTCATAGTATTTGACGAGACTGTCCTGGTCACCGGATCGCAAAAACACATCATCAATGCGACGTCGGACATCTTTGTAGATCCAGCTGTCAGGATCCAATTGAGCCAGCACATTTTCAAGATCGCTGATCCCGCTGTCTTTTTGGCCGCTCTTGATTTTGAGTTCCGCAACTTCGATCAAACACATGGTGCGGCGATAATCGTCTTTCACAAGTTTTGACAGTCGCTCATAACGCGACAGAGCCTGAACAGAATCGCCCTCTTCAGCCAGAGTAATCGCGATTTGTTCGAGCACTCGTGGATCATCCGGAAAGAGCGACTCCAATCTCTGCCAGACCTTCATCGCCTCTTCCGTGCGTTGTGCGCGTTGGTGAACTCGCCCGAGCTGTTGAAAGATCTCGAGCAAATCATTCCGTTGCGGCTTTCGCTCGATCGCACGCTCGAAAGCGGCGACGGCTTCTTCATTCTGACCGACTCGCAACAGCGATTGAGCCAGATAATAGGACGCCATGGCATCCGTTGGCCTGGCCGATTCTGCCTGCTGCAACGCATCAACCGCGTTTCCATCCTGACCACGTTGAGCTTCAAACAAACCCAGCAGCATCCAGGCGACGCCATCTTTCGGATCAGCCGTCGTTTTGTCCTTTAGTTCCGACAAAAACTTTTCGAGCGTCCCGAATTCGACGTGGTGCCCATAAACGCGATCCAGTGCTGTCCCGCGACGGGGAGTCTTTTGCAGTACTGTGAGAAATCGCTCCGCAGCTTTAATCTGTTGGGCTTCTTCTTCGGACGCTTCATCGGCGGCGCGAGTCTGATGGTGGCAGCAAACGCTGAGACTCAAAGCGGCGAGAAGAACGATCAGACAGGTGCGGGACCAGCGACGAGAAACACGGACAGCGATCATGAGTCTGCTCCGAAATTAATTTCTCCAGGAATCAGGGGAGCGGCGAAGCTACCAAATTCCGTTTGCGATTGCTAGAACGCACCACAACCAATTAGGTACCAATCCGGCAACCTATGCCGTGGTAGGCTATGGAATTCCGCAGTGAGTTTTACTCTGCGACTAAGCGGCAAGAAATTGACGATGGTTTTGAAAGCGGTTTGCGGTCGCTCGTGGTGGGCATTATGCTCACTCAGGAATGTCCGGCTGACGTTTTTAGTAGCGGACGTTTTAGTCGCGGACGTTTTAGTCGCGGACGTTCTGAGATTGTTTTGACGCCAATAGCACTCATCAAGGTTTCCTTATGAACATTGACGAACAGTTGAAGCAAAAGCTTGATGAGTTTCGAAGAGATTTCCAGCGGCTCAAATCGGAAATATCGAAGGTCATTGTTGGCCAGCAGGAGATTCTGGACGACACTTTGATTTCACTGGTCGCCGGCGGACACGTTTTGCTGGAAGGCGTACCAGGTCTTGGCAAGACCTTGACCGTTCGAACTCTGGCAGATGCTCTTCATCTGGATTTTCATCGTATTCAGTTTACGCCGGACTTGATGCCAGCGGACCTGATCGGAACTCAGGTCATCGCAGAATCGAGCGACGGGCGAAAAGTCTTCGAATTCCAGAAAGGGCCGTTGTTCGCCAACGTACTGCTGGCGGACGAAATCAACCGAGCGACTCCGAAGACGCAGTCGGCATTGCTGGAATCCATGCAGGAACATTCAGTCACTGTCGCCGGGGTAACTCACAAACTCACGGAGCCATTCTTCGTGATGGCGACTCAGAACCCGCTCGAAATGGAAGGAACTTATCCACTTCCGGAAGCGCAGCTTGACCGTTTCTTTGTAAAACTGCTGGTGAAATATCCGAAGGTTAGTGATCTGGAGACGATTCTGGATCGCACAACAGAGAATCTTAAGCCCCAGGCAAACGCTGTTTTGAGCGGTGATCGTATTCTGGAGATGTCTCAGCTTTCGCGCATGATTCCGATTGCCAACGATGTGCGACGCTATGGAATTGCATTGGTCGTTGCGACTCACCCGGATCATGAGCTCGCTTCAGCAGCGGCGAAAAAGTACGTTCGTTATGGAGCAAGCCCTCGAGGACTGCAGGCCTTAATTCTCGGCGCGAAAATCCGGGCGATTCTTGATAACCGTTACCACGTCGCACGCGAAGACCTGAAAGCCATGGCGATGCCGGTGCTGCGACATCGCATGATTTTGAACTTCGAAGGACAAGCCGAAGGAATCAGCGCCGATGACGTTATCCAGAAAATGTTGATCGATGTGAATGAAGACGCACTCTCCGCAGCGTGAAGTTATTCCGAAGTTGAGCCTAACCGGATTTCAAACGATTCTGCGAAACGCCTGTTTTCCTGAGTCGCTCATTGATGAGAGTATGGTCAGCAGGTGAAGCTGCGAACTCAAAAGGTTCGACAGAAATTAGACGTCCTTTTTTTGTCAAATGGTGCCTTCCCCAATAAACCGTCCGACGAAATCTCTATGCTTTTTCCGCCCGACTTTCTGACTCGCCTGGAGTACCTTTCGATTATTTCGAAACGTGTATTTCGCGGTCAATTGCTCGCGCAGCGGCGAACCAAGCAGATGGGATCGGGGATCGAGTTCTCTGATCACCGTGAATACAACAACGGTGATGACCTGCGATATCTCGACTGGAACATCTACGCTCGGCACGGCGATTTGCTGCTGAAGCGGTTTCAGGAAGAGCAGGATCTTCACGTCTATCTGATGCTTGACTGTTCTCGCAGCATGGCGTTTGGCGATCCGTCGAAGTTCGACCTCGCTCGGCATCTGGTTGCCGCACTTGCGTACATCGCATTGGCCGATCTGGATCGTATTGCCATCATTGCCTATGCCAACGGAATCGTGGCTGAATTGCCGGTGACTCGCGGGAAAGCCAGAATTCTTCCGATCATGAAGTTCCTGGAAGAGCTTCCCACATCCGGCAGCGACACAAATCTTGAGAAGGCTGTGCAGGGACTGGTACACCGCGGTGCTCGAACGGGCCTGGCTGTCGTTGTCAGTGATCTCTTCGATGAACACGGATTTCAGCGCGGGCTGGACCAGTTGAGGTACCGGCGTTTTGATGCCCATGTTCTGCAGTTGCACGATCCCAAAGAGGCAGATCCATCGTTCCTGGGCGATGCCGAATTGGTGGATGTTGAGTCCGAGTCTGTGCGAAAGGTGACGGTAACAGAACGTAATTTGAAGATGTACAAACAATTGTTTGCTGAACATCAGTCTGCTGTCAGAGACTATTGCCATACGTACAATCTGGGCTGCACGCAGTCACCATCGGTAATTCGGTTTGACGATTTGATTATGAGGATGATGCGAGAATCCGGAGCCGGCCGTTAGTGGTTTCTCTGGATGTCGGTTTGAGGATGTTTCATTTGTAAGCGAATGTTTGTTTCCATGAATGGTTCGACGGACCCTGATTCCGTCTTCTGAAATTTTTGACTATGTCCTTTGCACTCCCCATCGCACTGACTCTGACAGCCCTGGCGCTGCCGATCGTTGCGTTGTACATTTTGAAAGTCAGGCTGCGGCGAGTGCCTGTGTCAACAAATCTGTTTTGGAAACAGATTTATGAAGAGAAGCCGCCGCGATCAATTTGGCAACAATTTCGACATCTGATTTCCTTGTTGTTGCAGTTGCTGTTCTTGTTGTTGCTGGTCCTGGCGATTGCGGATCCCTATTTTTCCTGGCAACTGCTTCAGGCCAGGCGATTGGTAATCGTCGTTGATAATTCGGCCAGCATGCGATCCACGGATATTTCTCCGTCCCGATTGCAAGCGGCTCAGGCGTCGGCAATTCAGATCGTCAACGGTCTGCGCTTTCGTGATGAGATGGCCATTATTCTTGCCGGCAGTACTCCCGAGGTTGTCGTCGGCATGACCGGTCACGCGCCGACACTCCGCGACGCTGTAGACAGCATCGGTTTTTCCGACAACCCAACTTCTCTGGGACCAGCCGTTGAGCTCGGCCGCAAGCTCATCGGCACTCACCCGCATGGCGAGGTCATTGTGATGACCGACGGCGGAGTTGAAACCGTCGAATTGCCTGGGCTCGGCATTGGTGTGGACGAAACTGCCAGTCCACCAGCGGAGTCAGCGGATTCAAAAACGGCTACTGATGAAACGGCCGTTGCTGCCTCCGAGATTGACTCGACGAGTGAACTGCCTGCAAAAGTGGATGCAGTCGTGGCTCCGATTGAGTTTCGAATCTTCGGATCCGAAGCCGGAAACATCGGGATTTCGCAATTGCAGGTCCGTCGCAGTCTTGTGGATCCGTTGGGTTATGAGATCCTGGCGTCGGTGAAAAACGCATCGTCTGTTCCTGTGAACTGTCGACTGGAATTGACGCTGGACGATATTCCTGTCGATGTTTTGCCGCTGAAGCTGAAGCCTGAAGAACTCTGGAGTCGGTCGCTGGAAAAGACATCTCTTGAAGGCGGCACAATTAAGGCTGTGCTCACGCAAATCGCCGCGGGCAGCTTGAATGAAGACGGTGCCTCGGAGTCTGTTGGTTCTGCAACAACGTCCGCCGCTCTGGATCTGCTGGCAACCGACAACACGGCGTGGGCATTGCTTCCCGCGAGAAAAACTCAGCGGGTGCTTGTGGTTTCTCCGGGTAATCTTTTCCTGCAAAAAGTGTTTGAGGCGAATCCGCTTGTGGACGTCACTGTGCAGAAAGATTTTCCGGAGCAGTGGCCGAGTGATTCAATCATTGTTCTTCACGGCGCGATTCCGGCGGTGCTTCCGCCGGGGAATGTGTTTGTCGTTGATGGAATCGGTGATTGTGACCAGTGGGAGCAGGGAGCTGTCCTGGAGAACCCGATCGTCACCGACCAGGATGAATCATCATCATTGATGACACACATTCGCCTGGACAATGTTCTCGTTCCTCAGGCCCGGCAACTCCAATTCAAGACGCCGCCGCACGCACTGGCGAAAACGATTTCCGATGACGTGATTTATGCCGAGGTGAAACGAGACAATGGGAAATGCCTTGTCCTGAGCGTGAATCTCGACAGCAGCGACCTGGCGTTTCGGACCGCGTTTCCCATCATGGTTGCCAATTCATTGGGTTGGTTCTCAGGCACCACAGGAGAATTGCAGGTCTCTGTTTCCACCGGATCTGTTTCAACAATGAATGTCAGTACAGATGACGCAGATGCTGCTCGTGCTGGCGTTTCAAATGATCCTCAGCAAAAGGACTCATTGCAGGGCAGTTCACAGTCTGCGGAAGAAACCCGCCGTGTGAATGCGTCATTGAAAGCCCCGTCAGGAACCGTCGAAGCAGTGCCTTTGTCCGTGTCAGAGGATCCAAACAATTCGGCTTTTGTTGCCACGTTTGGACCATTGGACGAAATCGGCATTTGGACGTTGTCCCCGGAAAAGAAAACCGTAACGACAGCAATCGCTGGAGAAAGCGAATCGCAATTTGCGGAGGTTGCTGTGAATCTGGCGAGTGAGAGAGAGACCGATCTCCGGCCATTGGCTCAGCTACTTGAATCGACTCAATCCAAAGACGCATCTTCAGGATGGTTCAGCCGTCCTTTTTGGTTCTACCTGATTTTCATTGCCTGCGTGCTGACAAGTATCGAATGGTTTTTGTACCACCGGAGGTTCATTTCGTAACCCGCCGGTTAACACACAAGTCCACGACAACAATTCTCTTTGCCGTTTTTCAATATGCTTCCATTTGAATTCACTCGCCCAGCACTGCTGATCCTGATCGTTCCGATCCTGATCGTGCTGTGCGTTTGGTTTGTGCGAAGTCTTAGCGACTTTCCGAAGCCACAGCGAATCGCTTCGCTGGTGACTCGAACGTGCATCGTTCTGCTTTTGGTGCTATCACTTGCCGGGCTCACCTGGCTGCATCGCACCAACGAACAGTTTGTTTTGTTTGTGGTCGATCAGAGTTTGAGTGTTGGTGATAATGCACAAACAGCCGTGACTCAATATCTGAAGGATGTGGAAGAAAAGAAGGGCAGCCATCGAATTGCGTATCTCCCATTCGCATCAACAGTTGGTGCGGTGCAGACGGAGCCTGTAACGTTCGGAGAAAAGCCATCACTGATTGGTAACGAGAAGGCTTCTAAAACGTCGGGCGATAATCCTTCGACGGAAAATTCGATCATCTCTGCAGATGAAAAGAAGGTCGCCGACGGGACCAATCTCGAAGCAGCAATTGAAGCGGCCGCCGGTTACATGCCGCCTGGTTATGTACCTCAGATCGTCTTGCTCACCGACGGAAACCAGACGTCCGGCAATGGAACTGCCGCCGCATCGCGGAGCCGCATTCCGGTTTCGACTGTGCCATTGCCGACGCGTTCTGAGCCAGAAGTGCAGGTTTCCGAAGTGAAGGTTCCGGCCGAAGTGCGTGAGGGTGAACCCTTTTACGTGGATGTCACGATCACATCCAATCACGACGACGAAGGTCTGGTCGAAGTTTTTCGTGGTGACCACAAGGTGATCAGTGAGACGCGAAAGTTGAAGTCGGGCGAAAACAAGTTTCGATTTCAGCAGTCCGTGGATCGAGATCGAATGGCGGCCTTCAAGGTTCGCCTGTCTGGATTAAAACAGGACACACTTCTGGACAACAATGCTGATGCTGGTCTCGTTTACACGGCTGGAAAGCCACGGATTCTGATCATCGAAAGTGATCCGAATTTGATCAGAGAGCTCGCCTACGCTCTGGAAGATGAGGGGATCCAGGTCGATATTCGCCCACCGCAGGGGATGCCCGATTCACTGGCTGGTCTGCAAAACTATGAACTGCTCGTCTTGTCGAACGTTCCTGCGACAGCTCTGTCACAGCAACAAATGGAGATCGCTCGAACGTACGTGCAGGAGCTGGGCGGCGGGTTCATCATGCTGGGCGGCGAACAGTCGTTTGGTCTGGGTGGCTATTACAAGAGTACTCTGGAAGAAATCCTTCCTGTTCGCAGCGACTTTGAGAAGGAAAAAGAAAAGCCATCGCTTGGAATGGTGTTGGTCATCGATCGCTCCGGGTCCATGGATGGCGACAAGCTGGAAATGGCAAAAACGGCTGCTCGCTCTGCAGTAGAGTTGCTCGGCAACCGTGATCAGGTCGCTGTGCTGGCATTCGACGATCAGACGTATGTGATAAGTGAAATGCAGTCGGCCAGCAACAAAGGGAAAATCAGCGACGAAATTGCCCGGATTGAATCGGGCGGTGGAACAAGTATGTATCCATCGATGGAAATGTCATTCGAGATCCTGAACTCCACATCCGCCAAGCTGAAACATGTGATCATGCTGACGGACGGAATCTCCAATTCTGGTGATTTCGAAGGCATGGCCCAGCAGATGGTTTCGGCGAAGATGACAGTTTCCACCGTGGCTGTCGGGGGTGAAGGTTCGACCGATACAGAGTTGCTGGAAGCCATCGCAAGAATTGGCAAGGGACGATACTACCTCGCGGAAGACCCGGCTCAGGTGCCGCAGATTTTTGCCAAGGAAACTGTCACCGCCAGCAAATCAGCGATCGACGAACAACCGTTCGTGCCACAAGTCATCCGAGCCACTCGAGCACTTGCCGAAATTGACATGGAGTCCGCTCCGTTCCTGCTTGGATACGTGATGACTCGACCAAAACCCACGTGCGAAGTCATTCTGGCAACGGAAAAAGGCGACCCGTTGCTGGCGTGGTGGAGATACGGACTCGGAATGACGGCGGCCTTCACCTCGGATGCCAAAAGTCGCTGGGCCGCTGAGTGGCTGACGTGGCCAGGGTATGGAAAGTTCTGGACTCAGGTTGTTCGCCAAACGATGCGAAAGAGTGAAACCAAAGGTATCCAGGTGACGGCAACAAGGAATGGTCGCAGGGCCGACATTTCGGTGGACGCAGTCAGCGAATTGGGACAGTTCCTGAACGGGTCGGATGTGGAAATCACGATCATCAATCCATCACTTCGGCGAGAAAAAACGCTGATGAAACAAACAGCGCCGGGAAGATATGCGGCCGACTTTGAGACACAGCAGTCCGGTGCTTACAACATGGAAATCGCGTTGAAGCAAGATGGCCAGGTTCTGTATCGACAGTCCCGAGGCCTCATGGTCGGATACAGTGACGAGCTTCGCATTCAACCGACAAACGATGTTCTGCTGAAAGAGATCTCCAACATCTCCGGCGGTCAGTTCAATCCTGAACCATCGAAAGTGTTCAATCGTCCCAATGAATGGACCACGCGACCAACTCCGCTTTGGCCATGGTTGCTGGCATTGGCTTCGGTTCTATTAGTCCTGGATGTCGCTCTCCGCCGAATCGACTTCGCCCTTCACTTGCCGATGAAACTTCTCCGATCTGTGGCTTAGGAACAGTCCCGAAATAAGTTTCAGATTTATCGTTTAACCGTCAGCCGGAGGCGTACGCCAATCGTCGTGCAGAGTACGCCTTCGGCTGACTGTTAAACAGAGATCTTATTTCGGGACTGTTCCTTAGACGCAATCTCTGTGAATAGGCGTAGTGAAAGTTGCCAAACTATAAACGGTGCCGCCAGAGATGTTTTCGTTTAACCGCAATACCGTTCAAATAGTAGCGGCGCAGCGCGAGCTGCCCGGTGAGTGCCTGCAAAATGCAGGCTCACCGGACGGCTTGCGCCGATTCCGCTACTAAACACGCCGTTCGTTGAACGGTATTGCGTTTAACCGTCAGCCGGAGGCGTACGTTGGTGGCAGCCTCAGCGTACGCCTTCGGCTGACGGTTAAACAACTCAATCGTGACCGCGATTAATAGAGAATTCCCGGCGCATGGGATGTTTAGCAAGATCCACTACAGATTTGAGCCTGATTCACTGAACAGGATTGGTTTTCCGGGGGGCGAACACAGCAAATCCCTCGGGGATATTTCCGCAAGAGTGGACAATCAGTCTGTCAAAGTCGTTTTTGTGTCGATAATATTCAAGTTCCACCGCCTGTAAGCCACCGCTTGTTTTTGAATGGACTTTCCAGTCTGCTCAAAGTTCTGCCCAAACCTGTACTCAGGATTGTCTCAAATGCACAGCATTCAACAGAGAATTCAGGCCGTTCAGATTCGTGAACAACGTCAGTGGCTTTGGCAATGCGCGTCCATCGGCCTTTTGGCAGGTGGAGTGGCCGGTTGCTTGATGGCGATGGCCAGAATTCTCAGCCAGAGTGCATTTTCATGGATCTGGGTTGTTGTCGCTGTTGCCATTCCGGCCGTAACTGGAATTGCGTTCGCGTTCATCAAGTCTCGATCGATTTTGTGTGCCGCGAGGCTCATCGACCATCGATGCAATCTCAAGGACCGAACTCAGACGGCCCTGCAGTTTCTTCAGGTCTCGAGCAGTGACCCGTTGCATCGACTTCAGATCGAAGATGCCGACACTCATTTACAGGCTGTTGATCCCGCCAGCATCTCCCCAGTGACCACACCAAAATTGTGGAACTGGGGCATTATGATTTCTGTTATTGCTGTTCTTCTGGGATTTCTGGCAAGTCCACCGGAAGCACTTTTGGCATCCACAGAGGCTAATTCTGTCGTCGCCGAACAGGCATCTCGCGCCAGCGAAGGGATGGAAGAGCTTGAGCAATTCCAGAAAGAGCAGAATGATCCTGAACTGGAGAAGATGCTCAAAGAAATGAATGAGCAACTCAAGGTTCTGACGGAACCAGGGATCGACCCTAAAGAGGCGTTGGCAAAGCTTTCAGAAATGGAAGCTGCTCTGCAGGAAATGCAGCAACAAATGAACGATCCGTCTGCCGAAGCTCAGATGCAGGAAATTGGAGAAGCACTGTCATTGGCAGAGGCAATGGCAGCGGCAGGTCAGGCGATGTCGAAGGGTGAAATGCAGAAGGCCGCTGAGGAACTGGCCAAGATGGAGATGCCTGAACTGGATCGAAAGACAGAAAAGGCAGTCACCGAGAAACTCCAGCAGGCTCAGAAGAACGCGGGTGAAAGCACGAAGAAGCAGGGCATCAAAGAAGCTCTCGAAAAGATGACTCAGGGGATGTCTTCCGGAGACAAAAGCAAGTTTCAGGACGGTGCAAAAGGCTTGGCCAGCGAGTGCAAGAAACAGGGGCAGAAAAAGAAACTGTCCGACCTGCTGAAGAAGCAAAGTCAGTGCCTTGGGGAATGTAAATCTCAATGCGAAAGTGAGTGCCGCAATCAGGCTCAGGGAAATAAAAAGGGTGGCAACAAGGCTGGCAAGGGTTCGGCTGGTGATCCTGCTGGCGAAAAGACGGCTCGAAATAAGACAGGGCAGGAACTGAAACTGACAGGTCAGGACTCCGGAGCCGGCGAAGTGGATATCGAAACAACAACCAATCCGGAGCAGGAACAAGAGGCCGTGCGGCAGTACCGCGAGCAAGCTGGAAAGTACGAAGCACTCAGCGAATCGGCTCTTGAATCTGAGTCTATTCCGATGGGACACCGCCAGACGATTCGCCGCTATTTCGAAATGATTCGTCCACAGGGCGGAGAAACGGATGCGGTTAATAGTTCAACGGAAGCCGCTCCAGCCGCAGGTGAAAAATAGTAATGCAGGTACAGTATGAAATGACGCCGGAAGATTTTGTGGCGTTCAATGCGTACCATCAGAAAAACTCACCAGAGCTTCGCCGACGATTGAATATTTCACGAGTCGCGATTCCGCTGGTGATGCTTCTGGCGTTTCTTGTAATGCCCTTGATCAAACTCGGTCCCGGCGAAAGTTATGCGGATAAGCTTTTCGAATTGAAATGGTTCTTTCTGGCGCCTGTGATATTGTATTTTTATACTCCATTCGCGTGGCGTCGAAGGAATGCAAAGCTGATTCGCAACATGCTCAAGGAAGGGTCCACAAAGGCACTTCTTGGCGATTGTACGATTACCATTTCAGACGATTGCATAGCTTCTGTTCGGGAGTCCAGTTCCAGTAGTGTCGGCTGGGACGTGGTCGATCGAATTGTTGAGAACGATCAGTACGGTTTCATCTACCTTTCGTCTCTGTCGGCTGTTCTGATCCCACGTCGCGCCTTTCAACGCACAGAGGATTATGATTCATTCATCCGACAGGCCCGCGCCTACAAGCGCCGAACAGTCTGATGTTGTCGGCTTAAAGCCAGACTCTTCGAATGCTTCATAGTTAATGTCACACGGACATTCATTCCCAGTGCTCACGCGGACAGAATGTCAGCAAATGTTGACCGATACGAAGGCCCTTGGACCAGTTCGAGTCCCGTGGGAATTTGTCGCGGGACTCACGGCCGTCGTACTGACACTGGTCGGACTGTTTCTTCTTGCAACCGGCTCCTGGTTCGCGACAGCAACGGGTGTGGCATTGGTTGCTGTGGGCATGTTGCTGTTTCAGCTCGTGCTTCACGAATGTGCGCATGGGACATTTTTCCGATCGCGATGGCTGAATGAGTGGACTGGTTTTCTGATCGGTCTTTGGGTGTTGACGCCCTTCTTCAGTTTTCGACGTGGCCACACAGCGCATCACGCTTGCCTGGGTTCGAATGAAGACCCCACTGCAGCCCCGCGCGATTCAGCTCGACGACATTGGCTGATTGAATTGTTCGTCAGACTTCGAATCGTGCCCATCCTGTATCTTGGTGGAGTCTATGGGCCGTATCTTCTGTACGACGTCGTGCGTGGCAAAGATCAGAAACGGCAACACCTGCTTCAGTACTCGATGAACATTCTGGCGATCGTGTTGTTGCATGCATTGATGACGCTGCAGTTTGGTCTGCAGGCTTATCTGTTGTTTTTGATCACGGCCTTCTGGTTGTCGGGCATTCTGTACGAAATCCTGTTTACTCAAAATCAGCATGTTGGACTGCTGCCTGTTCCTGAAGCCAGCGCGAGATATGCGAATCGCGAACAGGCCAACTTTTCACGATCCGTCCGACTGCCGCTCGCGGGATTGTTCATGTACTTTAATCTGCACAAGGAACATCATCTGTTTCCGCAACTCCCGTGTCGCTATTTGCCGCGGATCCACGAATGGCTAAAAAAGAATCGATCGGACGTGCTGGATTTTACGTCAGACCATCTTGGGATTCTGGAGCGAAGAAAAAATCTCAAACTTTTTAGCCCGACAATTGGCGATCATGACAGCTGATTTCGACTGGATACGAACATCGCCCATTGCTCTGCCCGACTGGTCGCAGTTCCGCTTTCGTTCCCTGCGTGAGATGATTTTTCAGACGCGGGAGGATTCAGAAAAGTCGAGTCCGATTCTGGCGGGAGTTGTCGATGGTCAGTCGGCAGTTGTCGCTCTTTCCGATCTGCAGCAGGCGGTTCTGCGAGCAGACGACTGGTGCGTGGAACATCAGATCAAAAGCGGCGATCGAGTGGCGATTGTTCGACTGCCGTACGCTTCTGAACTTGTCGTTGCGGTGAATGCAATTGCCCTCATGGCCGCAGGGGTCAGTGTGACTCTGCCGATGCATTCTGGTCACGATGTCATCCTTGAAACGGCTGCTCGTACAAATTGCCGTTTTCTGCTTGCCCCTGCGGAACCGAGCGTGCTGCGTGAACACAAAGCAGCGGCATTGCACATGGCTCATCTGCAAGCCGTGCGGACACGTTTCGAAATTTCAGACTGCAGGATTCCCGTTTCCTTTCCTATCGAATCGCGGCAATTCTGTGCTGAGCAATCGCAGGCTTTGCAGAATGATCTAGCGCCGCTGGATATGCAGGCTCTGGATTCGCAGGAGGAGCGTTTGATTCTGACAACTTCGGGAACCAGCGGCTCGCCGAAGTTTGTGAGGTATTCAGAGCGAGCTTTGCTTGCTGTCGCGGAAGCATGGCAGGCGGCGGGTTTGTTTGAAATCCACAAGACGGGCGGGACATCGCTTTGTCCGTTGTTATCACATTCGATGGGTCTTCGAAATGTGCTGCACGCGATTTGGAATCGGCAGCGGACTTTGCTGATTCCGCCGGAGTGGATTGACGAAGCCCCGCATCGAGCGTTATGTCTGTTGCAGGAATGGCCTCCGCAACATTTTACTGGTGGCCCCGCGTTGATTCAGACTCTGGCCAAACTGGCCGATAAGATTCCCGAAGCTCGCCGCGCGCTGCGGTCTTTGAAGACCATCGTTTCGTCGGGAACGGCGTGGGACGACCAAACCGCCGCTGTTTTTTCGAATGTGCATTTTGCGAATGCGTATGGCACTACGGAAACTCAGCAGGTGCTTTCTTCTTTGATTAACGGCGACGGCAGTTCGGGAAACGGCGATGCGCGAAACGGCGATGCGGTAAGGCTCGCGGCTGGAAATGTATTCCCAGCCCATCGTAGCGCTGTTGTGTTAGGTGCTCATGAACGATTGGGACAATCGTTCTACAATGGGGAAGTCTCTTCTGCCGATCGCCTATCGACACATTCGACATCCGGCGGATACTGGCTGGGTGAGCCACTGCCGGGCGTCACGGTTGGGGTGAAGTTTTCCGAGCATGATTTAAGACGCGGGCGATTGTTTATTCGGTCGTCATTCAACGCCATCGGATACGTCGGCGAGCCCGATTTTTCGGAATGGTTTGATACCGGAGACTGCGTTCAAGTCAACGATGATCAGCTTGAGTATGTTGGTCGAATTGATTCCGATTTTCTGAATCTCGGCACGGGATTGAAGGTTTCTGTCCATGCCATTCAGCAGCGTTACAACTTGCTGACTGACTGTGTGCCTGGTATTGTGTTTCGTCCGAGCCCAGGGCGAATGGGCGTTGTCGCGATCGTGTTCACGGCCGATCAGAATCCTGAGGACGTGGCCTTTCAGCAACGAATCAGGAATCGGATCGAAGCGTTTCATCAACAGACCGGGGCCGACGAAAGCAATGTCACGGAGCGTCACGAATTAGTCGCTGCGATTGGATTTGTCGCTGGCATGCCGCCGCTCACGGGGCTCGGCAAAATCGACTGGCATCGCCTTGAGAAACAAAGTGCGGATCTGATTGACGCGTTCAATCGACCAGCGTCTCGACATCCCTGCCTCGTGGAGATCAGCTCGCCAGCATCCGACGACAGTTCGTGGTTTCAACACCTCATGCCGTTGGTCGGTCGGCTGATGCAGACGCTCAATCTGGATGTGGAATACGTTGACGCTAGCGGCGACCATTTGATTCGGAACAAGTTTTACACCACTGATCGAACCACTGACCGCAACACTGATCACACCACTGAAGACCAGCGGCACGCGGTGCTGGACCTCGTTGGCGGATTTGGTGCGAACCTGCTGGGACATGGACGCAAGGAGTTGACAGAATCTGCGATCAGCTCGCTTCACAGCGTCCCGATTTTGGATCAATTCAGTCGACGATCGCCCGCCGGAGTGCTCGCAAAAGCACTGTCGGATCGCTTTGGGCGAGAAACCAGCCGCAGTTATGTCTGCCTGTTTCACTCCACAGGAGCCGACGCAGTCGAAGCGGCATTGAAACACGCGGTCTTCAAATGGAAATTGGCTTATCGCGAATTCAATGACAAAGTTCGCTGGCAGTTTGGATCAGAGTTTCCTGCACTGGTCGGTGAGTGTCTGGAATACAATCAGCAACAATTTGACAAGCACCAACCGCTGCTCATTGCGTTGCAGGGCAGCTATCACGGCAGAACAATCGGCGCGCTGATTGTGATGTCGGATGACGCGCAGCGCAAACCGTTTTCGCCGTTGCTTGGAGCTCGCGTTCACTTTCTGCAGCGCGACGAGCTGGATTCTTCTGCGAGCCTTCTCGAAGCAATCGCGGCGGACAATGCGTTGGTACTTCGGCAGATGGTTTGGAAAGACGGGCGAGCGGCTGTTGCTGAGTTCACGTTCTCCGGAATTGTGGCCGCCATTGTCGAACCGATTCAGGGCGAAGGTGGAATCTACGAAACTCCAATGTCACTGTTGACGACGATCTGTGACGCGAAGATCCCGTTGATCGTTGACGAAATACAGTGCGGACTTGGCCGCAGCGGCGAGTTCCCTGCGTCGAAAGGCATTGCGGCCAACTACTATCTGATTGGAAAATCGCTCGGCGGCGGAGTTGCAAAGATCTCGGCGACGCTGATCGATCGAGCAGACTATTGTGAAGAGTTCGATCCGCAATCCGGTGCGACATTTTCAAACGACCGGTATTCCTGCAATGTTGCTCACAGAGTCCTGCAGATCATTGATGCCGATGCTGTGATCAATCGCTGTGCTCAACTTGGAATCGTTCTTCGTCAGAGCCTTCAGCCAGTCTCTGACGCCTATCCGCAGATTGTGCGACGAGTGACTGGGCGCGGGGCCATGTTGGGGCTTGAGCTGGGATTGCCGGACAACATGCGGCGATTCCTGCGAGAAATTTTGAACGAACAGCTTGGCTATTTTGCTGCGTCGTTTTTGTTGCATCATCATTCGGTGCGAATTCTTCCGACCATGTCGACTCCGCGAACGCTGAGAATTGAGCCGTCGGCGTATCTGTCGCAGGAGTCGATTCAGCAGTTTGTGAATGGCCTGCTGGATTTCTGCCGGTGCATTGAAGCGGCGGATACGATGGCGCTGATCCGTCATTTGATCCCCGCATCCAGCCTGGCAAAGGCATCGTCGCCAAATGTCGAAACGGCAACGCAGCCTGGCGAGCATGTCGTTCATATCAAAGTGACGGATGAGATTTCGTCCGAAGCACGATCACCGCGACGTCTGGACTTTTCGTTCCAGCATGAAACGCCGGCTGTCGATGCCAGACGGATTGGGTTCATCTTTAACCCGATCTATCCGACGGATGAACTGCTTGTTGAGTTGCCGGAGTTGAAGAATCTGAAGATCGATCAACGAATCGAACTGGCAGTGCGACTTCAGATTTTGATGCAGCTGCGTCCGATGGAATTGTTCTCTCGCCATCTTTACGACGGGCGAGTCTGGCTATGCGGAATCATGTTACCCGCGTCTCCGGAATCGCTTGATCACTGGAATCGCGAAGGTGACCTGAGACTGGTTCGGCAGAGGCTCGATGAAGCCCTTCAGATTGCAATAAATCGAGGTTGCGAAACTGTGGTCTTTGGTGCACAGACCAGTGTCGTGACGGCGAATGCCACCACACTTCAAGCGACTCCCGGGATTCAGATTTCATCGGGCAATACTTTCACTGTCGCGGCGATTCTGAATCAGATTGAACGCTCTCGCAGGACTCTCGGGCTGCCGAGAAACGCGCGCCTTGCGATCGTGGGAGCGAACGGAAATATCGGATCAGCGATCGCTCGTTGGTTTTCTCGCGGTGAATCCTGGGAAGGCTCCATCCTGCTGCTTGGCCGCCCCGGTTCACTGGTTCGTCTTCGTCACCAAAGGGAGACGTTGACTGCGACGGGATCGAGTTCCATGATTGATGTTTCTGACAACATGGACGATCTTCGATCCTGCGATCTGATTGTGATGGCGATTTCGGGCGACAGTATTCTACTGCACAGTCGACATGTAAAATCATCCGGACCGGTGCTGATCGCTGATGTGTCGCAGCCTCGATCTGTGTCGCCGACGATATCACAAGAGCGGCCGAACGCGGTTGTCGTTTCGACGGGACTCGTCAGCCTGCCTCGCGATCGCAACTTCCGACTCACGCCGCACACGCCGCGCGGCACATCCTTCGCGTGTGCGGCCGAAGGCGTTCTGATGGGCCTTGAGCCGACGTCATTGAAGCTAAACGGCACGATTGATCTGCACGCGGTCGAAGTTCTGATGCGGCTCGGTGAGAAGTACGAAATGATTGAAGCGACTTCGTAAAGTCGATTCTACCAATCGTGGTCACGATTGAGTTGTTGAACCGCAATACCGTTCAACGAACGGCCTGTTTAGTAGCGGAATCGGCGCAAGCCGTCTGGTGAGCCAGCATTTTTCAGGCACTCACCGGGCAGCTCGCGCTGCTCCGCTACTATTTGAGCGGTATTGTGTTTAACCGTCAGCCGGAGGCGCACGCGGATACCGCCAACAACGTACACCTCCGGCCTGCGAAATACCACTCCTCAATTCACGGTTGACTGTGGGATATTGGAGCTATTCATTCTGCCGCGTGCCTAAGGAATCCGTTCCGACTGCAGTCGCGGAATTTGACGATCCTCGACGGTAAAAGAAAGAGGCGGCCGATAACGGCCGCCTCTTTGCAATTCACATGTGGTTTTAACTACCAACGCCTGACGTCAAAAACGTGGACACTGGAAAGTGTTGAATCCACCAATCTTAGTAGCGGTAGTGAGCTGGCTTGTATGGACCGGTTGAAGCCACGCCGATGTATTCGGCCTGTGCTGGGGTTAGAGTCTCCAGCTTGGCGCCAAGCTTTCCGAGGTGCAGTCGTGCCACTTCTTCGTCCAGTTCTTTTGGCAACATGTGAACACCAACGGTGAATTTTTCCGTTTCGGTCCACAACGCCAGTTGAGCCATCACCTGGTTGGTGAAGCTGTTGCTCATGACAAACGACGGATGGCCGGTTGCACAGCCAAGGTTGACCAGTCGGCCTTCTGCAAGAACGATGATCGCCTTACCGTTTGCGTAAACGTACTTGTCAACAGGACCACCTTCGTCGCCAGGGCCTTTGATACGAATCTTGCGAATGGTCTTGCTGTTATTCAGATACGCAATCTGAATTTCAGAATCAAAGTGTCCGATGTTGCACACGATTGCCTGGTGCTTCATCTTGTCCATGTGTTCGCCACGAATCACGTCGATGTTACCAGTCGTGGTGACGAAGATGTCACCTTGAGCGGCTGCTTCGTCCATCGTCGTAACCTGGTAACCTTCCATCAGTGCCTGAAGAGCACAGATTGGATCGATTTCCGTCACGATCACACGAGCGCCAAGACCATCCATTGCATCAGCACAGCCCTTGCCAACGTCGCCGTAGCCGCAGATGACAACGACCTTGCCTGCCACCATGACGTCAGTGGCACGCTTGATGCCGTCAGCCAGAGATTCGCGGCATCCGTAAAGATTATCAAACTTGCTCTTTGTGACGGAGTCGTTCACGTTGATTGCAGGCACGGCCAGTTTCCCTGCCGCCAGCATCTGATGCAAACGGTGAACACCAGTCGTGGTTTCTTCTGAAAGACCTTTGATGTCCTTCAATAGCTCTGGAAATTTTTCATGAACCATTGTGGTCAGGTCGCCACCATCGTCCAGAATCATGTTCAGAGGCTGACCATCCGGGAAGTACAGAGTCTGCTCGATGCACCAATCGAACTCTTCGTTGGTCATGCCTTTCCAGGCGTAGACTGGTACACCTGCGGCAGCGATCGCAGCGGCAGCGTGATCCTGTGTCGAGAATATGTTACAGCTGGACCACTGAACTTCTGCTCCCAGCACTTGGAGCGTTTCAATCAAGACGGCCGTCTGAATTGTCATGTGCAGACAACCAGCAATTCGAGCACCCTTCAATGGCTTTGATGCTGCGTACTTTTCTCGCAGAGCCATCAGACCTGGCATCTCAATTTCAGCGATCTCAATTTCTTTGCGGCCGAGCTCGGCGAGTTCAATGTTTGCCACCTTGTAAGGGAGGGCTGACACAGTGCTCATGAATACAATCTCACTCTCAAAATGTTGCGAAACACAAAATAGCGGAATACGCGGAACCGCTGACGTCGATGGTGCTTAACACTCAATATTCCGGTCGCAGCATAAAAGAGGTTGCAGCGAAGAGAACTACCGTCGTCGGGAAATCAGCAGATTCCCAAATGTCGACTGCAAACCTACGAAACGCGGATCAACAGCCCTTACCTGAACGATAAGAAAAAAGGGCCCCTAAAAGCAATCCGCTTGGTTAGGAACGTGTTATTTTTGCATGGTTTTGCAGGAATTTGCGGCGAATGTTGCAGAGCGATCTCAATTCGCGGGAGCCCTGTTCAAATGGTTCAGCGAAAGGACAGATACTGACGAGCCGACTGTCGAGTTTGCTGCACGGGTGAACCATCGCCCTGCGACACTGGCAATGCAGGCCACGGAACTGTGCCGCGCTGATCCGCATCGTTCACCAGATAATCGTCCGGGGCGATAAAATCGGGGCTGTTTGTGTCACAGTACTTTGAGCTTCTGCCCCACAACTGCGCGATCGAGTCCTGATACAGCAGGCTCCATTCGTCACGATGCTGCTCGATCACACGAACTGAGGGATTCTGCTCCCTTGCGATCAGCACAAGATCCGGCTGATGAAACTCCAGAGCACGCGAAGTATCGAAAGCAGGAGCTTTGGGACTTCGATATCGCTGAGCGGGATTGTTGGTTCCCAGCCAGAAATCAAAACAGATATCGGTGATCTCACGCGGATAGCAGGTTTCAAATCTTCCATCGACGCCGACGCGTGACTGACTCATTGAACCTTCGGCTTCCGCAAAGCACCCGATGGCGTACTGAGCCCAGTTGAAGGTGACCAGTACTTTCCCATGAAGATTCTGATCGTGCATATACTGCATCGCGCTGACTGGATACTCGGTGCGATCCACTTCCACTTCCGTCATCATCGGCGCCAGCTTCACCAGGCTGATGAGCAGGATCAGGCCACAAGCCACTGAGCTCAAACGGCCGAAACCTCGACCGACACGCTCCGGCTGAAGACGATTCAATGTGTTCTCTACGCTGTTCACAACAGACTGCAGCCTGCCGGGCATCCAGAATCCGCACACGATTGAAAAGATCGACAGGTGACGACAGTGACTCATACCCTGCCAAAGCAACAATCCCATGATTGCCAGCTGCGGCAGATTGCGACGATTCTCTCTGAAGCAAAGGCTCAACGCAGAAACTCCGATCAGACACCAGAAGCGAATCGCTTCATTATTCCATAGCTCCAATGGACCCCAGTCCGCGATCTCCGGACGAGGCAGCTTCAGGGCGCTGAGCATGAATTTCCAGAGGCCGACACCATAAGGATTGACAAGCGTTGCCGCCACGGAGGTGATTGTGATCAAAGACAGATGCACCACAAACGAACGATGCCGCAGTCCGGATTTGACGACAAGCATCAGACAGATCAATCCGTGATAGGCGGCGAGAATTGCAACGCCCGCTGCGAAGCCGCCATGGGAGTTCGCCCAGAAGCACATCAGCGGCGGCATCAGCCACAGCCACTTGAGTCGTCGGGTTGATGCACGAACGGATTCTTCGTCGTCCACTCTGAAATCATTGAATGCGTGTTGCCACAAAGCCAGCATGCCGGCCAGGCTCAGGTAGGTCAGGATCTGAGGACGAAAATGCCAGTGAAACTGAACATTGGCTGCAACCAGAACGACCATCACACCAATCGCCAGCCAGCCCGTTCCTGCTTTTCTGGCGGACATCATCAGCAACGACAAAATCATTGCCGCGATTGTGAGCTTCATCCACGGCAATCCGGATGGACCGAAAGTATCCACGGTCCAGGCCAGCAGTAGTTCCGCAATATTTTCATGATTGACCCACGGTGCGCCTTCAGCTGCGTAGGTCCATGTTGCGGTTCGAGGCAGAACGCCGTCGCGAATGACTTCTCGACCATACTGCACATGTCCCCACAAGTCAGGATCGGCGCAGTTCGTGGTGATCGTTGCAAGACCTGCGATCAGGATCACGACAAAACTGAAAACGGCGGACCGCCGATTTTGAGAAGTCGTTGATCGAGGGAGCAACTCCGAATTCATCAGCAGGTACCTGACTCTGAACGCTGGACTATGCGAAGGCAATGAAGTGCATGGACGAAATCATGCAGACTGGAAACGTAGCTCGTCGTTTCATCCATGTTGCGGAAATGCCTCCCGACGCAACGATCGTCTCAATCGTCGCAGCTGATTGGTTCGGATAATTCGCAATGTGAGGGTAATTCCAGAGACAATAGATGCCGGTTTACGGTCAATTCAGGCCGTATTGCCACCTTCTCCGGAATGCAATCATGGCGGATGGCTGTATACTTCCGCTCTTTCGCCCACGGCTGCAATCCGAAAGGTTTTTTGCGAGTCCATGGCCCGTTCTGTTCTTATCCAGTCTTTGTTCCGGATCATTCTCCAATGACGGCCATGACGTTCGTCTTTTGCCTGATCGCCTTTCTGACCGGTGGTATCCCATTTGGTTACCTCGTCGGACGTCTTGTCCTGAAGGACGATATTCGCAACCATGGCAGCGGGAACATCGGCGCGACAAATGTCGGACGTGTCATTGGCTGGAAATGGGGGATCTTCGTTCTGATCCTGGATGCCATCAAAGGGCTTGTTCCCACCTTGAGCGCTAAGCTGTATTTGCAGTCTCAGAGCATGGAAGCGGATTCAGTGCTGACGTCCACGATTCTAACCGGCATCTGCGCGATCATCGGCCACATGTATCCAGTATGGTTGAAGCTGCGCGGCGGCAAGGGCGTTGCGACAGCTCTCGGCGTTGTGCTTGTCATTTCACCGATCGCATCGGCCGTCGCTCTTGGACTTTTTCTCGCCGTCGTTGCGACAACCAGAATTGTCGCTATGGCTTCGATCGTGGCTTCCCTGGGGTTTGCCACAACTCAACTTGTTATGCTGGGAAAGTCAGCGCTGGAAGTTCAGAAATTGCCGCTCACTTTGTTTTCGATCGTGGTTCCCGGGCTCATCATCTGGCGTCATCGCTCAAACATCGCGCGAATGTGGAAAGGCAAAGAGAACCGAATTGCGTCGAAAGATGATGGTGCAGAGCAAACAGCGGAGACTCGTTCGTAGTCCTTCTGCGAAATATTTGTATTGCTCAATTTTCATGTTCTGAAATAGCGGTTCGTCAGATAGTGCTGGTTGGTCGCCTACGTGAATCGTCGGCGACATCAAGCCACTGCCTTCGAGAAAAATTTTCGCAGAGAACAGTTTTCCTGCCCGAAAGTTGCATCAGGTTTTGTTCGATTGGAACGTTCGTTTAGGCGCAATACCGTTCAACGAACGGCCTGTGAAGTAGCGGAATCGTCGCAAGCCGTCCGGTGAGCCAGCCCTTTTGCAGGTACTCACCGGGCAGCTCGCGCTGCTCCGCTACTTTTTGAACGGTATTGCGTTTAAGCGAGCCGCAACCAGAAGAAGGTACCAGCACCCAGCAGCAGCAAGTCGGTCTCTGGGCTACTCGCAGCTTCAATCACTGGAACGCGGTGCTGTTAGAATGGAAAGCTCTAATTCTCCGCTCGCCCTACATGAAGACAGACGGTCGGTTTTCAACCGTTAAGCCCTGAACTATGCTCCCGAAGGTTTGCAGGACGCTCCAGAGCCAACCTGTGAATCCCACTATGCCATCCAGTTGAGAGGAAATACAACATGCGATCGATGACGTGTGCCGAAACGGTCCGACCTGAAGAAACTTCCGCAATGCGCCAATGGCTTTTGAAGTTCATGGTCGTGCTCTTGTTTTTGTGCTGCCTTTCATCCACGGCAAGTGCTCAGAGCAAAGAGCGTGACAAAACACGCGACCGGAAGGACGAGCCATCAGAGGCGGAACTTGCGGCTCGAGTGTCGAAAGCGGAAGAATCGCTGCTCAAAGAGTACATGGAGGTTGTCAACGAATACTACAAACAGGGAGACAAGGAAGCGGCTGTTCAGGTTCTCCAACGAGTGTCGACGATCAATCCCAAAATGGAGGGTGTGAGGGAGAGAATCACTGCAATCAAGGAAGAGATGCTTCAGGAGAACGGTATTAAGTCCGAGTTTGATTCCGCAAAAGGATGGGTGGCAATTTGCGAAGTTGAAGAAGGCAAACCATTTCGACTTGCTTTAAGCGGCGAATATAAAATGGATCTGAACACGGTGATTCCTTTGACTGGTCTGAGTACTTCAGACCCAGCCAAGGATCATGTCGGCGTTGCCCCGTTTGGCGCTGTGATTGGAGTCGTCGTGACGGACGGAAAACCGGGCGACCCATTTCCGGTGAATGCAAGTGTTGAGCATGCTCCAAAGAAAAGCGGTCAGTTGTTTCTTCGGGTGAATGTGCCCACGGCTGCAAAGTGCAAAGGCGAACTCAAACTTCAGGTCAGCGGCGCCGTTAAACCGATCGGCAAGAAGCGATAGAAATGCTTTCTTGAGCAACGAACTTTTCACGGCAACAATGGTAATGAGTTCGCGTTGTTCGCTCTGTTGCCGAGCGATACTGACAAACATCAACAGCCGGCCAACTCTGGTTGAATGATGAACGATGGGCGTCGCTTATTTCTGGTTGCCGACAGACGCACCATCTGCAAACAGAATGCAATCTCATGGATGAACCGCTGGTGGCACTCGACTGACCACCGGCCGATTTTGCAACCGCTTCACGGTGACTCGCACGACGAAGATATTTTTCGTTTAACCGTTAGGCGGAGGCGTACGCGGATGCGGCCACCAACGTACGCCTCCGGCTGACGGTTAAACACAATACCGTTCAACAAGTAGCAGGCACACTCAATGTGCCGTCTGCTGAGTTCTCAAAAAGCCTTGCTTTTTGAGGGTTGCGGCACATGGAATGTGCCTACTACTTTGCTTAATTGAACGGTATTGCGATTAAACAACTCAATCGTGAACGCGATTCTCATGTGGAATTCTTTTTGTTCGTCGAAGACTTTCGCTTTTCAATTGTCGTTGAACTTTTTTAATCGGGGCATCTCCGGTGCCGGATGATGCAGTGACTGACTGATGGCTAGTAGTTTGACATCCGAAGAAGAAGTCTGCGAAAACACGCGGCCGGCCTGGTTGCTGCCTGTGCTCATCGTCGTGCCGATGATCATCTTCTTTCTTCCAACTCCTTCAGGGATGCCGCCCGCAGCACATCGACTTGTGGCGGTGTCTGTCCTGATGGCCGGACTTTGGATGACTCATGCCATTCCACTTGCGGCAACCAGCCTTCTGCCACTTGCACTATTTCCACTGCTTGGAATCCAATCGGCCAAAGAAACCAGCAAGGCGTTCGTTGAAGACAGTCTCTTTCTGTATATCGGTGGAATGATCATCGCTCTGGGAATTGAACGATGGCAACTGCATCGTCGTATGGCATTGCATATTGTTTCCCTGGTCGGTGTAAGCCCACGACGCCTTGTACTGGGATTTGCGATTGCGACCTTTGGACTTTCGATGTGGATCAGTAACACCGCGACAACGATGCTGATGCTGCCCATCTGTCTGGCAATGCTGCGAATTCTGGACGACGGTGATGAAAGCTCGGCGACTTCCGGATCATCTAAACTTGCCGTGCCGCTGCTACTGACGCTGGCGTATTCTGCAACACTGGGAGGCATGGCCACACTGGTTGGCAGTCCGACAAACAGTCAGGCAATTGGCATCTATCGAATGCAGCTTCCGAATGCTCCCGATGTCTATTTTTCAGACTGGCTTTTGAGTTGCGGTCCCATCGCTGTCGTGTACATGGGCGTCGTTTGGTTTGTTTTGACTCGCGGTCTGCCGGGCAAATCCGACAACGACGAAAAGTTGCTTCTCGCACTGCGCGAGCGATTGAAAAATCTCGGGCGTATCACAGCACCTGAATTTCGCATGACCGTGATCTTTGCGCTGACCGCCGTGTTGTGGGTGACTCGTCAGCCGTTGGTGATTGGTGGCAAGACATTCTTCGCTGGCTGGCTCGGGGCGTACGAAACGCTTGCCGTTCTTCTTTCGAAACGGCTGGGAAATCATGACGCGATATTTACGGCGAAGTTCCCGGCGAAAGCGATGATCAGCGATGCCACCGTGGCGATGTTTATGGCGTTGTCGCTGTTTGTGCTTCCGTCCGGCAGAAAAGATTCCAGACATCGTTCAATTCCGTTGATGGATTGGAAGACGGCCAATCGGCTTCCCTGGGACATGATCCTCCTGTTCGGCGGCGGCTTCGCACTGGCTTCGGGTTTTGAATCCACACAATTGGCGAGTTGGATGGGAGCGGCACTGCAGGGGCCGCTGCAAAAAATGCCGCCATGGCTGGTGGTCGCCACGGTTTGCATGATGCTCACCATGCTTACGGAGCTGACAAGCAATGTGGCCACTGTCAGTGCGGTTTTGCCAACACTTCTCGCCATGGCGGAACCGCTTCATCTTGACCCGCGAATGCTGTTTGTACCCGCAACACTTGCGGCAAGTGCAGGATTCATGATGCCTGTTGGCACGCCGCCGAACGCGATCGTTTTCAGCACCGGACGAATCCCGGCAGGCGAAATGGCCGCGCGAGGTCTCTTGTTGAACATTCTGGGCGTTCCCATTCTGACAATCGGCACCTATTTGCTGATCCGCCCAGTGATGGGCATTCCGTAGGATGCCGGCACGAAGCCGTTGACTTCAGGTTGCAACAGAAGGCATCGGATTATCATACGGTACTGATGAAGTCTGCCCGTGATCTCAATCCGCACCGAGATTCTGGGGACCGCAGTGATATCAATAGCCCCTGAACTGACAGTTCGTTTCCGGAATTACACGAGCCCACACGATCCTGCTTCAACAAACGTTTGTTCGACGTAAAAATGTTTTGGTCATGACAAAGTAAACAACGCAATGTTCTGAGACTCGGCTACGACGGTTTCCTTCGACACTTTGACGTGTTGAAGAAATTCCATCGACCTGATTGTCGTTAGTCGGATTCTTCACTCAGGTTGCCGCGGTTCTAAATTCCAACGGAAGTCTGCCGCTTTGAAAAAACACAACTCACTTTCCAAATTGGAAAAGCTCATCATCTTTGCTCGATATCCGAAACCCGGGTTCGCAAAGACTCGCTTGATCCCAGCTCTGGGCGCGGAAAAGGCGGCCGAGCTTCATCGAGTCCTCACGCAGCACGCGATTGAGACGGCTGTTACTCTTCAGGGGACTCGCGATGTTTCCGTTGAAGTTCGCTTCACCGGTGGTTCGGCGGACGAGATGCAGGCAATGTTTGGGCATAAGGCTGTGTCGTTCGTTCCGCAGTGCGAGGGCACTCTTGGCGATCGCCTGCAAGCCGCCGCGACGAATGCCTTCACTGGCGGATCTCAAAGCGTCATCCTGGTCGGGACCGATTGTCCTGACTTGAGTGCCAGCTTGATAAGTGAAGCGTTCGAACGACTCGGCCGCGCGGATGTTGTCCTCGGGCCGGCGATCGATGGTGGCTACACGTTGATTGGGATGAAATCACCACACCAGGAACTCTTCGCAGGAATCGACTGGGGCACCGAACGTGTTTTGGCTCAGACTCTGGATCGTTGCCGTCGGCAGAGTTTTACCACGGAGTTATTGCTGCCGCTCTCCGATGTCGATCACCCGGAGGATCTGGTTACCTGCCGTCGACTTGGTGGCCCGTTCGAAAAAGTATTGTCTGATCGCCGATCGCCCGCCATTTCGATCATTATCCCGGCATTGAACGAAGCCGCAAACCTGGCGCGAACGCTGCCAGATGTCTTGCAGGTTGAAGACATCGAAGTAATCCTCGCGGATGGAGGCAGTACTGACGGCACTCAGGACGTGGCAGAACAAATGGGAGTTCGCGTTGTGAACTCCACCAGAGGACGAGGTCGGCAAATGAATGCTGGCGCTTCCGTGGCGTCGGGTAAGATTCTGTTGTTTCTGCACGCCGACACTTTGCTTCCCACGAACTTTGTCAGCTCTCTCCGAACGGTGCTTGACAGGGGAGCCGTCGCCGGCGCATTCCGACTGGGTATCGAGGATTGTTCTCTGAGTCTGCGACTTGTGGAATGGGGCGCCAATCTCCGTTCTCGCCTGTTCGGACTTCCGTACGGAGATCAGGCCATCTTCATGCTTGCAGCGGACTTTTATCGTTTGAATGGATTTCCCTGTTGGCCGCTTATGGAAGATGTCCATTTTTGTCGGCAGCTGAAACGCCATGGGAAAATCGTCATCGCCGATGCTTCGGTAAAGACATCATCGCGACGATGGCAGAAGCTGGGAACATGGCGCACGACTCTTCGAAATCAATGCTGTCTTCTGGCTTACTTCTGCGGCGTTGCACCCGAGCGCATCGCTGCGTTTTATAGTCAGCGGAAATTGTTGGCTGAGCCCGCTGTCACCACGACTAGCGGCCAATCAGATGGCAGCAAAACCAGCTCCGGTTCTTAGGACCAGTTTCGGAATAGTCTCCGTTCTTCTGATGAAGCGGAAGGGTCCGAGCCTCCGGTTTCACATTCACCGGACAGTTTTACCCTTCCACTAATGCGCGAGCAGATTGCCCATTCGAAGTGGGTTCTTCTTCCTCGCTATTTCTCGTCGATGATGCGACTGCTGGATTCGCTCTAAACGACGGCCCCCATGTGATCGCCAATTCTTGCATACAGCTCGCGATTTTGTCTGGAGTTCTCGATCAGATCCTGATCGAACCGGATGCGGTCCGGTTCGAAAATCATGATGGTTGAGGAACCGCCGAAGCGAAAATAGCCTTTCTCACTGCCTTTGGAAACATGCGTTCCGGCAGTGAACGTCTGACAGATACTTCCAACACACGTCGCGCCAATTTCCATCACGAGAATTTTTCCGCAGGATTCTGTTTCAAGCACTGTGATGCTCCGCTTGTTTGTTGTCAGAATATGAATGTTCTGACACAGTGCGATTGGATTTACCGAATACAGCGGACCGTTGATCAACCGCGATACGCCCGGTACGCCAGCAGCAGGAAAGTGAAACCGGTGGTAGTCGACGGGGCAAAGCCTGGAGAGAAGCAGACTGCCTTTGGCATACTGGTCTGCCAGCTTTTTATCCTTCAATAGTTCCGCGAGGCTGAACATTTCCCCCTTGACGAACAGGCCGTCGCATCGCGAAATATCTGGAACACAAAGATGCCGACCATCTGCCGGGAATACGACAGACGAAGGAGTCCGATCAATTGGCCTCGCTTCAGGTTTCAACTTGCGAAAAAAGAATTCGTTGAAGTTTGCAAACTCGTTGACATCGCACAGGAATTCCGACGTATCCAAATCATACTCTTTGATGAACGGAGCGATTTTCTTCCTTGATGCGGGACGGTCCATCCGCCATCCGTACCAGTGCGAAAACATCGCTCGCTTCACTGCGACGTTGAGCGATATCCGACCGGCCAGAGTCCCATAGGTCCACCGCAGAGCTTTATCGCCGTAAACTTTTTCAACGCAGGCTTCTTTGCGGTATCGGTCGAAGTAAACAATTTCATCCATGGTAACTCAGGTTACACCAACTGATGGCTTCGGGTTGAACGCGTTGCTTCCGTAGCCACAACTCCAACGAAGCATCAGGCGTTTCAGTGCCGTTGATGCCACAATTTTGGAATGTCGCCGTCTGGCATTGTGACAAACGGAGATGAATTCTGTCATGTGTCGACCGCGATTTATGCCTATCGCGGCTGGAAATGAGGCATCGAGAAGCGGACGAGACGTCCGCACTCCGAGAAAGCGAGCGTCTCGCCCGCTTATCCGCTTGATGAAACTACTGAACCCAGTCACGACGTCCAGCGAGCAGGTATTTCAGAAGAATCGGCAATTCGTAAACAGCCAGAAGCACGAATAGAAGAAAGCCCTTTTTGTATTTGCTGCTGAATTCGGACATATCGCGTTGAAGCGGATAACGCTTGTGGCTCCAGAGTTGAAAACGATGCCACAGAATAATCAACAGCCCATGAGCCCAGAACGGATTTGCCGTATCGCAGACCGCACCCGCGATCAGGATCGCGATTGACAACCCCGTCGCCACGAACATCGACAGGGGCACGTTGCAAAACAGCAACGCCAAATAGGGCAGAGACAGTAAGCCCATCACTCCACTCTGCTGTACAGCACTCAATTGTGGTACGGCAGTTCGCACTGCGATTGCCACCAGAGAATAGATCGAGAAGTAGATACCGTAGACAGCAATAAGATGCAGGACGTTCAGGCCGAATTGTGAATGACGCCCCAGATGGCGTCGGTAGAGTTCATCGAAGTTGATTCGCAGCAGATTCATCTTCTCGCCGGACTGCGCTGCATCTGAAGAATGCGTTTCCGTAGAAACAATTGTGGATTGCATACTCGTTCCTTTATGTCCGCTGTTCAGAATTACTCTGTCGGCCTCTTCCAAAATTTGCTGGCCAAAATATTGTTCACAGGCATTTTGCTCACACGCAGATTGTGACTGTGGCCTCGTCGTTTCATGCTGTTATGCCTGTTCCGCACCGTCGATCTTCCGGCAGCAAAGACACGCGGCGATTCAGACTTTGTTCGGCACTCATCAGTTCAACGCTCCTGTTTGAAGCGACGCTCGCTTCTCGATCTCCACATCGCTCGAAGTCCGGAAATCAGAAGACTGAAGGACGATGCATCCAATGCTCCGGCAATCGAGCGTGAGACACTTTCAATCTCTTCCGTGGTGACCGTCAGAGGAGGCGTGAACTTCAGGATATGTGGTTCATACTGGCAGAATCCCATCAGCACCGGACATTGCTTCTGTTTCATCATCTGAAGCAGGTACATCTGCGAAACATTCAACCGGATTCGACTCAGCCAGGAATTTTTAAGATCCAATTCGATTCCGATCAGAAGACCGAAGATCCGCGCATCCCGAACGATTCTGTTGCCACGGAGCTCTCGCTGCAATGCCGTGCGAAACTGTTCCTCGGCCGAAAGCACCGCGTCGGCAAGCCCGCTGTGCTCAGCGCGGCGCAATGTGTTCAAAACGCAACGATATCCCATCTCAAACCGATATCGCTCGTTGAGTTGATCGGAGAGATGACTTTGCTGCCGTCGCAGCAGGCTTTCGATTCGACTGGAATACAGCGTCATCGCAAAGGGAAACATCATGTCGCTGGTCCCTTTTCCGATCGTCAGCAGATCCGGGGCAACTCGCTTCAGCGTCGAACGCACGAACGGGCCTGTGCGGAACATCCCGGTCTGAATTTCGTCGACGAACAGCAATACTCCTGTCTCCTGTCGAGCGATCTGCAGGTAATTCAGCAAAGCATCGGGAATCTCGCGAACACCGCCGACACCCTGAATCAACTCAAGCTGAATAACGGCCACTGGATATTGTCGAAGGATCTGAGAAAGCTGGTCTGTCGCATCGTCTGCAAAAGGGTCCAGATAAATCACGTGTGGATAAAGCGGATCAACGCCTTTCTTGTAAAAGGCCTTTGATGTACCCGATAAAGCGAGCAGCGTTTTTCCACCGAATCCACCTTTCAGCGCCACGATGTATGGTTTTGACGACTGTGCCGTCAAAGCCAGTTTCAATGCATGCTCGACCGCCGATCCGCCGCTGACAGCCGGAACATGATGCGGTAATCCCGTGAGTAACCGAAGCCGCTCGGCGACTTCCTCGCGGCAATCTGCGACGGAATCCAGTTCTCGCATTTCCTTAACGAAGGAATCTGGATTGTGACCTCGCAGACTACAAGCAACGCCGCCGATTCCGTCAAAGTAGTTTGTATTGTGAACTCGCACGTAGTGCCCGGTTGCGGTGATCTTGTCGGTATCAAATTCCGTGGCCCTGATCAGCCGACACAACGCTGGGTTGTAGAGTTTGCGAAACACCTTTTTCAGTTCCGCAGGATCGTGACAGAGTCGTTCTGTCTTCAACGAAAGTGAGTCGAAGAACTGCGGAGAAGATTCCTGGAGGCATTTCATAAAGTGCATCGTCGAAATCGTGTTCGGTTGATACGTCGTCGAATGAAACGTCGCCATTCCTTTGGTGTTCCATTGGGCGTACATGTCTGGCCTCGCGGTGAAGGCTCCAAATGGAACTTCATTCCTGGTGAAACATTCCCCAAACACGACCACATCGGGAGTCAGCGACGAAGTCGTTTCGGCATGGATAAACTGATGCCACGTTGTGTCCAGGCAGGCAATCAGGATGCCGCCGCGACTCTGAAACTGCTGAATGGCGGCACAAGATTCATCGGAGCATTCTGTCAATGTCTGAGGACTCAACACAATCGTGCCCAACGGCTTTGCGCATAGGGCTTCCACGCTAAGCCGGTGTCGCAAATTCGGTATTTTCACTTGAGTCACATCGGGGATGAATTCGATTCGGCGGGACGTGCCATCGATATTCGGCAATGATGCATAAGCAAAGGAATCAAAGGCATCCTCACTTCCAACCAGCAAAGTGGCAGACTGCGCATTCAGATCGGTGCGGCTCTCCCGCTGGCTCAACGTGTACCGCGCCAGCTTAATCGCGCCGCTTAAAGCTTCGTCGCGTGAATTAGCAAGGAACGAAGGAAAGTCGCCGTGGCGCAGAGTGTTCGGCCACCTGGCGTGAACGATCTCATTCAGTGCTATGCAGGTCTGGGCGACGAAAGGGTTAAGATACAATCGAAGCAGATTCGGTATCTGCGAGCGTATCATGCGTTCGCAGGTGGAAAGCACCGAGTTGCACTCATCGTGTCGATCAGAAGGTTTGCTTTCCTGGATTTGTTCGAACGTCAGGGAGATGTGTGGCGATAAACTGGCAGAAGACATCTCGATTCCTTCGAGTCATAAACAGGTCGGCAGAAATGCAGTCGTGATGTTCGCAGGCAGAATGAGTCATTCCGTCTTTGAGCACACGACGCAGCTGAATTTTTGAAACGGGCAACGACTGATGATGATCCCAAAAAATTGAAAACTCGTCCGGCTTCAGGAAGAGTTCAACGTGAAACGCAAACGTTCTGACAAACCAGTGAAACAATGTTGAGACAACGGGTGTCTCCTCCAGACGGTCCCAAACTCGGCCGATGCTGTCACGAGGCACCTCAACCGACACTCCTTCGCCCAGGTCATTCGCTGCGTAGTAGTAGCTGACGTCGATTTCTGCACTGGCCGCTCTGTTCTTTCGGATTTCCACGTTTGAAGCCGTGGTATCCGCGAGCATAGCCTGAATGTCGTCCGCCGAAGGCTGAACGATCTTCTTTTGACGAACGAAATAGTTGGATCGAGGCTTCACGCCAAGCGTCAATCGCAGAAGTAGCAGGTGTCGATCTCTGTTGTACATTGCATCGCGAAACACGGCGTCGCCGCGCTGTGCTTCGAAGTACCTCTCCTGTTCGCCGTCGTATAGAAGAACGCTTTGAATCGTGTCGCTTAATGTTGACACGCGACTGCCAGAGCCGTGAACCGGCACAAAGAACAATGTCCCCATGCTGATCCACGAGTAGTTCGGGACGACATGGAATTCCAGATTCGCTTCTCGCAATTCTCGAATGCATCGATTCAATGTCTGCCCCGCGCCAACGACAACGGAGTGGCAATCTTCTGAGATCACGACGGAACCAGGAATGTCAGTCGTGAGGACAACCGTCTTGCGAGGAAATTTCCAGCCGAAATGGTTGACGCCGTTGTTGTAGCCCGCCAACTGCACATGTCGACAATTGTGGCGACTGTAAAGACTGATCAGTTCACCCGTCGAACGGGGCGCTAATGTTTGAAAAGAGTACTGACGCAGTCGTGGAGATAACTTACCCAGACAGATCATGCACAGATAGATCAGCCACGGAAGACCGGTCCAGCTCAAGACATGGCAGACAAGATGCAGGCGACTTTGGGCCGCACTGCCTTTTCCGGAAGCTGCGATCACGCTGGACCAGCTGCAACGCTCGCCAAGAATTGTAATTTCTCGGGCAACTTGTTTAGCTTCAATGTCGATTGTTTCGAAACGTGGCGATTCGTTTCGGAGCTCCTGTTCTATCGTATTGAATAAGCTCTCACTGCTGACGAATGTGCTCGTCCATCGAGACAAAAACAGCGACTGCATGCCACGGAGTCGTCGTGTCCACAGGGTCGTTCGTGACGACGGACTCATCACAAATCCGGTCCGCAGGATTGTCAAATCTGCCACCAGAGGTAACAAATTGTCATGAAGCGGCTTCTTAACTCCGTCGGCGATCTTCTTCGGATTCAGATGGCGATCCAGGCTGTTGACGACGACCGTGCATTTCACAGGTTGTAAGTGGCCAGCCTCGGCAATCCAGCGAAACGCTCTCAAAACGGCGGAATTCAGTCGTTCGTCAGTGAACAGAACAACCTCCGTCAATGAAGAACATTCTCGATCACAGTCAGGAAGCATTGCGCTCAACAACGGTCGCGAGTAACCTTTCGTCAGATCAACCAACTCACACTGAGCGGAGGAAGAAAACTGAGCGAGTGCTGTTTTCCGGTTCGAGTAGTCGACGTAATCCGCAGCCACTCCGCAGCCGGTGCAGTCCAGCACTCGTCGAATCGTGACTGAACGCGAAATGTTTTCCTGGGAGTTAGCATGGTGCGATGCTTGCAGAAGAGACATCGGATCATTCTCCCAATTCAGCCGATACGGGTTCACTCAGCATGGTGTCGAACAACGGCTGACCAAATCGAACTGCCTGGTCGCGTTCGAGAAGCGCTTGCGACGTGCGGGCATTTTCGGTGATCAGAATGACGGTCGATCCCAGCTCAAACGTGGCGATCCATTCTGCGCGATCCACTTTACGAACAGGATTGAGCTCGGTCACCGTCACACGACGCGGACTGAATCGCGGATTCACTCGAAACGGATGCGTGATGTGTCCCACGCCCCAGCCTGCGACCATGATCAACAGGCATTTGCCATGCTTCGTCTCCAGTTGCATCACGAGACGTTCGTTGAGCGAGAAGACCGGAAATTCGGGAGTCTGATAAGGTGGATGGACAAGCAGTCGATGGCCGGGAACGTGCACCAGTTGCTGAAGCTCGCCGGAAGCCGGAGCAAAGACACGGTGGCAGTCTCTGGGAGAAAGAAACAGGATGGCAAAATGTCCATCGCGAAAGGTTGATGTGTCGGTTTCGGGGCACAGAGAATCCAGTGTATAACGAATCCCCTTGATGGTCATGACCGTATCATTCTGCAACCTTCCGATGTCCTGAACGGTACCATCGACCGGCGACAAAAATTGACTGTCGGTTTCCGGGATCGGCCGAAATTCGGATTTCACTCCTCGAGTGAAAAGCTCGTTAATGGATCGAAACTGGTCGAGCGGCTTCTCGAGTTCTGCTTCATTCAGCGCTGCGTATTTTCCGCCATAGAGCATGTGAAAAACTTTCCGGCGCAAGGCCGCTGTGGGAATAGGTGTCCGTGACAAACGAACTCCGATGGCCGCCCCCAACATGTTCAGGGTGCCGCCGTGAATTCGTCTTGCCTGTCGTACTTGTTCAAGTCTGACCCTCATTGGAATCTGACGCTCCCTGCTATCGTTGTGTTTAAAATCATCACCGTGTCACACTTCTGAAGTAACGATTTCAGCCACACGTACAGCATTGGCAATGATTGTTAAGGACGGACCAACTCCCAATGAAGTTGGCATGAAACTTCCATCAGCGATGAAAACATCGGATTGATCGAAGAGTCGACATTCCGGATCGGCCACCGCGTGATTTCCGGATGTACCAAAACGCAATGTGCCGCATTGATGAGCCACGTGTTCTCGTGATGGAATTTTACTGGAGACGCAGTGCAGTGCCCCGGCGGACTTCAGCAGCCTGGTCATATGGCGACCAAGCGCAGCGCCTCGTTCCCGATCGAAATCTGAATACTCGTGCAGCAAGCGGATCGTCCCGGAGGAATTGATTGAAACCCGGTTGTCCGGATTCGGCAGATCTTCGACGATCCCGACAAGAGGCAGCATCCTCGCGCGGAGCGTGTTGAGGATCGCTTTGGGCACAAATCGAAGTCCCGACTTTGCCATCATCAGCGGACCCGGCGCGGGGAGCGATTGAATGATTCCCATCTTTTGTGGCAAATCCGTGGTGCCGAAGTAGCAATCCGAGAAACCCACCTGCTTGACAAAAGTGCGACTGGCTTCGGTTCGTCTGGCAAAAATCCCGATCGCCAGGGGCGAATAGTGCATCATGTAATTGCGCCCAATGAGTGGATGGTCAAATCCAGACTTCAAGAGCAACGCAGCAGATCCAATGGCTCCCGCTGCCAGAACGTATCGCTTTGCTCGGAACATCGTGGTTGACTGATCCACTCGATTTCGAACCCAGATTCCTTTCGTTCGACCATTCTCGCCGCGTTCAAAACGATCGGCTTCGCAATTGAGTTTCAGCGTGAGTGGATCGTTTCGTTCGATACTTTCCATAATCAACTGCGCCGATGATCGACGAGCTCCCGTGGGACAGGGAAACCCGGCGCAGTGATCGCATTTGAGGCACTTTGACGTGTCGATCGCCAGGGGCAGCCGATAAGGATTCATCCCCGATTCTCTCGTCGCCTGCATCAGCCGTTCATTAATACGAGCCAACGGCAGACCTGAGAAAGATGGCTCGCAGCTCACGCTTGACTCTGCTGGTGCAATGCTTGACGGCGATGATGCGTCTTCTGTGTCCGTCACTCGATAAAGTCGCTCGGCAACTCGCAAGAATGGCGCCAGCGATTCGTAGGTGATCGGCCAGTTCGAGATCTCCCGCTGGATACGTTCGCCGTAATATTTACCCGGAGAAAAATCTTCCGGTTTGGGCCGCATCAATGCGCCACCATACAGTGCAGTGCCGCCGCCGAGAATTCCGCCCATGTACAAGCGAGCCATTGCACCATTCAGTTCAACGCTGCGATCGTCGTATGGCGTCTTGTCGATCAGTGTCGACTGTTCATCATGCGCGTGACCATTCGTTGTCATGGATTGAGGCGATGCATAACCTCCGCGATCAACCAGCAGAACACTCTTGCCCGCCGCCGCGCAGGTTGCTGCCAGAGTACCGCCGCCAGCGCCTCCACCCAGAACGATGATGTCGAAGTCCGTTTGCATTGGAGGAATCTGGCAAAGCAATCGGAAGATTGAGTTAAGTCATTGTGAAGACTCCGCAAAGATCTGATCGAATGTGAAGACCGGCGGATCCTGATCTTGTCGAGATCTCAGTGATGTATTTTGTCTGCGACTCAGGCACTGCGCGACGGCACATCGATCATTTCCGGCTGACTCAAATGCACCAGCCCTTCACGCCATTTCTCATCAGTCGTATGTCACCAACATCTCGGGGCGTTCGACTCCGACAATCGGTGTCTCGGCGCTGTCCTGCCTGAACAGCAGCATGATGTCGAATCATCGAATTCGAGTGTTCAGACCGCATCGCCGGGGAACTGAAGTCTTCTTGCAAATTAAACATATTCTAAGCGTGAACTTAATTTTCAATCGCGAAAACCCGTCAGCGTTTAAAACTCATTAGGTTCGTAACTACTTTCAGGACAGGCAACCTCTGATGGAATCAGCGGTCATCCAGCGTCAGTACGACAACGTTATTGCCAGCCAATACGACTTGGACCCTCAAAACACGACCAACAACGCGCTGAATCGTGCGATCGGTCATCTCGAAGCCGAAGACTTGCTCTCCGAAGTACTGCCGGCGATGAGAGTTCTGGATGTTGGCATGGGAACAGGAATGTTCCTCCAGAAACTTCGTGATCGATCTGCCAGATTGATCGAGCCCTGTGGAATTGACATCTCGCAGCAGATGGCAGCGATTGCGCAGGCAAAGCTCCCTGACCTGGTTACGGCCATCGATGACGGCGCTAATCTGGATCAGCACTTTGTTAATGAACAGTTTGATCTGATTGCGACACATTTTGTAACTGGCTTCGTCCCGATTGAGCATATCGCCCCGCGAATTTTTTCCAAGCTCTCGCCCGGTGGAGTGTGGTCCTTTGTGGGAGGAACAACGGCTGGCTATGCAGAGCTGCAACGTCGCGCGGCGCATCCGCTGATTAAGTTGTTGTTCGGCGGAAAATCGCCCGACTTGCAGGGGATGATCTGTCCAGACAACGAGGCACAGGTCACTGCCGTTTTGGAGCGGAACGGATTCGAAATCGTTGTCTCAGAAACGCACGAACCCGAATTGCAGTTTCCAAATTTCGACAGCTTCATGGAATACGGATACCGAGGCGGCTGGTTGACTCCGTTTATTGAAGAGATCGGTCTGCATAAGTGCAAACCCTGGCAGCAGGCGATTCTTAACAAGATGGTGTTTCCAGTGACGGATCATCACAACATCGTGCTGGTGCTTGCAAAACGTCGAACATAACGACCAAACACGGCCAATTGGCGGCAGGTCTGGAACTGCCGCCAATCGACCGACCCGATGTTCAAAAGCGGCGTGCCCGTCGTCCTCGCTCTTGCGTCATGAGAACCAGGCTTATTGCAATTGCCACACGGCGTGCGTTCATCAGTCGCCTAAGAGGCCTGAGGCGTGCGGTGTCTCTTTGGTTCAGATGCTTCTATTAGAATCGATCGACCTGCTGATTTTAGAAAGGTGATCTCCACGTGCGAATCGCAATCATCGCTGAAGTATTCCTGCCGAAGATTGATGGCGTCGTTGGACGTACTCTGAACCTCATTCAGCAACTGCGTGACTGTGGCGACGAGGTCGTTGTTGTCTGTCCGGAGGTTCCGCAGTCACGAGATTCACCGGTGCCCTTGATCGAATTTCCCGGTTTCCCGTGCGCAAGTTATCCGGAATACATTATTGGCCGCCCTGATCAGCGGCTCGTGGAACAGTTGAGGAGATTCAAACCGGACGTTGTCCACTTTCTGAATCCGTTTGCGTTTGGCTTTCAGTGTGCCGACCTTTTGAGCCGAGCGGACTTCAATGTTCCGCTGCTGTTTTCGTTTCATACGCTCTACGGTGAGTTCGTAAAACAGTATCCAGGATTGAAGCCTTTATCGAAGTTGCTGTGGTGGCTGATGAAGAGCTATCACAATACCGCGAATATGAATTTGACGGTGTCGTCCGTCATGATGGAGGACCTGCGGCAGCGAGGTTTTGAGCGAGTCGAATTGTGGCCGCCAGCGGTTGATTCTTCGCTCTATTCACCGACCAGGAAGTGCGAAGCGATGCGCCGGCGATTGAGTGGCAATCATCCGGAAGAGCCGCTGCTGCTGACCGTCTCTAGATTAGCCTCCGAGAAGAATGTGAGCTTTCTTGCCGAGGTGCTGCAGCGAGTTCCCGAGGCGCGGTTGGCCATTGTTGGCGGAGGTCCCCAGCGCGACGAACTTGAACGCCGCTTCGCGCGGCACAAAGCACATTTCATTGGTTACCTGAAAGGCGAAGACCTCGCCGCAGCCTATGCGTCGGCGGATGCTTTCGTCTACGCGTCCGAAACCGAAACGATGGGCAACGTTATTCTGGAGGCAATGGCTTCGGGACTTCCAGTCGTCGCGGCCAAAGCTGGGGGCGTGCCGAGTCTGGTTCAAGCGGGCGTCGACGGATTTCTGTTCGCACCGAGAAATGCGGGTGAAGCCGCCGATTACGTGCAACGAATTCTGCGATCTGTTGACTGCCGGGACACGATGTCATCCGCCGCAGTGGCCTCAGTTCAGACCCGCACGTGGCAGAATGCCGCGAATCACGTTCGTTGCTGTTACCAACAGATTATTGAAGAATCCGCCGCAACGGCGACCCGAAAAAATCGCGTTGCGGGCATGCTGCCGGCAGCCTTAACAAAAACGCTGGTTCGCGCCTTCCAACTGACAGCGCCCACCGGATCAATTCAACGTCGCCGCGAACTGGGGCAGATCAAGGTCATTTACGAAGAACGCTGAACAAAATCTTCACAGCAATTACATGTGAAACGCGGCACAACATTAACACGGACGTTCGATAATCGCAGACAGAAACAACACTCTGTCTTGCAAGCGTTCCGACAACCTTGCACAGGAAGGATACCTTGTGAAAACGAGCCGCAGGCAGGCCGCGATGAATCAGGTGATTCGGATTGATCGAACGATCACACTGCTGATGAATCGGACGTTGAGATGGCGAACAGTCTGTCCCTTCTTTCGCGCAATCAGCAATCTGGGAAACGGCAAGTTCTGGTACACGCTGATGATTCTGTTGCCGCTGCTGCATGGACAGTATGGCATTCGGGCTGCACTCCATATGGGCATCACAGCTCTCGCAACGTTTGGAGTCTACAAGTCCGTCAAGGGCGTCACCCAACGACCGCGGCCAGGGGCTGTTCATGATGCGATTCTGCAGGGAACAGCAGCTCTTGACGAATACAGTTTTCCCTCCGGCCATACCATGCACGCTGTTGCGTTTTCTGTGATCGCAACCGCCTGGTTTCCCGCGATTATGCCGCTGCTTCTGACATTTACCATTCTTGTGGCTTTGTCTCGCGTCATTCTGGGACTCCACTATCCCACCGATGTTGTGCTGGGTGCAATTTTCGGGTTTGTGATCAGTGAGATCAGCCTGGGCATGTTGTCCATGTGACGTCGAGTCATCGTTGTGAATGACACAGCGTTGGATGCGTTAATGGTTCATTGCGTTTCGTCGAGATGAATCGACATTCGCATTTGGTTGGTCATTGATTGGTTGGTCATTGAATTGAGAAATAGCGTTGAAGCGTCAGAGAACGCATCAGCGATTGAACACTGGTATTGAATCTCAGGCCCTTCGTACTGGATCCCAACAGTGATCATGCAGGCGACACAAACAAGCGATGCGAGTTACAGCGAGTTCGACATTCGCCAGACCACCGACGAACGGCAAAAGCGTGCGTTGTTCGGACTGGGACTGCGTTCTTTACTGAGTATCGGTTTGGCTCCTTTGGGTCGTAAGGCCGCGCGTTTTCACAGCTTGCTGGCTTCACCAGGTCGGCTGGAACACGGATTGATCATCATCTTGCCGGGGATCGAAGGCTGCAGCTCAATCAATGACAGTGTTGCCCGCGGGCTCGTCGCTGCTCAACTTCCGCATGCCGTCAGGATCATCGACTGGAGAAAATTTCGTCCGTGGAATCCGCTGCATCTCATGATGGAGCGACACAATCGAGCTCAGGCCAATGTTGTGGCCGATGTCATACGCAGCTATCAAAGCGACTATCCCCAACGACCTGTTCATCTGATCGGACATTCGGCTGGTGCCGGAATGGCACTCTTCGTGCTTGAGCAACTTCAGCGTGAGAATGCTGTTGACAGCGTGGTACTTCTTGCTGCCGCTGTCTCTCGCCAATTTAACGTTCACCGGCTGCTTCAGCGGACGAAGAATGGCATCTGGAACTTTTATTCGCCGTTCGATCTTCCGACCACAGGTCTTGGAACAATGCTGTTCGGCACGATGGACCGACGACACACGATTTCCGCGGGTGCTATGGGATTCCGAGGCGAATCGCTCGCCCATTCCGCGAAGCCTTATGATGACGCAGTCCGACCAGAACTCCATCAGATAAAGTTTCAGGCAGGCATGATCAAGTCATGGAACTTTGGCGGACATTTTGGCTCAACAAACGCTGTCTTCGTTCGGCAGCATGTTGCCCCTATTCTTGAACAACGCTGACAGATTCCTTCGCATGGATGTGATACGCGTATGAGAACTCTTCGAAACAGAGAATTGCGGTTCGTTCGTTCATTATTCATCAGCGATCTGCACCTTGGATTTCGCCACTCGCGCGTTCGCGAGTTGTTGGAATTTCTTATGACGCACCAACCGGAAAATCTCTATCTGGTTGGCGACTTTATCGACGGATGGAGTCTTCAAAAACGCTGGCACTGGCAACCTGAATGCAATCTGATTGTTTCTCGCCTGATGGATCTTGCCCGACAGGGAACGCGTATTCATCTGGCGATTGGCAATCATGACAACTTTCTGCGTGAACCCATGATGCAACGATTCATTGAACAGTCAGGCATGGTGGAGGTTGCTGAGGAGTTCCATCATCGAACGGTGGATGGTCGCAGATTTCTGGTTCTGCACGGAGACCAGTTCGACCACTACGAACGCGCGTCCTCATTCACGGTCGGTGCATTGAGTGTGTTCTACGAATGCATGTTAAGAGCGAACTCAATGTGGAGCTGGTTGACAAGTGCTGCGTTGCACGGACGATGTTCGCTGGTCTCTCGTATCAAGGACCGATTGTCTTCGCTGAAGCAGCATGTCGGCCTCTTTAGAACACGCGTTGTCCAGCATGCTAAGATGCGAGGCTGTCACGGTGTCATTTGCGGACATATTCACGCGCCGCAACATGTGTCCGTCGACGGGATCACTTATTGTAATACTGGAGATTGGGTGGAAAACTGCACTGCACTGATCGAGAACCACTCCGGCGATCTTGAGCTTATCTGGCCCGGTGATTTGGTTGTCGAACATCTGGCAAGCAGTGGCCAGCCGCATCACGCCGCCGGAATGGCTGGGGCAAAATCGATGACGGCCGCGTAAGGGAACGACGTGTGTAATCGCGTGGCAGATGACTCTGCTGGCCTGTCTGACGAATCTCAAAGAATTTGCAATCAGGGTTCGCACAACGCACTCTTCAATCGTAACCTGCGGAGATTCAGCATCGCACGTGGACATTTTTTTAGATCGAAACAGATATGACTTTCCAACGCCGAAACATGGAATCACAAATCTCACGCCGAAATCTGATTTTGTCTGGCGCATCGCTGGCCATGTTGCCGTGGCTGGGAGTTGTCAACGGCGCCGTGATCCGCCGCGGAAGCTTTGCTCAGGATCCGTTTCAGCTTGGCGTCGCGTCGGGAGATCCTTCGAGCGATGGAGTCGTTCTCTGGACTCGCCTGGCACAGGAACCGCTTAATGGCGGCGGCATGCAGCCTGTCACCTATGAAGTTCAGTGGGAGCTTGCTGCGGATGAAGGATTTCAGAAGATCGTGCAGAAAGGCATCGCACTGGCGACACCACAGCTTGGGCATTCGGTGCATGTCGAACTGCAGGGATTGCCGTCAGACAGTTGGTTCTGGTATCGCTTCCGCATTGGCGACGCAACCAGTCGCACCGGTCGCACGCGAACGATGCCTTCGGATCAGGACATGCCCGATCGATTGCGATTCGCATTTGCATCCTGTCAGCACTTTGAAAGCGGCTACTTTACAGCTTACAAGCACATGGCCGGTGAGGAGCTGGATCTTGTGCTGCATCTGGGAGACTACATCTACGAATACGAAGGAATGAATAATCGTGTGCGCAAGCATCATGGCAAAGAAATCACGACGCTAGATGATTATCGAAACCGGTATGCTCAGTATCGCATGGACCCAGATCTTCAGACGATGCACGCCGTTTGCCCGTGGGCGGTTGTCTGGGATGATCATGAATTCGACAACAATTGTGCAGGCGCAATTTCAGAAGAGTCTCACGTGTCACCCGCTGAGTTTCTGATTCGCCGCGCGAATTCTTATCAGGCGTACTATGAAAACATGCCATTGCGTCGAACATGTTTGCCTCAGGGTTCGGACATGACACTGTATCGGACCATCGATTTCGGTCGTCTTGCACGATTCGAAATGCTTGACACTCGACAGTATCGCACGGATCAGCCCAACGGTGACAAATTGAAGCCCTTGAGCGGTGGTGTTTTTGATCCGCAGGGAACCATGCTGGGGGATCAACAGGAGAAATGGCTCATGAGCGAATTGCTCGGTTCCTCGGCCCGCTGGAATATTCTTGCACAGCAAGTCATGATGGCCAGAGTCGACCGTTCCGCAGGGGACGAAGCCTTATTCAGCATGGATCAGTGGGCCGGGTACGACATTGCTCGTCGCCGGCTTCTGGACTTCGTGGCAACACGCCATGTCCCGAATCCCGTTGTGCTCACCGGAGACATTCATTCCAATTGGGTGAACGATCTGAAAGTTGATTTCGACAAGGACTCCGATGCTGTTGTGTCGACAGAATTTGTCGGAACGTCGATCTCTTCAGGAGGCAACGGCATCGCCGCAACGAAGCACCACGCGGCATTGCTTTCGGAAAATCCTTTCGTGAAGTTTCAGAACTCCGAACGCGGATATGTCACTTGCACGGTGACACCGAAAGAATGGCGCAGCGATTATCAGGTGGTCGAGTTTGTAGAAAAGCCTGACGCTCCGCTCATCACCCGCGCGTCGTTCGTTGTGGAAGACGGAAAGCCGGGTGCCGTGAAAGCATGAAGTCGACTTTCAATGCCCGCAGACGCGCGATGCGCACCGTCGAAATGACGACATTGATTGTGTTGGATCACTCGTCTGCGTTGACTCGCGTACTGCGACACAACGCGGACGAATGATTGGTTCTGACCGATACGAACCATCGAACCAGCGGGATCAGGAATGCCGAAACGCAAGGGCGAAGTTGATTTTTGCGAGAACCTTTAGAACACTGCGGGCTTCTGTGTGTCTAAGGCAGAGGCAGAGCGTGGCATAGGCTATCGGGACGCATGCCAAAGTTTGCTCTTGTCGATCTGAAAGTGGTCTTGCCGCAAGGCCAATCCTGGTCATGCCTCGATTAGGATGTAGACCTGATCAACGTTAGAACACTGAGTCTCAGGTTGCTGCCCATCGGTCATTCCTTAAGTTGAATTTGAGTAACCAAATCGTCATGCCACATTCCTCCATCACCACTATTGACGGATCACAGGGAGAAGGAGGCGGCCAGATCCTTCGTTCTTCGGTGGCGATTGCGGCGGTTACCGGAAGGCCGGTCCATATTGAGAACATCCGTGCCGGGCGAAGCAAACCAGGATTGATGCGGCAGCACCTCACTGCAATGATGGCGGCCGCACGAATCTGCAACGCGAAACTCACTGGCGCCGAGCTTGGTTCGTGTGAGCTGACCTTCGAACCGCAATCTGTTTCTCCGGGATTCTACGAATTCAAAATTGGAACAGCGGGAAGCGCCACACTGGTACTTCAGACAGTTCTGCCCGCGCTATTAACTGCTGACGGAGCTTCGCAGGTGATCGTGGAGGGTGGCACGCACAATCAATGGGCGCCTCCTTTCGATTTTCTGACGCACGCTTACCTGCCGCAGTTGAATCGGATGGGGCCGGTCGTTCATGCATCGCTTGAACGATACGGCTTCTTTCCGGCTGGCGGTGGACGCATTGTTCTTGATATTCAGCCAGCAAAACAACTGGCTGGCTTTCATCTGTGCGAACGAGGTGCCGCGATGGGGCAAACTGCACGGATCCTGATCAGTAATTTGCCGATTTCGATTGCACAAAGAGAAGCGGACAAGCTGAAACGAAAACTCCAGCTGAAGGACGACGACGTCTTGATCGATCCTGTCAGTGCCCATGGTCCGGGTAATCTTGTGTTTGCGGAAGTCAGGTCTGAACACGTCACCGAAATTGTCACCGGCTTTGGTCGAGTTGGAGCTTCTGCGGAGCGAGTCGCTGACGAAGTTGTTCGTGGCGTCCGCAAGTATCTGGCATCAACCGCGCCGGTGGGCGAATATCTCGCAGATCAGTTGCTGCTTCCTCTGGGACTGAGTGCTTCACAGCCACCAGCGTGCGGCGTTGCGCGAGGTGGATCGTTCCGGACCCTCGTCGTCTCCAGGCACACTCGAACGCATATCGACATCCTTCAGGCTCTGCTGCCAGTCGAGATCGAGGTGACTCAAGAAGACGACGGATTCGTGATTGCCGTACGACCGAGTGACGTTGGCACAGCATCGTGATCTTCCTCAACGGTGTTTGAGGGCTGCAAGATGCCTGTCGAAGGAACGAGGTTTGCGATTTCGAATCGCCTGAATCTCCGCAAAACCGAATTTTTTCGCCGAGTGTTGTAACACCGCAAAGTCGCAGCAGTACTTGCATCAGAATACGTGACACGGCATCTCAGTGGCGAGAAATTTGGGCCACTCTCCAATCCGGGCGTCGATTCAAAATCGGTTGCGACTACCATCAGAAGGTGATGTAAGGCGAGCGGCAGAAAATGGCTTACCAGCCCATAGTAGAGCAGTTGTCCCAACTGTAGAACGATTGGGACAATCGTTCTACAATGGTAGATCCTCTCCTGCCGCTCGCCTAAGTACTGATCGTCTGTGTCACGGGCCGCAGGAATCGCTTTGTCATCAATTATCGTTTGGAGTTCTCATGTCTAACGATCAATTGCCCGCTGATGCAGAAGAAAATCCTGTGTCTGGGCGCGACTGGAGCACGAAAGTCTTTCTCGGCTTTCTTGGAGTGATTACCTGCTTCTACGCCGTGATCCTTGTCTATCACACATCGAAGCCGCCGGACACAGTCGTCGACGACGACAGCATTCTGGAGCAGTGCCGTCAGATTTGTATGCAGTATGGATTGGTTTCTACTGGCAACATCAAGCAGGACGCTCAGGCGTATCTGGATGTCGTTCAGAAACAGCGGCTGACGGATGGACTTGCCGTGATTCTTGCCGACACTGGCTTTGAGCCGACTGGCAGTCAACAGGTTGCTCTTCTGAATCAACCGGCTCCTGATTTCGATCTGCCCGATGACAAGTCGATCAATCAACAGTTGAGCGTACTGGGAAAAGATCGGCCCATTGTTGTGGTCTTCTATCTAGGTTACGGCTGCAGTCACTGCGTTGCGCAATTGCTGGCTCTTGATAAAGACTTGCATTACTTTCGTGAACTCGACGCTGATATTGTTGCGATTAGTTCTGACACATCGGAGCACACCACAGCAAAGTACAAAGAGTACGGGGCCTTCAATTTTCCTGTACTGGCTGACGTCGATTACAGCGTTTCAAATACGTGGGGCGTTTACGAACCCGAAACGGACGACAAGCCTGAGTTCATGAATCATGGCACATTTGTCGTCGACCGTCGCGGCACTGTGATTTGGGGAGTCATGGGCAAGGAGCCGTTCCTTGACAACAAAACGTTGCTGCATGTGATCGCAAAGTCCCAGGGACTGCTGCCAGCCGCTGTAGCATCCCGTGATCAAAGTAAACCAACTGTCGCAGAGCGTTGAGCAGTGTCAGTTGGCCGCGTTGCTGGTGCACTTTAAGCACAGAGCAGGAATAACTTCCACGCTTTACAAAGTTGCAAGTCGAGCCGTCGAAATAATTGTCTGACTTGGACAATGACGCTTGGCGAAATTCTCAATACGTAGGGTGTGACAAGCGGAGTGCAGGCACACCGTAAGAGTCCGAATCATTCTTTCCCCGGAATTTCCGACTTCTGTTGAGCGCTCTGTCCGAAAACGTTTCGCATGGGGCGAGAAACAGAAAAGCCCGCAGGACATCCTGCGGGCTTTCGTGATTTCTTACCAATGCTCTTGAAGAGCAGTTAGTTGCTGTCTGGCAATGCAAACGGATCTTTCGCGACTGGTTTTACAATCAGCCCGGAGCGAATCAAGCTCACTGGAACGCGACGTCGAACGATAACGCCGTCTTCCAGAATCTGAATTCTCTTCAGATTGCGGCGATAGACTCGCTTCGTAATTCCAGTCGTCTTTCGACCGTTACCGCCAAGATACTTCGCCTTGCCGCGTTCGACCTTCTGATTACCACGACCGGGCTTCAGGTCTCCGTACAGTTCAAGCACCGCGGCACGTTTAATTCTCTTGTTTTTCTTCAGAGTACTCATGGCAATAAGGCGTTTCTTTTGAAATTACGAAAACGACGGATTCCTCACCGTCACAATTCTCGAGCGAAGCCGAAGTGGTGTACTGGCATCGCAGCGGAAATGCGAAGGATAATCGGTTCTGCACCCGCCTTCAATTCAGTTTTCCCATTCCTGGACTGCTTCCAGGAGAGAATAACAGAAAAAAAGCGAGGTTCCGGAAAAGAAACCTCGCTCCGAGATATCCAAATAAGCGTCAAAACCGCTTATTTTGCAGCTTCGTTTGTTCCTGGCAGCTCGCCAGCAGCAATCAGTTCGCCGAAGGTCTTGCCTTCAGTTGCGCTTTTTTCGCCTTCAGCTTTGGTCAAAGCTTCTTTGATCTTCGCTTCGTCAGTTTCGTTCTTCTTTTCCAGCTTTCCACCGAAAGCTGCACCGTAGTTGTTACGAACCTTCTTGTCCTTCTCTGGGTGACAGAGAGCGCAAGTCAGCTTGCCTTCGGTTCCATGCTTTTGGGCAAGGTCAGGATAGGCAGCTGTTGCAACGTTGGCGTACTTTGGGCGAGCCATTGCTTCTGACCCGGTCAGCACGAACATCGCTGCAGCGACAGTACCAGCAACAAAAACACGAACAGAATTCTTCACAGTCAGCATTAAAACCTCCGGAAATCACTGAAATCTTACGTCTGCCACCACGGAGCCCCTGATTCTTCGTGAGACGATAAAAAAAATCAATACCCACGACGATGGCCCACAGCATTTCTTTTTAGAAAGGGGACGGGGCAGCTGTCAATCGACTCAGATGGCCACATTCCACCTGAATTACTTTGGCCACATTTCTAAATCTCCGGCCTTGACTTGCCCCTACAGGCCGCGCATGAAGCAAAATCGGCAGGGTCATACACAGAGAAGGAAGTTCCTGGTTGCCCGTTCCGGCAGAAAAGTGAAAACAAAGAGCGAGAACGAAGAGCAGTCCAACTTCGCCGGGAATCATGCGCTGGCTCGCATTGCTCCAGATTGAGGGTTCTCGCGAATCTCGTCGAGTCGCTCAACCACACATTGCAGAGCGGTCGCAATCATTTGCTGTTGCTGAACGACCTGTTCAAGAACATGGCAGATTTCATCCAGACGGGTTTCCTGAGCTGAAAGTCGGGACAGAATGAGTTCATGTCCTGAACTCACATCTTCTGCCTTTTCATTCTGCGGAGCGTTGGCGTAATCTGCGAATCGGATTGTCTGCGAAAACTGGCACGCGTCCACCGCCTGCTGAGCAGCACGAAGCAATTCGTGAATTCGTTCGTTGCTGGAAGTCTCGGTGGTGAGCAACCGAAGTTCCGCTTCGAGTCCATCGACAAGCTGAAGCGCGTTCAGGGAAGCGATGTTAGATTCCGAGCCGACCACTTCCTCGGCGGCAGCATTGCACAAGAAAAACACGAGTCGGATATCGCCGATCTCGATTATATCACCGTCAACAAGGCTTGCCTCTGTGACGGACTCACCGTTCACATACAGCTCAGGAGATTCAGCAACTCGGGAAATCTTTGCACTCGAGGTGTCAATCTGAATCGCGGAGTGCAACGGCGGCATCTCCGGTACACCCAGACGGAGGTCGCAGCAAGGACCATGTCCGATCAAAAACAAGCCGGGTGCGATTGGTCGAAATGGAAATCTTCGGTCGTCGTCTGCAAGACGCAGAAATGCGACCGTATCCCCAGGCAAAAACGGTGTAATGTCCTGCACGGCTAGACTCACATACGGTGCATAGTGCTTCAGAGGTTGGTCTTCGTGGCACTCAAAGTTAGGCCAAATCCCTTATCGCTTCGATCGTCCAATCGGCAACGCCACCTGAATACAGCGTCGAGAAAATTGACGCATGGACCCGTATTGAATTTCCTATGGCCTGCGGAAAGTCGCTGCGGTTCCAGTTCGGTCTCTGAACTGCATTTTCTGCAGCTCGCGAAGCAGAAAGTGCCGATTTGCAATCCGGTGTCATTGGGGTTCCGAGACCAGCGAAGTAACGCACAGTTCAGGATTGATGCCCGCTCCTCGCGGATGGTGCTTTGATCCTATACTAATCGCGGTCGCGATCGAGTTGTTGAACCGCAATACCGTTCAAAAAGTAGCAGGCACACTCCGTGTGCCGTCCGCTGAGTTCTCAAAAAGCCTTGCTTTTTGAGGGTTGCGGCACATCGAATGTGCCTACTACTTTGCTTAATTGAACGGTATTGCGTTTAACCGTCAGCCGCAGGCGTACGCGAAACACTGACACCACGTACGCCTGCGGCTGACGGTTAAACGAAGAAATTTCTGCACCCGTGCTTAAAGGTCCTGCAGCCAAGGGATCTTTAGCAAGATCCACTAAGTCCAACTCGAATTCTTCATCTTGACGGCTGATGAAATCAACAGCCCGTTGATCAGTTTTACGAGGCTAATCCGACAGCCTCCCAGGGTGACTGTACCCTTTACTTGCCGGGTTCCGCAATGGACTTGGCAAAACGCTCGGTGGTCGCAAACGCATATGACTGCCCGGACTCATTGACCAGGGCTGACACAGTCACCCAAACATCAATGATTTTGCCATCTTTCGTCAGGCGTTGAGTCCGCAATGCCTGAGGGGTTTCTTCGCGGCTCAGAGTGTAAACGCTCAGGAAGAAGTCCTTTCGCAGCGATTCCGGAATGCAATCCTGCACGTTCAGCTTCAATGCTTCCGCCTCAGTCCAGCCATACAGTCGAACAGCTGCGGGATTCCATGCGATGATTCGGCCATCCAGATCATGCACTGTAATGGCATCACTGGAGTCGCGAACAACAACGGCCAGACGCAATTGTTCGTTCGCCTTGGCCAGCGACTCTTCGATTCGTTTGGATGCCGTGATATCGACGAATGTGACGACAATCCCTTCAATCACATTCTCCTGCGTGCGATACGGACGAATCTTCATCATGAACCACGAACCTGACTTCGTCTGCACATGCCGTTCGAAAGATTCCAGAGAGCCCAGAACGCTTTGAGTATCAATCAGCAGATTGTCGTAACCCACCAAATTGGAAACAATGTGACCGACCGGTCTGCCCACATCACTGGGAATCAGATTAATCAACTGAGCAACCGTCGGAGTGAATCGCAGAATGCGCAGTTGCGTGTCAACAAAGATCGTGGCGATACCCGTGCCCGACAACAGGTTGTTCATGTCATCGTTGACACGAGACAAGTCCTGAACCTTTGCCAATAGTTCCGCATTGACGGTTGCCAGTTCTTCGTTGATCGACTGCATTTCCTCGCGGGATGTCTCCAGCTCTTCGTTCGTCGACTGCAGCTCCTCGTTGACGGATTGCATCTCTTCGTTCGATGACTTCAGTTCTTCGTTCGAACTTTCCAGTTCCTCCTGAGCACACTGCAGATACTCATCGCGAGCATGCAGTTCTTTCCGCAGCGCGGCGATCAGCAGTTCCGCTTCAGAGGGTGTCATTGGTGACGGAAGGACTTCCCCTTGTAGAGCTGCGGAGCCGTCAAAAGAATCCTCAGCCGCCTTTTCCAGAATGACAAGGTACAAAGACACATCAGAGGGTTTGGCCGCATCCGTGGTCTCGGTCGCCAGCGAAGTTATCACCGGACAGACACTCAGATCCGTGCGAGTAAAGTGCCCGTTTGTTTTGACTGATAATCCCGGGACTCTCACAACAACAGGACTGCCAACCACCTTTTGCAGAGCCAGTGTAAGTTCGTGCTTCAGCCCTTCGCGAGCCATTTTCAAAATGTTGTTGACGCCTGCTTCACCAGAACTTGGTTCCAGATACAAACCCGTCCGACCATGCAGATACAGGATGTCTCCACCGGCATTCACCAAAGCAGCCGAGACACCAAGATGTCGCAACAACGTTTGTTCCACAAGTTCTCGCAACGGGCGTTTCACAGGAACGGAGGCCTTTCCCAAAATATAGGGCATTGATGTATCAATCGCAGACATCGGTGCCACAATTCGTCCACGGAATGCATTCAACAGACTGGGCTCACCTGGCCGTCGCTGGTAGACCTTGGCTTTTCGGTCCAGCGAGGTAAACAGATCGTTGAAGTCGCCGATCCCTTCAGATGTTCCCAGAAACAAACATCCATTTGGCTTCAGAGCAAAGTGGAACAGTGGGATCAGCTTTTTCTGAAGCTCGGAACCCAGATAAATCAACAGATTGCGACAAGTGATCAGATCAAGTTTTGAAAACGGCGGGTCCTTGTTGATGTTGTGTTCCGAAAACACCAACATTTCTCGAAGCTTCTTTTGAATCCGATACCCGCTGCCATCAGGTTCCCGCACAAAGAAGTTCGCCAGTCGCGACGGAGTGATGTCTGATTCAATGCTGATCGGAAACAGCCCGGCTCGAGCGTTCACGATGGCTCGATGATCAATATCCGTGGCGAAAATCTGAACATGGCAATTCTTGTCGGATGCTGTCAATTGTTCCTGCAACAGCATGGCAATCGAATACGCTTCTTCGCCGGTCGAACAACCACTCACCCAGACTCGAATGGGGCCATCGTTCGCTGACCTCAATGAAACCAGCGGCCCGATCACCTGCGTTTCCAACGCTTGAAACGCTTCGGGATCTCGAAAGAAACTGGTCACGCCAATCAGCAGGTCTCGAAACAGAGCTTCGATCTCTGCCGGCGAATGCTGCAGATACTTGACATAGTTCTCAATCGATTCAACCTGATGCACGACCATCCGCCGTTCGATGCGACGGTAGATCGTGCTGGGCTTGTAGTGCGAAAAATCGTGACTCGTCTGAGTTCTCAGCAGAGCGAAGATTGTCTTCAACGCGCTATCTGCCACTGGCTGTGGAGTGTCGGCAACTCGCGGCAACTCGCCAAAGATCCGAGAAGTGTAGGCGATCAGTTGTCCGACCATTTCCTTCGGAGGGAGTTGATAGTCGACCATGCCGGTTGCGATCGCACTGCGAGGCATGCTGTCGAATTCTGCAGACTCCGGCTCCTGAGCGATCACCAACCCACCTTCGCTCTTGATCGCGCGGACTCCTTGGGTCCCATCACTACCGCTGCCTGACAGCACAATGCCGATGGCTCGCTGATTCTGATCCTTTGCGAGTGACCGAAAGAAGAAGTCAATTGGAAGCTGATGGCCTCGCGGTTCGGTAGGGTCCAGCAACTGCAGCACGCCATGGCTCAACACAATGTTGTGCGCCGGTGGAATCACGAAGACACAGTTCGGACGAACGCTGATGCCGTCTTCCACTTCAACCACGGGCAGATGAGTGACTCGAGCGAGAATCTCCGTCAGAATACTTTTGTGACCAGCAGCCAGATGCTGGACCAGTACAAACGCCATCCCGGGGTCCTGGTCTTCCGGAATCCCGGCGAGAAATTTCTCAAATGCTGCCAACCCGCCAGCAGAGGCGCCAATGCCAACGACAGGGAACGAGCCAGTTGGCAATTGCACTTGTTTGGATTCGACAACGGGCGACATGGACAGGTCCTGAGAGACAGACGATTCGCGGCGACGTTCCGTAACCCTGATGACGACTTTCCTGGTGATGCTGCCTTTAATCAGCATCCGTTGCACTTATTACGACACGTCGGCGCAGTATCTCAAAATCCGACAGGCCGTCGTGTGCGACAAACAAAGCGCCGGCACACCAATTTGGTGCGATACGCTGTGCCAACAGTACGCTTGTTACACCCGACAAAACACTCACAGCAAACAACTGGCCATATCATGACAACCGCCAGACTCGTCGCAGAATCCACTCAAGAGCCAGCAGAGCCACCATCAGAAACAACAGCCAACTGCGATCCCAAAGAGTGCGAAGTTGTTCATCGACGACAATCGGCTGGCTCTGGTCCGGCAGCAGCGACGGCAATGTGCTCAAGTCCGCCAGACTGAGATACCGACCCGTTGTGTCGCGAGTCAAATTCGTCAGCAACTCAGCGTTCTGAGTGGGATTCTGTGATTCCAGATTCGGCAGCACCACATCGATCGTTGTCTGCAACACGTCAGAGGATTCAGGGACAGGCACGGAAATTCGATACGCTCCCGAACGCGGCGGACGGAAGCTGTTGACATACTGACCGGCTCCACGACCATCGGCGTTCAGCCGGTCGGGGATGTTCATCGTTCGGCCTTCGCTGTCGACAATCGTCAGCGGAACCGATTCCGTCACCAGCGGCTGCAGACGAGCATCATACAACTGAGCTCGAATACTGACTGGCTGTCCGGGAGCAACTTCTGTTCGATCCAGCAACAGCAAGCCTCGCGCGTTGCCTCGACTGCGCCGCCCCTGGCCGACTTCCCGAATAAGACTCGTCCAGAATCGCTGATGACCTTCCGAGGAAATTTCGCGCAGTCGCCACGTCTCGGCCGAGCCGATGAAAATTGTTCGGCCGGTGCCATAAAACTGCGACGCCAAAAACGGTGGCTGACCAAGCTCCGTGCGAGCACGCGGGTTGCCATACTCCAGCAGAACAACCGCGCCATCGCGAACGCCACGAACCGGATACGATCGATAAATTCCCTTGAACGTGGACCACAAATCGACGCTGGCATTGCCAGTCGCATCTGCGATCTTCAAAAATTCTGTCGCGCGGCCTTCGGGCGTCAAAGTCACGGGCCACGGCTCGTCGGCTCGCTGAGTCAATTGCAGATCAGGCAGCATACGATTCAGAAGCACCGGATAAAGCACGCTGATATCGCGATAAGCATCCGGGTCCTGCGCAAGCTTTGGAGTAAAAATTTCTCCCGCAACGATCACAAGTCCACCCGAGTGTTCTGACACCCATCGATTCAGAAACGACTGCTGTTCGGTCGAAACTTTGCTCCAGTCCGGATCAAAGGCAACAATCACGTCGTACTCGAAAAGCTCGGCCTCTGTGGTAGGGAATTTTGTCAGTAAATTCTTCGCTTCCTGCGAAACCATCCCTACGTTTTCATCGGTCACGGATTGAAGCCAGACATCCGATTCCACTCCGCTATGACGAAACAACGCGTTGCGAACAAACTGATAGTCACGCATCGGCCCGCTGGAAATCACCAGCACCTTCATGCGTCGATCGGTGACTTCGATGGTTCGTCGACGCTCGTTGTCTTCCAGCGTCATCTCTGTCGCGCCGGATTGTGATTCAATGCGAACCACAAAGTCGTATTTGCCCGGCACGGCCAGTTGTTGATTGAAACGGACCGAAGAGGGAATCGTGTCGTCTGTGAAGTCGATCGCCTGCTCTGAGATCTGACGACGGTCTTTACCATCGCTGTCTGCCGACTGTTGGAACAGGCGTACAATTGCCTGCTGTCCTGCGGCGCCGGCCCCCTGAACCATAATGTTTATGTCGAACGGATCGCCCTGATGGACATCCGTGGGTGACTGCATGCCAGCGATCCAGAGATTCATCTGAGGCTTCTGACTGCCCACGCCGACCGTGATCAGCTTCGTCCCGGTTCGCTCCGCACGCACTCGAGCCGGCTCGACATCCAGCCCGGCGTTGGATCGTCCGTCCGACAGAACGACAACGCCGCTGAGAGTTCGACCAGAAAGCTGCCCGATCATTTGGTACAGCGATTCACCCAGTCGCGTTTCGGAGCCGCGAGGTTGCAGGACCGTCTTCCATTGAACGATCGCGGCGGGATCGGAGATGTCTCCTTGAGCGTCCTGTTTGGGTTCATCCAGCGACAGCGTGGTCGTCGTGGATTTTCCATCCGGCGTTTTCTGTTCCGTCTCGACAAACCTCACGGATTCGTCACTCACAACCGCCCACGGACCTGTCAGCTGCGAGTCGAACGTATAGATCGTGACCGAATGAGTTTTGCTGAGTTCCTTCAAAACACCAGACTCAATCAACGATTGCAACGCCGCATCAGCTCGGGTTCCGTTTTCCGACGATGCTTCAACGGCCGATGCTTCAACAGGGGGCTGCGTTCCCCCGTCGCTTCCTTGCTCGCCCGCCCGCTTGCCTGCTTCGTCATTCGCTGGCCACGCCATCGACAGCGACGTATCCAGCAAAATGCCCACACGCGATTTTTCGACCCGACTAAGCTGAGTTCTCTTTTGAGGATTCAGCACAATCAGCAGTACCAGAGCCAGCACAATCAGTCTCGGCACCAGCAGTGCGATTCGCGACCCCCGTTGAAGAAACCGGGAGTCTCTTAACGACGTCCGCACCGTCAGTGCAATCAACGCAGCAAGTCCGCCGAACAGCAACAGGATCCCAGCCGTTGACTCCGGCAGATCCAGTTCTGTTGTCTGGAACGACTGCGTTTCGATCTCGGCCACTTGCTTCGCGGGAGCCGCGACCGTGTTCTCATTGGCCGCTTCATCAGCCTGATAACTCACAAATCGCGGCTGGCCGAATGTGGCTAAATCATGCTCCACTGGATTTGAAATTTCAGAATTCAAATGACTTGCCCGAAAACCGAAAACCGAAAACTGAAAACGTGCGTCCCTCATCTCGCCACCTCCGGATGATAACTCAACCGAAGCGCCAGGAGTTGTTCGGCGATCAGCACCGCAATCAGCAAACCCAGCAGCACCCAGCGAACTTCGCGTCCGGCTTCTGAACCGCCCAGTGCCTGAGCCGCGTCGGCATCAAGCACTCGCACATGGCCCAGGTCCGCCTGCTGAAGCAATTGTTCTGCATCCGCCACTGCCAGAGCGCTTTCTGTGATCGGGACGTTGAGAGCGATTGAAATGTCAGAGCCTGTACCCTCCGAATCAAATCGTCTAATTCTATAGATGCCCGGACGTTCGGCCTGAGCGATCGTCACGCCCAGTTTCTCGTCCGCGGTATCCGTTGAAGTGGATGGTGTTTTCTCATCGCCATTTTCGTTCGTGCTTCCGCTTTCCACCGCGGCTGGCTTTGCGTCGTCCTTCTTCACCGGCGTCGCCTGCAGTCGAACAAATGTCTCCGCGATCGGTTCATCTTCACCCGAGGCTTCCGGCAGGAACACTTCGAGGTTTTCAGTAAACTGACCGACAGGCCATTCCAGCCGCAGCGGTTCCGTCAGTTCTCGCAGCTCGACCGAATCCGATGTTCGCTGCAGATACTGATGAATCAGCAGATGCATCACCACATATCCCGGAGCAGCCGGCGCGACGGGCCAGTTGCTCCAGCGACGACCAGCACCGGTCAGAAATGTCAGCACTTTGCCATTGCCGAGCAGATGTTCGAAAGCAACCGGCTGACCATTTTTCAGACGCATCAGCGTGCGAACTCCGTCCGAGCGATCAACATCGTCCACCGTCCAGTCGTCGGTCACCTGCATCCAGCGAGCGATCTGCACAGTGTCCGGGAACGGGCTGTCTGGCGAATTGTAAACCAGAAAAATCGGATGCGGCTCGAACACCGGATTCACAAACGGGTTTGCATCGACCGCGTTGTTAGATCCAATGTCAGCAGCCACTTCATGCAGTACGCCCAGCGGGACAGGGAACAGTTTTAATGATGGCTCGCGAAGCGTCTCAGAATACCAGCGAGTATTTGCCTGGTCGCCGGGGAACCAAACGATCCCACCGCCGCTGCGAACATACTCCGCCAGCAGCACCGTTGCATCGGCCGGAAGGTCCCGCACATTCAGCAGATAGATGCAGTCGTATTGTTTCAGGTTGGACGACGTAATCGCCTGCGACGGACGGATGTCACTGGTCAAACCGGTTAACGCCGGATCAGCGCTCAACGCGGCGGCCACGAAGGACGCGTCTTCCTGTTGCCCTTCGTCGTCGACGATCAGAACGGCACGGCGTTCGGTGACATCCACCGCCAGAAATCCGCGATTGTCCTCTCGCAACGCGTCGTCTTCCAGTCGCACTTCGACCTGATGACGACCTTCAGAATCGAACGCCAGATCGTGCGACACCTGCAGCTCAGCCGCCGGTTCCAGATCGGGAATCAGCACTTTGCCTGGCAGCGGATTGCCATCCACCAGCACGGTGCCTCGAAGGCCGGCGACCTTTGTCGAACCGAAATTTTTCAACGTTAAGGTGACTCGCCACGGGACTCCCTGAGCCACCGCCAGAGTTTCTGATGACAACTGCTGCAACGCGATATTGGGACGAGGATCTTTGACGACTTTGATCAGATCCACCGAAGCCTTGATCGTCTTCAATGACTCCAGTGCGGCGGCGACTTCGGGACGACTGTTCCAGTCAGACGCTCGCAGGTCCGTGATCACATGCACCTGCGGCGACGCACTTCCGTCGGCACCCAGAATGTCTTTGGCTGCGTTGATCGCATCCACCGGCGATGCGGCTCGCCACGAACAGGTGAGATTTCGAAGCCGTGGCAACAACTCCTGAACGAGAGCTCCGTCGAGAATTCTGTCAGACACAATGGGACGTCGAGGATCGGTCATAGAAAGGATCGTGACTCGCGACGCGCCTGGCTGACGACTTCCTTCGGCCAGCATGTTTTCCAGAGTCGTCAGAGCTTCTCGAAAGACGGTGGCATCGCCTTCGCGGTCTCGCATCGATAATGAATCGTCCAGCAAAACCACATGATGCATACTCGCGCCGCGCAGCATGAGCAGGCGACTGGGATCCAGCACCAGCCTTGCAATCAGAAGCCCGATCAGCAAAACGGCGAGAATTCTGAGCAGCAGCAACAGGAGCTGTTCGATGATAATACGGCGACGGTTCAGCTCTTCGCTTTCGAGCAGAAACTCCATCGCGGCAAAGCGAACTTTTTTGTACCTCAGCCGACTCAGAATATGAATCAGAATCGGCACCGCCACCAGCGCAGCCGCAGGCAGCACAAACGCCGGATTCAGAAAAAACTGGGACAGCCACGACATGGGATGAAGGACCAATGACTAATGAAAAATGACCAAGGGGTGAATGACCAAGGAAAAATCAGGGTGGGGTCGCGTTTGGTCGGAATGACTCCAACAGTTTTTCAATTATCGATGAGTAATGAGCCCGGAACACGTGAGCTCGATGCAATTTAACTCAGTAAACAACTCTGCAATCACTGAAACGTCCTCATCGAACCGTTGGATAAGATTTGAATTCGAAATGTTCCCAAGTGTTATCCAAAGCAGCTTTCGAGGCGTTCCATTCACAATGAATGAATCGAGGAAGTCTCTATCCTTGCTTACCAAAACTCGCTCGGAAGTGTCTGCGATCTGACAGATTTCAGCATCTGTCGTTCGATTGCCTTGGGGCAGATCGAGCGTATGAACGGCATCATGCCCAAGTTCCTGCAGCCGTTTCGCAAGCCGTCGAGGAAGCTGAGCATCAATAATCCACTTCACGAGCCCGCCCTTGAAAGAGTTTTCATATCGCTAATCGCCGCAGCATATTTCAAACATGCCAGGATATCGTCCTCTTCGAGATCTTCGTAATCCGAAAGAATTTCAGAATGCGACATTCCAGATGCCAACAGCTCAAGAACCATAGTCACTGGATATCGCAGCCCTCGAACGCACGGCGTTCCGTGACAGATCAGTGGGTCAATGACAATTCGCTCGTGCTTGTTCATGTAACACTCTCCGATTCGCTTCAGCTTGACTCACAATATCGACATCGACAACCTGAACGACTGCTCCTGTTAGTCATTGGTCATTTCTTCCGTCGCTGCATCAGAACGTGGGCCAGTGCGGCGTCGAGGTTGTCGCTTGTTCGAATGAGTTTGTAATCCACCGCACTGCCGGCGCAGCGTTTTCGAATGGCGTCGAGGAAACGTTCGAGAGCTTTCATGTAACCGACTCGCAGGGCCGCCGGGTCACAGGTGAGCTTTCCGCCGTCTTCGAGACCTTCGAAACGCAACGTGCCGGAGTATTTAAATTCCAGTTCTTCATCATCCATGATATGCATCGCAATGACCTCATGGCCTCGCTGACGCAGCATGGTGAGTCCCCTGAAAAGATCTTCACGAGGACAGAACAGGTCGGACATCAGGATCACGATACTTCGACGAGTCAGAGATTCATTGATTCGTCGAAGCACACCGTAGATGTCCGTTTTGCCGCCTGCCGTTTGAGTTTCCAGTCCTGCCAGAATTGCCTGCAGATGATTGTTGCGACTACTGGCCGGGATCTGAGCGCGGATCGCGGAGTCAAAGATACTCACTCCGACGGAATCGTGCTGCTTCAGTGCCAGCATTCCAAATGCGGCGGCGACGGTTTGAGCATAGTCAAACTTCGACATCGAGCCCGACTTGAACTGCATCGATTCGCTGCCATCGACCACCAGCATGATGCGAACGTTGGTGTCTTCTTCAAACTGCTTCAGATAATAGCGATCGGAACGCGACCACAATTTCCAGTCAATGCGGCGCAGGTCGTCACCCGCCACATACTCACGATGCTGCAGGAACTCCAGCGACTGGCCAAAGTACGGACTGCGATGCAGCCCCGACACGAACCCTTCGACAATTCGGCGAGCCCGCAATTCCAGCCGCGAAATCCTCGCGATTTCTTCCGGCCGCAAAAAATTTTCCAGATCCTGAGTCACTCGTTGAATCACTTTCAGATGTCGACGACTGGCTTTGGGAGTCCTGTCGACCTTTCCGGGAAACTTATCCAGATGGATCATCGTGTGCCGCTGCCAGTTTGGCAAATGAGTTCCCAAACCGAGACCACGCCGAGCGTTGCCACATGATAAAGACGTCCATCCAGCTGCGACCATTTCTGGGGAACTTCCGTGAACGAAAATCGGTGTGCAGCTTCTTCATCTCACCAATCGGACCAAAACCGTCGGGGCTTTTCGCATCGAGACCCAAGCCGCTGGCCGGGGCTGCCATAGCGTTGCCACGTTGCGGCGAAATCGCATGAGGCAACACCGCCGCACCAATGGAACGTCCGAATGTGTTTCCGTCCCAAAGGGCAACGCCGTTACGGATTTTTGAGCCTGAAATTGGGCAGTTTTTTCCTGTAGCGGAAGTCGTGAGACTTCCGAAGGCGAAGGCGAAATCAGAATTCTCACGAATTCTGCTACGAAAATCCTTAACGGCGTTGCCCAACGGGGGCGACTCTTTGCCTTTGAAATCCAACAGCACGAAACCGCCACCGGGGAACCGTCCTTGTTTCGTCGCTGAGGAAACAGGTTCCGCCACCGCCGAGCCACTTCCGCATCGCTCCATTCTTTCACGACATCCGGCCGAGACCTGAGGACGAAATGAAAATGGTTGCTCAGAATCGCCTGACAAAGCAGATCGATTCCGAAGTACTTCGCCTGATGAACAAGCTGATCATCGAGCCACTACTTGCGATGGTCATAGTTCTTTCCACTGACGGAATCCTCGCCGAAGAAAAAACACCGCCGCACCGTGCGATTCATGACGTGGACGATTGCGATTTCGTCCGCTGCAAATACCTCAACACGAGCCAGCCGAGCCTGATTCATCTCATTTCCGCCAACGAATCAATCAACAAGCAGGGGAGGCGTTTACAAAACCAAATCGGAGTGTCAACAAAGTGCGGCGTCCCGTTGTCTCCCTGCGCCTTGCATCGGCGGACTTCCCGTGTTGACGCGAATCTGGCGGCGGATCAAAATTCAATCGGCGTCCTTTCGGGACCCTAACGCTCGCCAAGTTGTTAAGTCGACTTGTGCTGCAATCAGTTTCACGGAGCCATCCAGAAGGAGCAAACTGACTGTGCGGTCACGATGTTGGCTTCGGGCTGCCACTGCCCCCCAGTCAGAACTGTGCGAAGACAATTGACCCGGATTGGCGGTCTTGATTCGATCGAGCAGACAATCAGAGATTTCAGAGTTCGGTGAAAGCACATGATTATATCCACTGTGCATGAAGCCATCTTTTACAAAGTTATGGCCAACATACGGCGTGAAATAGGCAGTTGGATTACCGTCCAACGATCGGCAAATTGCCACGGTATCATCGACGGGGCGTCGATCCGGATCAAATCCCACAGACATTGCGTTGCTGTACCAGATATCTCGGTTTCGGTCGTACCGTCTGTCCGGTCCGAGCGAGATACTCCGCTCGCTCATCGCTGCGGTATTCGAAAGTCCATCAGTGATATCAGCAAACGAAATCGGCGTTACGGAACTGACGCCAGCAAAAGCTCCCTGCCCGTGCGCAAGTTCACCCTTGCTGAATGCTTCATCATGGAACGCAACATTTCGTCCGGTGCAGACTCTATAATTGATGCCGAAGGTGATACTCTCTGATGGGCAATGAAAAACGGGAAGCAGTTTCTGGACAACAAGTTGAAACGTGTTGTTATCGTCGGCAGCTTTGATCTCCTCGAAAAGGCTTGCTTGCTCAAGGAACGGCAGAAATTGTGTTTGCGGCGACATCCACCGAGATGACCTGCCTGTTTTGAGGTCAAACTCAACTCCAACTGGCAGATGGTGGAACGTCGATTCAAACTGGTGTATCGCCAGTCCAAATTGCCGCAGCCGATTCTGGCAATCCAATTTCCTTGCGCTGTCTCGCGCATCCATCACTGCCGGAACAATAAGCGAGGTCAAAAGGCCGATCACCGCTAAGACGACCAGCACTTCAACAAAGGAAAAGGCAGACCTGTTCTGAGCATTTTGGATAGATTTTACGTGATGGACACGAAGTGCCAGAGCAACCTGAACGAACATGTCCATCTCCAAAACGGAATGCACTGCCTTGCTATGAGTAGCGATGGAAAGCAACGGCAATGATTACTTAGTTCGAAACGTCTTTCGCCTCATCAACAATGCCACTTACGCAGAAAACAAGTTGCTTCTTCTGTCCTTCTCGCAAAACGGCCTCTATGGGAATTTCCAAATTAAATGGCCCAGGCTCGCAGGGAAACTCACCTCCGATTTCACAAGAGAGCAATCCCGCACGAAGTCTTTCAGAGCTCAACAGACTATCACCAGTACAGGACACGGCTTCGATCTCAATATCTTCCGATCGCAATAGAAACGTTTGCTTCCATCGAACGCCGGGCTTGACACTTCCACGAAAAACTCCTTTCGGCTCTATTAAGATGTTCTCTGAAGATCGCCAGTCAACCGGTACTGAAATGGTACCGATTGGCGGCTTCAGGGATAGCTGAAGTGATGTACGCGAACCCGGTGTCGGATTTGTCGCCGACAAGGTTACGGACAATGTGGATGTGTCGCCTTTGTCATCTCTTACCAGCGTGATATCCTGAGATTGCAAGACAACTGCATGCAGTAACCACGACTGAATATCTGAACCGTCTGGCGTTGTGATTTTGATTGCCTCAGTCTTCGTGCGACCGCACGCAACGTTTCCAAAGGATAAAGATCCGGGTGAAACTACGACGGTACTTCCAGCCTGCCACCGAATCTCACCAGTCGCCGAAAATTCTGATCCTTTGGTTTGCACACGCAATCTTGAGGAGCGAGTCCCGAGTTCGCGAACCTTCACGGATGCATTGATTGTGGTGACTTCATTTGGAGCAAGTTCTTTCCTGTCGGGAACAGCGACCGTACAGCCGCAAGTCGATTCGATCTTATCCAGATAGAGCGTCTTTCCCGTCCCATTTTTGATTTCAAACGTGACCCTGAACGGTTCTGTCTGCACTGCGATGTCACCGAGATCGATGTGCTGTGGAGTCAAAACGAATTGGTCTTCGCGACGAGTATTGTCTTCTCCAGGCAGTGTCACAAGGGAAACGGCGTTATGTTCGGTGGTGACTGTATCCGAATTTGAGCCGCAACCAACAACGAACTGCACGCAGAATTGAACCAATAGCAGAGCAGGAGCAAAAGATCGTCTCAGGCAATCTTCCATGCTAGACCCCCTTAGCCATTATTTGCCATTTGCGACGCAGCCAAAAGAGCCCAGCAGCGACAGTCAGGACAATGCTGCCCCACATGAGAGCCCTCAGCAAAAAATCTTTCCACCAAATCGCAGAGATGATATCTTCTTCCGCCGCAATCGATGTCTGGGAGACCAGCAGCGCTGATCCATCCCATTCACTGAGAAAGGTGGAATGTGGAAGATCAATTTGCTCGGGTGGATCAGAAATCCTAACGATTTGCGCCTCAATGTGTGTGATTAACACAAAGTGATTGTTCTTCAGGTGAGCGATACAGGCGAACGGACGCTTGCGATGTTGCAATACCCTGAGTGACGTTTCGACCCCAAGCGTACGAAACCCGAATTGTTCCGCTTGTTCCTGGACCTGCTTGAACGACAATCCAGTTGCGTCCGGCGCCATTTCTTCAATCATGTCTGAAAACGAGGCAGTGCTCGTCGGATCCAGAGAATGGATTGCTGTGAACAGGCAACGAGCCCCACAGTCTTCCTGAGATTGACCCAACACAGTGGTTGCGTGGATGAAGCCAAGCGTCCCCAGGATCATCGCCAGGTTTTTCATCTGCTGTTCTCGCTGTCCATCAAACTTCCGCTCCGAATTTGTGAGGAATGCCGTTTCAGTTGTTCTTCCAGATCATGAACGCTGCTCACGCCCTCGGTCCATTCCTTAAAAGTACCATCTGTCCTTCGTTCGGACACAGTTGCTCCCTTCGGGACAGGGCCAAAGCTTGAAAGCGTGGGCCTCCCGGTAAACGTGCGACCGCTTAGCGGTTCAAAGAAATCAATGGTAAGTTCTCCAGTCCGAACGGGTTCCGAAGTCGGTGATCCCGTTCGAAAGGAGGAAAAAGATTTCGAAGGAAACCAGCGGTTTCCATCCAGAGAAACCCATTCTCGAGTGGCTTCGACGAATGACGGCACATCCCTCTGGAATGTCGTTCTGCACATCGTACAGAACCCACCCTTTTCCAGATCAAATGACAACGTCGTCATTTGACTCGGAAATGAAAGCGCCACATCAACCAACGATTCGTTCTTTGAAACCGACCTCTCAAATGTCCTGCCATTGAACACAGCAGTACTTGACTGGAGCAAGTTTAGCGGGCTATTTGATCCGCCGAACGCCTCCGAATACACGAGATACTTATCCAAATCCGGTCGGAGATCATCTGAAACGTTTAACCTGCCCGATCCAATTCTGTAATCCACAAACGGAACGGGATTTCTCTCAGAGGCACTTGTCCTAACGAGTTCGTATCCCTTGGAATTCAGCAGTTTGACGTCAATGTCCACTTCCGATCTTCCTTTGGACGAAGCACGCTCCTGACGAAGATTGCCGTCAAAATACATGTAATCATCAGTCCATTCTACCACTCCCTGAAGTACCGTCAGGTGATTCGACGCGTGGTAAAGAGACTTGAACATAAACTTCATGCGCCCCGACTTGCAGTAAGTCGTGTGCTGTTCGTAGGCATTGCGAAGCAGTGAGATCGTAACCAGGTCATCGTCAGCCCTGGCCAGCAGAAACAGACTCACCATGATAAGTGACATGCCGATCGGCTCCGCAGTACAAAACATATTAACGCATAACCTTCAAACAATGCCGTAACGCAAACAAAGGCGGCGGCAGGCATAACTGTTCGGCGACAATTAGAAGTGCGGTTTAGCGACAATTAGAATTCCCGGATGGAAATGGGAGTTTGGTTATTGAGGAGTCTTTGTCTTGCTCTTCTTTGCCGATTCCACACGGAAGCTCGGCACGTTGAGTTCGATGA
>JBGSVD010000042.1:0-43172 GCA_041753135.1 Planctomycetaceae bacterium
GGACCCATTCCGCACGGCCTTCCGCGCGTAATGTGGGCGCATGGAACCTCACAAAAAACCCAAGTCAGATTTCGGCAGAAAATGCTGGTTGATGCGATCACGATGAGTAGATTGGCGTTACCGCGTGCGGGTTTCCGGAGATTCAACGGGAGTTTGGCGATCGCACGGATTGTGCTGGGCCGTTGGCGTTGCTCGCGTGGACTTCAGCAGCGATTTAGCATGGTCGCTCAGCGACTTGTCGAGGAGACAAACTACGTGTTTTTCCGCACTTCAGTGTGTTGGTGTGGAAGTCCGAATGAACGATTCGAAAAGGCGGTGCATGCTCGGCAGATCCTAATCTTGTCGGGATCTCCGTGATGGCCGGAACACAGGTGGTGATTTCACGTGTCGACTCATTGCCATGAACAACAAATCCAGACCAAAAACTGCGGTCGGGTACCGTCAAGATTGCGATGCGGTTTCAGGCCTGAAGGCACGCGAAGCTATGCCAGCACTGGAGTCACGATTTCTCCATGCACATCAGTCAGCCGGTAGTCTCGTCCCTGGAACCGATAGGTGAGCCGCTTGTGGTCGTACCCAAGACAATGCAGGATCGTAGCGTTCAGGTCGTGCACGTGAACCGGATCGCGCACAATGTTGTAACCGTAGTCATCCGTCTCACCGTAAACCATGCCCGGCTTGATTCCTCCGCCGGCCATCCATACCGAAAAGCAGCGACCATGGTGGTCGCGGCCATAATCATCCTGCAGACCGCCCTGACCATAGACCGTTCGGCCAAACTCCCCAGCCCACACGATGAGCGTGTCTTCCAGCATGCCGCGTTGTTTAAGATCCGAAATCAGCCCCGCCTGAGGCTGATCGATATCGTGCGACTGCTTTGGAATATTCGTTGGCAGTCCGCCGTGCTGATCCCAGCCTCGGTGATAGAGCTGCACACAACGGACGCCACGCTCCAGCATTCGACGAGCCATCAGACAGTTGGCGGCGAATGTGCCAGGCTGTTTCGATTCCTCGCCGTAAAGATCAAACGTCTCTTTTGTTTCAGAACTCAGATCAGTCAGCTCGGGCACAGAAGACTGCATACGAAAAGCCATCTCGTACTGGGCAATTCGCGTGGCAATCTCGGGGTCACCAGTCAATGTCAGTTGTCGCTCGTTCAGCCTGCCCAAACCATCGAGCATCGTTCGTCGCAGGTCGCGGTCAATGCCAGGTGGGTCGGACAGGTACAGCACAGGATCGCCAGCAGCCCGCAACTTTACTCCCTGATGACTGGAAGGCAGGAAGCCGCTGCCCCAGAGTCGATCCATCAGCCCCTGATTGGAATCTTTCCCTGATCCGTGCGAGATCAACACGACGAACGCTGGCAAGTCTTTCGCTTCACTTCCCAAGCCATAACTCAGCCACGCGCCGAGCGAAGGTCGACCGGGCTGCTGAGAACCGGATTGAATGAACGTGATCGCCGGGTCGTGGTTAATCGCCTCCGTATGCATTGACCTGATCAGGCAAATGTCGTCCATGACTTTGGACGTGTAGGGCAGCAGATCGCTGACCCATGTGCCCGCCTGACCTGTTTGATGAAAGCCGAACTTCGGAGCGATGACTGGAAAGCTCTTTTGCGCCGAGGTCATTCCGGTCAGACGTTGTCCCTGTCGAATCGATTCGGGAAGTTCCGTCCCGTGAAGGTCCCGCAGTTTTGGTTTGTAGTCGAGGAGTTCCAGGTGCGACGGGCCGCCCGACTGAAACAGATAAACGATTCGCTTTGCTCGGGGGGCAAAGTGAGTGAACTGTTCCCCTGATGACGCCGCCTGACTGTCATTCGCCAGCAAGCCTGCCAGGGCCGCAGCACCGACTGCCGATGAGGCCGTGTGTTTCAACAAAGTTCTGCGAGTGTGTTGCTGCTGAAGCTCGAGGAATTGGTTCATCGTGATCACCTTGTTATACGGCTGAATTTATGGCTTTGAATAACGTAGGCATCACTCTCCGAGTGATGGATTGCGATTCCACGGACAATTGACTTTTTTTTGGCTTTGTGAACGCCTGATTCATACCTGAATCGCATTTCGTCACTCGGAGAGTGACGGCTACGTTAAGTCTATGGCTTCGAAATCGTCTCATCCAGGTTGAGGATCAAACTCGTGACCGTCGTCCAGGCAGCAAGTTCCGTCACTTCGAATTCGTCCGATGACGGCGAGTCACCGATCGCCAGCAGCTTCCGGGCAGCGTCAGGGTCGGTGAGAAACCGCTTGCGTGCCGCCTGCAGAACCTGCAGTAAAATTGCAGATTCATCGGGCTGAGGGGAACGACTCAAAGCGATGTCGAAGGCATGACTGAATCGCTCGGCATCGTCAGGAGCATGCCGCATCACTCGCTCAGCAAACTTCCGCGCCGCTTCAACGTACGTGGGATCGTTGAGCAGAACCAGTGCCTGCATCGGTGTGTTGGTCCGCGTTCGGCGAATCAGGCACGTCTCTCGATCCGGAGCATCAAACGCCGTCATTCCTGGTGGCGGGCAGGTACGTTTCCAAAACGTATACATGCTGCGACGATAGAGACCATCTCCCTTATCTGCGGCGTACGATTCGCGGCGCGAGACGGACACATCTTCCCAGAGCCCCGCGGGCTGATACGGCTTCACGCTCGGTCCACCGACATGGTCCACGAGAAGTCCGCTGATGGCCAGTGCATTGTCGCGAATCACTTCGGCTGACAGACGATAGCGAGGACCATGGGCGAACAGACGATTGCCAGGGTCGTGTTCGATCGTCGCCGGAGTGGCGTGTGAGACCTGACGGTAGGTTGCTGAGAGAACCATCATCCTGAGCATCGCGCGAGTATTCCATTGGCGGGCGATCAATTCTGTCGCCAACCAGTCCAGCAGTTCCGGATGGCTCGGAGCAGCTCCCTGGATGCCAAAGTCTTCGGATGTCTCGACGATCCCCGTGCCGAACAGCATTTCCCACCAGCGATTGATTGCAACTCGCGAAGTCAACGGATGCTGCGGATGGGTCAGCCAGTGGGCCATGTCGAGACGAGTCGTCGCCTCGGCTGGCAAGCCGGCGAATGAACCAAAGACTCCAGGCTGCACTTCCTCACCTGGCTGGTCGTATTGACCTCGCGTTAAAATGTGCGTTGGCCGACGCGGCGACATTTCGCCCATGATCATTGTGACCGGAATCGCCTTCTCAAGTGCTGCTAACTGCTCTGCGACTTCGACCAGCTCAGCACGCCATTGCCGCGCCTGCGGGTCGATTTGATCGATGTAATAGGCACGCAGGCGATCGACTTGCTCCGAGGATCGCATTGCGGATTCAGTGGCGATAATATCTTTGATTCCGCTCAACATGTCCCCTCGGGCAAGCAGTTCAATATTTTCCGTCGTCAAAACCGTGGAGTAAATGCGGACATCGTCGATGCGTCCTTGAAACGGAGCCGACGCATTCCGCCGTCCGATGTGGAACGGCTTGTCTGTCAGCAGCGTGCCGTCGAGCGTGTTGTCGGTCGTGACATCAAGTTGCTGCAACTGCCCATCGACGTAGATCTTCACGCCGCTCGATTTGCAGGAACCATCGTACGTCGCAACAACATGATGCCAAGCGTTAAGCGTGATCGGTTGCCGTGTCACCACCTTGAACGCACGGTCGGGCCAGTGATGAACAAAGTGACTGGCGACTTTGTTTCCTTCCAGAATGATATCGTAACCGCGAAAGGCGTTGGCATCGTCCATCTTCGACAGCACAGTACTGGCATCAGCGGTTGTGGAATAGATCCAGGCGGACGTCGAAAACGACTGATCGCTTTCAAATGCTCCGACTTCACCGGCAACCACATGCGTTGATCCCTCAAACTTTAGCGCACCACCAAGCTTCCCTTCCGAAGTCGCAAATGGTCCATGCACTACGCCTGCTGCATCCGGACGAATGGTGTTCGCCACGTTGGGGCCAGCGGATTCATCCAGCGGAAAGTGAGCGACCAGTCCGGCGAAACCAGCGTCCGCGATCTCTTCCGGAGTCAATGACGCTTCCCACGCCACGAGGTCTCGATCGATCTGGCCGGAACGCGTCCGCAATTTTTCGTTTAACTCTTCCCGACGTGCTTCGATGGATCTTTGCTTAGCCAACTGAGCTGCCGTGGGTGCCTTCACGATCGGTTCTGCCATTCGGCCCTGATCGTAGGGCACAACCTTGTCGGGGATGTTGTTGAAAAAGGCGGCGAAGCGATAGAAATCTTTCTGGCTGAACGGGTCATACTTGTGATCATGGCAGCGGGCACATTGCAACGACAGTGCCATAAAGACTGACGCCGTCGTGTGGACACGATCGACCACGTATTCGATGCGGTACTCTTCGTCGATGATCCCGCCCTCCGTTGTCAGGACGTGATTGCGATTGAACCCCGTCGCAACTTTTTGGCTCAGCGTTGCATCCGGCAACAGATCTCCCGCCAGTTGCTCCGTAAGAAACTGATCGTACGGCAGGTTGCGGGCGAAGGCGTCGATCACCCAGTCTCGCCAGGGCCACAGCGTTCGGACCTCGTCGTTGTTGTAGCCGTTGGTGTCGGCATACCGAGCAGCGTCCAGCCAGTGCATGGCCATGCGCTCTGCATGACGTGGAGAAGACATCAGACGATCGACGACCTGTTCATAGGCCATCGGCGATGTGTCGCTGAGAAACGCTTTCCTGTCTTCCGGAGTTGGCGGCAACCCGGTCAGATCCAGTGTGACTCGCCTGAGCCACGTACTGCGATCTGCCTCGGGTGATGGTGTCAGCCCAACCGATTCTAGCTTCTTCAGAACAAAGTGATCGATCTCATTTCGTGGCCATTCGGTGAGCTGCACATTCGGCACGGAATGACGTTGCGGAGCTGTGAAAGCCCAATGTTCGGCATAAGGAGCCCCTTCTGCAATCCACCGTTTCAGGATTTCCTTCTGAGCGACAGACAGTGGCTTATCAAATTCTTTCGGGGGCATTTGCTGATCGTCATTGGCATCAATGCGAGCGACCAATTCACTCGCCGCAGTGTCTCCCGGCACAATGGCACGATGCTTTGTTGTTGTTTCCGCGATGGCGGATTCTCGCACATCCAGTCGCAGCCCGCCTTCTCGAAGTGCGCTGTCGACACCGTGGCAGTTCCAGCAGTGGTTTGCCAGGATCGGTTTGACATCCCGATTAAAATCGACGGAACCCGGGGTGTCTGAAGCCTCAGCGCGGGCCAGCAAGCCACACGCAAAAGTGGCCATGAAGAACACTGGCCACAGACGGATACTTTGCAGGTTTCGTTTCATGATTCTGTATGACTTTGCAGACCTGAGACTGTTTTCTATCACGGTTAATTCACGAGTTAAGCACTGGTGCAGAAGTTTCATCGTTTAACAGCAATACCGTTCAACGAACGGCCTGTAAAGTAGCGGAATCGGCGAAAGCCGTCCGGTGAGCCAGCATTCTGCAGGCACTCACCGGACGGCTCGCGCCGTGCCGCTACTTTTCGAACGGTATTGCGTTTAACAGTCAGCCGCAGGCGTACTCGTTGCCACGGTTCCTCGTACGCCTGCGGCTGACGGTTAAACAAGTTTTCTGACAGTACTTATGCACCAGTGCTTACCTGCCGCCAACGCAGTAATGATGTCGGCCAATTCCGTTGAGAACAGGCAATATTGCATGCGCCCTGCACTCGTTGGAAGCCATTTGGGAGTTTAGCAAAGTTCAACGGAAATATCGATAAGACTGTCTGAGGCGATGAACCGGCAGATATGCAGGATGCGTGATTCGGCGGCAGAAGCGGCATGGATCAGGCAGACACACTAAAACTGCGGAGAAAACACCGGGGGGATAATACCGGTCACACAGCACTTTGCAGACGTTCAAGAAACGATGCGACCGAAGCAATAAACGGTGTGTCCCCGGCTTTCTCCGCCGTACCGTAAACCCGTCGCTCCCCCGACGGGAACACGCCCGGCAATTGTGCGTACTCTCGCAGCCAATTCCAGGAACATGCTTCCGCAACAGACAACACTCTCATTAGCAATTCCGCATCTCCCACCGAGAACATTCGCGAGGCGAACTCCCACCTGAACAATCTTCATCAATCCGAACCACAATTCTGATTGCGATATTTGCCAGTCACAGCACTCAACTGAGATTCATCCGTGCGATGCGATCGCCCCTCAACACTATTTCATCGCGGCTGTATTCGCTACGCGACTTACCTGACGGGATTCAACAAAGAGGGTAATTTCAAGAACAAGGGCCATCCAATCGGGGCCCGAAATTCGCCGGGGCGAACCAGCGTTTGTCGACGATCGAAAAGATTCTTCTGTCAAGTGCCTCGCACCCGCTTGTCTCGGGGCACGGTACGATGGCCAGCACATTCGAACTGTTCGTACTCAATTTGGATGGCCCCTTGACAACGCGAACGTTCAGTACTAACGAATTGTGCTGTGAATCGATTGGGAGCAAGGCCAACCACGAAAGGCACGAAAGAATCGTAATTCAGACTGCAGGGAACGATGGGCCTTTTTCGTGTCTTTTGTGTCTTTCGTGGTTACAAACACTATAATTCAACGACTGCGTGAGACACTACACCAGAAGGTGAGCGTCGCTGAAGTCGCTGAAACTTTACGAAAGACTGAAGAAACCAATCGCCAGCGAGATCCGGAAATTTCCCCACGCTTTGGTTGACGGTGGCAAAACATCCGAATCGTGTGGCTCAGAACTGCCGACTTCTCTTCGTCGTTTCTGGAATACCTGGAGATTCGAATACCTGGAGATTTAGAAGACTCAGGGAAAGAAGGGAGTTTTCGCAAATTCCGCAACCGGGAAACTCAACGATTGTGAGTGACCGAGCAGCCGGACCAGACAATTCCGTGGGCTTGAAAGTCCAGAGTCGCATCAATCCGGTCACGAAAAGGTCTCGATGCAATTGAAACCTGCGGTGGATTTCGCGATCCTTCGCCTTACAAAATAGAGGCGAAGAACCCGCCCCGCCGACTTTTTGAACTGGCAGAATGGAGTCTTTTATATGACGCGGTTGTTCCTGTCGGTTTTTATCGGTGCGGCGATTTCAGTCAATTCCGCCAGTGGAATGCAACCTAGGGGAAACACTGGTCCATTGCCGGTCGAAGTGCCGGGCAATGTCGGCGATGCTTTGCCCGAGACTGACAACGACTGGATTCGGCTGTTGGTGCGCAACGCCGACACGATGGATGAAGACGTTGAGCAGTGCTATCAGCGGTGTACCGAAACATTTCAAATTGCCGAAGCGAAAGGTAACGATGGCGTCGTTGCAGCGGCATTGATGCAGCGTTCTGCAGCGGCTTTGTGTCTTTGGGGAGTTGAGAAGAGTCTGGATGACTTCGAGCGGGCGACTGCACTCTTCCCCGTCATGGCACCACAACCTCTGCAATTACTGTTTAGCCGTGCATTGTTCACTCATCAGCAGTGTCTTGGGGCAAGAAACACCACCTCAGTGCCGATACCGCCTGTTGCCGAACTGACTCCTGGAAGTTCGCCGGAGATGAATGGTGTTCGGCTGCGGTTGCTCTGTGATTTGATCCGATGTCGAGAAGAGGAAGGTGCGGATACCTTTTATTTGATGCAGCGATCGACAGTACTCCTTGCAATGACGAACAGTGAACCGCTTCTGCGGCGTTTCGATCTGCTGAATCTTGAAATCAGATTGCAGAATGATCCGCCGGAGCAAAAGAGCGAGCTGCTTCCTCTCAGCGAAAAATTGCTGCAGCCCGAGACATTTGCGACGTTGCCTCGAGCCTTGCAAGTCGACGTTTTGAGATTTTCTGCCAATCTCAACGCTTCGCTCGGCAATAAAGAGAAAGCGATCGAGCACATCAACGAAGCTCGTGCAACGGCATCGAGTCTGAAGAATAAGACACTGTCGGCGCACTGCGAAACAGAGTTGATGGAATTGGCTCAGGGTGACGACCAATGGCATGTGTTAGAAACAGGATTAAGAAACATTCACGGCATTGTTTCTGCGATCAATTGCCCGGAGCTATTAGGTCGCCTGCTTTCAATTGGTGAAAACCTGCCTCGGGATGTCTCAGCCCAGAACGACTGGTCGGCGCTCCATAAGACGATCCAGGCACGAAGGCAGGTTCTGATCGCTCTGAGAAACAACGCGTCGATTGCAATTGAAAACTGGAACGACCTGCGAATTCATCGCATGCTGGATTCGCAGTCGCGACAAATCTCTGCCGAACAATTTCGGGCCGACGAAGAAAGTCGGCGTTCGTTGTTACACGCCCGAATTGGATTCGGAATATTTTGTGCGCTTGCGGCGGTTCTGCTTCGCGAACGTGGACGTCTGCGAAAGATAAATCTTCGCATTGAAGAAGAAATGCGAAACTCGGAAAAGGCACGGCAGGAGAAAGAACAGATCGAACTTCGTCTTGCTCAGACAGAACGATTGGAAAGTCTGGGAGCTCTCGCAGGTGGAATTGCACACGACTTTAATAACCTGCTTGTCGGAGTGATTGGTAATGCGGACCTGTTACGACACCTGGAAGCAATTTCGCCAGCAGGAATACAATGTCTGGATGGTATCATTCGATCTGCGGAAACGGCAGCAGGGTTGAGTCACAAGATGCTGGCGTATGCAGGCAAGCAGCCGGCTCGGAAACAGGTTGTCGACCTGAATGATTCCATCAATCGCATGCTGCCCCTTCTTCGATCCGGGCTTGGTAGCAAATTTGTTCTGGAGTTTAGACCGGCGATTTCACCGCTGTTGACCGAGGGAGATTCTGAGCAACTGGATCAGATCCTGATGAACCTGGTGACCAACGCGGCTCAGGCGATGCCAGATGCACCCGGGACAATCGTTATCAAAACCGGGTTCGAAACTATGGACGCGGTGCCGATCAATACGCCGACGTTCGGGAATCGCAAAACTGGTGGACAGTTTGTCTGGTTTGAAGTGCAGGATTCCGGAAAGGGCATTCCTGAAGGGGATCTTGCGAGAGTTTTCGAGCCGTTCTTTACAACAAAGGGCAAATCAACAGGTCACGGTTTTGGATTGGCCGTCGTTTATGGCCACATCAATCGGCACAATGGATTGATCCAGATTTCTACAAAAGCCGGCCAGGGATGTCGATTCCGAATCCTTCTTCCGTTGTCGACTCAACCGCTGCCGTCGGTTGCTAAGTCTCCCGTTGAGCCCGTCAGAACGCCGTTGCCGAAAGTTCTTCGAGTCGTTGCGGTGGATGATCAGCAGCAGATTCTGGACGTTGTTCAACGTACAGTGGGAACCATCGGAGGCGAAACGAAAACATTCGCAAGTTCAACGGATGCGTTGGAGTATATTACTGAAAACAGGAACATTAGCTGTCTGCTGCTGGACATGATGATGCCAGTTTTGGATGGCCCTTCGATGCTTGAGGAACTTGCGATCAAGGGGATTGAGATTCCCATTGTTTTGATGAGTGGGTATTCCACCGAAAATCTGGGAGACTTCCCAAAGATGCGGGCAGTCAAAGGTGTTTTGCAAAAGCCATTCAAACCAGAAGAACTTATCACGGTTTTGACGGATGCCCTTGCAGACCACAAGATGACATACAATTCTCTAACAAGACATTCGCCGCGCACGGAAGGCGGTGCTGAGCGACATGCGGTTGCTCAGCCAAATTCTGATCCTGATAAGAAAGCTAATGTTCGATGAGTGCCATGGTTATCGACGGAAAGCAGATTGCCGAGCTGACACGATTGGAAGTCGCTCGGAGAGTACTCGCATTTCGAGAACAAACGTCTGTCGTTCCGCATCTTGCCGCTGTCCTGGTCGGCGATGATCCTGCAAGCCACGTCTATGTTCGAAACAAGGAACGAGCCTGCCAGAAAGCCGGATTGCTCAGTACTCTGCATCGCTTGCCAGCGAACACGTCGCAGCAGGAATTACTCGATCTGGTCCAGCAATTGAACGAAGACACGGGCGTGCACGGAATTCTTGTGCAGTTGCCTCTTCCCAAACAAATCGATTCCACTTTGATTCTGGATGCCATTCATCCCACCAAGGATGTCGACGGGTTCCATCCGGAGAATGTGGGCTTGATGCTTCAGGGACGTCCTCGATTTCTGCCGTGTACTCCTGCCGGCGTCATGAAAATGCTGGAAGTCTCTGAAGTCAAAACCGCCGGGGCGCACGCGGTTGTTATTGGACGCAGCGACATCGTTGGAAAGCCGATGGCCGCATTACTGCTTCAGAAAGGCGTTGATGCGACAGTGACTGTTTGTCACAGTCGCACAAAAGACATCGGCACGGTGTGTCGCCAGGCCGATATTCTGATCGCAGCGCTTGGGATTCCGGAATTCGTGCGTGGCGACATGATCAAACCGGGAGCGATCGTTATTGATGTGGGTATCAACCGAGTTGGCGATCAATTGGTTGGCGATGTGAATTATTCGGAAGCTCGCGAAGTCGCAAGTGCCATCACACCAGTACCGGGCGGCGTGGGTCCGATGACGATTGCCATGCTGCTGCAGAATACTTTGATGGCCGCTCAGGCCCTCACGCCAATTTCGTGCTGAACCGACAATTGCAATTTCGGTTCCTGTGTGGCAATTTCGTTTCATTCTGATGTGCCCACTGGCGTCGTGGGCAGATTTGGTAGAAATTCGGAGCGGCCCTGTAGTTGAATTCGCCAACATTCAGGCCACCGGGGAATTCTCACGAATTCCGCTACGGTTAATAGGGCAACGCGATGCGAGGCAACGCGATGCGTGCGCGAGACGCATGATTTCTCACTGAACGATAGAACTTCCTCGCTTCGCTGGATTCTGGCCAGGAATCTTCATCGGTGAGCGAATCACGATGCTTCACAATCAACTCGTGGATTCAAATCCTGGAATTTCATATGAACACTGAAAGCCGACTGATGATGAACTTGAACCGTTCCATGGCCGTTGTTTTGGCCGCAAGTCTCAGCCTTCTTGCGGGCTGCAATGTCGTCGCTCCTGCTATTCAGGGATCCGGCGTTTCGAAGACGGAAACGCGAGAAGTCGAGAGTTTTACAAAGGTTGAGATCAGTATTCCCGTGGAGATTGTCATTACGAAAGGCGACGCCTGGACGCTGGAAATCACGATGGATGAAAATCTGCTGGAACACGTCACGACGATCGTCGAAGACGGGCAGTTGCGTGTTTCATCCGACCAGAATCTGGCGACAAAATCCCCAGCAGTCTTGAAGCTGACTTCTCCGTTGATAAGCAGCGTCGCACTTGCCGGTTCGGTCAAAGGTACAATTGAAGAACTGGGTGGTGAGCAAGCTGAGTTGGATGTTGCAGGATCATCAACGGTTGAGGTCGGCGTGCAGGCCGAAAAATTCAATCTGGAAATCGCCGGGGCTGGCAAAGTCACAACCAAAGGAAATTGTTCGTCGCTGGATGTGTCGATCGCTGGAAGCGGTACGGTGCACAGTGAAAGTATGACCTCGAAAGCCGTCTCGGTTTCCATCGCAGGGTCAGGCAGTGTTTTTGTTCAAGCCGCCGACTCGCTGGAGATCTCAATCGCAGGCAGCGGTGATGTGCAATACATCGGTGAACCCGAAATTAAACAAAGTGTTGCAGGCAGCGGGAAGATTTCGCAACTGAAATAGCACGGCAAGTGTCACAACACCAGTGCCCGGTCGTTGGGGTACTGATGCATGCAGGCCCGACCGAACAAAGTGAGCTCCGGCAGTCCAAAGCCACTGGAATTTGCGTTGTTCGGTCCGCAAACAGATGCAATCTGCGCTGCTGGCATCAGCGATTTTCCCCGGAATTCTGCAGCAATAACGCATCAGGCCATTAAACGCAATACCGTTCAAAAAATGTAAACCGTGACTCCTGCTATAGTTGTGTTGCAACGACATCAACTTCAGCAAGGAGTCACGACATGGACGAGCAGGGACGCTCAACATTTTCCGAGGGCCAGAACCGACGTATCTTAGACCGACTGGCTGGCCTGGAAAAGGTCATCTCGCAGGAACAAATCACAAACGCACTGAAAGCCACCAACAAACAATCCGTTCGTCGGTGCGGGCTCACATATGAGATCATGATTTTGGTTGTACTCGCCATGGGACTGTTCACAGAACTTCCAATTCGACAGGTCTTCAAAGCCTGCCGCAGGATTCGCAAAGGCGAAGCTTCGCCCTGTCGATCGGCATTGTGTATGGCTCGACAGCGACTAGGCAGCGAACCACTTGTCGCGCTGTACAAATCGGTCGTCAAACCGATGGCTACAGAACAAACTCCCGGAGCGTTTTACAAAGGCATGAGAAAAGTAGCGATCGACGGAACTGTGATGGATGTTGCAGACTGTGAGACACATCAGCATCTCGGGCGATCGTCTGGCAGCAAAGGCCAAGGACCGTTTCCTCAACTTCGAAAAGTCAGCCTCGTGGAACTTGGCACACACATCGAATTTGCCTTCGTGTACGGTGGCTGGAAAGATTCGGAACGGAAGCTTGTCAAGGACCTGTGGGATGCGATACCGGCCGATGCACTGTTGATGGAAGATCGTGGCTTCTTCAGCTACGAAACTTGGAAAACGCTGCATTTAGAACATAAATTGTTGTTTCGAGTCATGAAATCGATGGTGCTCAAACCGATCGAAATGCTTTCGGACGGGTCTTACCTGGCAAAGGTTTACAAGAACGGTTGGAGCCGCGCGAATGATCGTCACGGCATTGTTGTTCGCATCGTGGAGTACACGTTGGATGACCCTCAGCGAACCGGACACCAGGAGGTTCATCGACTAATGACGAACCTGATGGATGCGGAAGAATTTCCGGCGCTGGAATTGATTATGGAGTACCACGAACGTTGGGAAGAAGAAATTGTATTTGATGAACAGAAGACCCATCAGGATCCCTGCCGGGCAGAAAAGACAACTCATCTTCGCAGTGAGACGACCGATGGATTGAAGCAGGAACTGTATGCTCTTTCGCTGGGTCATTTCATGACGCGGGTGTTGATGCTTGAAGCAGCGACGAGCGCTGATCTTGCTACGGATCGCCTCTCGTTCAAGGGTTGCTTTCAGATTTTGAAAACGCGGCTGCCCGAATGTGATCCTCAGACTGAAACAAGTTTTTGCGACTGGTTTGAAGCCGTTGTCTGGGAGATGAGCTGCGAGAGAATTCCTGCACGACGCAACCGAATCAATCCCCGCGTGATCAAGCGAAAAATGTCCCGCTGGAACAAATGCCGCCCCGAACATAGAAAACTGAAACCCTTGACGAAAACCTTTGCACAGACTGTGGTTATGAATAATTGAACGGTATTGCCATTAAACGTGGATCTCGAAGCAGCGGTATCGCCCCGCACTAAGTCTTTTTGGGCCGCAGAACTGCTAGTTGAGGAATTCTGTGCTACCATGTGCGAGGGCAAAAAACTGAAATTTGCGATTCTGCAGTTGAAAATCGCGGCCCGGAACCCTCAATTTCCGACACGGCTCTTCCACGATGGCGGATAAAGACCCAGTTTCAGAATGGATCGAAGGACTCCGCACTGCGGATGACTCCGCGGTGCGCTGCGTCTGGAACTATTTTGCGGGTCGATTGTTTGAGCTGGCTCGCGGTCGCCTCAATGCGGAAACCAAACGCGTCTATGACGAAGACGATGCTGTGCAAAGCATGTTTCGCAGCGTTTGCCAGGGTTTCACGCAAGGGCATTTCCCGGATCTCAAAGATCGACAAAGCCTCTGGGGACTGATGCTGGTCATCACAAGCCAGAAGATCTCAAACCGCCATCGCTACGATCGGCAGCAGCGTCGAGACGTACGTCGCAACGTTTCGGAAACGATATTTTCCATTCAGCCGAAATCGGATGCAGAGCTCGACGACAACTCGCTGCTTTCCCGTGAGCCAACGCCAGAATTCGCCGCTGAGTTTCTCGAAACGTGTGAAACCTTGTTTGCAGGCCTGGCCGATACAATGCTTGAACAGGTGGTTTCGCTGCGGCTGGAGGGATTCACAGACGAAGAAATTGCCGCAAAGATGGACTGTTCTCGCAGGACAGTTCAGCGTCGCCTGGAAATCATTCGACGCCAGTTGTCGACTATGGAGCTGATGAATGACTGATGCGAATCCTTTCGCAGGCCTGAATGACGAACAACTGCGAATTGTCCATTCTACGGCGGAATCCTTCGAGCAATCACTTCGAAAAGGTGAACCTGCGCAGATTGAACAGTTTCTGGATTCGGTCGAACAGGACCTCAAGCCAGCACTTCTGGACGAGCTGCTGGCCATCAAATTGGAATGGCGATTCGATCGCGGCGAAACACCGGAAGAGTCCGAATACGCGCGACGTTTTCCTAAAATGCTCAATGTGATTCGAAGTGTGTTCCTGAATCAGCAGCGAATCAGTTCCTCTGGCAGCCGACGATCGGATGGCAGTTCTGATTCAGGCGCGAATGCCCGACGACGAGCGGCCATTTCTCCCGCGCCAGGTATGGTCATTGATGGACGGTACACCATCATCGAAGCCATTGGTGAAGGCGGTATGGGTTCGGTCTTTCTGGCCGAACAGCATGAGCCAGTGACGCGTCAGGTTGCGATCAAATTTATCAAGGGTGGAATGGATTCGAAGGCCGTGCTGGCTCGATTCGATGTCGAGCGAAAAACGCTGGCCATGATGGACCATCCAGGAATTGCCAGCGTCTACGATGGTGGTCAAACTGAAAGCGGTTTGCCCTACTTCGTGATGGAACTTGTGCGTGGCGTTTCTATCACTCGTTACTGCGACGAGAATCGCGTTGACGTGCGTGAACGGCTCAGATTGTTTGTGGCCATCTGTCAGGCCGTGCAACATGCTCACTTGAAAGGGATTATTCACCGAGACCTGAAGCCCGGAAATATTCTGATCACGCAGGTCGATGGTCGTGCGGTGCCCAAAGTGATTGACTTTGGTGTAGCAAAGGCGATCGATCAGAAGCTCACTGATGGAAGTCTGGTCGCATCGACAGCGATGATTATCGGCACGCCGGCCTATATGTCGCCCGAGCAGGCGGACCCATCGTCGAAGGATATCGACACGCGAACCGACGTCTATGCCCTTGGGATTGTGCTCTACGAATTGCTTGTCGGCTCACCGCCGCATGAGACCGGCAGCCTGCCACGCGGTGCGATTCTCGAAGCATTGCGGATGATTCGCGAAGTCGATTCGCCTCGCCCCAGCACGAAGGTGCGATCTTCAATCTCTCTGCCTGAGATCGCAGCGAGCCGCAACATCGACCCCGACAAGCTTGCTCCGCTGCTGCGTGGCGAACTCGACTGGATCGCGATGAAGGCTCTCGACAAGGACCGAGATCGTCGATACGAAACGGTCAGCGGGCTGGCTCGCGATGTGGAACGTTATCTGGCCGGCGAAGTCGTGGAAGCTCAACCGCCAAGCACGATCTATCGCATTCAGAAATTCGCTCGCCGAAACAAGGGACAAGTCATCGCGGCCGGTTTGCTGCTGCTGACGATGACTGCTGGAATCATTGGCACCACATGGGGTCTGCTTGAAGCGAAGAAGCATGAGCAGACCGCAAAGAATGAACTGATCGCCAAAGAGCAGGCAAGAGAAAACGAAGCGACCGAACGAAAATACGCCGAGGCTGTGGCGGACTTTGTGGTGCGGGACATTCTGGCGTTAACCAGTCTGGAAGGTCGGCTGGAATATGACGAAGGAAAGTCGGGCCTGAACAAAGACAGCACTCTGCGGGAACTGCTCGATCGAGCGGCCGAAAAGCTGAAGACTCGCACGGATCTGGAGCCTCGCACAAAGGCTCGATTGCTGACAATTATTGGCGAGAGTTACGTAAATCTAGGCGCGTTCCCCAATGCCATCGAAACGTTCGAGCAGAGCATTCCGATCTATGCTGAACTCCAGGGAAGCGACCACCTGGACACATTGACCGAGCAAGGCCTGCTTGTGCTGGCGTTCTCTGAAAACGGACAGGACGACCTTGCACTGCCGTTGGCTCAGGAGGTTCTTGCCAGGAAGATAACGTTGTTGGGACCGAATCATACCGAAGTCCTCAAGAGCAAAAGGATGCTGGCAAAGCTCCTTCGAAAAGCCGGCGATCATGCAAAAGCCGTGAGCATGCTGGAGGAAACACTCGCCGGGCTGACGTCTTTGCATGGCCCCCATCATCACGATGTGCTCACCAACATGTATGATCTCGCGCTGGCGCTGAACGTGGCCGAGCAACCAGAAAAGGCGGTTACGCTTTTGGAAAAGACAATGGCGCTGCAGAAATCGCATTTGGGCGACAATCACCCGGATATGCATGCCAGCGCTGAAAAACTTGGAGAGCTTTACAGCAAGGCAGGCGAGTTCAAGAAGGCTCAACCGCTGATCGAGCAAGGCGTGAAGTGGTCGCAGGAAAACTATGGCCCGGAACACCCCAACACGCTTTATGCAATGTCGCGTCTTGCCGGTCTTTATCGCAGTCAACGCCAACTGGATCAGTTGATTCCTCTGTCTGAGCAACTTCTGGAAGTGACACGAAAAGTGTTTGGTGCAGAGCATCCGAATGTCGCCAATGCTGCCAGCGATTTGGCGATGACTTACCGAGTTGCAGGGGATCACGAAAAGGCACTGCCTCTATTTGAAGAAGCCCTCGCACTGCGAACCACAATTTTCGGCGAAACTCATCCGTTGATTTTGTCGAGCAAAGCGAATGTCGCGGCGTGCCTGAGTTCAATCGGGCAGGCGGAGAAATCTCAGCTTTTGAACGAAGAATGTCTGAAGCTCGCGATGGAGATCCATGGCGAAGACCATTCAACCACGATCACCATCAAGCAGAATCTAGCCGCTGGGTACTGGAAAGCCAAACAACTGGATCGCTCGGTACTATTGTTTGAAGAAGTGCTTGCCTATTGGGTTGCGAAATCGGGCCGAACTCATCCATCATCGTTGATCGCAATGGCCAATCTGGGAGTCAATTATCGAGACGCAGGTCGGCTTGACGAAGCGCTTCCGTTACTCGAAGAAGTTTACCGAGCCGTGCCCGAAGCACCGTCGTTAAGTTTCATCGGGACCGAATACCTGGATGCGTTGCTGCGAGCCGGCAAGTCGGAGCAAGGTCTGCAACTTCTCCCAGCATTGGTGGAGGATGCTCGCAAGACGAACCCTGCTGACAGTCTCAAACTGGCCACGCCGCTGGCCACTCTCGGAATGGTACTGCTGCGTTCCAATGCACTCACCGAAGCCGAACCGTTGCTGCGTGAAAGTGCCACGATTCGTCAACAGCAGGAACCCGACAAATGGCGAACCTTCGACATCGTAGGCATGCTGGGAGAATCTTTGCTACGACAGCAAAAACAAACTGACGCGGAGCCGCTACTCGTTGCCGCCATCGAAGGCATGGAACAGCACGCAGCCGATGGACCTAAGGAAGCCAACGACCGTCGTTGTAAATTGATCGACGAATTGGTTGAGACTCTGAAGACTCAGAACCGCCCCGATGACGCAGCAATCTGGGACGCTCGCAAGAACGTGAAACCGGTCGAAAGCGAATCGAAGTAAGGCGAGCGGCTGGGCGTCAGCACTCCGTGTCGTCACTCCTGTTTGTGTTTGTTGTTGTTCCGCCGCAAAGAATCGCAAACACGGATGGCTGACGCCATGCCGCTCGCCGAAGCAGACGCTGAGTAAGACTTGTCGATCAAATTCGACAGCCAATTGCGTGATCGAAAAGTAAAGCCCGAACTCCGTTTCCTGCCAACAGTGCCCCGATTTGCGTTGAATGCCGCTAAGTCGCCATTTTGCCGTTGATTCATTCAGTCCACGACAGGTTTTTCATCGGCGATCGTGCATGACAAGAAGTCCGTTCAAACTGGCCAGGCTGTAAGCTTGCAGGTTTTCAATCGGCCCGCGGGTCTTTCGCCGCAAGGTGAACTCTGCGTGCAAGTGGCTGCGCAACATCGACCCGGTTTGTTTATTGACGTGCACACAGGTCGCGGCAGGCCGCGAAGTCCTCCTCGGCAAGGAGGACCTGCCGAAATCCGCAACTGTACCCAGACATCGAAGTCAATCCAGCAACGGTTGCTATTCCGCAGCGGATTGAGCACCTTGTGGTAATTTCCTCCTGAACGCCAGTAGACGGGAAATTCTGAAACAATACGATATCATTTGACTGCGTTCCGAGACAGCCATTCGAAAATGGTATCAATCTGCGGAGTCGATTGAGATGTTTGGTAAGGCAATCTTTAAGTGGACTGAAGTATGTTTTTTGTTCCGCCAAAGAGAGGCCGACAGGAATGGGTGAGAGGCCTTAGTCAGACCGGTTCCGTTTTTGATGCCTGTGAGTGATCTGATCCACCATTGAAGTGAAAGCGTGAATTCAAGAACGCGAACCAGCACGATCGACCTCATGACATGTTTGTGACGCCAGCAAGTCTACTGTATCGATTGAGACGCTCCGACGAGGTCAGCGACTGGGGGCGATTTGTAGACTTGTACACGCCACTCCTCTTCCACTGGGCTCATAAACTTGGCGAGCAGGAATCGGATCAGGCGGATCTGGTTCAGGACGTCTTTCTGATCCTGTGGCGCAAGCTTCCGGAGTTTGAATACGACTCGAGCAAAAGCTTTCATGCCTGGCTGAAGACCATCTTCATGAACCGCTATCGTTCGCGTCTGCGGAACCGAAACGCTGCTGCGATCAATGAAGTGTCGTCGCAGCGATCTGAAGTTTGCTCGGATGATTTCAGTGAACAACTGGCGGACGAAGACGATCGGAAATATCTGATTCGACAGGCGTTTAAGCTGATTGAAAGTGAATTTTCCGCACTCCAGCAGCAGGTATTTCGCGAATACGTTCTGGAAGAACAACCGCCGGAAACAGTCGCAAAGAAACTGGAGATCAGCCCCGGCACCATTTACGGCATTAAGTCCAAGATCTTGAGCCGGTTGCGTCAGGAATTGCACCGAATTCTTGATTGAGCTGAAAATCTGGTCAAATTCCGGAAGAAGTGGAAATTGGCTGCGTACTTGTTCTGTAACGCGGGCGGGATTTGGCTTGAGAACACTTCATGTTCGTGAATCCATTAGGTGTGACAAGCCTTCGAGATTTTTGGTTGAAGCAGGCTCTCCGGAAATAAGTGCAAACTGGGCTGATTGAAAATATGGACAAGCAGACTGAATGCCCACCAGCGACGGTGCTGAGCGATCTGATCGATGGCAAGATTGTTGATCCTGAACTCACGGACTACTCGTCGCACCTGGAAGGTTGTTCAAACTGCCAGGGCAAAGTCAGAACGCTGTTTCCATCAGACACGCTGGTGCGGTCGCTCCGCGATCAGGCGTTAATCGCCGAATCAATCAGTGCGAAGATCCCAATAGCATTGATCGATGCCCTGAAACGAATCCCTGCGATGGATTCAGAGGCAAAGCTCAGCGCGGATGGACTCAAACGTGACAATGGGATGTCGCTGGACGACCTTGGGCTGAGCTTTCTCTCGCCACCTCAGGAGCCGGACGAAATCGGCCGGCTGGGACATTATCGGATTCTGCAGGTGCTTGGCCGAGGTGGCATGGGAGCTGTCTTCCTGGCGGAAGATCCAAAGCTGGATCGACGTGTGGCTCTCAAGGTGATGTTGCCGAAGATTGCCACCATTCCGGCGGCTCGTGATCGATTTCTCCGCGAAGCCAGGGCGGCGGCAAGTCTGAAGAATGATCATATCGTCACGATCTATCAGGTCGATGAAATCAACAACGTGCCGTTCCTTGCAATGGAACTGCTTCAGGGCGAATCGCTCGAACAAGCACTGCAGGCTGATCGACGCTTCAGCATTTCCGAAACAATTCACATCGCCCGAGATATCGCACGGGGACTTGCGGATGCTCATGAAAAAGGCCTTGTTCATCGGGACATCAAGCCGGGGAATCTGTGGCTGGAGCAAACGCCCGACGGAAGTATGCGAGTCAAGATTCTGGACTTCGGACTGGCTCGCGCGGAAGTCGACGATGTTCACATCACTGAGTTTGGCACCATCGTTGGAACTCCTGCGTTCATGGCCCCGGAACAAGCCCGCGCGGATCGAGCGATCGATGCGCGGGCCGATCTGTTTTCGCTGGGCTGCGTGATGTATGTGCTCTGTACTGGCGAGATTCCTTTCAAGGCCGACACAACCGTCGGCACGCTGATGGCACTGGCACTGAATACTCCCGTTCCGCCAAATCAGCGAAACGAATCGGTCCCCGAAGAGTTGTCTCAGCTAGTCATGCAGTTGCTGGAAAAAGATCCTGCACAACGACCGAAGTCGGCGATCGAAGTGACCAGCCTGCTGACGGAGATCGAGCAATCGCCCGGCACCATCAGCCGCAGGGCGCAGGGTTCCGAACCGGACGCTCGCGCGTTGCGGCTCATGAAACGAAAATCCATCGGACGAGGTCTGAAGATCGCCACCGGACTTCTCATCGCGGCGCTGATGTTTATTGCGGGAGAAGTGTTCCTCTGGCAAACACCGGACGGCAAAGTTGTTCGCATTGAATGCAACGACCCGTCGATCAAACTGGCCTTTCAGGGCGGAGAACTCCAAGTCACTGGTGCGTATGATCAGCCGGTGACTCTGACGCCAGGCAAAGTGGATCTGAAGATCACCAGGCCGCAACCGGATGGCAAGGACTTCGAATTCGAAACCGACAAGCTGGTTGTTCGCAAGGGTGATCAGATCATCCTGAAGATTGAAGTGCTGGACGGCGAAGTTCGGATCGTTCAGGACGGCAAGGGTCTGATCGACTCAAGGCCACTAACATCGGGGGCTGAGCAGTTCGCTGCAGTGATCGAAGCCATGAAGCGTGCCAATCCGGGCTTTGATGGCGCGATGGCCCCGGTGATTGAAAACGGACGGCTGATGTCGTTGGACTTCAGAACGGACAATGTGACTGACATTAGCCCGCTTCGCGAATTGAAGCATCTTCGTGGCTTGCGGATGGTGGGCAATTCTTCGCCGGATCATGGGATTTCAGATCTCTCGCCGCTGCAGGGTTTACCTTTAACTGGTCTGTACATCTACTACAGCCCGCGAGTGACTGATCTGTCGCCGCTCAAGGGAATGCCGCTCGAGGAATTGCATGCCGACGGTTGCGCGATTGCTGATTTCAGTCCGCTCGCTGGAATGCCACTCAGAATACTCTGGGCCTGGAACTGGACCGGATCCGACCTCTCGCCGCTCAAAGGAATGCCGCTGACGGAACTCAACATCGGCGGCAACGGCAAGCCGATGGATCTGTCGCCTTTGGCCGGTGCCCCACTGGAATTCCTGTGTTGCAATGTCTCGCAAGTTTCGGACCTCACGCCGCTCAAGGGAATGCCGCTGAAAAGGCTGCTGTGTGAAAACACGTTTGTGTCTGATTTGACGCCAATCGCCGGCGCAAAGCTGCAGGAGTTTGTGGCCGGCGGTAGTCGGATCACCGATTTCAGCGTTCTTCGCGGGATGCCTCTGACATGGGTTAAGTTCGACATTGTCCTGAGCCGCGATCTGGAAATGCTGCGTGACATGAAAACACTGGTGCGCATCAACGACCAGCGAGCGACTGATTTTCTGAAGGAAGTCCGCGAAGACGTCGCGCCACGTCCCGTGGAGCCGGCCTTCACCAACAGCATCGGGATGGAGTTCGTCTCGGTACCAAAGGGCAAAGCGTGGCTCGTGCGCAAAGTTGCGGAAACGCAAACCACAGCCAACCATGAGACAGTCTTCGAAGACGACTTCTATTTGGGGATGTACGAAGTCACTCAGGAACAATGGGTCAAAGTGATGAGGGCCAATCCCAGCTACTTCAATCGCAACGCCGACGGAGCGGATGCGGTGAAACTATTGCCTGACGACTTGCTGAAGAAACTGCCTGTCGAACGAGTCTCATGGCCCGATTGTCAGCAGTTCCTGAAGACGCTGAACGAACTCGATTCCACGCCGGGTTGGGTGTATCGACTGCCCACCGGAGCGGAATGGCAATATGCCAGTCGAGGCGGGCCAATGAATGATCCGTCCGAGGCGGCGTTTGACTACTACACGACTGAGCCCGCAAAAATTCTGACCGGCGACGATGCCAACATCCAGCAGCAGCTTGGGTGGAATCGGCCTTGTCGAGTCGGTTTGTTCTCTCCCAACAAACTGGGATTGTACGATATGCAGGGCAACGTGTTTGAATGGTGCGATGATGAGGCAACATGGAGAACGACAGGATCTCGATTGATGCTGGGCGGAGGATGGAATGATGCTCCGTCCCGAAGCCGCTTTTCAAACATCGAAGCCGCAACCGAACCATGGCTGTTCTACGACCTCGGTCTCCGCGTCGTCCGAGTCCGCACCCCCTGAGCCTGCGGCGTTAAACGATCGTCACAACAACTTGAAACACAAAAACACAATCGGCTAGCGCAGCAAGTTGGAGTTGATGGGCCACGATGCCAGAAACCCTCGTAGAATCCTGCAGGATTTTGCGACCCATTCAGAGTGTTTCACAGAGATTCACAGAGACCAGAAAAGCCTTCCCCCGAAGAAGACTTTGCGTGGCAGTTCATACGGCGGTTCAGACGGATCCCATGGCCAAATGGGTCATTGTGCTCGATAATCTGAATGTGCACTGCAGCGTGACTCTGGTGGGTGTAAACGGCATCAATTCGTTGCAGAACCTGTCGTTCAGCCATGACAGGCGATTCGTCTGAGCCACCATGGCCAGCATAAAATGCGAGCCATCGAATACGAAGTCCGTCAACCCTTGAATTTCGCCGGGCGAAATGGATGACGTGACGCGTTTGAATCTTCCTGGTCGCCTGAATGCCCCGAGGACTGGTCGACACTAGAACTTATTTGCTCCGACAATGCACTGCTCTCTTCCGGTTCTCCGTCGCTTTGTCATTTGCGTTCACATTCACGTTCGTTGCTGACTCAGGAAATTCGCCCTGACTGGCAGCCGTTGCTGTTTGTCTTGAATCGCGAAAACTTCTTTGCCGCGGACGTGGGCCTGCTCACTTCGACGCTTCGCAGGCGTTGCCAATCTCTGTGAGCAAATGTGCCATCATTTCCTGTTCAACAGTGGAAGTCTCACTTCGAGTCGTACAGCGAAGTTTCAGCACTGTGTTTTTGAAGATCCAGACATAGGTATCTGAGGTCCTCAAATCGCCCTCATCTGTTAGCTGATGTCGTGACCAAAGCGCCATAGTTGGCGAAGTACCAAGTTGAGTGACCGATGCACCAACCTTCTCCGCTTTCTGCCACATCCCAAGTTCCACCGCACTTTGAATACCAGCCTCCGCTTCAGCCATTTCGAACTTCGCTGAAGCTCCTTCAGGATCATCCGAAATTGACGCCTGATTCCGCGTGTAGTGGTACAACGTCACCACCATCGTCGGATGATTGTAAGCGACCGTGAACCCATGATCCTCCGGCGGCAGCGTGCTTGGCTCCCTCATGATCCAGCCATCGACCTCCGGAATAACAAAAACGGGCTCCGGAGGAGCGTTCGCGTTTGCAGCCTCCTCAAGTTCAGCAACCGCCTTCAGAACTTCCGCCTTCGTGGCGATTTCCTTCGTGGCGATTCCTGGCAAAGCGGCCTTCGGAGATGTCGACGCGGTGCGTTCGGTCGACGTCGAAGATTCATTGCAGCCCGCTGCAAGCAGAATCATAAGAAGCCCATTGCAGGCCACCAGAATCGTCTGTGTTTCGTTCTTCATCGCCATAGTCCCACGCATCGTCAATACGATCAGCTGCTTGCACCTGACAGCGAAATTGCATCATTCTCCCTGCCACGTAACCGGCGCGGGAGTTCAGATTCGTTCTGATAACCGCATGGTGATGATGAGGGCGAAGGGTGTCAATCGTTCGAACTGACGGGTGCAGTCGAGGGCGGAGTCGATAAGGTGTGTGGAACTGACCAAGCACCAGGTCGCCACAGTAAGCCACGTGAAGTGAGTTTGCCTTACGATGGACAGACGGCGTTCAATTGCTGGAGGCTGCATTCCACAGCGGCATAAGGAGACGGCTCCGTTTGAGTGGAGCCATCTCGGTTCGCCAACGAAGGGCAATGTCTACAGCCAACTGCTGATTTCAGTAAAGAGGCTGTCGAGATCCGCTGTGAAGATATCTCGATTCGCGGATTTCGTTCCCTGCAGGTTCGCCAGATACCAGTCGTCTCCGGCTCCACCTGTCAGCGTGTCTTTTGCACTGTCTTCCTTCACGGTCGTCGGCTTGAGTGTAGAACTGCCGTTCGCACCACCTGCCAGCGTTCCCAGAAGATGTGCAATCCGATCACTGAAGCTGTCGGCCGAAGTCCATTCCGCTCGAAGAAGATTCAACGCGGCCGCATCGGCCTCCAGCGTGTATCGAGCCCCAATGAGCAGGTCTTCATCAGCTCCGCCTGTCAAAGTATCATTGCCCAGACCACCGATCAGAATATTGTTTCCATCCCCGCCCAGCAGAGTGTCGTTGCCCGCTCCACCGGTCAAAATGTCGTCTCCATCCCCGCCCGTCAGAGTATTATTCAACCCGTTGCCGATCAGCGTGTCATCACCGGAACCACCTGTCAGATTTTCGATGGCGTTTCCGGATGTCAGTGTCAGAGTCAGATTGCTGTTGACGGTTTGTGCAGTCGTCAAACCCAGGTTGACTCCGACATCAGCCGTGCTGTCAACGAAGGAAAGCAGGTCAACACCAGCACTGTCAATCACAGTGTCAGCACCGAGTGCGGTATCAGTATTGAACAGATACTGGTCGTCGCCAGCGCCGCCGTTCAACACATTGTTTCTTGAGTTTCCAGTGATCGTGTCATTCAGAGTTCCCGCAACAACGTTTTCGATCGTCGTTGCTGACGACAGAGTCAGCGTCAATCCCGCATTGATGACCTGAGCGGCAGCATCAGACAGATCAATCGTGATCGCGCGAGTTGTCGTTCCACTGAAGTCCAGTAGTTCAGTGCCACCACCAGTCTCATCGATTGTATCGGCCCCCAATGCGAGGTCGGTATCAAACCGATAAGTGTCATTGCCGGCACCGCCCGTGAATACGTTGTCCAGCGAATTCCCAGTGAATGTATCATTAAGCGCGGTCCCAATCACATTCTCAATCGTGCTGGCCGACGACAACGTCAAAGTCAATCCTGGATTGACAACCTGTTGTGTTGCTTTCGACAAGTCAATCGCAATGCTGCGAGTGGTGCTCCCGCTGAAATCCAGCAAATCGGTGCCACCGCCTGCTTCAATGATGGTATCGCTGCCGAGTGGCAGGTCCGTGTCAAAGAAGTAGGTATCGTTTCCGGCGCCACCGGTCAGTATGTTGGAAAGGGAATTCCCCGTAAAGGTATCGTTGAGAGCACCTCCGATGGCGTTTTCCATCGTTGTTCCGGAAGAGAGCGTTAATGTCAGCCCTGCATTCACAACCTGGGCTGCCGCATTGGACAGATCGATCGCGAGGCTGCGAGTCGTCGTTCCACTGAAGTTGAGCGTATCGACGCCGCCTTTGGATTCGTCGATCGTGTCGCTGCCGTTGGCAAGGTCAGTATCAAAGATGTAGGTGTCGTTCCCAACTCCTCCGGTCAATACGTTGTCCAGAGTGTTTCCTGTAATCGTGTCATCTTTTGATCCGCCGATGACATTCTCGATCGTTGCGGCTGAAGATAAGGTCAAAGTCAGCCCGGCGTTGACAACCTGAGCAGCGGGATTCGAAAGATCAATCGTCACGGATCGAGTTGTCGTTGAACTGAAATCAAGTCTGTCTGTTCCGCCACCATCTTCAACAATGGTATCGCTTCCGAGTGCGATGTCTGTGTCGAACAGATAGTTATCATTCCCAGCCCCCCCGGTCAGTACATTTGCGAGAGCATTTCCAGTCAGCGTATCGTTTCGAGTGCCGCCGATGACATTCTCAATGGTTGTGGCTGATGACAAAATCAAGGTCAGTGCCGCATTGACAACCTGCGCTGACGCCAGAGACAGATTAACGACGACGTTGCGCGAAGTCGTTTCACTGAAATCCAGCGTATCGTTGCCTCCGCCTGCTTCATAAATTGTGTCGACACCCAGTGCCAGGTCGGTATCAAACAGATAGGTGTCGTTGCCAGCTCCGCCCGTCAGTGTGTTTGCAAGGGAGTTGCCAACGATGATATCTCCGAGGGCACCACCAATGACGTTTTCCAGCGTCGCACCTGACGACAGGACCAACGTCAGACCGGCATTGACAACCTGCGAAGCGGCCTCGGATAGATCGATCGAAACGCTGCGAGTTGTTGTGGCACTGAAGTTGACGGTATCAATTCCACCGCCAGTTTCGTCAATGGTGTCAGTGCCGAGAGACAGGTCCGTATCAAAGTTATAGGTATCGTTGCCTAACCCGCCCGCAAGAAGATTGTTAAGCGAATTCCCCGTGATCGTGTCACCCAGCGACCCGCCGATAACATTTTCCATGGTGGAGTCTGATGACAGTGTCAGGGTGAATCCTGTACTGACGGTCTGCACTGTCGCTTTTGATAAATCAATTGTGATCGTTCGAGTCGTCGTTCTGCTGAAGTCCAGAACGTCGATGCCGCCGCCAGATTCGATGATCGTGTCACTGCCCTGGGCCAGATCGGCGTCATAGAAATAGGTATCGTTGCCGTCTCCGCCTGTGAATGTATTCGATTGGGAATTACCAACAAACGAATCGTCTCCGTCACCACCGATCACATTCTCCATTGTCAAACCGGAAGAGAGTGTCAAAGTTAATCCTGCGTTTACCACCTGCGATGTCGCTCGAGACAGGTCGATTGTGATGTCCCGCGTTGTGGTCGAGCTGAAATCGAGCAGATCAATGCCGCCGCTTGCTTCACTGATTGTGTCGCTGCCAAGTGAAAGGTCCGTGTCAAAGATGTAGGTGTCATTTCCTGGCCCGCCAGCAAGTGCATTGTCCAGTGAATTGCCGATGAGAGTATCGTTGAGAGCTCCGCCGGTGACGTTCTCAATAGTCGTGGCGGACATCAACGTCAGAGTCAGTCCCGCATTCACAATCTGAGCATCTGCATCGGAAAGGTCGATCGTTACGTTGCGGGTCGTTGTGGCACTGAAATCAATACGGTCAACACCAGCATCACTTTCATCAATCGTGTCACTGCCCTGTGCCGTGTCTGTATCAAACAGATAGAAGTCGTTCCCTGCTCCGCCGGCCAGCAAGTTATCCAGAGAATTTCCAGTGATGACGTCGTTCAGTGCCCCGCCAATCACATTTTCGATTGTGGCACCAGACAGAAGATTCAATGACAAACCAACGTTGACGGTCTGCGTTGACGGTTTTGACAGATCGATCGCAATATTTCGCGTCGTTGTGCCGCTGAAGTCAAGCGTGTCAGTACCACCGCCGGATTCGTCGATCGTGTCAATTCCGTTGGATACGTCTGTATCAAAGATGTATGTGTCGTCACCAGCACCTCCGGTCAGAATATTCTTCAGTGAGTTTCCGGTGAAGGTGTCATTGAGCGAGCCGCCGATGACGTTGTCTATTGTTGTGCCCGACGACAGAGTCAGAGTCAAGCCGGGATTCACGACCTGCAATGTTGCCTGTGACAAGTCGATTGTAATACGCCGTGTTGTTGTGCTGCTGAAGTCAATCGTGTCGATGCCTCCGCCCGACTCGTCGATCGTATCATTGCCAAGCGACAGATCCGTATCAAACAGATACAGGTCGTTGCCTTTTCCGCCTTCAAAAACGTTGGCGAGTGAGTTGCCGGTGAAGGTGTCGTTGAGCGATCCGCCGATCGCGTTTTCAATCGTTGCTCCAGATGAGAGTGTCAGCGTTAATCCTGTGTTGATAACCTGAGCAGCAGCTTCTGACAGATCGATTGTGATTGTCCTGGTTGTGGTCCCGCTGAAATCCAGAGTATCCGTCCCACCATCATCTTCGATGATCGTGTCACTGCCATTTGCAAGATCGGTATCAAACACATAGGTGTCGTCACCTGCTCCACCATTAAGAACGTTGGCGAGAGAATTTCCTCTGATCGTGTCGCTGAGCGCACCGCCAATGATGTTCTCCATCGTGGAGCTCGACGACACCGTCAATGACAGCGCCGAGTTTACGACCTGCAGGGTCGTTTTCGAAAGGTCGATCACAATACTGCGGGTTGTTGTCTGGCTGAAGTCCAGCGTGTCTGTGCCACCGCGTGAATCAACGATCGTATCATTCCCCAGAGGCCCGTCAGCATCGAAGACATAGACATCGTCGCCCGCTCCGCCAGTCAGGGAATCGTTTCCTTCTCCGCCGATCAGGGTCGCGCCCTGAGTGACTGCAGTACCGATCACAAGTGTGTCATTGTTCTGGCCGCCGTCCAGCGTCAGCTCGACAGTCGACTCGACGCTGTTGACTCTGATGTTATCATTTCCGGCGAACCCGTAGATGTTGATGGCCGCCACTTCGGACGTTGCGTATGTGTAAGCAACACCGTTGAACATGACCGTCAAAACGGATGCTGAACTGACGACAATTGTGTCGGCTGCTGCGGTGCCATAGACACTGAGCACATCGCCGATCAACTGCAGATTACTGCTGACAGTTCGCGATGCCACATTGCTCAGGTTATTGGCGGATTGCCCATCATTCAACGTAAATGTGACCGTTCTTGCTGTCGCGTTCTGCGACGAACTTGCGAACATCACTGTTCGTAGTGCGGCTTCATAATTCGCCAGCGTATCCGTGCCCGTCAAAGTCAACGTGCCAGCTTCGTCCCACGAGCCAGTGATATTGGCTGTGTTGGCGAAACTTAGTTGATCGCCGCTCTGGTAACCGGTTGTAATCTTTACTGTTGCTCCAACAATGTTCGAGCTGTCCACATCTGACAACGTCAGAGTGTCAGTGACGGGAGTCGCTGGATCCGTTGGCGCGTAGGGAGCCACCGAGGTTTCCATGTTTGCAATCACGGGCGCATCGTTTACAGCACTGACGTTGATCGTCATGGTGGCCGAAACGACCCCAGGATCCGCATCATTGATTGCGAAGTCGAATGAACTCCGAGCAAGGCCACTCAGATCTAACGCTGACGTATAGGTGAATGTCGAGAATTCGGCCGCCGTGATTGTCATGCCGTCGGTCACTGGAATTGCACCAGAGCCCTGATCGACAGTCAGAGTATCACCACTTGCCAGATTCAAATTGCTGATCGTGATCGAAACGATCGCGTCCGATTCAACGTCCGAGTACTGGAAATCGCCTGCGGCAAAGATCTTCGGGACATCTTCATTGATCGTCACACTACTGGTCTGAGCCACGGCAATATCGTTAACAGGCGTGACGTTTATTCTCATCTGCGCTGACGCAGTCCCATTGCCAGCGTCGCGAACTCGGAAGCTGAAACGACTCAGGTTCACACCATTCGCGTTCGTCGCAGGTGTATACAGCATTGTGGGAATCTGCGCGGCGGTAATTGTCATGCCGTTGGTCACGGGAATCGCGCCTGCTCCCTGATCGACCGTCAGAGTGTCGCCGCTCGCCAGTGTGAGTCCACCGATTGCAATCGAAACCAGTGCGTCATTTTCCACGTCAGTGTAGAGAAAGTCCAAGACGGAAAACGTGTAGGCAACTTCTTCATCCGTTGCAACATCGCTGACTTGTGCGACCGGCACATCGTTAACGGCCGTCACATTAAAGTTCAGGATCGAAGCCACGATACCAGCGTCGGCATCGTTCACCTTGAAATTCACAGTGCTCAGCGCTGTTCCATTGGCGTTCGCTGCAGGCGTGTAGACCATTGATGTGATCTCCGCTGCAGTAATCGTCATTCCGTTTGTCACCGCAATCGGGCCTGCGCCCTGAACTACTGTCAGAGTGTCGCCGCTGGCCAGCGATATTCCAGTAATCGTCAGCGAAACGAGCGCGTCATTTTCGACATCGTTAAACAGGAAATCGGACACCGACAATGTCAGTGGCGTATCTTCGTTTGTTGTGACATCGCTGACCTGAGCAACTGGAGCATCATTAATAGCCGTAACATGCGTCCTCATCGTCGCTGACACTGTCGCCAGATCAGCGTCGTTGACCTTGAAATCAAACGCACTGCGAGAAAATCCGTTTGCGTCCAGAGCCGGTGTATAGATCAGCGTTGCAATTTCTGCCGCGGTAATCGTCATTCCGTTCGTGACGCTGATCGCTCCGGCCCCCTGGTCAACAGTCAGCGTATCGCCGCTGGCAAGCGACAATCCACTGACGGTAATTGACACAAGAGCGTTGCTCTCCACGTCCGTAAACGTAAAGTCTGATACACTGAAAGTCTTCGCCGTGTCTTCATCCGTTGTAATACTGCTGGCTTGAGCGATCGGTAAGTCGTTGACGGCTGTGACATCGACACTCATTGTTGCCGCGACGGTACCACTTCCTTCATCGTTGACCTTAAACGAAAAACTGCTGAGCGCTGTGCCATTGGAATTCGCGGCTGGCGTGTAGACCATCGTGGCAATCTGAGCCGCCGTGATCGTCATTCCGTTTGAGACAGCGATGAGACCGGATCCCTGATCGACTCTCAGCGTGTCGCCACTTGCCAGAGCCAGACCGCTGATTGTAATCGAAACAAGACTGTCGGATTCGATGTCAGTAAACACGAAGTTTGGAACGGAGAATGTGTAGGCTGTGTCTTCATTGGTTGTCACAGTGCTGGCCTGGGCCACAGGCAGGTCGTTAACGGCAGTAACATCAATGCTCAGTGTTGCCGACACAGTGCCAACGCCTGCGTCGTTAACCGTAAAGTCGAAGTCGCTCCGAGCTGCCCCGTTCGTATTCGTTGGGGACGTGTAGAGCATCGTCGCGATCTGTGCTGCGGTGATCGTCATACCGTTGGTCACCGGGATTGCACCTGCTCCCTGATCAACGGTCAGTGTATCGCCACTCGCCAGATTCAGATTGCTGACCACAATAGATACAAGCGCGTCGTTTTCGACGTCAGCAAACGAGAAGTTCGATACAGCGAACAACTTCGGCTGATCCTCGTTCGTCGTGAAAGTACTGGCCTGCGCTACGGGAATATCGTTGACAGGATTGATGTTGATATTCATGGTGGCCGACACGGTGCCGGTCGCTGCGTCGTTGGCGGTAAAGGTGAACGTACTGAGCGGAGTTCCGTTCGCATTCAGCGCTGGTGTGTAAACCATCGTCGCAATCTGTGCGGCTGTGATCGTCATCCCGTTTGTGACGGGAATCGAACCAGCTCCCTGATTGACGGTCAGAGTATCACCACTCGCCAGATTGAGCCCACTGACGACGATCGAAAGGAGTGAGTCGTTCTCGGGGTCGATGATCTGAAAATCAGAAACGGCAAACGTCTTCGCTACTTCTTCGTTTGTAATCACGGAGCTCGTCTGAGCCGCCGGCGGATCATTCACGCCGGTGATGTTCATTCCCATTGTCGCGGATACGGTCCCGATGTCGGAATCATTTCCGGTGAAAGTAATTGTGCTTCGAGGCGTGCCATTTCCGTTGAAAGCCGGAGTGTAGATCATTGTCGCAATCTGCGCTGCGGTAATCGTCATTCCTGTTGTGACAGCAACCGCTCCCGAACCCAAATCTACGGTCAGAGTATCACCACTCGCCAGCGACAGTGCGCTGATCGAAATTGAGACAAGTGAGTCGCTTTCTGGATCCGAAAAGAGAAAGTCGGACGCGGCAAATGTCAGAGGAGTCTCTTCCACCGTAGTGACCGTGCTGGCCTGAGCAGCGGGTGCATCGTTGATGGCCGTTACGTTGATGCTCATCGTGTCAGACACAGTTCCGGTGGCCGCATCATTGGCCGTGAAGTCGAACGTGCTGAGGGCCACGCCGTTTGCGTTCGCACCCGGCGTATAGACCATCGTCGCGATCTGTGCCAGCGTGATGGTCATGCCGTTCGTCACTGAAACAGGACCAGCACCCTGATTTACCGTCAGAGCGTCGCCGCCGGCCAGTGAGAGTCCGCTGACCGTAATCGATACTAATGCATTGCTTTCTGCGTCTGTGAACAGGAAATCAGACGCGGCAAATGTTTTCGCTGTATCTTCATTTGTTGTCACACTGCTGGCCTGAGCGACTGGGGCATCGTTCACGGCTGTAATTGCAATCGTGCTCGTCAGTGTGTTGCTCGGCTTGATGCCGTCGCTGGCGATCAGTTCAACGGATCGAGTTGTGGTTGTCGGCAGATCGCTGGTGTTAGAATATGTCACCGCTCTGAGTGCTGTCTGCCATTCGGCGACTGTTGCCGTTGAGCCACTGGAAGACAACGTCAATATTCCCGTCTGACTATTAAATGACGACGTGATATTTCCCATGCTGGAATTGTTGTTGGTAAATCCAAGAACGTCTTCGCCCGAGACGTAGTTCGTGATGCGGAATGTCGCGCGGGTCAGTGTGGTGCTGTCGGAGTCTGTGACAACCACAGCCGAGTTGATCGCTTTGGGAGTATCGTTCTCGACGTAGGTAATACTGCCAGATGTTGAGATGACCGGTGCGACGTTGACCTTCAGCTCATTCTGATAGGTGCTGAGGAACACATCACCACCGACCTGGTACAGGAACAGAACATCCTGGAAAGCCGGATTGATCGCAACGTTTGAGCTGATTCCGGAGGCAACCGTCACGGCACTGGCAAAGGTTGTTCCGAGGTTCTGACTGACACGGTATTTCAATACACCGCCTTCATTGTACGAATCGATCACGTTTCCTGTGGGATCGGCGGCGATTGATCTTCCCTGCGCGTTGCCGCTGTTGTCGCCAAAGGTCAGGGACGTTGATGTGTTATTCGCCAGATCGACCTTGGCCGCAAGGTTGCCGTTACGATTACTGCCCGCGACGAAGGCAAAGTTTCCTGACGGACCAAAGGAAATTGAGCTGGCACTGTGACTGACCGCAGGACCTCCAGTCGGCGCTGAATCCGCAGAGAACGTTGCGCCAGAGTCCGTGCTGACCGCAAAGAGCACGTCGGAGTAATCGCCAACGGAATACACATCGCCATAGAACGGATCGACTTCCAGACTTCGATACGCCAGCGCATCGACCGGTGCGGAAGTGTAACTCCCGATTCCGTTCGCGCTGTTGCTGTAGATGAGTGAATTGTCTCCGCCGGATCCCTGAACGTAGACCTGTGTGCCAAACGCGGCCACACTGATTCCTCGGAAGTGGAGTGCATCGGTTGTCACTGTTTGCGGAGCGGAGAACGTTGCACCGCTGTTCGTGCTGACACTTAAGAAGGCAGTGCCACCCGAGACCCATGCCACGTAGACGTTGTCATTTCCCTGTGTTCCGACCGCGACGCTCGTGGCCGAGCTGTTGGCGAGCAGAACACTTGTCTGAAACGATTGCCCGCGATTCAAACTTGTGGCGACGCGAACCTGACTGCCGCCATAAGCCACATGAATATCGCCGTCTGCGGAAGCGGCAATGTTCTCTGAACTGTTTGCTTTGTCGATCGTAACGCTGGATGTGTCATTCACCTGAACGCCGGAATACAAGGTGGACAGCAGCGTAAGGTCTTCAAGGCGTTCAATAGCGTTGGCCATCGGGCTGCGATAATCCGCAGGTCGCCGTGATCGACCTGGACGGAATGATCGAGAGGGACTCGCTTCCCATGTCCGGTTGAGTGCTGCCAAAACGCGTTCAACGACCGTACCGTAAGATTTTGGCAACGACATGCTAATTACCTTTGAATTGGCCAGGGGTCATGATGTCAGTAGTGTGAGACAGCACTCTCGCGACCTTTTCGGATCACAAGTTTTGCGTCTCACCGCTTGCTTGCGGTTCAGTGCAGGTTTTTATTGCCGCCACAACTGATGCGCAGGCAACAAAACCGTGAACGCGAGCAAACCGCGCAGAGTTCGCTCCACGAACCTGCAGATTTCGCGACATCAATCGAAGTGCATTTCAGCGACTTGCCTGGAAGTCTGGGTAATCCCGCAAGGATTGTTGGATTTTTTCAACAACAGTGGCATTTCTGCTACGGGGCTCTGGCCAGGCAGTTACGATCGCTCCATGTGCATCAGTCGCAACGATTGTGTAGCAAGCATCAAATGGCGATTCGCGGGTTGCACTTTTCACGCGGGAGAAGGCTGATTCTTCGTCGCTCACGGCAATCCAAGAACTACGCACCGAAGTCTTGACCGTGGCCCAAGAAGTGGAGCAGGACAGTTCCTCACATTCCAGACGGATACAGAGGGCGATGCTGCTGGGCGAGCGGCAGCAAATGGATTACCAGCCCATAGGTAGAGGAGTCGTCTCAACTGCACATGAACCATTGGGACAATCGTTCTGCCATGGGAAATCCTCGACTGCCGTTCGTCTTACCACGGAGTTCCGGCGGGCCCGCGTCTGCATGCTGGCGATTTCGAGACTTCAAACAAGCATGCGATGCTCGTAACGATCACTGAGAGGAATCACTGAGAGGAATCACTGAGAGGATTTCCCGAGTGGTGCTCCATCATCCGTAGTTTGCGGAGTTGCGAAAAAGCGGGCGAGACGCCCGCGCTCCCGGAACGCGGGGATGCTGACGCAAATCGAAGAAGGCCTCTCAATGAGAGGCCGTGCAGATTTTCAGTTTGAATTCGTGGACAAGATCAACCTGTCCTTTCCACGATCTGAATTTGAAAGGTGCGAGAAATCGCCCAAGCAAGAAGCCACCGACTTTTGCATGTTGAATTCAACCTCCTGAGCCACTTGCGAATTTCTGACTGCACTGCAGCGGTCCATCACTTGGGACGCACATAGATCCTCAAACGTTTTGATGAATAGGAGCCACCGTTGGAGCGAAAAGTCCAGTCACGTGTTTCACCGTCGCTGTTTCCAATTCCAATGTCTGCACCAGCGCCGCCGCCATTCCATCGATTGATGGCGAACAACGTTTGCCCGGCGCCGTAATTGTGAACCTGCATTGATCCGTACCCGTCTGTTGGCGGAGCCATCTCGTCGCCGAAGTCGTACACAGAGTCCGACGCGCCGACAACTTGGCCTGCATTGGGTACGCCATAGTTGTCAGGCCAGAATTCGATATTTCCTGTTTCGATCCTGGTGCCGGCGGTTACACCTTTTACGTTCGTGAAGACATCCATCGCCTTGACAGACTGTTGAAACGACGCCTGAGATGCAATCGTGGGTATGCCGATCTTCCCAATGTCCTTTGTGTAGGCGTCCATGGAGACAAACAGCCCCTGCTGTTCTCCACCAGCTGTGGTCAACTCCAGCAAATAGCCGACGCGATCGAAGTTCTTAATCTGGCTGCTGTGATCAACATCATATTTAATGTCGTGGCTCAATCTTTCCAGGTCCAGGTCGTACACCAATTTGTACTCTGTGGAGATCGGCAGGGAGCTAAGGAAATCAGGCACGTCGCCACCGCGAAACGCTCCAACCGGCAATCCCGTACCGCCCGTGAGATTGGGTTCCGCCAGCATGTGCCATGCAAATCGAAAAGCGACGGGCGATTTGACCTTGTCAGAAGTCAGGGTCACCGTATCGCCATCAATCGTTGCCACGGCCGGTTGAAAACCAATCGAGCCAACGCCGATCACTTCAAAATGAGTCGGCGTTTTTCCGTCGCGGGTCTTCAGCCCTCCGCCAGTGTTTCTAAAGTGAACTCGCAGCGAATTCGGCTGTACTTCAACGGACTCAAATTCCGGACTATTTGCCACGACATCCGATCGACCGTAGTCGTTCTTCAACGCCAACAGTGCGAGTCGAAGTCCGACATCCTGTTTATTAGGCGGATGAATGTCCTGCAGTGTGGCGATGTCGTTAATCACAACCATACCGGTCTTCGGAATCTGCTGGACTGCGGCCTGCGCTTCCCAGAATTTTGCAAGGATCGTCGGGTCTTCGTTACCGTACTGAAACGGAGCAATCTGGACGTAATAAAATGGGAAGTCTCCCTGGCCCCAGAGTTCTCTCCAACCGCCAATCAGCGCTCGCTTCTTCTCAAGGTAAAGCATTCCTTCTGTGTGATTGGATTCCCCCTGGTACCAAATCGCGCCGCGAAGCGGAAAGCCGACAAGCGAATGAATCATCCCGTTGTACAGCATCGTTGGATCCTGATTGCTGGCAAACGGCGTGAGCTCAGCCGGATAGTTGGGGCTCGGCGCAAGTGGCTCCGCAGAATTCACCAGCGATTTGGCCTTTGCTGTCCAGTCCTCGATTGCTTTGATGTGAACGGCCAGGCGATCCTGATACTGCGGAGTTCCCGGAGTTCTACCGACAACGGATTGATAGATGTCCTGCAATGCGTCGACTCGCTGAAACCCAACCGGCGGCGTCCACGGCTCAACTCGCGTCCCACCCCATGAAGAGTTGATCAGCCCGACTGGGACATTCAAATCCTGGTGAAGTTTTCGTGCCATGAAGTAACCACAGGCTGTGAATCCGCCTGCTGTCTCCGGCGAACAAACCTGCCACACCGAGTTGAAACTGTTCAGCGGCACTGTTGACGGAACAAGTGGCACCTTAATGTGGCGAATCATCGGAAAATTCGCGGCAGCAATCTCCGTCTGCGCGTTGGTGCTGGCCGCGACCGGCCATTCCATGTTGGACTGTCCAGAGCACAACCAGACTTCGCCGACCAGGACGTCTTTCACTTCGACAATGTTCTTGCCTTCCACCACGATTTTCGTTGGAGTCGTGCTGGCCATCATTGGAGGCAGCTCAACCTGCCATCGCCCTGTGTCATCGGCCGTAGTCTTAGACGTCGCGTTTGGATTGCCAATCGTTACTGTGACTGATTCGCCCTTGTCGGCCCAGCCCCAGACCTTAATCTTCTGTTGCTGCTGCAGGACCATGTGGTCGCCAAATACACTCGCGAGTCGAACATCCGCAACGGCGTTGCTCGGCGACAGTGCCAGGACAGCAAGGAGAATGAGGCGTGGAAAAAGTCGCCGAATAGGGGTGATGTTCATTGTGGGATCACAAAATGGTGGGATAAAGCAAGTCGTGCCAGCATGAAGGCGGCTCATGATGTTACACAGTGCCGATCCGTGTTGCACGCTCGGCCGATATTTCAATTTCTGCGCGCGAGTGATCGACTAAAAATGCAGAGGCGTTAGTCGAAATTGGCATCAGCCACAAACCCATCGATTGATACGAAGATGCCTGGCCTTCGTGTCTCGTCGCTGAAAATATTCCATCGTCGATGTGTATCTGTTTCTGTTCGGCTCAATTTACGCTAGTCACACGCTACGTATTGAGAAGCCGGCCAGGCGTCATCATGCAGGTCCGACACGATGACGCCTGTCATATTCTGTGGATTGCAGCAGAAATCTATTCTTCATCAAACAGAAAGACTTCGGCCCGGCACGCCTCTCCAACGTCCGTCGAGAACAGAGAGCGTGTTCACGTCCGTTGCTTCGTTCAGCTGGCCAACGGCTTCTGATATCATCGATTCGTTCAAACGATACATCAGTCGTGGAGATTGGCTTCAACTTCAGCGTCGTCGGCATCTTCTTCCAGTGACAAGCCTTTCGCGAACCACGGATAAATTGCCGGCACAACGAGTGACGTCAGAAGCGTCGACGTAATCAATCCGCCGATCACAACGCTGGCCAGTGGCCGTTGCATTTCTGCTCCGTCACTCGTCGACAAAGCCATCGGAAGAAATCCAAGACTGGCCACGAACGCCGTCATCAAAACGGGGCGAAGTCGTGAGATCGCAGTTTCGCGAGTGGCTTCGGCCAATGGCATTCTGCTCTTGCGAAGATGTTCGGCGGCACTCACCCAGACCAATCCGTTCAACACTGCGACTCCGAACAAAGCGATAAAGCCAACGCCCGCCGAAATACTGAACGGCATGCCTCGCAGCTTAAGAGCAAAGATGCCACCGCTGGCTGCCATAGGAACGGCCATAAAAATCAACATCGCCAACCGAGTCGATTTGAATGACGTATAGAGCAACAAGAAAATCAGCAGCAACACCACGGGAGTAATCAGGATCAATCGCTTACTCGCCGACTGAAGATTTTCAAAGTCGCCGCCCCAGCGAATTTCGTAACCGGCCGGCATTTCCACCGCCGCCGCAACCGCCTTCTGAGCGTCAGTCACGAACGTCGCGACATCCACTCCTCGAACATTCGCTGACACGAACGTACGTCGACGATTGGACTCATGCTCCACAGTCGGAGGCGTTTCCTCAAATCGAATGTCGGCGAGTTCATCCAGTGGCACTGGTTTTCCTCCCGCTTCCGCCACGGGAAGTTGTTTCAGTCGATCAATTTCGGAACGCCAGTCGTCCGGTATTCGGACGCGAATCGGAAATCGTGCGCGACCTTCAAAAATGATACCGACCTGACGCCCGCCCATGGCCTCGACGACGTCCATGACCTGCCGGGCTTCGATTCCGTAACGAGCCATCGCCTGGCGATCAGGAACGATCGTGATCGTTCGCAGGTTCGCCTGATAATCGGCCTTCACATCCACCGCGCCGGGGATTCCCTTCAGAACATGTTCGATCTCTTTGGATTTGCTGGCCAGGATTTCGAGATCGTCGCCATAAAGCAAGACCGCAACGTCCGCTTTGACACCGGCGACCAGCTCATCGACTCGCATTTCAATCGGTTGGGTGAAACCAAACGCAACGCCCGGCACGCTGCTGTTCAAAGCTTCCGACATTTCTTCGATCAGTTTGTCCCGAGTCATTCCTGCTCGCCACTGCCGATGGTCCTTCAACATCACCCAGACGTCAGTTTGATGCACGCCCATCACGTCGTTTGCAATCTCCGGTCGTCCAGTCTTGCAGAAGACTGTCTTGACTTCCTCAAACTTCAGCATCTCCGTTTCGATCTGCTGCGACATCCCAATTGCGCCTTCCAGTGTTGCACTTGGCAGGCGGACGGCTTCGATCAGCAGATCGCCTTCTTCCAGTCGAGGCATGAATTCTGCCCCGAGATTCATCCCCACAGGGATACTGATCGCGAACACCAGCAAAGCGATCATCGTCGTGATTCGAGGCGAAGCGATCGCCCGTGTCACAACCGGCTTGTAGAAAAACTTGATCCAGCGAACGAGAAACACATCTTTATCCGACATGTTCTTTGGCAAAGCCAGCGATGCGATGGCCGGCATAAATGTCATCGAAAGAATCAGAGAGCCGCCCAGAGCGAACAGCACGGTCAGAGCCATTGGACGGAACAATTTTCCTTCTGTTCCCTCCAGCATCAGGATCGGGAGGTAGACGATCGAAATGATCAGTTCACCGAACATTGTCGGCTTTCGCACTTCGATCGCCGCGTCGCGAATTACATCAATTCGGTTACGCCCTTTAGAGTTGTGCGACAAGCGATGAATACAGTTCTCGATCATGATGACCGACGAGTCGACAATCAGACCAAAGTCGATCGCCCCCAGACTCATCAAGCTAGCGGTCACTCCGAAGACCTGCATCATGCTGGTTGCAAACAGCATCGACAGAGGAATTGCCATCGCAGTGATCAAGCCGGCTCGAAAACTTCCGAGCATTACCAGCAGGACGAGAATAACCAAAGCCCCGCCTTCGAACAAGTTCTTGAGGACTGTATCCAGCGTGCGTCCAATCAACGCGGAGCGGTCGTAGGTGATCTCCAGCGTCACGCCTTCCGGCATCGTTCTTTGAATTTCGTCCAGTCGCTCTTTGACTCGCCCAACGACCTCGCGAGAATTTTCGCCGATCAGCATCATCACAAGGCCGGTCACCGCTTCGCCTCGCGCATCTCGAGTCACCGCGCCCTGGCGAGTCATCGGCTCGATACTGACAGCAGCGACGTCCTTAATCAGAAGCGGCGTTCCGCCGGTTTCCCTGCGAATGACAATTTGCTCCAGATCGTCAATGCCGGAAACCATCGCCTGGCCACGCAGAAAACGCTGCTCGTCGTGGTGAATCACATATCCACCGCCAGCTGCCGCATTGTTGGATTCGAGCGCGGTGAAAATCTGATCAAAGGTGACTGAGTAGCTGCTCAATAACTCTGGATCGGGCCGTACTTCAAACGTCTGATAGAAGCCGCCGTGAGTATTGATTTCAGTCACGCCCTTCACTTCTCTCAATCGAGGCGCGACGTCCCATTCGAGGATTGTTCGCAACGCCATCGGAGACTGTCCGTTTCCTCGCACTTCGAATTGCAGAATTTCTCCAAGAGCCGTTGTCAGCGGCCCCATTTCCGGAGTCGCGTAGCCTGGAGGAATCTGTGAAGCGGCATTCGAAAGTCGTTCGGCCACCAGCTGTCGAGCTCGATAGATGTCGGTCCCTTCCTCGAAGACGATGGTGACGACGGAGATGCCGAACTTGGACACACTGCGGAGTTCTTCAACATCCGGCAGTCCGCCCATCGTCACTTCGACCGGTTGAGTCACATAGCGTTCTACTTCAACCGGCGATAAGGAGCCGGCATCGGTGATGACTGTGACCTGGACGTTGGTCATGTCGGGGACGGCATCGATCGGCAGATGCAGTGCCGCATTGATTCCTGCCACGGCCATCAGTGCTGTCCCCGTGAGCACCAAAAAGCGGTTTTCAAGCGTAATTTTAATCAGTTGAGCGAGCATGGAAGTTGTATCCGAAGCGTAGGAACAAGGGTGAGACAGCAAATCTGTCAGCGAGACAGAATCTGGCAGAGCACAGAGCGGACGACTCTGTGTTATTCAGATTCACCCTGCAGCAACAATTCACTTTTCAGTACAAAGCTGCCGTTGACAACAACCTGCTCACCATCGTTGAGCCCCGAGATCACTTCGACCATTCCCGCGGTATGAATTCCCGGTGTGATATCCACTCGTCGAAACACGGATTGCCCATCGGGTGTAAAAACGAACGACTTGCGATCGTGTTCAAGAACTGAGGCTTCCGGAACGGTCAGGGATTCTCGCGCCTGAGCCGTTGGCACCGCGACACGGACAAACATGCCTGGTCGAAGTTGACCGTCAGAATTGTCAATCGTGGCGACAAGTGGAACTGCGTTCGTCGCCGGATCGACTTCGCGTCCTACAAAATGGACGACTGCTTTTCTTGTCGCTAAGCCCGGAATAGAAGTCGTCACTTCAACTTCGTCGCCGGGGCGAAGTGTCAAAGCGTTCCATTCGCGTTCCCGCAAGTCGGCAGCCACCCAAAGCGTGGATGTGTCTGCCAATGTCAGCATCGCGTCTCCCGATTCAACTCGCTCACTCGTTGAGAACATTCGTCGCTCGATCGTTCCTGCGAACGGAGCACGAAGTTTGACGCTGGACAAAAAATTGGGCTCGAGGTCCGGATCCATTTCCAGCGACTCTGGAGTTACCGGCTCTGTGGACGAGGCCGTTGCCTTGCCGAGCAATGTCCGCACGGTTTGAAGACTGATTCGAGATCGTCGTTCCGCGTCCTCAACCTGAGCTTCCGCCTGGCGACATCGCTGTCGAGCTTCAAAAGACTGCTCTTCCAAAGCAGAGAGCAGCGCGGCTTCGGAATTGTCTCGATTGTTAAGTCGTTCCTCGACCATTCGGCCGGGAACAATGCCACTTTTCGCATTCTGCTCGACTGCTGTCACCAGCGACTCTGCAAGCAGAAGATCGGAGTAAGCCGACAGCAATTGATCGCGAGATTTCCCCAGAATGGTATCTCGAAACTGAGCCCGAATCTTGTCAACCGGCATTCGACTGCGAATGGCTGTCGAGAGTTTTTCCAGCCCCTCACAGGTCGCTTTCTGCCAGTCTCGGTTTTCCATCGCGAGTTTCAGTTCAGACTTTCGCTGCAACACATCAGCTCTGGCATTTCCGACTTCAGGGCTGTTGAGTTCAACAAGAATGTCGCCCGCCTTCACCGAGTCCCCGGGCTTGAAGTGGATTTCCGTAATGATACCAGGAGCTGCAGAACGAATTTCAACATGACGACGGTCGTCGTATCGCAAGCGCCCCGGGACATTATTCTCGGGTCGCAGCACGGTCATGGAAGCTTCCGTCAGCGATACACCTGCGACCTCCATTTTCTGAGGAGTCAGTTCAACGCTGGTCAATTCCACATCCGCTGTCGATGCTTGTTCAGAGTTTTCAGCAGAAGGCTCCATGGATTCTGCCATCTCCGCAGGCTTCTTGAAGGCAAGATATCCACCCGCCAAAACAACAACGGCAGTGACGCCAATAAATAACGATGTGCCAGTTTTCATGATTCCGTATCTCTCTGAAAAAACACTTGCCCGAAACAAAAAGCGGACAACCGAAAGCAAACCGAGTCGGCAAATGCCAACGTCAAGCAAATGTTTGCTTAAACCAGAGAGACGCCTGTAATGGCAATCAGCGGAGCATCGCACAGCAGCGACGCAAGAAAAGATGCAGGCGACGCGGCGACGCAGTCAACTTGCTGTTGGTGACAAAAGACCAATTCAAAGCTTGCTTGTGTGTCGAAATTCAACACTTCGACACTCTGCCGATCACCACAATCCACGCTTTGAGCAGCCGCAACACAAGCGAAGACAGCCAACTCCGGAGCGACTTGCTCCGAGACTGGTAAGGTCTTTCCGTTCACGTCAGCAGGAAAGGCAAAATGCCAATGCAGTCCAAGAGATTCATCGCCGCAGCAACTGGCGTGAAACTTTTGCTGATGCTCTTCGCGATGATCAGAATTCGTCAGAGCCGAATGGTCATGCAACATCGCCACCGGACCACGCCACGCGCTGACACACAGCAACAGGCAGAAAGCCCGATGCAGCAGCGATTGACGATTAGCGGTAAAGGCAGACATTCGTAAGTTCCACACACTGGATAACGTCAGCGACTCATTCTTAGAGCCCGGTCGTCCAAGTTCGATGAGGAGATGGACTAAAGTCGGCTCGAAAAGCGTCGCTGGTTTAGTTGAATGATGCCCAGTCGCGTGACTTAAGGCAAGTGTCTTTCCAAAACAGGTGTTTAAACGGCAGTTTTTTCAAATGCCATCTTCACGCGTCTCCTGGATGTGGCTGGGTGCAGTTGCGAATTTCGGCAACGGACCAGTTGATTTGGATATTCGGGAGGGAGAGGCTCCTTCCGAGCCGCTGTCTGCCCGACACATGCGGCTCGGCAGGAGCCTCGCCCTGGGCTGTTGAAAAGTTGTTCTATGCGGCGATTATTGTTCACATGGGAATTGTTGCGCTAGTCCTGGAAAGCGAGGCGGCGTTTCGAGAGGAAGGTTTGTCCAAGATGATGTTGAATCCAGTGCTGCACGTTTTTGCAGAGGACAGACAGCAATGCTTCGAAGATCGTCTCGGGAGTCAGTTTGCCGACCATGGCCCCGAAGGCTGCAAGCAGACTCGTGAAACCTGTTTTGTCGAAATCACCT
>JBGSVD010000043.1:0-78987 GCA_041753135.1 Planctomycetaceae bacterium
GCCAAAACTACCACGCTCGCCGCAATGCCCAGGCCAGCAAGTCCCACCAAAAAACCAGACGAAAACGACTGGTAGAACTCGGTATTGACCCCGACAAAATCAAATCCGTCCCACCAAAAAACACTCAATAACTCGCCCAACCTGGCGCTGTCCAGTTAATTACACCGCATTCTGGAACAAGGTCACCAGCGGGCGAACCGTCTTTCGTGCTTTTGCTTATGCGATTGATCGCGGTGACCCCAGGCAAATGCGGTTTCAGCAGATTCTGAAAGACATAGGATTCGAAGTAAAGCTTAAACCCTTCATCCAGCGCCGCGATGGTTCTGCCAAAGGTGACTGGGACGTTGGCATTACGCTCGACATGATAGAATTTGGCCGCGAAGCGGATGTCGCTGTTCTGGTGTCTGGCGACGGCGATTTTGACCTCGTCGTAAAAAAACTGTGTGACGCCTACGGAGTAGAAGTTGAAGTCTACGGAGCAAAGCATCTGACAGCCGCCAGCCTGATGCAGGCAGCAACGCGATACATTCCGATTGAGACCGAATTGTTGCTCAGCGACAAGCAGTGAATCAAATGAGTTGCCCAACGAACTTGATGTCGCATCAAGACTCCATGAAGCAACGCAATCCTCGACGCGCGGTGTCTGGTTATCGAACGGGGCTCGTCGTCGACTGCATCTCCATGGCCCAGGTGATACTTTCGGAGTGCAGCTGAAACACATCTTCTTCAGTCAAAGAAATGGCCGCAACCAGCTGACTTATTTGCGCCCAGTCTCCACGTTCCATTGCAATGGAGAGGTCGACAATCCGTTTCAATGGTGACTCAAGCCCCTGCAAAGCGGTGCGGGCCGCGTCCGAAAGACTGAGGTCTTTAGTAATCTCCGGCATGGACTGATCCAGCATCGCATCCAGCAGTGAAAACATTCCCACCAAAAAACACTCAGCCGCCAATTCACTCGGCAATACTCGCCGCCCAAGCAGTTCACTGAATCTTGCGCGAATAAGAGATGTCGTCGTGAGCTCTGGTGGTTTCTCCTGAGACAAGCCCTGCAAAGCAACAATCGAAATCCATTTCCGCAAAGGCTCCCGGCCGAGCACCGTAATGGCTCGTCGAACTGTCGTCACCTCGCTTTGTTGACCAAACACAGGCGAGTTCAGGTATCGCAACAAGTTATACGACAATGCCACATCGTTGCGGATCAATTCTTCCGCACGATCAACATCAAGCTCCGACTCGCTGATCAACTGCAGAAGTCTCATACATTGCAGCTGAGACTGTGGAAGACGTCGAGCTCGCAGCATCTGCGGCTTACAAAAAAAGTATCCCTGGAAGTAGTGGTTACCAAGATCTTTCGCAAGTTGATACTGCTCAGGCGTCTCGACCTTTTCGGCCAGCAAATGAAATCCATAATGTCGAGACGACTCCAGCACCTGCGAATGCTGTTCCTGCGAGAGCGCCGGAAACTCAACCTTCAGAATATCGAGACTACTTAACAACGGGTCAAATTGTGCATCAAGCACATAGTCATCAAGAGCCAGAAGACACCCATACTTCTTGACTCGAAGACAGGCCGCCAGCAGGTCTTCATCCAGTTCCAGTGATTCCAGCACTTCAACAACCGTCGTTGCCGAAGGCAACATCAAGTAAAGGTCGTTCAGCAGAGCGTTGCGAGTAAAATTGATGAAGAGTCGACGTCCGCCTGCCAGCTTTTCCAGGCTGTGAAGATGCACAGCATCACTGATAAGACTGGCGGTTGCTCTATCACCGTCTGTCTCGTGAAAAAAGTTTTCTGTTCCCTGCCTGAAAAGCAGTTCATATCCATATACCGTCAAGTCTCGATTAAAAATCGGCTGACGCGCTAAGAACGCATCCATCGCATCGAAAATTCTGAAACAGTCCCGGCGGCTGATCTCGGTTTTCCGAGACAGCTCCGGGGGCATTAAAGTGGGAGGGAATTCAGGGCACACGTTATCGCAGGTCCCGTGTTTGCTCGCAACGGAGAATCTCGACCGTTTAGTGAATCAATACCGATCGAAAATTCAAAATCTCTGCGCTGCTGTTTCACGCGATCCCTGAATGCATGCGAGCGGATTCTTGCCTTGTCGAAATTTCCACGATGTGTTTTTTCTGTGATTCAGGCCCTGCGGACCGAAACATCGATGACTTCAGACCGCTTCAAATGTGCTGGCCCTTCAGGTCTTCTGTATGCTCATCGCGGCGAGAAATGAACTATCGACAAGCGGACGAGACGTCCGCGCTCCGGGAGCGCGGGCGTCTCGCCCGCTTATTCGCTTGCCGACACCTCATTTCTGACCGGACGAGGCATGATCAGATATCAGAAACCCGGGCCATCGACCCGGCATTGGATGTATCGGCCCTGTTGGGTCTGAACCGCGGCGTTTGGTCCAACCACCGGTGCTGAGTGCGGACACACATCGTCCTTCGGTCGAGGCTTTGGCCGCATTAATCGTCATATCCGTCAGGAAGTGTCGAATCTCCACCACCACAAGTAGATTCGCGCAGACAAATCGGCAAAAAAAGCTTCCAAAGTGCTTGCAGTTCGGCAATTCTTGCATCTGAAGGCTCCCGACGGTCGAAAATGACCTAGGGTTCTTCGCCCGAGGACGCGTGGCGTCTTAGGAGTGTTTTGGAACTTTTATCTGCCTGTACTGCCGGGGCTGTGTCAGACCTGGCTTATTCGATCATGTCGGGCAGCAATCATTCACGAAGAAGATTGACCAGGGACTGGACATGCTAGTACTCAGCCGCAAGAAAGACGAAAAGATTGTGATCGGTGACTCGATCACTCTTATGGTCATCGAAATCCGTGGCGACAAAGTTCGCCTGGGTATTGAAGCTCCTCGTGATGTCACCGTACATCGTGAAGAAGTTTACGAAGCAATTAAGCGAGAAAACTCGCCTGATACTAAGCAGGGCTAGTGGTCGATATTTCACGAGGGACTCTTCGATGGAGTCCACTCGATAGCGGTATTGTAGCCCGACCCGGTTCTACCGCTTAGGATGTCGCCGACGACTAGCGAATGATGCTCGTCAATTCCTGCAGGATCTCGTCCGTGACAGTAATTGTTCGTGCGTTGGCGGAGAAGCCACGCTGGGCAATAATCAGTCGCGTGAATTCGAGAGCCAGGTCAACGTTTGAACTCTCCAGCTGCCCGGCTCGCACTGCCCCTCGACTGCCCGTCAGAGCCGTGCCGTAGTCAGGGTCGCCGCTCGCAAGAGAAGACGTGTAGTAGTTATTGCCGACTGCGATGAGGCCGTCCGGATTTCGAAAAGACGCGATTGCAATCTGTGCGAGCGGAATCTTGAGACCATTGGACGCGAGCCCAAATACCTTTCCATCGGTGTCAATCTGAACTTCTGCAAGCTCGCCCGGCGGGAAACCATTCGGGGAAAGCTGAAGTGACGAAGCCTGGCCCAGAGCGGTCAATCCGTCGAATTGTGTTGGCGTCCCGAATCGCAAGTCGATCGTTTGCGGAGCTGGCTGACCTCGAAATTGAACCGTGATATTAGAGTCACCAACACCTGATCCCGTGACTTGCGCGAATGATCCGTTTGGCTGAAATGCGATCCCTTCGACGCTGTCGTCAAGCACCGTTCCTTCGGTCGGAGACATCGTTGCAACAAGGCTCCAGGTTTGGTCCGCCTGCTTCGTCAAACGCAGTCCGATCGCATGCGAAGCTCCGCTTTCGTCGTAGACAACAACCGACTGAAATACACTGTCTGCGTCTTTTCCATTGGCGACAAGAATCATTTCATGGTCTTCAAAGTCCGATCGCCCGGTATTCGTTGGCCCATCGGTGAACGACATGGTCAGAAATGACGGCCCCGTTTCATTCGAAGTGCCCACGATATTCCCCAGACCATCAAGCGTTACTGTCGCACCGGTAAAGGCGGTATTAAGAGCATCCACCAGGTCCTGAACAGTTGATGCAGGCCCAATAGTAAACTCGTTTATGTCGGGATAAGAGCCGTCGATTTTGCGACCGCTGATCATGATCTTATCGCCAGCGATATAGTCGGTCGTGTTTGAATCCAGATCACTCAGAAGAGTCGCTGATGTCGCCGGCAGCCCACCCGAAAGCAGAGGTATTGATGTCATTACTTCCTGAGCAACCGGGCCTGTGGCTGTTGAAGACAAATTCCCTTTTACCTCCAACTCTGTCGAAACCTGCCCTGGAATACTGATCCCCTTCGGAACGTAGATTCGTTCATCACCAGCAGTCTGGAATGCGGGCAAAGATCCTTCTGGCTCGCCAGTTGTTCCAAATCGTTTGACAAGGTAGCCGGTCGCGGGATCCGAAAGGTATCCGCTTTCATCAAGTGAAAATGCACCAGCGCGAGCAAAGTAGGTTCGATCTCCGGATGACGCGACGAAGAATCCGCCCCCGTCCATCGCCATATCCAGGTCGTTTCCTGTGGACTCCAGATTGCCCTGAGCAAAGTTCAGGTCGACCTGACTCAAACGGCTGCCGGTGCCGATCTGGACTGAGTTTACACTCCCAAGTAGTCCGGACGAAGATGAGGACGTTCCTCGCTGCACCTCGTACATCAGGTCCGAGAAGAGAACTCGTGACGACTTGTAAGCCGTGGTGTTAAGGTTTGCGAGGTTGTTACCAACAACCTCCAGCATCTTCTGATGGCCACGAAGCCCGGAAATTCCAGTCAGCAGTGAGTTAGCCATTGAGTCGATCTCTATTCAATGTTAAGCGTGATTAGGTGTTGAAGCGGCAAGTATGAGTGACACGGTAATCGTTGCGACTGACAGTTACTGAGCAAGATCTTCGGGGAAGTAGGCAACTCCCGACACGTCGCTGATCGGGTAAAAGTTGTCGCCGATACGTACCAGAATGTTTCCGGAGTCTGGTTTGATCTGAGAAACCTGGCCGATGTCATTTGGCGAATCGCCGTATCGCACGTTGAGCCCAAGCAAGTTTGTTGCGGCGTTGATGGACTGAAGTGTTTCCAGATCCTGACTGGCTGAAGACTTCTCGATCAACGTGTCGAGCTTCGGGCCAAGACCGTCGATCCCACTGCTCATTTTCTCAATGCCTTCGACCGTTGAAAGCTGAGCCAGTTGCTGCAGGAAGTTATCAGTATCCATCGGCGACGTAGGATCCTGATACTGTAACTGCTTGGCGAACAGCGTCAGAAACTGATCGCGAGAAAGGGCAGACGAGGATGTCGAATTTGCTGCGCTTGTGATCATTTTGAGGAATCCTTTCCTGAGTGGCTTCTGGCAAATATTCGGCCGAGCAGATTTATCAGGCTCGGAAGTTAATCACGTGTGGTGAATCAACGATTGACTTTTGAGGATCGGGAGTGGTGCCGTTCCTGGCGACATTGCGATTGGTTCCGCGGGATGAGCCTTGTATGCCGTCATTGGTCTGAAACTGTTCGCGAGACGGACGCCCGTCGAACGAACCGTTACTCATCATTCCCGGTGACAGAAATTCCAGCGATTTCAAATCCATGCTGTCGCCTCGAAGTTGCGATTCAATTTCATTGCCACGAGCCAACAGCATGTCCATTGTGACGGATTCTCGCGCTGTAACCCGGACCGCTAGCCCTTCTTTCGTTTTGGACAATTCGATAACAAGTTCTCCCAGTTCAGGGGGATCAAGCCGAACGGTCATTGTCTCTGCCTCCGCAGCGCCATTGCGTTCGATGTGCTCGATGATCACCTGCGAAACCTGTGTGCTGAGCGGCTGACGAACTTCCGCTGAAATTGTCGCGCCGAAATCCGATGGACCGGTACTGGCCAGTTGTCCTGAAAGAAGGGGGCCGGTTGATTCTGGTCGAGTCGACGAGTGAGAGGACACGCTCGCAATCTCCTTGTCACCGCCATCGATTCCTCGCGGCCTTGACAGGGTGTTCGATGATTCTGTCAGATGTTGAGACCAAAACTGCTGAAGCGTTGTGTTGAATTTCTGTGACTCCAGCAGTTCCGAAGATCGCAACGGCGGACGCTCACCGGGACCGGATGCAGGAATCTCAAGTGTTGATGCGAAATCACCAGAATCTCTGAGCTCGGTTTGGGCTGAATCCACAACCGTTGCCGGCGCATTCGATCGGCTGCTCGAGGGCCTTGGCCGTCGTGAGTCCGCAGTGGAGGCTTGACTGCTCTGCACCTTAGCGTCTTGAGAGATGGCGGTCGGCTGGCTGCTGAGTTCCGTGTTAGCGCTCGTCAACGGCGATTGAGAAATGAACGTCGTAACGGACTCGCCAGAATTCAATTGCGTCTGAGCATCCAGTCCATTCTGCTCAATGACTGGAATGCTCTCTGCATCGAGACCTCGACCGAACTCTGCGGAGTCGCTCTGCATCGCAGAAACGGCGTTTGGACCGGCCGGCAATTCTGCACCGAGTACGGACGGGTTCGACGCAATCTGGTTCGACGCAATCTGGTTCGATGACGACACTACGGATAACTGTGCGCCAGCAGGTTGCGTGTCCAGGGCGGAGCCGGACTCCGCGGACTCCGTTTGTTGCTGCGCGATCAGAGAACGCTGCATCTCGGACAAGACTTCGGTTTGACTGGATTGATCCGTGGGCAAAGCAGCCAGTGCTGACGACTGTGTGGAAACTGAATTGAGTTCCGCATTCATCGTCGCTGAAGTCGACGATTGCGAAGTCTCCAAAGCGGCGGGATCGAACACTGCCGACGCATTCGAGTTTTTAAGGTTGATCGTTGCGTCAACAATCGATGGATCATTCTCGGACACTGATCCATCCGCCACGGTCACTGAAGTCTCAGCAGCCGTATTGGCCGACATCAAAACTCCCAGGACGGAAGAGAATTCATCAACTTCGTTTTGAGCTTCCAATCTTCGGTTCTTGCGTCCGGGCTTTTCGGCCGCAGCAGCGGCTTCGTCCACGTCAGAACGATTTTTCGGAGCTGGCTGCCGTTCGACGAACTCAGCCTTTGGGGGCAGGTTCGTAGAGGTTGGAATGAGCATTTCCATCAGGTTCGAGCATCCATGCAAAAGCCTGTTTGACCGAGCGGTCACGTGAACGCCACTCCAGTGGGTTCGTCCAGAGAAGCCCCGTCGCAGTTTGCATGCCGGAACCACGATTTCTAACATGGGCATTTCTACTGATCGCAGCGATTCACAGGTTTTTTTCGTGTGGATCTGCGCAGGCACTCTACCGTGCAGCGGAGAATGAGCATCGCTCCGACGCGCGAACGGAAAGTTATTCCTCAACGCGGAATTCTTTTCCGGGTTGGATCGCAAAAAAACGCCGAACGCAACGTGAGTTGTGTTCGGCGTCTGCAGTAAAAAAACGCAGAAGTCCTGCGTTCTTAGAGTTCTTCGTCAGTCACACATCCTTCCGACGCAGACTTCACGCAACGAATGTACTTTGCGAGCGTTCCACGATTTGCCTTCAGTGGCAGTGGCACAAACACGGCGCTGCGAGCAGCCAGTTCAGCGTCAGAAACATCGACGTTGATTTCATTCTTGTCAGCATCAACGGTGATCTTGTCACCGTCTTTCAGCAGAGCGATCGTCCCGCCGACCTGGGCTTCAGGTGTGATGTGCCCCACAATGAATCCGTGCGAACCGCCGCTGAAACGGCCGTCCGTCAAAAGTGCGACATCAGATCCGAGCCCAGCTCCCATAATCGCCGAAGTTGGCGTGAGCATTTCGGGCATTCCGGGACCGCCCTTTGGTCCTTCGTAACGAATGACGACAACATCGCCTTTCTGGATCTTTCCGTCTTCCAGTCCTTTCAACATCAGTTCTTCTGAATCGAAGCAACGAGCCGTTCCGGTAAAGACAAGACCTTCTTTGCCGGTGATCTTGGCAACAGCACCATCCGGGCACACGTTGCCTCGCATAATGCGAATGTGGCCACTTTCCTTGATTGGCTTTTCAATTGGCTGAATGATCTGCTGACCTTCCTTCAGTCCCGGCAGGTCTTTCAGATTTTCTGCCAGAGTCTTTCCGGTCACAGTCATGCAGTTGCCGTCAATCAGGCCCTTTTCAAGCAGATACTTCAAGACAGCAGGAGTTCCGCCAATCGTGTGCAGATCTTCCATCACATACTTGCCGCTTGGTTTAAGATCAGCAATGTACGGGATTCGATCGCTGACACTTTGGAAGTCGTCGATGGTCAACGACACATTGATGGCACGGGCCATCGCGATCAGATGCAGAACCGCGTTCGTTGAGCCGCCAGTGGCCATGATGATGACCATGGCGTTCTCAAAGGCCGTTCGCGTCATGATGTCGCTGGGCTTGATGTCTTTTTCAAGCAGGTTGCGAATAGCGGCACCCGCTTTGAAGCATTCTTCCAGCTTGGCAGGATCTTCAGCAGGGATCGAAGAACTGTAGGGCAGTGACATGCCCATCGCTTCGATGGCAGACGCCATCGTGTTTGCCGTGTACATCCCGCCGCAGGCTCCGGCACCAGGACAGCTTCGACGGACGATGCCCGCTCGCTCTTCTTCCGAAATCTTCTTGCCCAGGTATTCGCCGTACGACTGAAACGCAGAAACGATATCCAGCTTCTCGCCTTTTAGCCCGCAACCCGGCTTAATCGTTCCTCCGTAGACCATCAGGGACGGACGATTCAGTCTGGCCATTGCCATGATACAGCCCGGCATGTTCTTGTCGCAGCCTGGCAAAGAAATGTTGGCGTCGTACCATTGAGCCGACATCACTGTTTCGATGGAGTCTGCGATCAAGTCGCGAGACTGCAGCGAGTACGACATTCCGTCGGTTCCCATGGAAATCCCATCGCTGACTCCGATGGTATTGAATCGCATGCCGACCATACCGGCCGCCTGCACTCCTTCGCGTACTTTTGCAGCCAGATCCATCAGGTGCATGTTGCAGGGATTGCCCTCGTACCACACGCTGCTGATGCCGACCTGAGCCTTATTCATGTCGGCCTGGTCCATGCCAGTGGCATAGAGCATCGCCTGGGAAGCTCCCTGAGAAGCGGGCTGAGTAATTCGACTGCTGTACTTGTTAATCTGAGTCATAACGATTTCGGTGAGAATGAAGGTTTCAAAACGGTTCAAAAACGAATTCAGGCAGCCGGACGATAGCAGCCGGAAGTGTTGCTCGCAAAGTCGAGGATTCGGAAACGAGCAGCAAGAAAGATTGCAGACATTTCAGGTTTGACACTGTTTCCACCCTGAATGCCTGCGCAAAAAGTGAAAAAAGATCGGAGTGCAAAAAAACTCGGAGCCATGGATTCAGGCTGCCGGATTTCCAGCAATCATGGATCGTCAGCCCAACCATTGCGTTCCAGAAACAGCTGCTTCCAGTGATACTGGTCCAGCAGGCCGACTGTCGACCGGCCGAGTATCCGCAGGGCAGCGTAAAGCGCTTCAATCGTGGCCAGTCCTTCAGAGGGATCGGCAAACACCTCCGACTTGCGTGGGTAAGCCGTCTGGATCACAGGAAGCGATCGTACTTCGACATGGGAATAGAAAGGTTCCATTCTTGCCGCGAGTCGCCACGTGCCATCCAGCAGTAACAAACCTCGATCCGAGTCCTCGGGCGACAAGACTCGCCCACCTATTCCAAGGCGTACGTAGTTCGTAACGTCGATCGGTACGGCGTGAGGAAATGTCGTAAAAACGAACTCCGGCCGATCCCGGAGCGGTTCGACCGAGCATTTGCTTCTTCGTTCACGCGGGTGAACGACAATGACTGTGGGCGGGAACATCAATATCAGCCTGATTATTCGTTTCGGATTTTTTCAATCTCAGCGTTGAGATCGGCAATCTGCTTTTCCAGCAGAGGAATCTCCTTAGGATCATCCGGCTGATTTTTTGCGGCATTCAGGAGCACTCGAATTCGAGTAATCTTGTTCTTTGCAGCTTCAATTTGCTTCTGCTGTTTCTTGTTCAGCGCCATTTGGTTCTAATCCCTGCCTTTCCAGTTTTGGGGGTTCCCAGAACAAACGAAGTCCATTTCGCCGCAGCATAACGTACTTAAGCCCCGCTGAGAACAATGTCAGACCACGCCGAAGACCTCATCCGTTTGCTGAATGATTCGGCGATTTCAAGGACCCTGCAAAAGGCCGTCTTCAGCAGTCCGCGAAAAAAGAATATTGAGATTGAGCGAGTCAACGTCCGACCAGTCGAAGTGAAAGGTCAATGGATGCTGCAGTTTTCGTCTCAAACTGCGACTCAGCAACTCCACCAGAACTATTCCGAAAGTGAGGCCGCTGCGGAACTAGTTCGATTGACGAAGGAAGATTTTCGCAACGCGAGGCTGACAACCATCGACGCTGTTTACGAAGGTCGAATGTCTCGCAAGGGAAAATTCTTCCTGCGAAAAGAAGACAGAAAAGAGTCCGCAGAACAGAGTCCCGTTCAGCCCTCGGCGGTATCTCACAATCGAACGAAGAATTACCTGATCCCCGAAGGTGTGCCGTGTCCATTTTTGATTCACACAGGTGTGATGACAAAAGACGGCGCTGTGCGAGCCAGTCATTCGAAGAAGTTCGGGCAGATTAATCGCTTCCTGGAGTTCATCAATGATGTGATCGATCTGTTGCCCACGGACCGCCAAATCCGCGTTGTCGATTTTGGGTGTGGCAAAAGCTATCTGACCTTTGCAACTCATTATCTTTTGACGGAAGTGCTTAAACGCGATTGCGAGATCATCGGACTCGATCGCCGAAATGACGTTGTGCAAACCTGTTCCAGGATTGCAGCCGATCTTCAATTGAGCAACCTCACTTTCTCCGTGGGTGATATTGCGGGATTCGAATCTTCCGCCGCGATTGACATGGTAATTTCACTTCATGCGTGCGATACCGCGACAGACGAAGCTCTGACTCAGGCAGTGCGATGGAATGCGCCCGTGGTCCTGGCAGTGCCATGCTGTCAGCATGAACTCAATGAGATCCTCACTTCAACAGCACTTCCTCCGCTGACAAATTATGGACTCGCCAGAGAACGTTTTGCATCATTGGCGACTGATACTATGAGAGCCGCTCTGATGAATGCAGCTGGTTATCAAACGCAGATTCTCGAATTTATCGATATGGAACACACTCCGAAAAATATTTTGCTGCGGAGCGTTCGTCGAAACGACCGAACGGCGGAAGATGTTGCTCAAAAATCGCTGGCGGAAGTCACGAGTCTTCGAGCCCAACTGGGCGTGCCGCCGCTGACGCTTGAGAGGCGACTCCTGGAAATCAACGCACTTCCAGACTCGTCGCCCGGCAATTTGTCATCAGGTGTTCCGTCGGCGGATTCCACATCAAAGCTGACAGAAGGGATTGCAGAACGGAGTGGCATCGAGTCATGAAAACGTTGATCACACTCTGCACCTACAACGAAGCGGAAAACCTGAAGGGCCTGATTCCCGAATTGCTTTCGTACGTTCCTGATGCAGCGATTTTGGTGATCGATGACAATTCGCCAGATGGAACCGGTCAGCTGGTGCGGGAGTTTGCTGAGAATGATCCTCGCGTTCGTTTGCTGCATCGTGACGGAAAGTTTGGGCTTGGAACCGCGACGCTGGCCGGCTTTCAATATGCGATCGAACATCAGTTCGATTTGCTGGTGAATCTGGACGCAGATTTCAGCCACAGTCCCAGATACGTTCCGCTGCTGATTCAGCAGATGTCAGCATTCGATGTTGCAATTGCATCACGCTACGCACCGGGTGGTGGAGTGGCCGGCTGGACTTTTCGACGAAAGCTGATGAGTCAAACAATTAACCTGTGGGCTCGTTGTCTACTTGGCCTGAAAACGGCTGACAACAGCGGCAGCTTCCGTTGCTATCGAGTTTCTAAACTTGCAGAAGTCGACTGGCAACTGACCATGGCCCGAGGCTATGCGTTTCAGGAAGAGGTCCTGTATCGATGTCGCGAAGTTGGTTGCACCATGTGCGAGGTCCCGTTCATCTTTGAAGACAGACGCTATGGCGTGACCAAGATCAACCTGCAGGAATGCATCACCGCTGTCTGGGTCATCTTCTGCCTTGGGATCCAACGAATGCTTCGCTATCGAGTCCGACGCATCAACTGATCTGGCCTCGCGATTCAAGAGTCAGTCTCTGCCATTGTAGAACGATTGTCCCAATCGTTCAGGATCAGTCCCGAAGTAGTCTCCGTGCGTTTGCTGAAGCGGAAGAGCGCGAGCCCAATGGCGATCACTTCGGTTTTCGAGTTGAATCGGCACGGCGCTAGCCGTCCGATTTTTGCAAGTTTTTTGAGTGCCATCACCGGACAGCTTTCGCTGTTCCGCCAAAGTGGGAAGTTATTTCGGGACTGATCGTTCAGGAAAGATTCGCTGAAGGCGTGGGCTGTTTCCGTAGCACCAGGGAAAAGACTGAGCATGTTTCAAAGTCGGCAGCCGGAAATCGTGCGGTCGGACTAATTGCCTGGTACTCCGGTCAGGATGTCCGCTTACTGCTGATCGATGGACGAGTTTTGCAACTCGGACATGAAACTTCTCTTTAGTCGCGAGGCAGACCAAAACGACCGGATAAGGAGAATGCGGCCTTTCGACTCATCAGTTTCTGTAGTAGAACTATCGTATGCAGGCGAACCGGAGGAGTTTCCAGAGGGACCACTTACCCTGAAACTGGCGTTGCCCGGAGAAGACTGTAAAGAGTGGCAAATCCCTGTTCGTCTGGCTCGTTAGGGAAAGATCTGAAAATGAACTATCGCCTGGGATTTTTGTTTCTGACTTTGCTGTCGACGTCTGCAAGCGCTCAGGAGCTTGAAGAGAATCCATGGCTCCACGAACACTTCAGCATCTCCTTTAAGTCTCGCGAGACGTTTCGGCTTCTTGATCGAATCGCAGCAGATGCCCCCATTCGAAAGGCCGTCTGGGATTATCCATTAGCGCAGATGTTGGACGTTTCTGTTCAAGTCATTGTGGGGATCTGTGAAAACAATGCGGCTTAGGAAGGTTGAAGCATCACGAAAAAATTACTTCCTCTCTCCAGACCGCCCCGCCTCCCAAATGGATTCAATTTGGTGCTGCTTATGTCGAAGACAGGAGATTGCCGACAATGATGAGCGTTGTTATAAGTCTTAGGTCTGTCAATCTTTGTGTCCCGGCCCGGTGGTCAGGATCAAATAAGTTGTCACCGTTTTGATGCCTCTTAGGGAGAACTAGAACGTGAGCGAAAGCACACAGGAAGAAGCTCGTGGTCCGGAAGCACAGCAGGTCCAGGAAGTCGTCGTAAGTGATTCAGACGCCAACGCTGGATACGCCAATTTTTGCCGAGTCTCCAGCACTCCGGAAGAGTTGATCCTGGACCTGGGATTGAATCCAACCCCATACGCCACCGGCAAGGTTGAAGTGAAGGTTACTCAGAGAATTATTCTGAACCATTTCACAGCAAAACGCCTGTGGAGTGCACTGTCAATGGCTTTGCAGCGACATGAACAGGCGTTCGGAGTTCTCGAAACCGACGTCCGTAAGCGAGTGAAAGTGCCGCCAACAGCGGGCTGATCACAAAAATCAGGAAACAGACTGTCTGCATCTGCAAGATTGACGGTCGATTGAATTGACAGAGGCTTGGCATCAAAAGGATGCTAAGCCTCTTTGTCGATACAGCGATCGTCTCGACCGCTTCTGACTCCAGAATTGAAGAGCATTTTGAATTCCCATGACAGATCAGCCTCAACCGGATCGTCCTTCTGATGACGGTCCACACAGTCAGGAGATTCGCCACCAGCAAATTGGCGCATTGGTTCCAGCTCACGTGGCCCGCGGTGTTTTTACAACCGGCGCGGTGGTGTTGCAGGGGCAATATGAATTCATTGTGGACTTCCTGCTCCGAATGCAGCAGCCGCAGCAGGTCGTCGCGAGAATCGTAATGCCCGCGGTGGTTGTCAGTCAGTTTATCGCCGCACTAAGAGACAACCTTCAACGCTATGAAGATCGATTCGGTCCCGTGCAAATGCCGGTGATCCCGACTCCAACTCCTCCGCAGCAGCGACAGTCCGCTCAGGAACTCTACGAAACGCTCAAGCTCGGAGACGATGTGCAGTCCGGCAGTTACGCCAACGCCGTGATGATCGGGCACTCGGCAACGGAATTTTCGTTCGACTTCATCACGACGTTTTTTCCACGATCAGCCGTTTCGCAACGAGTCTTCATGGCCACAGCGAACGCAAAGCGATTGTTGGACTCATTGAATCACTCGTTCGAGCAGTTTCAGGAACGGCAGCGAAATCCACCTCCCCCGCCGCCTGAATTTCCGGATTCCGAATCGACCGATTTCAACACACCGGAAGGCGATTGGCCACCCGGACTGTAAAGCGAACTAACATGCAACGATTTCGGTATTGCCTGAACGCCAGCACGATTCGCACAACTCCAATCCTTCGGCAGATCGAAGTCGCGCGAGCTGCGGGCTATGAAGCAATTGAGCTGTGGCATGATCACATTGACGAACACCTTGCCGCCGGCGGAACTCTGGCTGAGATTCGTTCTGCAATCGACGATCAGGGATTGAAAGTCCCAACCACAATCTATCTTGCCGGATGGTTTCAGCCTGCTGGCGCGGAACACGTGAAGGCACTGGATGAAGTTCGGCGGCGACTGGAACAATCGGCGGCGGTCGGAGCGACGTATGCGATTGCTGGACCTCCGCCTGGTCAGGCAGATCGAGACCTTGGCGCCAAACATTATGCGGAGTTGCTGGAACTCGGTAAGTCGTTTGGAATCAAACCGGCTTTCGAGTATCTCGGATTCGTTGACGACATCAACACGATCGATGATGCCATCGCCATTATCCAGCGATCGGCTCATCCGGAAGCAACAGTTGTCGTCGATCCGTTTCATTGCTGGCGAGGCGGCGGTCCGATTGCGTCCCTGTCGAAATTGACCGCCAGTCAGATTGCCATTTCACACTTTAACGATGCGCCGGCGTCTCCACCTGCGGAGACTCAGCAGGATTCAGACCGCGTCCTTCCAGGAGACGGCGCGATTGATCTGCAGTTCTACTGCAATCAACTGGCGGGTATCGGCTATGATCAATATTTGTCGTTGGAACTCTTCCGTGAAGACCTTTGGGCCAAAAATCCTCTGGACGTTGCAAAGCTGGGCATTGAAAAAATGCGACCGTTCGTTGAGTCGTGAGAACGAAGACTATTGCCGCAGCGAAGTGATCGTTCCTGTTGAGTCATTGAACTTATCGACGGTCACTCCAGAACACTGTGCCAGCGTCAGCAGAACATTGGACAGTGGTGGATGTTTCTCCTGATCGAACGCGAGGTGCTGACCATGGCGCAGCCCAAGCTGCTTGCCGCCCGCGAGCAACAGTGGCAGATTCTTTGGAGAATGTTCGCCGCCCGCGCCGGAGTTCATACCGGATCCAAACATCACGATTGTGTTGTCCAGCATTCTTGATTCGCCATCGGCCGTTGCTTTCAGGAACTCCAGGAACCGGCCCAGACGCTCGACATGAAACCGATCGATTGCGGCCAGTTTCTTCAGCATTCCTTCGTCGCCGCCGTGATGAGACAGCTCGTGATGATTCTCGCCGCCGCCACCGTATCCTCCGGCTTCTCGCGACCATTCAAAGGTGATCACGCGAGTCGTATCCGTCAGAAAAGCGAGGTAGGACACTTCCATCATCACATCAATCCACATCGGACGATCGTGTGCATTGCCGGGCTGACTGGCAAGCTGCAGATCTTTGTTGGAGACTTCCGGCTTCGGGACGTCGACCCAGTTCTCCAGCCGTTCAACTCGCTGTTCCGTTTCGCGAACGGACGTCAAATATTCGTCCAGCTTGCGTTGATCATTCTTCCCCAGGTTCTTGTGCAGCGTGTTGGCTTCACTAAGCACTCCGTCCAGAATCGACTTCTTTTCCGCGTAACGTTTCAAAGTTGCGGCACGGTCTTCTGCACTGTCAGGCACAAACAATCGTTCGAAAACTCTTTTCGGAGAATTCTCCGCCGGAAGCGGCGTACCGCTGCGATCGAACGACAAAGTGTGTGAATGACCGGCGGAACCTGTTCCCGATTGATCCGACAACTGCAGCGATGCGATGCGAGTTTCCTTACCGTGAATTTCCGCCACCAACTGGTCAACAGAAACCGTATTGGCATAATCACTGCCGGGGACCGCTTCAAGGTCTGCTGCAGTCAACCAGGTGTCTGCACCGCTGTGACCGCCTTTTGATGCTGGGTGCCCGAGCCCCGACAGGACCGTAAATTCTTCTCGGTGATCCTTCAATGCTTCGAGTGTTGGAGAGAACGTGTATGCCTTTCCGTCGTCCTTCGGAACCCATTCCAGAATATTGACGCCGTTTGGAACGTAGCAAAAAATCGTGCGAGGATGAGCACCGAGAGATTTCTCGAGCGGCCTGAACTTCGATGGAGCCGCGATTAGTTTCGGCATCATGGCATCGAGCAACGGCAGGCTCATGGCAACACCAGCCGCTCGAAGCGCGTGACGTCGATTCAATCTCGTTGCCTGGGATTTGCGAAACATTGACCTGTCTCCACTGACTGCAATATTTTCTTGAATTGCGTCACCGCCTCACGACGGCTTTGGTTCATTGACGCAACTTGCTTTTTGATTGGCAATTGTAGATTGCAAAGCGGCTTCAGGATATGAATATTCAAGATCGCAGAGAACTTCAATTCTCTTTCTGCTGGTTTCGTGCTTTTGGCGGACCAGAACTGGCGTCAATAAAAATGCATCAGGCTATGGAATTCTTGATCGAGACCGAAACGGATGGCAATCGTCGTGAAAACTGATGAGACTCAGCCCGATAATCGCAGAGCAATCCTCGGTGCGGTGGCGACCGTCATTGCGATCTGCGTGTTGGGAATCCTCTATTCGACTCGCGAAAGTCAGCGAGTCGTCGAGCAGAAGGCTCAAGAGAGGATGCAGCAGATTGTCGACCGAGTTCGCCAGGGAGACTCTTCGGCGCTGATTCTCGAATCGCGAATGTTGCGTCTCCTGGCGAATGACTCGGACTGCAAACGCATCGTCACACGCCTGGATTTTGCATCAACAGAAATTGACCCGGAGGACGCGAAGTACGTTTCGGCATTGCAGGGCGTTTCGTCTATTGGATTCTATTGCACGAAAGGCACCAGCAAAGTTCTGGCAGCAGCGCGGTCGCTGCCGATCAGGGAACTCTACTTTGAAATGCCGGATCTCTCGCCGAAAGACTATGCGGTCCTGGCCGACTTTCCGAACCTCGAAAAAATCCACTTCGAACACATTGTGGAGAACGAGTGGATTGAAGAGTTACGCTCAGCTCTGCCTGGAGTCACAATCGAAGCCCCCTTTCTGCGTTCGAAAGAGCAGACGAATTCCCAATGAGCCTGAGGCGCTATTCATTCTGCCGCATGCCTGTTCGAAAGACTCGACGCTTCGGCCTACGCAGCAGCCAGCAGAGCAAGTTCGTCCGCATTGACCGCGACAATTGCGATCCCGAATTTGTCTGCAATCGAAGCGACCTCAGCAGGATTGATCATGATGGTCATGCCGGCTTCAATCGCCAGAACTTTGCCGCCGGATTCATGCATCGTCTTGATCGTATCAGCACCTACCGTGGGGACGTCAAATCGCATGTCCTGATTAGGTTTGGCGACTTTCACCACAGTAAATCCGCCGCGACGGCACAGCTCACCAGCGCGACGAATGCAGCGGTCTGTGCCTTCAATGGCTTCCACAGCAATCACAGCGGTGTCGTTGATAACAACGGTTTGCCCGATGTCCAGACGTCCCATTTCGCGAGCCATCTCCCAGCCAAAGCGGATGTCTTTCCATTGAGCGGCAGTTGGACGGCGACTGGTTAGAAATCCGTGTTTCACGAGCAACTCCGGGCAATACTTGAGTGCAGAATCGAAGATCAGACCATCACGTTCGAACTCGCGAATGACGGCGAGCAGAAGCGTATCATCTTTTTTGTTTTCTCGAGCGTAGCGAACCCACATATGGATCGTACGCCAGTCCGGCATCAATCGAATCCATCGGAATGGATGAAAGAGCACCGTCTTTTCAATCTTTCCCGCCATGATGATTCGCTTCACGTCAGCTTTTCGAAACAGCCGAATCGCCTTGCCGAATCTTGCCAGCGGAGCAAATCGAAACTCGTTGCAGGCGTCGTACAGTTCTTCCGACGCCATTCCGGCAACGCCAAGTCCATAGACAAAGTGCCCTGCGTTGCGAGCGGCTCGTGCGAAGCGAATCGGAAACTCCCCTGCGCCAGCGAGCAACCCAAGTCGCATCGGCTCCATGCCCTCCAGTTCTGACACAGCTTTCGCCATGGCGGATCCGGGGCGGATAAACGGCAGGATTTCAGGGTTAGAATCAGAGAATTCCAGAGACGACATGAAGTCTGACTGTAATGATGAGGTGAGGAGAGAATTGAGAGGCAGGATCTGTATCGCGAGAGATTTTCGATACTTCAGGAAACACTCAAATCAGGCTGCAGCAGAATCGCATTCGCCAGATTTCTTGACGGGCACGGTCTCCTGAAGTCGCCCGCGAATCATTTCCAGTTCTTTTTCCATCTTCTTCACGGTGTCTCGAATTTCCGGAAGACGTCGCAATGCCATCAATTGACGGGTCGTTTCTGCAACGGGGCCCGCAGGAGCACCCAGATACGTCTGACCGCCTGGCATGTCACGATGCACGCCCGCTTTTGCTCCGATGATCGCGCCATCGCCAAGATGAACATGGTCAGCAATGCCAGCCTGACCAGCGCACACAACATAATCGCCGGTTGTTACGGATCCAGCGAAGCCTACTTGAGACACCAGCAGGTTGTGTCGACCAATGCGGCAGTTGTGAGCAATCATTACCTGATTGTCGATGCGTGTGCCCGAGCCAATCACCGTCTCGCCGATCTTCGCTCGATCGATCGTTGTGCCCGCACCAATTTCGACGTCGTCGCAAATCCGAACCGTACCAAAGTGAGGCTGTCGTTCGTGTCCACCGTTAACGAATCGATAGCCAAAGCCGTCCGCTCCGATCACACAACAGGCGTGGATGATCACATGGCTGCCAATGATCATGTCGTCGTAAAGAACTGTGTTTGCATGCAGCACGACGTTATCGCCCAGTCGACATCCGTCGCCAATGACGACACCCGAGTGGATCTCGCAACTATGTCCGATCACCACATCGCGTCCAATGACTGCCAATGGGTGCACATTGGTGTTGGAACCGATCTGTGCTGAGGCATCAATCACCGCGTGCGGAGAAATTCCGATTCTCGTTCGCGGCCGAGCCGGACGCAGCACGCCCGCAATGGACAGAAATGCAGGTTCCGCCTCGGGAACCAGCAGAAATGTGTGATCTGTGAAAACAGCAAGGTCTGCCTTCACCGATGCTGGAGCGACAACGACCCTGGATTTCGAAAGCTTGACGCGTGGCAGGTTCTTGGCATCGCCAACAAAACTGAGCTGCTCTTCACTGGCTCGTTCGATAACCTCGACGTCGTTGATCGAGCGCGACGCATCACCGATCAATTCTGCGTCAAGAATTTCGGCGATTTCCCCAGCTGTTAGTGATCGTCGAGTTGTTTCAGCTTGCATCGAGCCCTCCATGTGCTCTTTTGGGTGCCGAATTGAGCGATATGCTTCACCCAATGATGATAGCGCAAGGAGCCAGTTTACTGCAAGATGAAGCTCCCGCACGCGACTCTGGGTAAAGCAGCATGTCTGCGCAAGACAAGAGCAGACTTGTGAGTTCTTGATGAACTTTGCCAAGTGACTTGCCGCTGCCGATGTCGTTTGCCAGCATTCCGGATCGAATGGAGCTGAAAAGCATCGCAACCTGGGAACAGTCCCGAAATGAGCTTCCGATTTATCGTTTAACCGCAATACCGTTCAAATAGTAGCGGTGCAGCGCGAGCTGCCCGGTGAGTGCTTGCAAAAATGCTGGCTCACCGGACGGCTTGCGCCGATTCCGCTACTTCACAGGCCGTTCGTTGAACGGTATTGCTGTTAAACAGGGATCATATTTCGGGACTGTTCCTTAGCCGCGATTTTCAGAACCGTTCGCCCGTTTTTTGACGTATCAGGCAATTGACGTGCCAGAAGGCGACGCAGCAATGCCGGTATGCAGATTAGTGAAATTGTTTCTGTCAGGAATGGAAAGTATGAGTCTTCTGAAAACCCGGATCGCGGTCTTCTCTGCGGCCACTTTACTTTTTCTCATTTGCAAACCAGTCGCCGTTTTCGCTCAGGCTGTTGCCCCACAGGCTGCCACCGGAGTCGTTTATGTCGACATGAATCAGAATCGAGTCCGGGATGCCGACGAAAAAACTTTGCCCGGGATTCGAGTCTCTAACGGTCGCGAGGTTGTGGCGACCGACAGCGAAGGTCGGTATTTGCTGCCGGTTGATAATGACACCATCGTGTTTGTGATCAAGCCGAGTGGCTACAAGACTATTCTGGATCAGGATCACCTTTCACGTTTCTACTATATCCACAAACCAGAAGGTTCGCCAAAGCTGGACTTTCCCGGAGTCGAACCGACCGGACCACTTCCGGCATCGATTGATTTTCCCCTTTACCCAAGCGAAGAGCCAGACGCTTTTGACGTTATCTTTTTCGGAGATCCGCAGCCTCGTGATCAAAAGGAAATTGATTACATCGCACACGACGTTGTTGAAGATCTGGTCGGCGTGAAGGCGGCTTTTGGAGTTACACTGGGCGACATCCTGTTCGACGATCTGAGTCTGTTTGACAGCTTTAACCGAACACTGGGGAAGATCGGAGTCCCCTGGTACAACGTCATCGGAAACCACGATATCAACTACGCTTCCGAGAACGATGAGCTGAGCGACGAAACTTACGAACGAGTTTACGGGCCAGCTTATTATTCATTCGACTACGGTGCGGTTCACTTTCTGGTGGTTGACGACATTCACTGGATGCGTGAGGGCGGCAAAAAGTTGTATCGTTCGGGCTTGAGCGAAGAGCAGCTCACGTTCATTGAAAACGATCTGAAGATGGTTCCTCAGGATCGCATGGTTGTGGCCATGATGCACATTCCACTTGTGAAATCGACGCCATGGATTGCTCCTCGACGTGAAAAATTGCTGCAGCTGCTTGAGAGTCGCGAGCACTGCATTTCTCTGGCCGGACACACTCATCATCACGAAAACATTTTGATGACGGAAACCGAAGGCTGGAAAGGTTCGAAGCCTCATCACCACATCATCAATGTGACCGTGTGTGGTGCATGGTGGTCAGGGAAGCCCGATGAACATGGAATTCCTCACACGATGTGTGCTGATGGAACTCCGAATGGTTACACCGTTATGCATTTTGACGGAACAAACTATCTGCTCGACTATCGAGCTGCACGGCGAGGTGCCGACGAGCAAATGCGAATCACAGCTCCGGAAGTCGTTACGCCAAAGGAGTCCGCCGAAACGGAATTTCGTGCGAATGTGTTCAATACGATTCCGGGTGCCGTTGTCGAATGGCGACTGGATGAAGGCAACTGGACGGCAATGACAAAAACGGAGAATGAAACGGATCCTCAATTCCAGAAGCTCTATGACGAAGAACAGGCATTTCTGCCGGGTAAGCCTGCCTGGCGTCCGCTTGCTAAACCAATGGTGTGTCCTCATCTTTGGAAGGCCAGCGTCGGTGAAACACTGTCAGCCGGCACGTACATTATTCAAGTGCGTGCGACAAATCCTAACGGTCAGGTATTCACTGGCCAGAGGATTATGCGAGTCGAATAGGGGCGGTGATCCGCTTTTGCATGCTCCCATTCGTATTTGAGTTTCGCGTCAACAATGCATCAGGCGAATTGATCGTGGCAAGGATTGTAACGTTCGGGGAAATCATGGCACGCATGGCTCCATCAGGAGTCATGCGTTTGCAGCAGGTGTTGCCCGGTTCACTGGATGTCACGTTTGCTGGTGCTGAGGCCAACGTGGCGGCGTCGCTTGCAATACTGGGCACGGATGTTGAATTCGTGACTGCGTTGCCAGTCAGTCCACTGACTGACGGTTGCCTCGCCAGCCTTCGAAGTCTGGGGATCGGAACTCGCTACTTGCAGATTTCGGAACGCGGTCGTTTCGGAATCTACTTTGTCGAGATGGGAGCGAATCAGAGACCAAGTCGAGTCTACTACGACCGCGAGCATACGTCGATCAGTCAGGCGAAGCCGGGCGATTTTGACTGGAAGTCGATCCTGGCCGACGCCGAATGGCTGCATCTGACCGGGATTACTCCTGCGTTGTCGAAGTCTGCTGCCGAAACAACTCTTGAGGCCGCACAAATGGCCAGAGGAATGAGGGTGCGCGTTTCCTGTGACATCAACTTTCGTTCGAAGCTCTGGCGCTGGGATGCCAATCGTTCTCCCCAGGCACTGGCCGGGGATGTTTTGAGTCAGTTGATTCCACTGGTCAACCTCCTGATGGCCAGTGAAGAAGATGGACGGCTGCTCGGGGTGACTCTTCCTTCTGTGGCTGCTGATCGTGTTGTTGATTCGGCTTATCACATCGAGCGAGCCGTTGAGTTTGCAAAAGAAATGCACAGCCGTTTTCCAAACATCGAATTGTTCTCAACGACATTCAGGGAACAGTTGTCCGCGTCTCACAACAACTGGGGAGCCATGCTGTTTGACACTCGATCGTCGAACACAACACTCTCGCCACTCAAAGACAGGTTGTATCGGCCCTATGAAATCCGCAACATTGTCGACCGCGTGGGAAGTGGCGACGCTTTTGATGCCGGCCTCTTGTTTGGGCTGACTCATTCCGATTTCGATCATCAACGAACTCTGGATTTTGCAACTGCGGCCGCATGCCTGGCTCATTCGGTCATCGGTGACTGCAACTTTGCGACTCGTGAAGAGATTGAAGAACTGATGCACGGCAGTGGCACGGGGCGAGTTGTCCGTTGATAACGACCAACTCAGTGCCACGCCGCGAAATGTCGCAGACTGAGGAATTGTTTCAGATGCTGATCCGTCGCACAGGATCACAAGACACGGATGGCTAACGCCATGCCGCTCGCCGAACGCGACTGGCGAGCGGTTGGGCATCAGCCCAATGGAAGTCATTTTTAGCGGAACAGCGCAAGCTGTCCGGTGATGGTACTCAAAAAACTTGCAAAAACCGGACGGCTCGCGCCGTGCCGCTTCAAATTGAAAGCCAAAGTGACTGCCATTGGGCGTCAGCCCTCCGTGCAATCGGCACTGGCCGCACCTTTTGCAGTTCCGCCAACTGCTGTGCCCCATTGGGAATTCGCAAGGCGGGAATTCGCAAAGCGGTCCCGGCGGATTGCATTGCGAAGGACAACCAGAAGCCGCAACGGGGTTCCGCCGCGTTGCGGGACTTTGCCGGAAGTGCAGTGCCTTCTTAACAAGAGCCTGGCATTTGAGATCTGCCAGGCTCTGTCGGCTGATCGTGTCAGCGAAGAATCAAATGCTTTCTGAGAAGCATCACGTCAACGTTGTGTTCGCAAGGGCTGGATCGCGGACGGCTTCCAGCAGCGAATCAATACGGACGGGCTTGGAGAACCAGCCATCGACAGGGAGCGCCGAACTAAATTCTTCTCGACCTGAACCACTGACGGCAAATACCTTCAGGCTTTGAAGGCGGATATCATCCCGGATCAGCTTGATAAAAGAAGGACCGTCGATTTCCGGCATTCGCATGTCCAGCAACACCAGGTCCGGCATCTCGTTTTCATGCAGATAATTGAAAGCATCCAATCCATTTGCGGCAGTCGCGACGGGAATCCCGGAAAGCTTCAGACAGTTGGCCAAAAGTTCTCGTTCGTTCGCCTCATCCTCAACAATCAGCACTTTGGGTGATCGGTCTATCACCGTAGAATCCGGTACAGCCATTTCCAGATCATTCAACTGATCAACAACATCGGACAGCTGACCGCCAGCCTCTACGGCCTTGCCCTGAGCAATCTGTCTTTGAAGCAGTTGCAACTTCAACGTCAGAGCGTTCAGCTTGTTGTTCAATTGATGACGACGTTCTCGTGTGGCTTCGTCAATGGAAGGCCCATCCGTGCCAGCAGCCCGGAAGTCGGCTTTCTCCAGAACTTCGTGACGATGGATCTCAATCTCAGCGGGAGCTTCAATCCCCAGTTTTGTGACTGTCCCTTTGGACTGCAAAACTTCAATCGAGATTCCAAGGCCTGGAAACACAATCTTCTGACCTGGACGACGTGACAATACGAGCATCAGACCTACCCTCCCTGGAAAATTTTCCGGCTGCCGAACGAGACGAAAGTCACGATAAGATCGGCAGACTTCGGAATTCTGGGGTCGCATCCTGCAATTCAATGTCCGCTTGATGAACGTTCAGTTCTGGCAGTAATCAGCACCGATTCGATGAACCATTCGCCGATCCGATAACCAGAGGCCCGTCAGTCTTACAAACCGCCTTTTGCCAGCACATTTCCCTACGCAACTGATGAAGAGGCTGTCGGAGGTTAGTCCGTGCCTTCAGAACGTCAAGAGCAACAATTGGCACAATTGCTGGTCATCGAGAAATTCAATAGCCGAGGTGTTGATGACAAATGACCCATGACAAACTAGCAACTCCCCGCCGCGTGTTTCGTCAGAGCGAAAGTCAGCTCCTCAAGATTCACGGGCTTGACCAGATGGAGATCGAAACCTGCTTCCATCACTTTCAACCTGTCCGACGGAAGCCCATAGCCTGTCAAAGCGATCAGATAGGGCCGGGAATTGCTGGACTCCACCTGAATTTGTTCTCGAATCAGGCGAGCCACTTCAAAGCCGTCGCGACGAGGAAGGCCGATATCCACGATGGCCACATCGGGACACCATGCGAGTATCAAATCTGTTCCGGTCACTCCATCGCCAGCGACACGAATATCATGGCCATCCATTTGCAGCAGCGTTTGAAGACTCAGCCGCACGTCGGCATTGTCTTCCACCAAAGCAATCCGGCATGTGTGAACTGCAGATGGCGGATCTATCGCTGTCCTTGTGCTTGTAATGACACCTGTCATTGCGTTTGCCCCTGCGGCCTCAGATCCGTGTGGTAGCGACTGTGTTTCCGCCAGCGGCAGTTGAATTACAAACTCGCTTCCCATTCCTGGCCCCTGACTGAAGGCTCTAATGGAGCCTCCATGAAGTTCAATGATGGCTCGGACCAGTGTCAGCCCGACTCCCAATCCCCCGTCTGCGCGATCCAGAGTTTCTCTTGACTGCACGAAGAGTTCGAAGATCTGATCCAGCATTTCCGGGGCGATCCCCACTCCGGTGTCTCTTACCGAAAGAACACCATGTCCGTCCTGCCGAGACAACCTGACGGCGATTGTTTCGCCAGCGGGAGAGTACTTGACGGCATTTCGCAAAAGATTAATCACGACCTGCTGCAATCGAGCGGCATCTCCCAGAACAAGATGCTCCTGATGGAATCCTTCCATCGTGATCAAATGCCCGCTTGTCTCCGGCAATTGTTGAATCGTTTGAATCACTTCCGTAACAATGCTTCCCAATGACACCAGTTCTCGACGGAGCACGATCTTGTTCTGAGTCACTCGAGCAACGTCCAGAAGATCATCGAGCAACAATCGCATCTGCTCCGCCTGGCGTCTGATCACGCTGTTCGCTTCGATGCTGCCGTCGTCCAGCGCCTTCTTTCGATCCAGCACTTGTGTGGCGTTTAGGATGGCACTCAGCGGGTTGCGAAGTTCGTGCGACAGCATGGCGAGGAAATGGTCGCGATTTCGAATCGTGGTCTGGATCGCCAGTTCGGACTTCTTTCGTTCCGTAATGTCTCTGGAGATCGTCGAAATCCCGACGACTCGTCCCGCAGCGTCGCAAATCGGTGAAACGGTATGCAGCACATCAATAATAGATCCATCGCTGCGTCGTCGCTGACGTTCCTGAGTGAGGGACCTGCTGGTGCGGAGTGCTGACATCAGCTCATCGAACGACTCCGCCGATTCCGCCGGATAGAGAAACTCGGTATCACGCCCGATGGACTCTTCCGCGGAATAACCAAACATCTCCTCAGCACCTTTGTTCCAGCTGATGATGCGTCCCTCAAGGTCCTTGCCGATAATGGCATCTGCGGAAGACTTGACGATGGCCGACAGGTGCTGCAGCTTCGCCTCCGCAACTTTCAGCGCAGAGATATCGATCAGAGACAGCACGACTCCGTCCATCGCCGTCGCGCTGATGCGATACGAGAGGATTCGCAGGAAATAACAGTTCCCCTCACGATCATGAACTTCCTTTTCGACGGACTCACCTGTTTCAAGCACATGATGCAGCAGATCCATCAGAGGTGCGTCGAGCGAATGGGCGAAACTGCTCAGTGGCCGACCGGCATCATGCGGCAGCAAGTGAAGAAGTCGAGCTGCACGGGGAGTGAAGCGGCGGATACAAAGGTTACGGTCGAGAAACACGATCCCCACGTCGGTAGCCAGGAACAGATTCTCCAGGTCGGCGGTGACCTGCGTCAGTTCTTCGATCTTGTGCTGATACTCGGCGTTGACGGTATAAAGTTCCTCATTGACCGAGTGCAGTTCTTCATTGGTACTTTGCAGTTCCTCATTTGATGCGACAAGCTCTTCGTTTGTTGCCTGCAATTCTTCGTTACTGGATTCCTGTTCTTCAATCAGAGCCTGCAGGTTCTCACGAGTATGACCCAGTTCAAGCTCCATCGCGTCTAACTGGTCCTGGGAAGCCAGTTGCAAATCGACAGCATTGTCGTCGCGAGGCGACGCGGGCATCCCCATGTCTTCCAGCAGGATCAGGAAACTGGTCAGTCCGGAAGTCCGGTCATTGATTGGCTTGACTGTCAGGCGAGTCATCAAATCCTGACCATCATCCGCTGGAAGACGAACCCCGGTAAACACCACAGGAATCAACAGTTTTTCTGCTCTCGCTAATGCGCCGATCAGGATCATTTTCAGATCACTGCCGACCAGATCCAGAAACTGTGTCGTTGCCCGCCCGTCTCGAACACGCAGATATTTTCCGGCTTTTCCAAAGCAGTGAACCAGTTCCTTCCGATCGTTGATCAGAAAGCTGGGCGGCATGTGCTCTTCCAGCAAACGATCATAGACAGCCTGCTGCAAACGATCTGATGCCGACGACGTCGCACCGTAAGGCGATGTCACCCGAGGGCGTTGCGATCCTTGCGGCAGCATCAGGCGGAAATCAGTGCGGAGTCGAACGTCGCGACGTTTTCTATAGATCTTCCAGCGATCATCAACAGACTCGAACTCGTCCGACAAATCCCCGGGACTCTCACTGGGACCAAGAAACAGAACACAGCCGGCTTTCAGACCAAAGTGAAACAGTGAAAGCACTTTCTTCTGAGCCGGTGGCTGCAGATAAATTAACATGTTGCGACAGGTCACCAGATGCAGTCTGGTAAACGGAGTATCTTTGAGCAGATCGTGGGGAGCGAACACGATCATTTTGCGAATGTGAGGAGCAATCTGATAGCAATCTCCTTTCGGAACAAAAAACTGCTGCCGTCGCTGAGTGCTCACCGCGGCCAATGACGCTTCGCTGTAGACACCGGCGCTGGCGACTTCAAGGGAAGCTCGGTGTGCGTCGGTGGCGAAGATGCGAACCATAATCGGGCGATTCATCAGTGCCAGCTGTTCGTGAATCAGAATCGCCATGGAGTAAGCTTCTTCCCCTGTTGCACAGCAGGCGACCCAAACGCGAAACTCCTGGTCTTCGGTAACAGACTCCAGCAGACGAGGCAACTCCTCAGTCGCCAGCAAATGAAACGCCTCGCGGTCTCGAAAGAACTGCGTGACGCCAATCAGAAGATCCTTGTAAAGCTGATTCAGCTCCGCGCCGCTGTCCGACAGCCGCTCAACGTATTGAGAAACGCTCATCGAATGATTGAGCAGAAGCCTCCGTTCGACTCGACGAGTCACCGTGCTGGGCTTGTACTGACTGAAGTCGATGCCATACTCCTTCCTGAGCATGCGAAAGATCGCCTGAAGGCCAACTTCGGGGACCACCAATTCTGCCTCGCCCCCAGCTTCCGGCGAACGTCGCATACGCACCAGTTTCAGGATGGCATCCGGCATTTCACTCGGTGGCAGGACAAGATCCACAAGCCCGGTCTCTCTCGCGCTGCGAGGCATTCCGTCGAATCGGGAAGACTCTTCACTTTGAGCGACCACGAGGCCGCACGCGTCATGAATGTCGCGGATTCCGCGAGAACCGTCGCTTCCTGTTCCGGAAAGAATGATTCCGATCGACCGACTGCCGGAATCCTGGGCCAGCGATCTCAAATAGCGATCGATCGGCAACGCAAATCCCTGAGACATGTCCTTATCTGTCAGATACAGGCGACCCGCCGATTGAATCATCTCCGTCCGCGGAGGCATCAGATAGATCGCATTTGGACGGAGTTCGATACCATCTTCGACACGAATGATCGGGATCCGAGTTCGGCGAGCCAGCAGCTCATCCATCATGCTTTTAAAGTCTGGCGACAGATGCTGCACCACGACAAAAGACAGCCGAGAAGCTTCCGGAACATGCTCAAAAAACTGCTCAAGAGCCTCCAAACCTCCGGCCGACGCGCCGATTCCTACCACGAAAAACGGTTCATCCTCAGGTGAACGTACCGATGAATCGGTCAGCTCAGTTGCAATCGAATCGTCCGACTCTGGGCCTTGCATCGTTCCACCCGGTCTTCTTGAAAAACCAGTTTGAGAATTGATTCATCAACTGTCACCACTGAAACACTGTCACCACTGAAACACCATCTCTACTGCAACACCGTCGCCACTCAAACACACCTGAGACTCTTTCAAGTCGGAATCCTAAGCCAGCCGTCTGCTGGACTGTCACTTCGCCGTTCACTGTTCCTGCTGATTCGCAGATCACTATCACGCCAGATGACGATCACAGCAGATCACTCAATCAAAATCGAAGAGATCGCTCCAGAACGATTCTCGCTTCTTCGGATGCGAGGAGTCGCTTTGTGAAGTCGCATTCAACGAGCTGAAATGTCGCTCCCGATCCGAAGCCAATCGACCGCTGTCGGTGTCACGCCCCGAGCGTTCTATGATCTTGTCAAGCTCGCCGCGATCGAGCCAAACGCCTCGACAAGCAGGGCAATAGTCAATCTCAACTCCCGCACGCTCTGACATCTTCAGGTCTGATTTACACACAGGGCATTGCATCGATCGAACTCCCTATCGAAAGGAACATGGGACTTTCGTTGGGCAACTCGGTCAAAAGTAACCCGCTGTTGTGCTTGATCGTAGAGAGTTCAAACGTAATGACGAATCTATAATACATCGCTCACATATTGATTAATCCAATGAATGTTTAACCGTCAGCCGGAGGCGTACGCGCGGATGCGGCGACCAACGTACGCCTCCGGCTAACGGTTAAACGCAATACCGTTCAAATAGTAGCGGAGCAGCGCGAGCTGCCCGGTGAGTGCCTGCAAAATGCAGACTCACCGGACGGCTTGCGCCGATTCCGCTACTAAACACGCCGTTCATTGAACGGTATTGCGGTTAAACGCGGTAAAGATTCCCAACCTGACAAGGGCGGCAACCATTCGATTAAATCAATGTGTGGACTCTTTAGTTTGAATTAGTCGATTCCCTGGTTGAGGTTAGACTGTCAGTTGAGCGAGCTGCGAGGGCCGCAGTTCATCGTTCTGTCGTGAAGCGTTCTGTCCTGAAGAAGGCGTTAGCCATGGAAGTTTATATTCTGGATCGAAATGTCGGGATCACTCCACGTCAGCGAGACCACATTGATCGATGTCTGCTCTTCGCGTTTCATCGCTTTTCTTCCCACATCCGGTCTATCGACGTGTGGCTGACCGACTTCAATGGGCCGAAGGGGGGCGACGACTTACAGTGTCGCATGAAGGTTGTGCTGGATGGGAAAGGAGAGCTTGTGGTTGAGGGCAAGGGTGTGTCGGTGGAGGAGATCGCTTTGGAAGCAATTGACCGAGCCACGATCGCCGTGTCAAGACGCCTCGATCGACTCAACCATGCTCAGGGAATTTCGCTGTCCAGGCAATAAGTTTCTACTTTCAACATTGAACTGTTTGAGATTCTTACAATGGTCGCAAAGAAGATTGGTGTGCTGGGCTGTGGCATGATTGCGGAGCTCGGCCACCTGCCAGCATTGAAGCATGTTGCAGGGCTTCATCTGCACGCGGTTTACGACATGAGCTGGAACCGAGCTCTGGCGATGCAGACGAAGTTCCAGATTCCGCATGCCTTTCCAACGGAGCAGGCATTCTGGGAATCAGACATCGACGCGGTCGTAATTTGCACTCCCGCGCCGTGTCATCTGGCCAATGTTCTTCAGGCCGCTCAATATCGAAAGCATGTTCTGTGTGAGAAGCCTCTCGCCATGAACGAACCCGACATCCTGCGAATGATCAGCACGATGGAGGACGCCGGGCTGATGCTTTTCACAGGATTTGCTTACCGATTCAGCAGTTCCGCGAAGGAAATCCATCGACTCATCCGAAGCGGCGCTATCGGGGAAGTCCGCGCGTTGCGTCTCAACTACCTCTGGAACCTGCACGGGAAATGGAGTTGGAACGAAAAGGGCGAACGCATTGCCAGTCCGCTGCGAGTTGGCCGCATGCTGGAAGGCGGGCCGATGGTGGATTGCGGCGTGCATCAGATTGATCTGGCTCGCTGGTGGCTGGGCTCAGAAGTGGAATGGCAGCGTGGTATCGGTGTCTGGGTTGAAGACTACAAAGCTCCCGATCATGTTTATCTGCACTTGGGGCATGCCTGTGGCGCTCATACGATGGTGGAGATCAGTTTCTCGTACAATGCCACCGCTCGCGAACCGCGAACGCACTTTCAGTATGAGCTCATTGGGTCGGACGGTGTCATTCGTTACAACCGCGAAGAACATTCATTTGAACTCCGAAATTCTCATGGCACTCAATGGCTCGCATGGCATCCGGAGAAAAACTTCGCCGGCATGCATTCTGAATTTGCTCACGCGCTTTCGACTGGCGAATTGCGAGACATGCCGACGGCAAAAGACGGACTGCTGGCGACTCGCATCGCAAGGTTAGCGACCGAAGAAGCAATCCGCGATCGAGAACGCACAAGCCAGGAGCATCCTGCCACAATGATCCGCGCTGTCAACATCGTCGCGCCAGAGGTCACATGCCCGCTCGATCTGCAGGAACCGGATGACGTTCCTGCCTCAACTCTCTCGACTGTTTTTGAACGAACAAAGCAGTAAAACAATGATGGAGTTCTTTTCGACGGAAGCGCTTCCACTACGTCCAACGTCATTTTCATCCTGATGAGACGATCATCGCGAATTGCCTCTGATCTTTTTGCCCCGCCATCTTTTTGCCTTCGTCTTTCATGGAACAAACTTCAATGTTTCGATTGTGCCCTGGTCGAGCGTTTCCTCCGTACTCCTATGTTCCCGGGCACTTTCCCCACCCGATGAGCGATCCTGCCGGACACAGTTATCAGCTTCACAAAGCGGCACCGGAAGTCCCCGGGGAAGACTCGAGATCATCGATCTGCCTGATATCAAACTGGAAGCAGTCAACGGACTATCTCTTCGGAATCGACCTCTTCAACTACGGGTTCTACTGGGAAGCTCACGAGACATGGGAACAGGTCTGGATAGAGCTCGGCCGATCAGGCAGAGATGCCGATTTCATCAAGAGCCTGATCAAGTTGGCGGCGGCCGGTGTGAAGGCTCGCGAAGGCCGTCCCATGGGAGTTCGCCGTCATGCTGAACGAGCAGGCGAGCTGCTTCTGTCGGTCAGCGAAAGTCTAAAGGAAAGCGGACACCCGCTTCACCTGGGCGGCCTTCATCTTCCAGTTGTTCTTTTGGCAGCAAAAAAACTCGCGGTCGACACATCAACAGGAAGCGCCGCAATGGCCAGCGACATGAGCGTGGTCGATGTGTCGAACAATCGGCTGACATCTGTTCTGCCAGTCGTTCTCGTCACTCCAGAAATGTCGGAGGAACAGGCCGGAAATTCATCACAGGTGACGCCCGCGTCATACTGAAGCCGATGACCTGTGGCTGACGCCCAACCGCTCGCCGGTTTCGTTTGGCGGTCGCGTTTGGCGGTCGCGTTTGGCGGTTTCGTTTGGCGGTTTCGTTCGGCGAGCGGCATGGCGTCAGCCATCCGTGTCTTGCGATCCGGTGCGCAGGAAAGCGAAATGCAAGCAGCGCGGTCGAACACGGAGGGCTGACGCCCAACCGCTCGCCGGTCGTGTTCGCCGGTCGTGTTCGCCGGTCGTGTTCGCCGGTCGCGTTCGGCGAGCGGCATGGCGTCAGCCATCCGTGTCTTGCGATCCGGAGCGCAGGAAAGCGAAATGCAAGCAGCGCGGACGAACACGCTGGGCTAACACCCAACTGCGATCTACATCAACGTCAGTTCAAGATTGATATCGTCGCCGCCGCCGTCTGGCACTGTTAGTTTCAGACCGGATGTGTTTGCATCGCCGTATCTTTGAGGAACAAGATAGTCAATCTTGGGTGCTGCGGCTTTGGCGTTCGGATCCGGTGCCGCCATCTCAGACAGAGCGTTCGGATCGGCCTGATTCGGCGCGGCCTGTGCCAGGGCTGACGCTCCTTCCCCACCGATCTTGATCACGGCAACCTTGTGGACGCCAGCGACGGTTCCGTCTTTGGGCTGGCCGTAACTGCTGATGTGATAAATGCCATTTTCGTCCGTGACGCCTGTCCCCGGCCGACCGCCAGCATCTGGCTGGAACAAGACGGAGGCACCAGAGACGGGAACACCTTCCAGTGTCACTTTGCCTGACACCGGCACCAACTCAGGCTGGTCACTTCCACCGCAACCAACAACAAACAAGACATAGCAAGCAACAAGGCTGTAGCGACAAACGGGAATTGCAAATCGATGCATATTTAAGTCCAACTGGGGCAAAACTTTGATCAGGATTTAGAGAACAGAATTTCCGTACGAAAAATGCCCCTGACTGGTTTCAATCAGGGGCAGACAGTTAAATCAGTCGGACGTCAGAAGTCAGTCTGATAGTCATCACCGACCGGATGATCAACAAAAAAACTCATCAGTCACCAGGAACGGTCACGGCCAGACCGTCTGCTTTGGCGCCCAGTCGATTGTAGGACTCATGATCAATGTTCTGCGAAATGAAGCGGACAGCGCCGTCGCCGAGCAGGAACTGAGCACCGCCAACGTGACGTGACCGGAAGCCGAACTCATTCGTCCAATTGTTTGACCAGTTGCAGCCCGATGCAGGGCTGTCATTGCAGGTATCCAGATTGATTGGATACAGAGTCGACGCCATCCCCTGACCGTTATTTGCTTCCAGCCAGCCTTGTCGCATGTGATTACTGCACTCAGGACGAACTTCACCCACGTAAATGGTGTTGGAAAGTCCATCAATGCAGTCTCGCATGTTTTCGCATCGGCCGTTGCGATGGAACGGACCGGAAACGCCACTGGCCCCTGGTGAGCCCTTTGCAAAGCTAAGATAAACGTCGGCACACAACGCACCTGTTGCATTCGGATTTCCACCCGCCGGACTTCCTGCGTTGGATGCCCCCTTGCTGCCTGCGTAATTTTGCACCGTTGTTCGGCCGTTGAAGTTCTTGCCAGCCGTATCAGACGGGCAGATAAATGCAGGCACGCTGAAGACCTGACGCATCAATCTTCCATCTGGCAAAACAGCCTCGTTGACGTTGAAGCTTGGAGCTGGAGGATTGTTAAAAGGAATCTGGTTGAAAATTGTTGACTGCTCAATGTAAGGCAGCAAGTGAGCCAGCAGGCTGGATTGCTGATAGGTTCGCCCGCTGTTCACGTTGTTCCAGAATGAACCTGGAGGAAATTTCCCGTAAGTATCATGGTAGTTGTGCAGGGCTAATCCGATTTGCTTCAGATTGTTCTTACACTGAGTGCGGCGAGCCGCCTCACGGGCTTGCTGCACCGCTGGCAGCAGCAGGGCGATCAGAATGGCGATGATGGCGATCACCACCAGCAACTCGATCAACGTAAACCCCCGGTTGATTTGCAGGTTTTTGGGTCTCATTGAAAAGCTCCGAAGTATTGGCTAACAAAAAACGAAAATTGAGCAAAAACACATAATCCTGAAACAGGATGGCGTATGAGGGTACAGCCGTCAATTGGTACCTGTCAATATTGCCAACTGTTTGCGCATCCTGGATTTTCTATTCCCCTTGGTATGAGTTGTCGCATGGCATCCAGATTGAAAATGTTCACTGGAATTTTGTGCAGCGCTATCGCCGTGATTGTCATTCTCCTTCTCGCAGTCCGCCTTCCCGATTCCGATGGCAAAAAGATCTATGCACTGGGGCTTTCAGCGGTGGAATCGGGCGATTGGTCCGCTGTTTCGCGCTGTGCGGATGAATTGGCGGCACTGCCCGACTACGCAGCTCAGGCTGCGATGCTGTCCGGGTTCGAACGAAAAGCCCGCGGTCGCCTTGAGCAAGCTCTTCTGGATTTCAGTAAGGCCAATCAACATCCGGATACGCGTGAAGACTCTTACCAACAGGGCGGCGCGGTTTGCTATGACCTGAAGCACTACCAGGACTGCATTCGACTGCTGCGACAGGTTCTGGCGTGGAACCCCGATCGTCTGGACGCTCATAAGATTCTGGCTGCCGCCTACTACGACATTGGAGCAATGGGACTTGCAATCAGCAGTTTGGAACAAGTTGTTCGCCTGAGTCCAAAGGACCACAAGCCTCATTACATGTGGGCCACGATTCTGCTCGAATCCGAACGCTTCAGCGACGCATTGGCTGAGTTTCGAACGGCAGCGGAACTCGCACCGCCAGAAACCGCGATGGCCGACGAAATTCGCGCGGCCTGGGGAAACTGCCTGATACGACTGCGGCGTTACGAAGAGGCGTTGGAAGTCATGACGCCCGCGCATGACACGGCCGAGATTCAGGCTCTTCGATCACAGTCTCTTTTCAGCTTAAGACGATTTGAAGAATCACAAGCCTGCGCAGAAGATTCCATTCGACAGCAGCCGGAGCAGATTGAAGCCGCTCTGATCCTGGCTCAGTTGTATGATCGTTCGGGCGAACAACAGCAGGGCATCACGTTACTGCGCCGTTTATTGTCCGGACATTCTGCCGAGCTGCGGCTTCATCAGCGGCTGGGCGAACTGCTCGCCGCGACCGGGCAGACGGAGGAATCGCTGATCCATCGCAATCTTGCTGGTGAGATCGCGGAACTGCGGCGACAATTCTCGGACGCTCATCAACAGGCGGCTGTTGATCCTGACAATGCGGAACTACGATTGAAGTTGGCTCAACTTGCGGAGAAACTGGGGAAGACGGATCTTGCTCAAGGCTGGTATCAGGCAGCGCTGGGACTTTCTCCAGGAAATAAAACGATTCAAGAGCAATGGCAACAATTTCAATCGCGTCATTTTCAGTCATCGCCCGCCGTGCCCAAAAATTATTCGCAGCCCAACGCGTCCTACAACGAGCCGCCGCCGGTCGAGTTCTGAAAATGCCCGTCGCACATCATCGCACATACCGAAGCGTCGAAGCCTCACGCACCATTGATGGCGGACAGCAGTCGTTCGTGCAGCAATGCGACGTTTCGCCTGAAGCCGCGGCTGTGGATGTTCCAGACGGTCGATGGCGGCGATCGTTGAAATATTTGGCAATCGTTATTTTGCTGCACTGCGGCTGCAGCGGGCCGAGTTCAACTGAATCGACAGAACTGGAAGCAACAACGAGGCAGGAAAACGCAGCAAGTCCGTCGTCTCAATCTTCACGGGACGTTGCTGGCCCGCTGCAATCCGATGAGAACTCAACCAACGATTCGCCGACTCCTCAACCGAAATCATTTCAAACGGCCATCCGTTTTCAGCCGCTTTCCGATGAGGTCTTTCCAAGTGTGATTCCGCAGAATGGTTCGCGACATGGGTATGCCACAATTCTGGAATCACTTGGCAGTGGCGGAGCGGCAGTCGATGTCGATCTGGACGGAATGACCGACGCTCTGGTTGCTGGTGGCGGCGACTTTGAGGGAAAATCGTTTATCGGGCTCCCGGTTTTTTTTCTGCGAAACAGACGCACCAATTTCAGCGAATGCACAGCTGTGGCCGGCCTGTCACGCACTGCGTTTTATCATCATGGTCTTGCGGCAGCCGACTTTGACCAGGACGGGTTTCATGATCTGCTGATCACCGGCTACGGCGGCCTTCAGTTGTTCCGAAATCTGGGCGATGGAACGTTCGAAGATGTTTCATCACTGGCAGGTTTGGCGGGCCCAGGTGGTTTGGCAAGCCAGTCTGGTTTGCAAAGTCTGTCTGGCTTGGCAAGCCAGTCTGATTCGACGTGGTCGGCATCAGCGGGTTGGGGAGACTTCAATAACGATGGTCATCTGGACTTGTACGTCACAGCCTATGTGAATTGGTCATTTGAAAACGATCCTCCCTGTTTCGCGGCAGACGGAGTCACGCGAGACAACTGTTCGCCCAAGCTGTTCGATGCGTTGCCTGATTCACTTCTGTTGAGTCACGGGAATGGAACATTCGAGGATGCGACGCTGCGTTTTTCTGTTCGCGGCGATGGCAAAGCGCTGGGTGTTGTTGTGGCCGACGTTGACCTCGACGGGTTTGTCGATGCGTACGTCGGAAACGATGTGATGATGAACTTTCTGTATCGCAATGAATCTGGGCAGAGCTTCAGTGACTGTTCAATTTCCAGTGGAGCAGGTGTCAGCAGTCGCGGCTCACCGGATGCCAGCATGGGCGTTGATATTGCCGACTATAATCTCGACGGTCGTCCGGACATCTGGGCTGCCAACTTTGAGATGGAGAGTTTTGCCTTGTACGAAAATCAGGGCAACCTGTTGTTTCGGCACATGAGCGAGTCGACGGGGATTTCAGCGATCGGTGAGCAATATGTTGGCTGGGGATCTGCGTTTGCCGACTTCGATCTGGATGGTGATGAAGATCTGTGTGTGTGCAATGGCAACGTCGTGCGTTTTCCGGAGCATTCCCCAGCGCTGCAGCGCATGGTTGTGCTGGACAATGTCGAAGGCGTCTATTTTGAGGAAGTCACCGCGCAGGTTGGCGAATCCTTTCTGGTTCCTCGAAATGGCAGAGGTCTTGCGATGATCGACTGGAATAATGACGGCCTGCTTGATCTGCTGACCACGCCCACGGAGTCGCCTGCAATCCTGTATCAGAACGTTTCATCGCGAAGTGGCAACTGGCTGACATTGTCACTGATCGGCACTCAATCAGCGCGACAGCCGATTGGCACGCTGGTGATTTTCAAAACATCGGACGGGTCAAGAATTCGGCAGCTCAAAGGTGGTGGCAGTTACGCGTCGACGTCGGTTCCGGAAATCCACTTTGCAGTGCCGGAGAAAACAACGGTCGGCGAAATCGAAATTCGATGGGCCTCGGGAACTGTGCAAACGATCGTGTCGCCCGAAATGAATTCTCGACACACCGTGATCGAATCTCGCGCGAGCACCACGAGATTTGACCGAGAATAGTGCTTTGTCACGATTTGCATTTCGGGTCGTCGACCTTGTTCAAGGTCCTGCCGTCATGGGATCTTCAGCAAGATCCACGACCTCCAACCGGGATTCTTTATCTTGACGGGTCACAATCGTCCGCGCTCCCGGAACGCGGACGTCTCGCCGGCTAAACATTCCTCATTGCAACGCCGACAACGCAGAAGGGCTGGCACGACGTGCACTTTGGCTCACGAATCTCGAATTCGCTCATGTGTGCAAGATGGCGCGCAACTGGGACAGGGCAGTCTGTGCAAAGTGTGCGATGTTGTGCGAGGCGATCGAATCGCCTGGGTGCGATTGGCCTGTGAGTTTGTCGCGACGTGCAAAAAATGCAGATCGCTGACGAGAAAGTCTCACCGTTCGTGCGAAGGTGCAACGCTATGCATCCGGATTTCGGGATTATCAGATCGTTCTGAGAATGGTACGTCGGTTTGGCACACTGACTGCTTTTGCTCCAACCGTGTGCTTCAAACACTCTGGTTGAAGCTGAAGAACGCCATTCACCCAACGGGCACGTTAAAATGTTGTGTAGCAGATTTCTCTGTACGATCGCGATTCTTTCATTGGCCGCCGAAACAACAACGGCTGTTGAGCCACTGTTGAAACCTGCGCCGTCGAATGCGAGCGCGGCAGATGGCACTGTCATCGGGAAAATTATTCTCGACGGTGACGTCCCGGTTCTGGCTCCGTTCGTGAAAGCTGGCAGCGAAAAGATCAAGGACAAAGAGGTCTGCGGTGCGGCTGATGTACCCGATGAGTCACTTGTTGTGGGTGAAGGCAAAGGGATCGCAAACGTATTCGTTTATCTGCGACGCGCTCCGAAGGGTTACAAGGCAGCGGATGTAAAAGAGCCTGTCGTTCTGGATCAGAAGGGTTGTGTGTTTCTTCCGCACGCTTCTTTGATCAGGGTTGGGCAGCCCGTGCTTGTGAAGAGTAGTGATGCGGTTCAGCACAACGTGCATACGTTTCCAGCTCGGAATGATTCTACCAATCTGCTGATCAAGCCGAACGAAGAAACAGGTGTGTCGATCAAATATGCGAAGTCGGAGTCTGATCCGCTACAGGTCAAGTGTGACATTCACGCGTGGATGACATCTTATCATCTGGTGCTTGATCATCCCTTCATGGCCCTGACTGACAAAGACGGCAACTTCAGGATCGAAGGGCTTCCTGCGGGGGCTCATGAGTTTCGCGTCTGGCACGAACGCGGCGGCGTATTGGAAAAAGAATACAAGGTCGAAATCAAGGCGGGTGCTGAAAAGACCGTTGAACTCAAGTATCCGGTCAGCAAATTCCCCGCGAAGAAGTAATCACAGAGGCTTGTGGCAGGCGACGACTTGTCGCCTCCATCCTCCCGATCAGAAATTTTGCGGGCGAGTAACCTGCGTGATGGCCAACGTCTCGAAACCGTTTCAATTTGACTTCGGTAACAGCATATGACTTTCATGATTCGATCAGTGACGACCATGCTCCTTGGGAGTGCATTGGCTGCTTCCATCGGCTGCCAAAGAGCTGAACCGGTGCAATGGACATCCAGCGCATTGGTGCAGGAGCTTACTCCGGAGTTGGGCGGGGAAGTGCAGGCCGTCGTTCAACAGCACGCGGGTACGGTGCTGAAGCCGAAGATGGTCAGCGAAGGTGAGCCCAGCTTTAAGCGTGAGCTGGAGCTTAAGCTCGGTCAGCAGGTTTACATGAAGCGCTGCGTGCAGTGCCATGGAATTAATGGAGATGGCAATGGGCCGGTTGCGGCCAGTCTCTATCCTCGACCGCGTGACTATACTCGTGGCGTGTTCAAGTTTACGTCAACGCCTTACGGCAGCAAGCCTCGTCGTGAAGACTTGATGGCGACGCTGGACCGCGGTATCGTTGGGACATCAATGCCCAACTTTCGATTGATCCCGAAGAAAGAAATTGAAGCTGTCGTTGACTATGTACTTGTACTGTCGCAGCGAGGCGAGCTGGAATTCCAGTTGGCCAGCGAAGCGGATTCCTCGGAGGAGCTTGATCCGGAATACGTTCCCGAGTTCGTCGAAGACGTTGCTGCTCGCTGGAACGATGCGTCACACGCACTGACTCAACCGTTGACACCGGAACCGGAAATGACGCTGGAACGAGTCGCACTCGGTCGCGAGGCGTTTCTTTCCAAAGGCTGCAGCAAGTGTCACGGCGACGATGGACGTGGTCACACCAAAGACAATATCGGGAAAGATTTCTGGGGCCATTCGACTCGCGCGGCAGATCTGACATCCGGAATGCTGCACGGCGGACAGGAACCGATCGACATCTATCGCCGCATCATGAATGGCATCAATGGAACTCCGATGCCAGGCTTCAAAAGTGCATTGGAAGCGGAGCCAGAAACGATCTGGAATCTTGTCAGCTATGTGTTGAGCGTTTCTGATCGACGTCGTGAGGGCGTGAAAATTCCGGCAGGCCTGATGAAGCCATACGCTGATCCCGTCGCGCCGGAAGACGGTGCCGACGCTTCGGCCGAGTAACGAAACCATCGGATTCGGGATCTGCGATAAGAGTTGAATGTTCAAGTTCGCAGAGCCGTTCAGTCATCAATAACTAATCGGACACAGGCGCATCGAGTCGCCTGTTGGTCGCCACAACTAAGAACAATACCCTCCGCAAATCGGACGAGCAGTTTTTATGGCTGATCAAGTATCAATTCAACAGAAGCAAAAGACACTGGAGTCACTTAAGGCTCAGGTGGCCGCGCTTGAAACGGAACTGGCCACAGTGACCGTTCCGCCAGATTGGAAGCCAGCCAGGTTCTACAGCGCGTATTACGCGACGGTGGGATTTGTTCTCGGTGGATTTGCTGCGATGGTCAGTCTGCTGTTTAACGTGATCGGCTCGGCCGTGGCGGGAAAGTATCCGCTGGAAATTATTCGAGTCTATCTGACATTTCCGCTGGGCGAAAAAGCACTGCCGCTCGGAAGTCAGACCGGCAGCTCGCCGTTTGTGATTGCCGACGGCCAGATTCTTGCGCTTGGATGCTGCCTCTACATTGGCACCGGAATGGTCCTGGGAAGTCTATTTCACTGGGTCATCGCACGCTTCGCCGAGGACAAATCGATGGTCGCCAAGCTGATCTGCGGATCGATTCTCGGTGTCATCGTATGGTTTGTGAACTATTACCTGATTCTTTCCTGGTTGCAGCCGGCCATGTTCGGAGGCAACTGGATTACCGACAACACGTACCTGCCCTGGTGGGTTGCTTTGGCAACACACCTTGTCTTCGGCTGGTCAATGGCACTCATGGAACCGTTTGGAGCATACGTGCCCTACAAGCGGCCAACGGAATAATCGGCCGACGGCCATCGGCCCATGTGACCGATGGCAAAAGACGAATGCTGCGTCCAGATAAAAATCAGGGTTATAGGTAGTTGATCTTACAAAAGATCTCGTCACTGCAGGACCTTTAGCAAGGTCCACCAACCTGAATTCAAATCTCGACAAAGCGTTAATGATCCAAAGCAGAATGCCAACACCTGAACTCTCCTTTCCGAGCAATAAACGATGACGACGGCAACGATCGCTGCTACGAAAACTGCATACACTCACGAAGAGCTTGTCGATGAAAAGATCGTCAAGTGGTACTTCATGGCAGCCCTGACATTTCTGTCGGCGTCGATGCTGGCCGGGATTCTGGTGTCACTGCAGTTGATCCGCCACAACCCGCTCGCTGGGATCGAGGTATTCTCAGCCGGCCGTTGGCGAATGATTCATACCAACGCGGTTGCCTATGGATTTCTGGCCAATGGATTTCTCGGCTGCCTTCACTGGGCGGTGCCTCGACTGACACTGCAGCCTGTCTGTGATAAGCGACTTTCGTGGTTCATCTTCGCAGCATGGCAAACGGTTGTCGGAGCGACAGCAATCGGAATCATGTTCGGAGAAGCTCAGGCATTGGAATGGGGTGAGACGCCAGTTTGGATCGACCCTGTCGCCCAGTTGGGATTGCTGCTGGTTGCGATCAACTTCATGACGCCCATCGCCCGCATGAAAGGGCCGATGTACGTTTCGCTCTGGTATTTTCTTGCAGCATTCATCTGGACATTTCTGACTTACGCAATGGGCAACTTTGTTCCGGAGTACTTTGTTTCCGGAACGAGTGCCGGGGCTGTCGGTGGATTGTTCATCCATGATCTCGTCGGGCTGTTCGTGACACCGCTTGGCTGGGGGTTGATGTATTACTTCGTTCCGATTCTGATCAAGAAGCCAATCTGGAGCCACGGGCTTTCGCTGGTCGGATTCTGGGGACTCGCATTCTTCTATCCTCTGCAGGGAATTCACCACTTTCTGTACACGCCGATTCCGATGTTTCTGCAGTACGGAGCCATCGTATCCACGATCGCGGTCGAGCTGGTTGTTACCACAGTGATCATCAACTTCTTCGGTTCGATCTGGGGCAACTGGAGCATTGTCAAAACCAATCTTCCTGTCCGATATTTCTACACGGGAATGGTGTTTTACTTTCTGACCTGTCTGCAATGTTCATTTCAGGTCACGCTGACATTCCAGAAGATTATCCACTTCAGCGACTGGGTCGTTGGCCACGCTCACATGGTCATGTTCGGCGTGTTTTCCATGTGGATCATGGGAATGATGACCTATCTGTTTCCTCGACTTTTGAAACGAAACTGGGCAAGTGCATCGTTGTGCGAATGGCACTACTGGCTTTCGACAATCGGTCTGGCCGTGATGGCCGCGGACCTGATTCTGCTGGGCTTGTTTCAGGGATGGTCCTGGGCAGCCCTCGAACCATGGGACGCTTCAACGGAGTTCTCTGTCCCCTTCTGGGCACTTCGAACTGTCGCCGGCCTCGCCATGTTTGGCGGATTGATCGTCTTCATGATCAACATCTATTTGACCATTCGATCCATTCCTCGCACTGCTCCGGTCAAAGCCAGCGATCTGGTGACAGCCTAAACCTGAAGCCAGGCTCCTGCGGAAACGCAGAACTTCAAAAAGCTGTTCTCCACAGCGAACGATGGAATTTGACAGCATCGGCCGTTTGCGAACCTGAATGGCGTGCTCAACTTTGAAACTCATGGAACCTTGTTGGCTGACTATAAGACTGGTAACGAACCATGTTTGAGAGTAAATCGGGTATTTTATACATCGCAGGTGTTGGGTTCTTCGTGCTGGCCTTCGTGTCAAACGCACTGGTACCATGGCTGATGTACAGTCATATTCCAGAGAAGACCGTCGAAGAATTGATCAACTCAAATCTGCGTTATCAGTTTGAGGATCTGGCACGACGCTATCCGGAGTCGTTCAATGCGGCTTACGGAACTCCTCCGGGCGGCGAAGCAGAACACGACGAGTGGTGGAACGAGAAATGTGCCGAAGCCCTGCGAGCTGGCCACAAGATCTATGTGGGCGAAGGCTGCTGGCACTGTCACAGTCAGTTCATTCGACCTGTATCCAACGAAGAAGAACGCTGGGGGCCGGTCTCTCGTTCAGTCGAGTATCAGAACGAACTCCAACGCCCCGTTTTGTTTGGGACTCGGCGAGTCGGACCTGACCTTTGTCGCGAAGGCGGCCGTCGCTCCAACGATTGGCATGCGGTTCACTTCTTCAAGCCGGACAGTTTGTCACAGAATTCTCCTATGCCGGAGTACCCGTGGCTCTTTGATGGCTCGCCCGATAAGCCAAGTGCACGAGGCCTCGCCATCATAACTTATGTTCAGTGGCTTGGTTCGTGGCAGGAAAGCTATCCATACTACGAAGCCTATGTGAAGTCACCGCTGGAGAAACCAGAGCCTCCGAAAGAAGAAGCTGCTGATGCTGAGGCTGAGGCTGATGCTGGAGACGCGGCCGATGCGGCTCCTGCAGAGTCTGACACTGGGGCTGCTGAAGCCAACACGACTCCCGCCGAAGTGACTCCAGCGGAAACAACTCAAGCTGAAGCAACACCGGCGGAAGCAACGCCAGCTGAAAAGGAACAAGAATGAACCAGAACACTATCCACGAAAATTCTCCCGCACCGCCGGTAACAAACTCGGCGATTGCGGTTGAACAGAAGAATCGCTCGATCGCCTGGACGATTACGATCGTCTTTGGAGTCTTGATTCTGATTCCCAGCATGCTTGGCTTCGTCATGAAATTTGGCGAACTCATGTCGCTCACGCAAGGTGCTGAAGACGGCGGGTTTGCCATCACGCCCGTTGTGAATTATCTGCTCGCGAGTGCCGGGTTTTTCTTTCTGCTGATGTGGGCCGCAGTCAACGGCATGTTTCGTGATCTGGAACGACCAAAATATCTGATGCTGGAAAATGAGCGGGAGCTGGATTCACATGTCTGACACCAACCATGCGGAAGTTTCCGACCCGTCGTCGCCGGAGAACGAACACGCATTTCATTTTTATCGCGGGAATGAAATCCCGTGGTATGTGCGAGCCATCTGGCTTGGCTTCTGGATTTTCACCGTCTACTACATCATCCGGTATTTCTTTCCGGCGATGCAGGTTGAACTGGTACTGCCTCCATGACCACACCGGCCCTCATCAGCGAAGCCCGCAAGTCAGTCAGTGACCAGGCATCCAACGATGCCCAGTGCTGCGTCTGGTGCGGACTTCCTGTTTCTACTGGGGGCTCAGGTCGTTCCGCTCGAAAAAACACTGCTAAAGCAGTACCAAAGCCGATCACTCCGCCACAAGATCACGCCTCAAAAATTGCGGCAGTCGGCAATGATTCATCCGCCAGCCGTGAAGCCGTCTATTGCTGCTTCGGTTGCCGAATGGCTCATGCCATCACGGAAGAGAAAGGCCAGACAGACGCTGTTCGCTGGACTATTGTTCGGCTCGGTGTCGCCATTTTTTTCTCCATGAATCTGATGGCGTTTACGATGACAATGTGGTCACTGGACGTTTATGACGTTCAACGTGACCCGTTTCAAACGCAGCTCTTCGAAGTCTTTCGCTGGCTGAGCATGATCTTTAGTCTGCCAGTGCTGCTGTTGCTTGGCGTGCCGCTGATGCAGAATGCGATCATCAGCTGGCGGCAGCGAATTTTTTCGACCGACCTGCTGATTGCCACCGGAGTTTGCGCTGCGTACGTCATTTCGGTCGCCAATGTTCTTCGAGGTGCCGAAACTGTGTACTTCGAAGTCGGTGCCACGGTGCTGGTGATGGTAACTTTGGGACGCTGGTTTGAAGCCACTGGAAAACAAAAAGCCACCGAAGCGCTGGACAAGCTGGCTGCGCTGCTGCCCACGACGACGGTCAAGGTTGTTGCTGACGGTGCGGTCGAAATCGCTTGTTCTGAAATTGTCTCAGGAGATCATTTGAAGATTTGTCCTGGGGAGCGATTTCCTGCGGATGCGGTTTTGATCGAAGGGCAAACAACCGTCGACGAACAGGTCTTCACCGGTGAGAGCACTCCTGTGGGGAAAGTGTGCGGCGATCGAGTGCTGGGTGGAACCGTGAATCTGGATGGACTCGTCGTTGTTGAAGCCACATCGGCGTTTCGAGGCGGGTCATTCGGTCGGCTTCTTCAGCTGCTGCAGGAAGCACGATTGTCGCGTGGTCACTATCAACAACTTGCCGATCGAGTCGCCGCCTGGTTCTTTCCGTTGATCACTGGCGTCGCTTTTCTCACGTTGTTTTTTCATTGGTCGAGCGGCGCTGGAGTTGCGGTTCAGCATGCCTTGAGTGTCTTGCTGATTGCATGTCCGTGTGCGCTTGGCCTGGCAACTCCACTGGCCGTCTGGACCGCGCTGAGTACCGCCGTTCGACATCAGGTGCTGTTTCGAAGCGGCGAGGCGATTGAGCGACTGGCCACAGTGAAGTCCATCTGCTTCGACAAAACGGGCACTCTGACCACCGGTCACCCACAAGTGCGGCATATGTGCGTTCTGGATGATCACGACTCCGCGGACGTCCTTCCGATCTGCGCGGCTCTTGCGAAGACATCGTCGCATCCGTTTTCAAGAGCTGTCGTTCGCTTTGTTGAAGGCTCGCTGGATAGCAAAAGGGAAGCCGCGGATCCGCAGTCGCTTGCTCGAACCGAGCGATTAGTTGCGTTGCAGGATGTGCGTTCCATTCCCGGTGGAGGCGTGGAAGCGATCAGCGGAACCGGCCGTCCAGTAAGGCTTGGAAGTCTGGAATTCGTTTCTGCGAATGTCGACATTCCGCCTCGCCTGCGACTCCGCATGGCGCACGCGCTGTCGATCGCCGATCAGGAGGCAGCGTCCGTGGTTGCGGTTTCGATTGGTCATCGTCCCGTGATTATGTTTCTTCTGACTGAAACCATGAGGCCCGAAGCTTCGAACGTCGTGCGAAGTTTCATCGATGCCAATCTGCCCGTGACCGTGCTGACGGGTGACCGCGCGGCCAAAGCTGAGCAGCTGCGTCGCAATCTGCTGGATTGTCACGAAGTCGGTTGCCAATGCAGTGCGGAATGTGCTGCCGGCTCGAGTGATCATGCGAGCCACAGTCATAGCCATGATCATAGTCATAGCCATGATCATCTCCATGCGGGCGACGAGAACGCGTCAGCACACGCCAGTCACATCGGCAGTGATGCTGCAGATGAGTCCGTCCACGAAATAACGCCAGTTCCAACATCACGACTGACGGTTGAATGCGATCTGCGTCCCGAACAAAAAGTTCTGATGCTGCGGCAGGTTCGCGAACGCTTCGGCGCAGTGGCGATGGTTGGGGACGGAATCAACGACGCTCCTGCGTTGGCCGCCAGTGACATTGGTATCGCGATGGGCTGCGGAGCGGATGTGTCTCGCGAATCTGCTCAGGTGTGTTTGTTGAGCAACGACTTGAGTCGCATTCCGTGGGCGTTGCATCTGGCTCGACGAACGCGGCTGGTAATACGTCAGAATCTGATCTGGGCATTCGGCTACAATTTTGTCGGAGTGATTCTGGCAGCGTTCGGCCTGCTTAATCCGGCCGTCGCTGCCGGATTGATGATCATCAGCAGCTTGCTCGTGATTTCGAATTCACTGCGATTGATGGCAGAGTCACCATCAGACTCAGCAGCTTCGGCAGAGTTGTCAGTCGAGTCGAATTCGCTGGTTTCGGATTCCTCGCAGCAATCACAACTGCCGGTCCGAGTCTATAAGCCATAGGCTTCTCACCAAAAATCTGGCTGCGACAAACTACGAAGTTGGTCGATGAGTTCTGATGATCAGCGGACGAACGGACCCACACGATGACGCCTGGGCCGTTCCTCAATACGTCGAGTGCGCCAAAGTGCGATCATCTTTTTCTAAGACATCCGACTTTTGTTTATCGCTCAGGCCTTGGGAATTTTCCCGAATCAACTTCCGTGGGGCAGATCAATTGCGACATTTTCCCTGCATGTTGGACAGGGACTCTCCTGCTTCGTTAGCCTTCGAGTCGAATCGTTGCCAGAAACGCGGTCCGCGTTTTTCGTTGTCCACTTTTTGAAGAGTGCCTGTGTCCAGCCCGACAAAATTAACTTCCGCAGTTCTTTCGGACAGACGTACCTCTGGAAAGGCTGCGGTGGCGATTATTGGCAGTCGAACGCAGGCCCTGTTTTTTGAGTTGATCGATTTCCTGCAGCGCAGCTCTGATGTTCGCATTGTTGGGCAGTATGACACAATTTCTGATTCCCTTCAGCAGGGGCTCGGTCAGTCCGTGGCTGCGGATTTCGTTGTCGTGCTGCAGACCTTTTCCGATGAGTATTCTCAAACGGAAGCTGGCCTGTTGATTGGGCAAATGCTGTTCGGGCGAGTGTTCTGTTGTTATGGACCCTGGTGCCCGTCAGACGGTCGATCACATGAAGTCTGGCCAGTCTCCGTACGCGTGCCGATTCATTCGGCCGTGCCCATCATCATGCAGGAGCTCGGAGCTTTTCAAAACGGAGAAGCGCCGCTCTCACCGATGTCGGCTGCTGAGGAAGTTTTCTACCATCGTTATCGAGAAGACAGTACCCCTTCATCATTTGATGAACGTTCGTGCGTGATCGTTTCCGATGAGCTTCCCTTGCGCCGCACGGCCCGGCAAATGTGTCAAAACCTGGGCTGGAGAATTGAGGAATGTTCCCGCTCGATTTCTGAAATCGACGCAACGCTTGCAAAGCTTGGAACGATGTCTCGGACTGCCCTGAAGAGCAAGGCGTCGAAAAGCCAGATCACAATTCTACTGGATCTCGATCCACTTGACGAATCGTGCCGTTCCACACTGCGATGGCTACAGGAAAAGCATTCAAGCTGTGACACTCACGGGCTCACGGTTTTTTCCGAGTCAGCGTTTTCTCTCAAAGGTGTCGCCTCCGTGATTGAAAAGACAGAACTGTTGACGCGTCTTTCGCAGCTCAGCAAAACTCGTTGAAGGAATGACGGGGTCGTCAGGCGAGCGACAGGAGACGATTTCCCAATGTAGAACGATTGTCCCAATCGTTCATGAGCAATTGAGACAACGGCTCTCCAATGAGATGGTACGCCATTTCCTGCCGTTCGTCTTATTGAACACTTCGCAGCAGAGAATCTCTCGCGATGTCGCGGCGGAGCATGTTAACTCGGGCGGCATAATGCTGCCGTTCGGCGGTGGCCTGAATACGACTCAGTTGAGACGTAAAGTCAGAATGCACTTCGCCCGTTTCGTCCGCCTCACGCAGCAGCGCGCTGGCCAGCCACGGGCCGTATTGTGAAACGAGTGCATCTTCGGCGCAGATCATGATTTCCGCAGAACCCGGGTCGCCCTGACGAGCGCAGCGGCCAATCAACTGCCGATCCATTCGACTGGACGTCTGGCACTCCGTCACGATCACATGCAGGCCACCGCACTCTTTTACTGTTGGGTGCAGGGAAATATCCGTCCCGCGTCCTGCGAGATTTGTCGCGATCGTAATGGCCCCAGGCTGCCCTGCGACGCGGACGATTTCAGCTTCATCTGAATTTTGCAAACCGTTCAGCAACTGAAAAGCGACACCCGCTTCCGCCAGCCCCTTCGCCAGAGCTTCACTGTCGGAAATCGAACGAGTCCCAATCAGAACCGGACGTCCGTGATTTCTGCATTGGATCGCGGCATCGATGATCGCGGCATTTTTGTAAACCGAGCGGGAGAAAAATCGAGGCGAGTAGACAATTCGTCGCGAGGGAACTCGCAACGGAATCTCTTCAACCTCCAGATTGTAGACATCTTCCAGTTCCTGCTCGCAACCAGCTGCGGTTCCCGTCATCCCGGAAAGATGTTTGTAGAGACGAAAGAAACGCTGACGAGTGACCTGAGCAACGGAGTATTTTTCGGCCGTGATATTTAAGTCTTTTGATGCTTCGATCGCCTGATGCAATCCATCCTGCCAGGAACGATCTTCAAAGATTCGCCCGGTTGTTTCGTCGACGATGCGTACTTCGCCATCCTGAATGACATAATGAACATCCTGGCGAAAGAGAAACTTCGCTCTTAGCGCCTGCAGAACGTATTCGGTCCACGGGCGAACAAGCTGCAGGACCGGAATGGCAACATCATCCGCGTAACATCGCTGGATGCCGGATTGTGTCAAAGCCACGCGACCGGATGATGCTTCAAGAACATACTCTTCTTCAGGCTTGAGTGCCGTGGCCAGAGCTTTGGCCGTCAGGTGAGCATCGGCATCCGGCGCGCGTTCGTTTGTGCCGAAGCTCAGTACCAGAGGTGAGCTGGCGTCGTCAATCAGCACGCTGTCAGCTTCGTCCACAACCGCGAAGATGAGCCCTCGCTGCATTGTCACTCGCTGAGTTGACGCTTCCGGGTTCAGTTGTCGCAACAGTCGATCGCCCAGACGTTCCTGAGCCTGCTGCCGCAGAGTCAACTGATCGCGGAGGTAGTCGAATCCAAATTCGTGACCAGTGCCGTAAGTAATGTCCGCATCATACGTCGGAGCTTTCTCGGAAGCGTCAACTCGCTCGGGCAGCAGAGCCACAGTAAGCCCCAAAGCGGCCGCAACAACTTTGGCACTCTCGTGGTCGCGATTCGCAAGATAGGCGTTCGGTGTCACAACATGCACGCCTCTTCCAGCCATTGCCAGATGAAGTGACGCCGCGAGTGCCACGAACGTCTTGCCTTCTCCCGTCTGCATTTGAGCAATGCAGCGACGAGACATGGCAATGGCGGCCAGCAGCTGCACGTCATAAAGTTGAATGTTGCGAGTTCGCCGCAACGCTTCGTACGCGAGTGAAAGTCCCGCCACAAGCATATGCGGGTCTGAGGTCAGATGGCCTCGCGCGAGCTCTTTTCTGACTTCGCCAACTTCAGCAATCAGCTGAGCCTCGGTGGCGGATCGCAAAGTTTCTGCCAGAGCTCGAATGTGCGGAATCAGCTCTTCGGAAGTCGTACTTGCCAGCTTTTTCGCCGTCGGTGTTTCGGAAATTGATCGTCCCGACGAATCGACAGTGGTCGGTGTTCGCCCGAACATAATCATCTCCGCAAACCAGTGCTTCGTCATTTTTGAATTGAGCGATGTTCAGCGGCCGTCTCGCCCGCATTTCCGGAGCGCGGCCGTCTCGCCCGCTTTCCCACAACATGAGTTGTTTAACCGTCAGCCGGAGGCGTACGTGAATGCGGCCAATAACGTACGCCTCCGGCTGACGGTTAAACAAAACACAGGTCCGTCGGCACCGTTTAAAGTAGAAAGGCATTTTCCCAATGGAATCAGAATCCGTTTCCAAACGAGTGCCCGCCAACCTTTGGCACCGGTCTCGGCTGAGGAGCAGCAACAGCGTCCGGTCGACCTGAGATCGGTCGATTAAATGAGACTGATTTGTCGCGCCTCACGTTATTAACGGGTGATGGCACCGCAGAGGACGATGGAGCCAACGTTGCTTCCTGAGCCAACGAGTCTTGGTGAGACAACACAGCTTGCTGAGTCAACGTTGTCAATGGAGGAGAGGGGAATCCCATGCTGGCCGTGCGGGTCGCTTTTGAATCCAGCTCAGTTGCCGCCTGGTCAGCGCGAGATGCCATCCAGTCGGATTCTGTGTTTTCCAGTTCCGGTGCGTCGTGTCGAGAACGAAGCATCGTACCTGTTGCGCGGCGAAGCTGAATGATGGACAGCGCGTAGTTTGTCTGCGACTGAACGAAGGAGGCTTCTTCGTCTGCCAGGCGTTCGTATCCGTCCAGCAGGTCTTCGAGCAGCAACGTCGATGATTCGTCCGGAGCAGCCAGTTTTTCGAATCGGTCCTGCAAATAGCTGACTTCGTTCTGGGCGGCCGCCATGGCCTGATATTTTCCGAGCAGCTCTCGCCACGAAGTGTCGACTTCGCGAGCGGCGATTTCAACTTCTGTCAGCGATGTTTCAACGGTGGCCCTGAAGCTGTTGATGGCTCGCTTCAACTCCCACTGACGCTGCTCCATCTTGGCTTTGGCCGCACGATTTCCAAGCGGCACTTCAAACTCCAGGCCAACAGTGTAACCCGGTTGTCCCTGATTGAATTGATTGGAGAAGGAGTTGGAAAACTGAGCATTGCGTTCAAGCCCCGCCACGTAAGAGCTGACGATAAAATCGAGCTTGGGCAGCATTTCCGTTTTGCTGACACCCATGCGAACACCCGAAGCACGCATTTGTCGAATTGCGTACGAGATGTCCGGCCGATTGATCAACGCGGTCTGCAACGATTCTCGAAGCCCAACCGGCGACGGAATCAAGCTGGGCGTTTCCATCGGCGTGAATTCAACAGGCCCGCCGTCCAGCATTTCAGGATCGTTGACCAGCAGACGCAGCTGAGATTCCGCATTGCGAATTTCTGTCACAGCTCGCTGCATTCGCGATTCCGCACGGGCCACGGCGGCGCGGGCCGGAAGAATCTGGCGCGGTGTCGTGTCGAAGTCCTGACGTGCTTCCAGAGTTACAAGAACATGCTGAGCTGACGCGAGAACTTTTTGGCGCTGGAAGAATTCCGCACGGGCGCGATAGAGTCGCCAGTACGTTTCCGCAACGCTGTAGAGATGCTTTTGGAGTTCTTCCAGCGTTTCATCGCCGCTCGAATTGGCTCCAATGCGAGCAAGGATAATCTGGCTTTGGTTGTAAACAGTTCCCGCATGATTCAAAAGTGGTTGCCTGAAACTGAGTTCCAGTCGCGACGTGGCCTGAGGATTCGGAAGCAGGAAGCGAGAGTTGTTGTCCTGATATCCGAATTGCTGGGCAAGCTTCAGTTCGCCACCCGCGTTCGTACGTCGCTTCAGACCGCCAGACGAATAAACATGGCTGTCAGTAAACCGATTCGAATTGTTTCCGGTCGTCAGGGTGTTGCCAACCGGATCGTTCAGATCGTCGTATTTGGCATCCAGAAACGCGCTCCAGTCGAAGGCCGCTTCTTCCTGCTTCACGACTCTTTGCTGCACTTCCGGGTCGGCCTGCAGAACCTGAACCTGTGGTGAATAGGCAAGCGCCTGCTGAACCAGCGACGTAACGTCAACGCTGAGAGTGCGAGGAGCAATCCCGGCGTGTTGCTGAACCAGACTGTCCCACCAGGCCGAATAATTCGACGGCATTGAAACCGACGGCGCGGGTGTCGGCGATTGTTCGACCCCGGATGGCAACTGCCCTGTTCGCCCAACGTAAGGCCCGATCCATCGTGGCGCATCCGATTCGACGGACGCTCGAAATCCGGACGTTCCCGGCATTGGTCCGGGGACGAAGCGGCCGGTTCCGCGAGGAGGCTGGATAGTCCTTTGCTCCTGGATCACGTCATGGTTTTCGACAACCGCACCGGGCTGTGGATCACCAGGGTAAATATGAACAGGACTGTTTGTCGGTGGTACGTTTGTTGACGGTATGTGCGTCGGTGGAATATGGTTCGGTGGAATGTGGTTCGGTGGAATGTGGTTCGGTGGCAAAACGCTGTTCGGAATCTGTCCGTATTCCGACGAATTTGGCGCGGCCCGCATTGGTGCGGCGGGAACAGGCGACGCAGGTGAAATCTGACCGGATGTCTGAGGCAGAGAAAAAGCAGCGTCGAGAGGCCCGTCTTCGGAAGCAGCGGCCTGTCCGACGCCAACGTTTTCCTGCCATGTTGTGGGCGTTGCGCGAGACGAGACTGGTGGTGAAACAACGCCACCATTTCTGCGCAACGGATTCGGAGCACCGCTGTAAGGCAGCGCGTCAACGCCGGACGCACGAACGAAATTAAAACCAGAATCCGGGTTCACCGGCCGCGATGTATCTTGCGACCCATGTTGATTGTTTTCGAACAAAGGCGTTGCAGAATCTGGACGTGAATCCTGTGAACCGGCAGCCACGTCATCTCCAAAAATTGGAGTCTGCAGTACAGCGCGCTGGCCCTGAACTGTTTTTCTGTTTGTGTTCCTGGTCGAAGCTCCGCGCGATCGGTCGGCTTGTGGTTTGTCTCTTTGTTGAAATGGGACAATGTTTGCGTTCGCGCCAGAACTACGAGGCGAGATCTCAATTTCTTGAGCGACTGCATTGGAGGATTGCGAATTGCCGTCCACTGGAGAAAACTGAGCTGCAGAAAGCCACAATTCGGAGGGAAACAAGGCGGCGACGGAGACGACAGCCACGGTCGACGCCCCAAACGCAACCATGGTTCGGTGTCGTTTCAGACATTGACGCAGCCAGTTCGCCAAGGTGGTGTTGCCGCCTGACATGGCTGATTCTTTCAGGTGCTGTGGTGACTGAGACATTGACGGTGCCAGATCCGAATAGAGACGGCTAGCCAGAAACAAATATTTCTCCGGCTAATGATGGCTTCAATAAGAATCGTCACAGACGTCAAAACCCATGCAGCGAAAGCAACGGTTACGATCGCGGTTTTCGGCCTCCTCAACAATTCACCGTTCTTTCTTTCCCCTCTTTCCTGGACTCGCGCCGAGCAAGCTGTGATCGGCAGGTTTTGCCGCAAGACGAACCATCGAAACGACTGTGCGTCAGAAACCGAATCTAACGATTGAGTGAGGTCGTTCATTTACGGAATCGGTGCAGGTATCGCTCGACTCCCTAAGTTGTGAGATAGCTTTCAGGAGTGTCGCATTGCGCCGGTCCCGGCCGGTGCTGCGCAGTCGGAAGGGGGGGCAGACGTCTGTCCTTGTGAGTCACTGATCCTGGGAAGTTCGGAATTCTGACATGGTGTTTCGTCGCCGAAAAATCACAGATCGCGTCCAGACGCTGGTGGACGAAGTTCTGTACATGCTTCAGAAAGATACGAGTCATGGCTTCGAGAATTGTCCGCCACGAACCGTTCAGGCCATGCGTCTGGAAGAACGCGTTTTGATGAGCGCCTCACCGGTGGCAATGATTGCGGAAGCAACGACCGCCGTAATGGAATCCGGCGCTTCATTGCTGGGTGCACAGAGTGATGATCTGGCTTCAGAAGAACCAGTTGCTGAAAATCAAGACTCGTTGATTCAAGTTGGCGACGAACCAATTTCTGCGGAATCGGCTTCCGCTTTGATGTCAGATCAATCAGCAGTTGATGATTACGTTCCGGATGCCACATTTGCAAATTCTGAAATTACCACTGAGTCCCAAGGTCTCGAGCACATTCTCAATTTGCTCGCCAACGGCAATCATGCTGGAGTAGAGCAAACAGCGAACGACTCGGACGCCGCACCGGGACCGGAGCTGGTGGTCATTGACTATCGAGTCCAGGATTCGGATACCGTGTTGGAGAGCCTGCTGACCGACGGTCGCGATGTTCGCCTGCTGCGATTGACGGGAGATGACGACGGGCTGACTCAGATCACGAATAAGCTCGAACAGATCGGCAATGTCTCTGCAATTCACTTGCTGACTCACGGATCGGATGGCGAGATCCTGTTGGGGGCAACCGTTTTAAATAATTCAACTCTTGCTCAGCACGCACCCGAACTGCTTGCGTGGCAGCACAGTTTGACGGCGGATGCAGACATTCTGCTGTACGGTTGCGATGTCGCCGAGACCACCCTGGGCAGAGACTTTGTGGATTCGTTAGCCGTCCTCACGCAGACAGATGTGGCGGCGAGTACAGATGAAACCGGAAATACATCTCTGGGAGGTAACTGGAATCTGGAATACGTTGAGGGTGCCGTCGAAGCGACGACCGTATTTCGAACCAGCGTTGCACAGGATTGGAACGGCCTGTTAAGCATTACCCTGGCCGACACCAATGAGTTCGCTGTTAATACAACAGCAACAAATACACAGAACACCAGCGCTGAAACTCGGGGCAGTCAACAAGCCGTGTCTCTGGCGGCGGATGGAAGTTATGTCGTCGTCTGGTCCAGCCTTAATCAGGATGGATCTGGCTGGGGCGTTTACGCGCGGCGATTTGATTCGACTGGTACTGCGTTGACGGCTGAGATACTCGTCAGCCAGACGACGAACGGTGATCAGGAGTGGGCTCGTGTGGTATCTGCGGATGACGGTTCGTTCGTCGTAACGTGGACAGGCGGAGCGACTGGCAGCGAAGACGTGTACTTCCGAAGATTTGCAGCGAACGGCACCGCAGTCGGCGGGGAAGTGCTTGCCAATGATTCCACCACGGGCATTCAGAAAAATTCTGTCATTGCCATGGATCAGACGACAAACCAGTTTGTAATTGCATGGCAGGGCGAAGGACCGAACGACACATCGTCAATCTTTTTCAGACGATTCAATTCCACTGGCATAGCCCAGGACTCGACAGATCAACTCGTCAATACCGCTGGTGCCAATTCAGAGCAGGATCCGGCCATCGCGATGCAGACGGGCGGAGGATTCGTCATCGCTTATGAACGTGGCAACAGTAACAAAGTCTATTTCCAGCGATTCAACGGTGGCGGAGGAAAGGTCGGAAGTGAAACCCAGATCGACAATCTTCTGTCAACAAGTTCCCGAATTTCGATCGCCAGCGATGCCGCGGGAAACTTTACGGTTGCTTATCGTGAGCAGAGTATTACGACAGGGATCTGGACAAAAAATTTCAATGCCGATGGCACGGAAAGTCACACCTGGTCTCGTATCGCAACGGGTGACGCTGTGAGTTCGTCCGTTGCGATGCTGGATGATGGCTCGTATATCGTCACGTGGCAGGAATCCGGCGACGATGATGGTGTTGGAATCTTTGCCCGGCGATTCAATGCTGACGCAAGCAGCAACGGCGATGAGTTTCTGGTGAATCAGACGACCGCAGGAGTTCAATCTCAGCCCAGTGTTGCAGCATTAGATGCCAACAGCTTCGTTATCGTCTGGAGCGGTCAGGGGACTGGCGATGCGGAGGGTATTTTTGCCCGGCAGTTCAATCTGACGGTTCCATCCCTTGATCTGGATGCGAATAACAACTCTGGTGCGACTGGAAACAATTTTCAGACCAGTTATACCGATGGCCTGGGCCCAGTGGCCGTCGTTGATGCCGATGCGACACTCAGCGACATTGACAGCGTGAATCTGTCGTCACTGACGATCACGATCACCGACCGGCAAAACGGAAACAACGAAATCCTCGCAGCGACCACTGCGGGCACGAGCATCACGGCAGTTTACACAAACGGCACCCTGACACTCACGGGATCTGATACGGTTGCGAACTACCAGCAAGTGCTGCGGACTGTCACATATAACAATCTGCAGAACCCCGGAACCGGGTCGTCTCGAACGATTACGTTTGTCGCCAGCGACGGTGTGAACAGCAGTCTCGCTGCAACGACTTCACTGTCGCTCACGACAGCGCCGAACCTTGCGCCTGTGATCACTTCCAACGGTGGCGGTGCGACCGCGACAATCAGCGTGGCAGAGAATACCACTGCGGTCACAACGGTGACCGCAACCGACACAAATATTCCGGTTCAAACGTTGACGTACTCGATCACCGGCGGTGCTGATGCCGGGAGATTTTCGATCAACAGTACAACCGGCGAACTGAGGTTTGCTGTCGCGCCCAACTTTGAACTGGCAACAGACGCGGGGACGAACAACGTCTACGACGTGATTGTACAGGTGACAGATGGTACGTCGACAGACTCACAAAGTATCGCCGTGACGGTTACGAACGTGAATGAAGCGCCGACAGCAAACGCTGGCGGACCTTACACCATCGTTGCCGGAAACTCACTCACGCTGAATGGCAGCGGTTCCAGTGATCCGGAATCGAATTCTCTGACATACCGGTGGGATCTGGACGGTGACGGCATCTTTGGCGAATCGGGCGAGCCGACCACGCAATCGCCGACGATCTCATGGGCAACCCTGCAGAGCTTTGGTATTCACACGGGAGCGAATACCATCGGGCTTCAGGTTAACGATGGGAACGGCGGCTTGAATTCCACGACCGTTACGCTGACCGTCACTGGATCTGCGGTTGCACTGACACCCGTTGCGGATACGCACATTGACATCAGCGGTAACACCAATAACTTCGGTGCCTCAACCAGCCTAATCGTGAAAAAAGACGGAGGAGGCATTGGTAATAACCGTGCTTTACTGCGGTTTGACCTGAGCTCCATTCCGTCCAATGCAACCATCACAGGCGCAACGTTGAAGCTGAACGCCACTTCGAATTCGGCAGCGTTCAATATCAACGTCTATGAGTTGACTCAGGCGTGGGACGAAGGTGCTGGAAATGCCAGCAGTGATGCTGCAAGCTGGAATGATCGACTTGATGGAGTTACGTGGACAAGCTCTGGCGGAACATTCAATTCAGCGATCGTTGCGACTCTCAACACTTCTTCTACTGGAATCCATTCGTGGAACATCGCGTCGCTGGTTCAGGCGTGGGCGAACGCCAGCAAGGCCAATAATGGACTGATCCTGGGCAGCCCCGACCTTGGAAATAAAACCGTCGTTTACGACAGTAAAGAAGGCGGGACGCCACCAGTTCTCGAGATTACATATACTGTCCCCCAGGGTGCACCGACAGTCGTGGCTGGTGGTCCATTGACGAATGCCGAGGGCGGTACGCTGACTCTGAATGGCAGCAGTTCCTCGGATCCGAATTCCGACCCGCTGACTTACGAATGGGACCTGAATTACAGCGGAAACTTTAATGCCGATGCGACCGGAGTCAATCCGACACTCAATTGGGCGGCTCTTCAGGCGGCGGGCATTAACGACAGTGGAACGTATCAGATCGCATTGCGAGTTCACGACGGCAGCAGTTATTCGACCATCGCGCAGCAGGCTTTGACCGTCAGCAACGTGGCTCCGACTCTGAATGTCACAGGCGCGACCACGGCCGTCAGCGGCTCGACTTACACGCTGAATCTGAACGCAACCGATCCTGGGAACGATACCATCACCAGCTGGACGATCAACTGGGGCGATGGTTCTGTGCAGACGGTCACTGGAAATCCGAGTTCCGTGAGTCACGTCTACTCGAATAGTGGTTTCACAAACAGCATTACGGTGTCTGCAACGGATGAGGACGGTTTTTACACTCCATCTGATCTCTACGTGACTAGTTTTGCAACCAATCAACTGGTCCGATTTGATGGTGTCACTGGCGAAAAACTCAGCACGGCTTTCGCGTTGACGAATCCAGCGGCAGTTGTGTTTGGCCCCGATGGTCTGATGTATGTTGCACAATTTGGTTCGAATGATATTGATCGCTTCGATGCAACAACCGGCAACTTCGTCGACACGTTTGTCTATGGCAACAGCGCCGGGTTGACTGAACCTTCGAGACTGGCATTTGGTGCTGACGGCAATCTGTATGTCAGCAGTCAGGCAACGGGCGAAATACTTTCGTACAGCGGTTCCGATGGTCGCTTTCTGGGCATATTCGTGGCGGCTGGCTCAGGTGGACTGTCCCAACCGGACGGAATCACATTCGGGCCTGACGGCAATCTTTATGTCGCCAGCTTCGCCGACGGCACGATCCGAAAGTACGATGGAAGAACCGGATCCTCGCTGGGAACGTTTGCCTCACTGGGCACATCAACCTACATCGACCTTCATTTCGCTCCGAACGGAAATCTCCTCGCGTCCAGCACGACTCTGAATGTCATTCGAGAATTCAACGGAACGACAGGTGCGTTTGTCAGAGATCTGGTGGCAGCGGGCAGTGGCGGCCTGGTCAGTGCCGGTGGATTTACGGTGGCTCCTGATGGAAGCGTGGTCGTTGTCGACTTCGGCGGCGATCGTATCCTGCGATACTCCAGCACCGGAACGTTTCTGGACGAGTTCGCGGGAACGGTTGCTGGTTTGGATCAGCCTGTTGCGCCGGTGTTTACACCATCACTGCAAGTAACGGTCAACGCTCCTCCGATCGCGGCCGATGATTCGTTTACTCTGAACGAAGGTGGCTCGTTGAATCTTGCGACGACTGCCAACTGGTTCAACTCCAACTGGGGAAGCCGCACTCAGATCACTTACGACGGAACACCGCAGAGTGCGGATCTGAATAATTTTCAGGTTCTCGTGAAGCTTCATGCGACGGCCAGTGATGCCGTGCATATTGACTATTCAAAAACACAGAATGCCGGAGAGGATCTGCGGTTTGTTGATGCCAGTGGAAATGTGCTGGTCCATGAAATCGAGAGCTGGGACGAGTCGGGCTACTCCTATGTGTGGGTGCGAATTCCTGTCATCAGCAGCGGCACGACAGGTTCCATGCACATGTACTATGACAACCCGGATGCCGTTGACGGATCCACGGCCTCTGCTGTCTGGGAAAGCAATGATATTGCTGTTCTGCACTTGAATGGCAACACGGTTGACTCAACATCCGCCAGCAATGACGGCTCACTGGTCGATGTGTACGTCACTCCGGGGATCACTGGCAATGCCGCATTGTTCAACGGCATCACCAGCAGCGTCAATATGGGATCAACTGCAGCCGTTGACAACATCTTTGCAGGTGGAGGAACAATCTCTGCATGGATAAATCCCACTGGCTGGGGCGAAGGTGGTTACGGTCGCATCGCCGATAAGGCTGTGACAACCTTTGGCCCGGAAGGAAATGGTGATGGCTGGGCCTGGCAAGTTGGCGGCTCGGGTTCATCCGGCTATCTGTTGTTTGAACAGGGATTTACCGGGGGCATCTCAGAATGGAAAACACCACTCGGTTCTCTGAACCTCAACACCTGGCAACAGGTTGTGATTGTCTATGACAGCAGCTCAGCCAGTAACACGCCACAGTTCTATATCAACGGCGTTCTTCAAACATTGATTACGAACTCAACGGGAAGCGGCACAGCTCGTTCTGACGCGGCCCTGGATCTGTTCATTGGAAATCATGCGGGGATTCGAACGTTCGACGGACGAATCGATGAAGTGCGATTGACTGACGGTCGGATCACAGCCAACGAGATTGCTGCTCAATACCGAACAGTCATGGGAACTCAACTATCGCAAGGGGCCACTCAAAGTGGTTCGGGCGGATTGCTTGCAAACGATTCCGATCTTGACAGCGACAAGCTGGCGGTTAGCCTGGTCTCTGGTCCCGCTCATGCGGTTGCTGGCTCATTCGTTCTGAATTCCGACGGCTCATTTACTTACACACACGATGGCAGCGAGACAGCGACTGACTCATTCACGTACGCCGTTAGTGACGGTCTTTCGACACGACAGGCAACAGTTTCGCTGAATATAACGCTGGTGAACGACAATGCGCCTCAGATTCTATCCAATGGTGGTGGGCCGACGGCTGCTGTCACGATTGGTGAAAACTCGACGAACGTGACAGCGATAGCAGCGACGGACGCAGATATCACGTCAGCACCGCTGGTCTATTCGATCAGCGGCGGAGCGGACGCGGCCAGGTTCACGATCAACAGTTCCACGGGACAGTTGCAGTTTATTACGGCCCCGGATGCTGATGCTCCGAATGATTCCGGAAGTAACAACGTCTACGATGTCATCGTGCAGGTCAGCGATGGAACGTTCGTGGATACTCAGGCAATTTCTGTCAGCGTTTCGCAGCTGAACGACAACAGTCCAGTCATTACATCCAATGGTGGCGGAGCAACTGCGACAATCTCGGTGCCGGAAAATACGACCGCAGTGACAACCGTTATTGCCACGGATCTTGACTTGCCATCGTCTGCACTGAGCTACAGCATCAGCGGAGGAGCGGACGCAGCCAGGTTTACAATCAACAGTTCCACGGGACAGTTGCAGTTTGTGACAGCCCCGGATGCTGATGCTCCGACAGATTCTGGAAGTAACAACGTCTACGACGTTATTGTGCGGGTCAGCGATGGCACGTTTGTGGATACTCAGGCAATTTCTGTCACCGTTTCGCCACTGAACGACAACAGTCCAGTCATTACATCCAATGGTGGCGGCGCAACTGCGACAATCTCGGTGCCGGAAAATTCGACCGCCGTGACAACCGTTACTGCCACGGATCTTGACTTGCCATCGTCTGCACTGATCTACAGCATCAGCGGTGGAGCGGACGCGGCCAGGTTCTCGATTACCAGTTCCACGGGACAGTTGCAGTTTATCACAGCCCCGGACGCTGAGGTTCCGACAGATTCCGGAAGTAACAACGTCTACGATGTCATCGTGCAGGTCAGCGATGGCACGCTCGTGGATACTCAGGCAATTTCTGTCACCGTTTCGCCACTGAACGACAACAGTCCCGTCATAACATCCAATGGTGGCGGCGCGACAGTGACAATCGCGGTGTCGGAAAATACGACCGCCGTGACAACTGTTACTGCCACGGACCTTGACTTGCCATCATCCGCACTGACCTACAGTATCAGCGGTGGAGCGAGTGCATCCAGTTTCTCGATCAACAGTGCGACTGGTGTTCTTCGGTTTTTGGTCGCCCCGAATTTCGAAGCACCGACAGACAACGATGGTGACAATGTTTATAGCGTGAGGGTCCGTGTCAGCGACGGAATCAATACGACTTCGCAGTTAATTTTAGTTTCCGTGCAGGATGTGAACGAAGTTCCTGTCGCGTCAGGGGAAGCGTTTTCGGTTCAGGAAGACACAACCCTGATTGTCCCCGTTGCTGGCGTGCTGGCCAATGACTCGGACGTCGACGGTGATACGCTGACCGCGATTCTGGTGGACGATGTCCGCCATGGGGCTCTGATCCTGAACTCCGACGGCCAATTCTCGTACACTCCTGACGCAGACTTCAACGGTCTTGATACGTTCACGTATCGATCGTATGACGGCAACCTGCTGTCAAACCTGGTGACGGTGTCGATCAGTGTCAGTGCTGTCAACGATGCGCCTGTGATTAGCCTGGCTTCAGACACAATTGTCTATTACGAGCAGAATGCTGCGATTGCGATCGACCCAGGATTGACAGTTCGCGATATTGATAACGGAACCTTGACTGGTGCCACGGTCACCATGGCCGGAACTTCGGGCTCCAATGAAGATCAGCTGGTTTTCACAGCAGTCTCAGGAATCACAGGTGTCTACGATTCCGCATCGCATGTGCTGACTCTGACTGGTACGGCATCCGTTGCTGCTTATGAAACCGTGCTGCGAAGTGTTCAGTTTCAGAATCTGAGTGACACGCCCGATGAATCCGTTCGCACCGTAACGATACAGGTCAGCGATGGTTCCGCAAGCAGCTTGGCATCTCGCGATCTGCGAGTGATTGCGGTCAATGATGCACCCGTTATCACAAGTGACGGCGGAGTGTCATCTGCTCAGATCCGTGTGATGGAAAACACAACATTTGTCACAACGGTTACCAGTTCCGATGTTGACAGCGCGACCGCAACTTACAGCATTGCAGGTGGAATCGACGAGGATTTCTTCACCATCAACGCGGTGACCGGGGAGCTTCATTTTCTGACTCCGCCAGACTTCGATTCGCCCGCGGACTCAGATCAGAATAATGCCTACGTCGTGCGTATCCGAGTGACCGACGAGAACGGTGGCAGAGTTTCTCAAACGCTTGTGGTGAAAGTCGTGAATATCAACGAAGCACCGACTTCCACGGCAATCGCGGATGTGTTGATCATGGAAGACGCGGCTCCGTTTGGGTTTGATGTCTCTTCCTCGTTTGTCGACCCTGATCATGAGGCACTGGCGTATAAGATTGAGTCGATCACACCGACAACTGCGATGGCATCACTATTCGATTCGGTCACCATCAACGCGGCAACGGGCGTTATCACTTTCGATACAACGACAAATGCTTTTGGATCGGCAGTCGTTGTTGTTACCGGAACAGATCGGGCCGGATTGTCCAGCACTGAACAGTTTACGATTACCGTGCAGGCGGTGAATGACGCCCCAGTTGTCAGGCGATTCAGCGGATCCACAATCAGTGGACAGTCGCTGAGCATCAGCGGCAGCAAACTCCTTCAGGGCGCCAGCGATGTCGAAGGGGACGCAATCAGGGCGGTACTGGTTCGGGCACCGGCCAATGGAGTTGTGACCGTCAACGGAGATGGAAGCTTTCTTTATCAGCCGAATGTCGGCTACTTCGGCACGGATACATTTCTGTTCGCAGGCACCGATGGAATGAATATCGGGACTGCAGTGGCCGCTGCGATTGATGTTCAGCCTCCGTTCGCAACTCAAGCCAGTTCCACCGGTAGTTCCAGTTCGTCAACGACCAGTACGAAAGGAACGTCGCAGACCACAACAAATTCGACAACCACACAATCAACGACCACGACTCATACAAATACCGCACAGGCGAACGGAACTCAGTCTTCAAGTTCTGCAGGAACGAGCACTTCCGATTCCGCGAGTGCTGCTAATACCAGCGGGCCTGTCGGTGTTAACCTTAATGTGAATACCGCTCCTGCGACACAAAATGAAAACAACGACGATGAAATTATCGGTTTGTTGCCGCAAAACAAAACGGCCGCTGAAAATCGATTGAACGGAAATACGAGTAGCTCAGAGGCTGCTTCAGCTTCATCATCCGATCGCGAAGCAGTTCGCCGTCATATGGCGGGTGACGCATTCGGCCGCAACCGCAATCTTACGGCATCTGACTGGGATACTCGCAGTGCATTGACACCGCTTGAACTGCAGCGTCAACAGATCTATCGCGAGCTGGCGGCGAATGCTCAGGAGCAGATTAACTTCTTCGAAGAAAAGCTGACGAAGAATGTGGCCATGAACGGACGCGTTGTCGGATCTGTCGGCGTTGTCACGACAGGCTTTTCGGTTGGGTATCTGATCTGGGCCGTACGAGGCGGCATGCTGTTATCTGGCGTGCTTTCACAGATACCGGCCTGGACCATGCTGGACCCGCTGATGGTGATCGATGGCGACAACAAAGATGACGACAAAGAATCATTGCAAACGATCATGGATCGGCAGCAGGAAAAACTCAGCAGCGGATCTCGATCTGCCGCTTCTCCTGTGAATGACTTGACGACAAAAACATAACGCAAACTTGTTGCAGACGATGTACTGGAAGCCGTCCCGGCTATTCACCCCCTCCGCTCTATTGATGTGTTCTTCGATTTTGGAAACTCCAGATCATGAAATCTCTCACCGCTGCATCACGAATCGCTATCGGACTTGTTTGTTCGATGGTTGGCATTTTGATCACCGCCAATTTTCTGGGACTCCTGCCTGACCAAAACATCGAGATCACTCAGGGACGAGCGCAGTTGACGGAATCGCTGGCGTTCAGCACTTCGGTGTTGCTGGCCAACGATGACCGTTCGGGAATCGAACAGATTCTGCGCAATGTGGTGGAGAGGCAATCCCAGGTTGTTGGTATTGGAGTTCGTCGGGCCGATGGAATTCTGGTGGTTGTCGCCGGAGACCATGAACGAAGCTGGCCCGTCGACTTTGGCGACGAATCAAACGCTCAGTTTATGCAGGTTCCATTGTCGCAGGCGGAAGACGGAGTCTGGGGGAAACTGGAAGTGAGTTTCTCTCCACTGGATTCGGGACGATGGTATGCCTTTGCAGAGAATCCTCAGATTCAGTTGCTGTGTTTTGTCGCGATCGCTGGTTTTATCTCATTCCGATTGTTCCTCCGATTTGTGCTGAAGAATCTGGATCCGTCCAAAGCCGTGCCGCGTCGAGTTCGCGAGGCCCTGGACATCCTGAATGAAGGTCTGATGATTGTCAGCACTGACGGCCGAATTTTACTCGCGAACAACGCGTTAGCCAGAACTGCGCAGCGAAGTGCGGACTCACTGGTCGGTCGAAAAGCCAGTGAAATGAACCTGAATCGCACAGATAATAAGACCGAAATGCCTTGGACAGAATGCGGTAATACCGAGCAGGCGGTTTCTGGTGTGACGATGAACTTCGTTGATCGCATGAACCGCAAACGCATCTTCAAGGTCAACTGCTCGCCACTGTTCGGAAACGAAGGACAGATTCGAGGAGTGATGGTGTCTCTCGATGACGTTACGCAGCTTGAGCAAAACAAGGTGGATCTCAAAATTGCCAAGGATGAAGCCGACGCCGCCAACAAAGCGAAGGGCGACTTCCTGGCCAACATGAGTCACGAGATTCGAAATCCCATGAATGCCATCGTGGGCTTCACGGACATCCTTCGACGCGGACTGGAAGATTCAGAATCGACTCGTACAAAATATCTTGACACGATCCACGCCAGCGGTACGCACCTCGTGGAACTCATTAACGATATCCTGGACTTCTCCAAGATCGAAGCGGGCAAACTGGAGCTCGAAATTCGTGAATGCAGTCCGTATCAGATCATGACCGAAGTCGTCAACGTGCTGCGGATGAAAGCGGAACAGCAGTCGCTGACACTGACAACCGCAATTCGTGGAACCATTCCCGAGACCATCCAGGCAGATTCGACTCGGTTGCGGCAGATTCTGATGAACCTGGTGGGCAACGCAATCAAGTTCACAGCCGAAGGCGGTGTGCAGATTGTGGCGTCGATGGTCCAGCAGAATGGCAAACCGGCGTTGCGTTTTGAAGTCAAAGATACGGGCATTGGCATGACAAAGGAACAGATGAGCCGACTGTTCCAGGAATTCATGCAGGCCGATTCCTCGGTCACTCGACGATTCGGCGGAACCGGCCTCGGTCTTGCGATCAGCAAGCGTTTGACAGAAGCGATGGGCGGTCAAATTGCGGTGGACAGTGAACTGGGTGCTGGAAGCACGTTTCACTTCTGCGTCGAAACCGGCGACCTCACCAGCGTTGCCATGCTGGACGATCGTCAGGCGTCCGAAAAATTCAGCAGCTCGAGTCACAACAAACAGCTGGGTCTCAAGGTCTGGTTCAAACCTGCTCGGATTCTTGTCACCGATGATACGCCGGCGAACCGTCAGCTCGTTGGTCTTGTTCTGCGAAAGGCCGGCCTGGAAGTTGACGAAGCCGAAAACGGGGCAATTGCTGTGGAGAAGGCGACAAGCAATTCTTACGACCTGTTACTGATGGATATGCAGATGCCGGTTATGGATGGCTTTACTGCGACTCGAACACTTCGAGAGAACGGGCTTGAAACACCAATTCTTGCATTCACGGCAAATGTTATGGAACAGGATCGCCTGCGATGCGTCGCGGCGGGTTGCACTGGTTTTCTGACAAAGCCAATCAACATTGACCTGCTGTTGTCGACGTTGGCCGAATATCTGCCAACGATGGAAGCGCCACCTGAAATACTGTTCGAAACAAAGTCGACTATGCCAGCGAAGGTTTCACACACAAGGTCGGATGAATCCATGAACGGTGATGTGTCAACTTCGTTGCAGTACGGCAGGCCAGGCAACTTCCTCGATGAAATCTTCGAACAACTGCCCGGCGTTTCCACCGCGTTGAAGGATGATGCAAACACGATCGCTAACGGTTCGCGAACGGTGAAAGAGAAAGGGCGATCACGCAAACCAATGTATTCCACGCTGCCAATGGAAATCCCGGAGTTCCGCGAGATCGTGGAGTCGTTCGTGAGTATTATCGAAGAAACTGTTTGCAGCATGCGAGTCGCGCAAAAGAACATGGATTACCAGGAGATCCGAGAAATCGCTCACCGCTTGAAGGGCACTGGAGGCACAGTCGGCTTTAACGCGTTCACGGAACCATCTCGTAAACTGCAGATCGCCGCCGAAGAACGCGATGACGATACAATTGAAGCCATGCTCTGCGAACTGGAAGACATCAGCTCTCGCGTCGAAATGCATTCCTTCGCGTAAGTCCTGCGACAACCATCAGACAACGCGCCATGTCCATCATCGTCGAACTCGTGCTCTGTCAAGATAAAGAATGAGGGTTGCATGTAGTGGGTCTTGCTGAAGATCTACTCACAGCAAGGCTCTGAGCAAGGCCCACCCTAAAAGCAAATCTTGACACAGCGCTCGTTTTAAAAAGGACTTTGGATCGGCGCGCTGTCGGGTTCGATGTGACGCATTGACGCAGGTTAATATCAACCGTGAATCTGCGTTCGCACTCTTGCATTTGTCATAAACGCTTCAGTGGGGCACAACGGGATTGATTACCACGCATTGCAAATGACTTCGGAACGGCGACGAACGCGCCCGAACTCGGATGTTCATCAATCAAAATTCCATTGATCGCCCGCGCATCGCGTGTTTCATAATCCTGCGTCAAAAGGCCGACGTCCTGCTCGGTGAACTTGTCTGCGCATCTCTGGACACGATTAATTCCAGACAGCCACCTAACTGGACAGCGCCATGTCTCGAACGGTTTTCTGATCTAAGTGTTTGCCAGATATTGTTCAACGGCAAGCCGCAGGCGCCTGCGTGCTCCTGAAAGCACTGACGCCTGCGGCTTGCCGTTAAACGCAATACCGTTCAACGAACGGCCAGTAAAGTAGCGGAATCGGCGCAAGGCGTCCGGTGAGCCTGCATTTTGCAGGCACTCACCGGGCAGCGCGCGCTGCTCCGCTACTATTTGAACGGTATTGCCGTTAAACGAAGCTCTGAAACACGTTACGAAAAATCCCCGATGTAAACCTCGCGATGTCCAGCTAAAAGTCCCGCGAGATTTCATTCAGGCCGATCACGTTGACCATGTCGGCGTCCCCGGGCTCTCACGTGTCGCATAAAGAGCAATGACCAAGCCACCAGGCTCAGCACCGGCAGTGCCTGTTGTTCGCGTTTAACGTGGATCAGTGGAATGGCTTGGTCCTGAAATATCCTCTCTGTTGCGAAGTTTCGTGCCGAACCAGGATGGCGAGGTTCCGCGTGGCATGCCAAGTCTGATTCATTGCTGAGACGTTTTGTATTCCATGAACCCCGAGTCTTTTAAGAGCATTTTCGCTGAACTCTATGTTCGCTGAATAAATGAGGATCTGAGGCAACGAATGATTCCGCGATTCACCATTCCGCAAATACCTTTGGCAAAAGAACTTAAGTCAACTCAGCAATAAGCCTGTGGTTCTAAAAGAACGAACGGTCACAACCAGAACAAAAGCCGCATGATCTTTAAGTCCATGCTGCCAAACGAGTTGCGATCAGATACTAATGATTTTTAATGTTTGGCACGGGGAATGTAATGAAAGGTAATCATGACTCGGCCGCAACAAGCAACTTCGCCTTGCGACACTCCGAGTGAATTTGGGTCCTTCTTACCAATCAGGAACTCGTCGATGTCCAACAATCAGAACAACGCTCCTAAGTTTCGCATCACTCGACTTGAAGACCGTATCGTACCAGGCGCTATGTGGTGGATGATGGGAAGCTGTCACCCAGCTCCATCGTCATGCTACCAGCCACCGGTTGTTGACTGCTATGTTCCCCCGGTTGACGATTGCTTCGAAGTACCGGTCGACGAATACGAAGTTCCTGTTGAAGAAGAATGTCCTCCAGCCGACGACAACGGATCTGAAAAGGGCGGAAGCTCTAAGATGGGAAGCAGCAAGAAGGGCGGAAGCTCTAAGAAGGGTGGAAGCAAGAAAGGCGGAAGCTCTAAGAAGGGTGGAAGCAAGAAAGGCGGAAGCTCTAAGAAGGGCGGAAGCTCTAAGAAGGGTGGAAGCAAGAAGGGTGGAAGCAAGAAGGGTGGAAGCTCTAAGAAGGGTGGAAGCAAGAAAGGCGGAAGCAAGAAGGGTGCAAGCAGGAAGATGTCTGCCCCTAAAGGAAAGAAGTGCTAGTCAATCGACAGTGCAGACTTGCTGATCGATAACATTAACGAATCTGGCAAGCAGACTCACTAAAAAACGCCGGCAGCGATTCCTTTGATGGAATGCTCGCCGGCTTTTTTTCGTTCCATCCAACCACGAACACCGGGGCCTCCATACTCGCTTCGAACGGATTCTGACGGTTGTGCCGTGCTGGACGCCCACGAAGATTCCTGCGGCGGAAATGAACCACGGCACGATTCGAGAATTCGGGATAGCTTTGCAGCAGAGAGCCGTGTTTTCTGGAAACTCCATCCTCCCCGTGTCTCTTTGATGCGTGATCGCCGCAAATCCAATCCTTGAGGAATCTTCGATGACTACGAACACCAAGCGACGGTCGTCAAAATCCAACGCTCAAGACAAAGTTAAACCCATTGCGAAGGCCAGGTCGAAAACGAAAGCAACGGAGCCCAACGACTGTCCTCATTGCGTGAGTGGACCGGAAACGTACGGCTACCTGAAACGAGCGTACGTGTACGACGTTGATCTGGCTCGTAAGATCGTCAGTGACGGTCGTCAGCCAGTCGAAATGGATGCTTCCGACGTCGCCTATTGCGTCGAAAACAGTCGCATCCATAAACAGCATCTTGACCATGTCGAGCCGTCGTACCCAGGCATTCTTGCTCATCTGTGGGGACCAGGCGAAGGTGGAAACTGGGAGCACGGCCACCTTCTGATCGATGGAAATCATCGAGCGGCACGTTGTCTGCGAGATGGACTTCAGTTTCGAGCCTATCTCTTAAGCGAAGACGAGACAGAACAGATTCTGAAACGCGGCCCCGGCAAAGACGGCCGCTTGTCTGGCAGCGACAACGAAGACGAATAGTCGAGATGCGTGGATCAATCCGTGACACAACCTCAGCCAGCACTGAAATTGCCTCGCATTCGCGACGGTCTGACGATTCAGGCCATCTCGGCGACGGAATACGTCGTCAAGCGGACTGACAGTCGTGAATACTTCAGCATTGGTCCACAAGAGGCGTGTCTTCTTGAGTTGCTGGATGGTCAACATTCGGTTCAACAGATTCAATCAGCGTACGAAGCGAAGTTCTCCGACAAACTAAGTCCAGATGATCTCAAAGAATTCATCGACGCCGTCCAGCCGATGGGTTTGTTTCGAACACCTGCCAGCCCGCGCCCAGCCGCGCCGCGGAATGTGACCAATCAGACTGGGTCCGACTCCGGCGATGTTTTAGCGTCGGATCACGACACAACAATAGAAGAGCCCTCATCGAAGCGCCCTAAAAAGGGATTGCTGCAGGATCAAAGCCTGCTGTTTTTTCGAGTGCCCTTGTTTGATCCGGATCGAACCTTCAATCGTCTGGTAAAAACGCTGCCGTTTCTCTGGTCACGAACTTTCGTCGTGTTCGCATGCCTTGCGATGGTCATCGCGTTCTGCATCATGGTTCTGAATGCTGTCGACCTGGCCGCCGGAATTCCTGGCACACCCACCTGGAGAGATGCGGCGTTGTTTCTGATCGTGATGCTTGTCTGCACATCGTTGCATGAGGCCGCGCACGGAGCAACGCTGAAGTTTTACGGCGGAGAAGTCCACGACACCGGCTTGCTGTTCATGTTTTTTACGCCGTGCATGTATTGCAATGTGTCCGATGCATGGTTGATCCCTGACAAATGGAAGCGACTGGCGATCACTCTGGCTGGCGGATTCTGCGACATGTGTTGCTGGGCCGCTGGTGTCTTTGTCTGGCGTTTGACTGTCCCGGGAACGGCCATCAACAGCATCGCATTTGTGACACTCACAATTTGCGGTGGCAGAAGTCTTCTGAATTTTAATCCGCTCCTGCGGCTCGATGGTTATTACCTGCTGAGCGATTGGCTGGCGATTCCCAACCTTCGCCCGCGTGCTCTGGACTACTGGATGGGGCACATGCGATGGTTTCTTTGGGGCAGCGTTCGACCTCCATGGATTCCTGAAGCTCGACCGTTGCTGATTTATGGTTTCTTCTGCTGGTGCTTTGCTCTTGTCTTTCTTGATCTGATCTTTGTTCGCTTCTTTGGATACATGGGCGGACAGTTTGGAATCACCGGACTGGTTCTTGTCGCTGTCCTGCTGGCGTATGCATTTCGAAGAGTGTTCAAAGGTTTTTTTGCGAGTGAGTTTGGTAACATGATTCATACTCGACCACGACGAACGGCCACCTGGATCGCGGGTATCACCGCGTTGGCGATTCTGCTGTTTCTGGTTCCCGTCAGAAGTACCACCAGCGGCGACTTTGAAGTAAGACCCGGGAATGTGGTGCAGGTGCATGTCCCGGTCAACGGTGTTGTTCAGTCGGTGATGGTTGAAGACGGCAGCATTGTGAAAGAAGGCCAGCTGATCGCCGAGTTGAAATCCGCAACGCTGGAATCCGACATCGTCAAGACTGAAGATCTATTGCGCGAGGTCGACGCCAGTCTTCGCCGACTCGTTTCAGGATCACGTCCGGAGGAGATTGCATCCGCGTCAGATCGAGTTCAACGATTGACGGAATGGCAACGACAGGGCGAAGAAGAATTGCGTCAGGCAAAGATCGCTCACGAGCACGATATGAATGTGCAGAATCATCGCATTGCGGAAATCACGGCCGAGATCGCAAATGCAAAACAGGAATTGCAGCATTCTGAACAACTGTATCAACTGCGTGCACTTGCCGGATCACAACTGCGTCAGGAGCGTCTGCAGTTGCTGCAACTGGAATCGCGACTCGCTCAGGCCCAGGCTCAGGCCAGTGCAACCCGCGCTCTGGGCGTCAGCAGCAAGGAAGCAGAAATCTCAAGAAGAACTCAGGAACTCGACGAAGCTCGTGACAAACTCAAACTTCTGGAAGCAGGCAGTCGCCCGGAAGACATCGCCGCAGAGAAAGCACGACACGAACGCGTGTCTCACGAACTGGCATACCTGAAGTCCCAACAGCAAAAACTAAGACTGGTCGCAACCACTTCCGGAATCTTCTCCGCGCCTCGATTGAGCGAACGCGTCGGGCTGGTCGCTGCTCAGGATTCGGTATTTTGCACCATCGAAAAGCCAGAAACGTCGCGAGTGGAAATTTCCGTCAGTCAGGATGATGCCACATGGGTGAAACCCGGGCAATCCGTGACTCTGAAAGTACGCGCTATTCCTTACGAAACATTCGAAGCCATTGTGGAGGGAATCTCTGCGACCGCAACGAAGACAACCGCGGCGGGCGAGAATGTGGTTGTCGTTCATTGCCAGATCAAGAACCCGGACGGCAGACTCAAGTCCGGAATGACAGGCTTCGGACGCATCGCTCGTGGCTGGAACTCGATCGGAATGATTATGATCGGTCGCGGAATACGATTCCTGCGAACCGAGTTCTGGTGGTAGACTCGCGCAGGTTACGGATGGCACGATTCCTGGTGGATGGCATTCTTGACGGATGCCATTCCTGACGGCGGCACCCTACGCAACAGCGTCCTGATCAACGACAGTGCCAGATGCACCGCATGGTGATCTTCTGCCGCCTCGCGACGGATTCGCAATCACCGTGTGGGTGTAGGATTATTCAGAAACGAGTGGCCGATGTTGAACGCACCCGAGTGAATTGATCCATCAGGAGAAACTATCAGTCCGGCACCGCTCTGCGAGATGTTTGCTCGATTCACCACAGGACCTGGATTCGAACGATAGTCCTGGTAAAGAAAGCCCGAATGACCGCCGTGAGTCGTCGCGGCATTTCCCTGTCGCCACTCATAAACGCTGATCCCCTGAGCCTGATTCAGTTCTGCAAGCAAAGTGTTGTACTCAGCAAGCGATTCGGCCACATCACTGACCGCGTCGACATAGGCACGCATCGCAGATTGCAGATCTGTCAACGCGAGCAACAACCAGTCCTGGCTGGTACTGGAACCCTGAGGTTGGGAATAGCGAATCCTGGAGACTCTGAGCCACTCCCGAGTTTCCTGTGTTTGACGCCGAGCGATTTCCAGGCGTTGCCATTGAGCCTGAAGATCTGAGATCAGCTCAGTGACTTCGAAGGCGACGTTCTTTTCCATCGCCGTCAGTCGCATGTGAATTCGGGCCATGTCCAGTTCTGCAATTCGCCGACGACTGCGTGCTGTTTTGTTTCCAAGAGGAACGTCCATCGAAAGTCCGACATTCCAGTCGGTATAGTCGGCTCCTGCAGCCTGTCGAAAACTGGCGTCCAGCGATTCGGCAAGTCCATTCACATAATACTCACCATGCAGATCCAGAGTCGGCAGGACCTGGTTCTCGGCAACTCGGAGGACCAGTTGCTTTTCCCGCAGTTGTTCTCGCAATTCGTTCAGCGTTGGCCGACTTCCCATTGCGACCTGGACAATCTCTAACGTGTTCTCCGGTGGCGCATTTTCCTGCGGACGTTCGGAGGGAAGGAACAGCGGATTCACGGAAGGTTCGCCACCCATGAGTTGCCGTAGTTGCAGAACACGTTTTCGAAGATTCCCCTGCAGAATGCTTTCCGTTCGCCGAAAGCCATCCCGTTGAAATTTTGCTCTGGCGACGTCCGCCGGGATCGAGCGATCGGCCTTGCGACGAAGCTCTTCGATTCGCACACTTTCTTCCGCCACGGGAAGGATTGTTCTGACAGCTTCCAGTTGCAGATAGGCGGCGTACAAACGCCAATAGCCTTCGGTGACGCTGCGAATCTGCGAATTCAAAACCTCTTCCAGTTCCCACCGTGTCTGATTCGACTGAGTCTGCGCAATCTGAATGGGTGCCAACGCGATGCGGCGACCGGCGTTCTTCAGAATGGGCTGATTGACCCGCAGCACAAACTCTGTGGAGATCGCCGGATTGAATTGACCAGGATCAACTCCGTTTGGCAGGTACAGATAGGCCAGTGGTGGCTCCAGACCAAGGCTGACCGAACCGCCTGTGGTGAGCGGTTGAGTCACACGAGCATAAACACTTGCGGCATCGCGTCGCGTATTCGCCGCAATGCCAGGCCCAAAGAATGCATTCGGTGGCTGATCGATTCGGTTGACGTCCAGACTGGTCGACAAGCGAGGCTGAAACCTTCCCTGCTGTGCTGCGATCTGCTGTTCCGCCATCAGAACATCATTCGGCGTTATCGACGCGATGTTGACGCGTCCTTCCAGTACTCGAACAATCGATGAATCCAACAACGCCGCTTCAATTGTGTCTCGCAGAGTCAGTGGCAGATAGACATTCGAGTTCGCCGGGTCGAACGCCGGGCCCATCACAGAACCTGTGGCGACCGTCTCGCCGTACGCAGGAATTTCAAGCACACTGTCCTGTGCTCGAATGGTCTCGGGAGTTTTCAGCCGGCGCGCGTCGGCGATGGAGCTGCATCCGGACAACGCAGCGACAATCAGCAGAAGGAGCCAGGATGGATGCAGAGAAAAAGCCACTGAAGACGGGATATCCGGAGGGAACGGTCAACAAGATGCGAAGCCCGAAACAGCTTTCAGCATACCAGAAGTCGCCAACGCACCCGGGCGTCTAAACGGAACGTGAGAAAATTGAACTGGCTCCTGGATCATCTGATATTTGTATTGCGGCAGTTTCTGCAGCTTCAACCCTCCAACGCGCGGCTGCGTCTGAAACACGACTGCATTACGATGTGAAATACAACCCCGAGAAATCAAGCCTCGACAGAACACGACATCGTTGTCGAAGCATTTGTGAACCGCGTGAAGCAAAGGACTCAAAAATAAGATTTCAGATCCAGACTGTCGCCAAGGTCGGCCTGCAACTTGACGAGCCGCGCAAAGAGATCATTCAGACGTGCCTTCTGCTGAGCGTCTTCGGCGAGATCATGCATTTCCATCGGGTCCGCATTCAGGTCGTAGAGTCTAAGTTTCTTCGCTTTCGGGTAGGCAATCAGCTTGAATCCGTCGACAGTGATTGACCGCTGAAGTGCCAGATAAGCCCCGAAGACTTCAGGATAGGCTGATGGCTGCCTGGCGTCCTTCAGTTGAGGCAACAGGCTATTAAAGAAAACGTGTTTTGGCCTGGGTGCATCGGCCAAGTCCAGAGACGTCGCCATCGCATCTTGAAGGTAGATGGAGGAGTCAATTCGATGACCTTCGGGAACTCCTGGACCGGCGACGATGAACGGAACTCGCGTGCTGTGATCGTAAAGATTCTGTTTGCCAAACAGACCATGATGTCCGATCGCCAGGCCGTGATCGGCGGTGAAGAAGATCCATGTGTTCTTCGACTGTCCGCTGGCTTCAAGCTTGTCCAGAATGCGACCAATCTGCACATCCAAATGCGTTATCAAAGCATAGTATTCCTGACGATGAATTTTGACGGCATGCTCTGTGCGAGGAAACGGCCCCAGTTTTTCATCTCTCAATGATGCAGAGCAGCCAATCAGATCTTTGTATGGATATTCTGGCAGGAAGTTTTCAGGCACATGGATGCGACTGAGAGGATACCGGTCCACAAATTCCTGAGGTGATTGCCGAGGATCATGCGGGGCATTGAAGGCGACGTACATGAAGAATGGATCATCCTTCTTTGCCGCTTGATCAATAAAGTCGCTGGTGTTGTCGGCGACGACTTCACTCCAGTGCTTTCCACCCTCCCAAAATCCACCGAGGTCAGGATCAAAAGGGCTCCAGGAATCCGGCGTCCCTTCTTGGGGTCGGTTGTAGGCATTCGGAGTGTCCTTAGGCATTCCGGCTCGAACGTCTTTCACTGTATCAAAGATCTTTGCCGGGTCGGTCTGGATATGCCATTTCCCTGTCATGTAAGTCTGATAGCCAGCTTGTTTCATCAGCTGCGGCCAGAGAACCCCGGCCTTTCGTTCAGCATCGGTTTTCGAATAGACACGGTTTGCATCCCACACCGAACGCCCGGTGATCAGCATCGTACGACTGGCGACACAAACAGCACCGCTCCATGAACCCATGTTGTAGGCATGGGAAAAGTGCGTGCCACGTTGCATGAGCCGGTCGAGATTCGGAGTTTCGATATCCGTCATCCCCAATGCGCCGATTGTTTCGAAGCACTGGTCGTCGGCAAACAGGAAAAGAATATTGGGCTTATCTGCGGCGTGCAGAGGACAAGCAGCGACAAACTCCAGGACAATAACAGCTCCCCAAATCAGTGCGTGAACGATCCGAAACATCAGTAAATTCCTCTGGGGCTGTTTTAATTGCGAGGCCGGACTCAATCCGTTTCCAAACGGCGACGACAGGCTATCTGATCAGGTCAGCGTGGAAAAGCGACCGCCGGACGCGGAGACGTTGAACACACGCGTCGAAGAATGTTGGCGTTGCCATTCAGCAATGAGCGAATGGACGTCGTCGGCTTTCGATGCGGCAAACGCTGGCCCTTTAGGCTCAGAATTGTTGCGATTCTTTCTGTCGCCTGCCTTGGAGTAAAAGTAACTGGTGATGGAAACGGCTATGCTCAGGCATACGAAATGCTGGTAAGGAAAATGATTTTTTGTTGAGCGTGCCGGGGTCTACGGTGAAGAAGCGAAGTCAGACTAAAAAATGGGTGGAGGTGCGGAAGGTGCTTGTTCGAGGCGATGCTGAGATGCTGATCGATCTCATCAAGGAACTCTACGATGCCTCCCCGGCAAATCAGGATTTTCTACACACTCGCCTGAAAGTGAACGAGGACGACACAAGTGCTCTGAAGCCCTATCTCGATCGCATCACCAGTCAGTTCAAGATGACTCGCTGCCATGGGGTCAAGTGCCATGGGGGTCAAGTGCCAAGTGCCTTTATTGCACATTTCTGCCGGAAAGGACTTCGCGACTTGTCGCGACTATGTGTGCACGTGGGTTGCAAAAGTCGGGGCCGAGTTTGGCGGGACCGCATCGCGCATGGTTCGCCTTGCGGCGAAAGTCCTGCTCGGCAAGCAGGACCTACAAGAACGCCGCACAGAATGGACAAAAAAAATCCTTACTGGCTATCATTCGCCAATGCTCCGCAAGCCACAGACAATGAAGAGTGCGTGGAGTCAAGTGCCATGCACCTTTATTGCATGCACCTTTATTGCACATGCCGAAATCGTCGCCTGAAAAATTCTTCCTGAACACAACATTTGGAAGTAACTCCTTAAACCACCGACTGCGTCTTTTCGTCACACGTCGTCACCTAGATTAGGCGTTAGCGACTTAAGTTTCTGCAAACAAGCCTTAACGTCGGACAGTTCTCCCACATGAACTTTTAGTTGGTACTCATCACCGTTGCCTTCGTCTGCTATCGCCTTAAGAATAGTCAGAACCCAACGGAACTCAGCTTCCGTCAATGAAAAATCGAGTTGTCCTTCTGGGGTCACGAAACAGTTTGAAGTCGGCAGTGCGTTCGTCGCAAATACCGCTCTAATCGTGGAAAGCTTTTCCCAAAGTGACTTGAGCTCCGATTCATCTTCGTTTGTAAGCATTCGTTTCGCCGTGGCCAGAAAAGGGACATACCAAAACATTATCCATGACTTCAGTATGATCTGAAATTCACTCTTGCTGATCTGGGCGTGTCTCATCGATCATTTACTCAATGACATGGAAAACTTCAGAATTACAGCGTTCCCATGACTATATCTCGGAAGTATTCCAACGCATTTCTGCTCGGCGAGAGTCAAGTGCCATGCACTTTTACAGGAACACCTCTATAGGAAAGCTTGTAGCGTTTCGAGCTACCGCAACTCTCGAATTCGCTTCACCCCTGAGCTGTAAAGCGATGGGAACGGCGGAGGGAGGAGGCGGACTGGAGGGTTGCCGGGAGTCCGATCTCGACTCGAAAGCGTTTGCGGAAGTTCTTGACGAGATCCAGCCAACTCTCTGAACTGCACTGCAGACGATCCAGCATCGGGGCAAGTTCCTTCGGAATCGAGCCACGTTTGTCGGTTCTCAACTGACGACCCGTCCAGTCCAGCAATTGCAGATACTGATCCAGCGACATCGCGAGGCAGCCTTTGTTCGAAGCTCGCCGTGAACTGGTTTTTTCTCGTACCTTCTTCCGAGGCGGAGCCAGAGGCACCGGAGCCAGCCAGCCGGCGTTCTCGCCATGCTCAATGCGAACATCCTGAGCATCCGCCGACGACACTTCGCTCGCCGACTGACGATCGGCCACACGTTCTTTCACGCTTGTGAAGTCACTCGTCTCCGGAGTCTTCGCAATGCCAGCTCGAATCGGATTCAGATCCACATACACCATGCAGGCAGCGATCGCCGTCTCATCCAGCAGCGGCTGAGCCTTGAAACGACCCTCCCAGAAATGGCCGGTCACTTTTTCTTCCTTGTTGCCCAGTCGGGCAATCGGCTCGGCAAGGCATTTCATGAACCACGAGACATTCGACAGACGCTTTCGTTTCTCTTTCAGACCGGACGCATCGTTGCGAATCTGATTCAGCTCGAATTCAGTCGGTTCTTCAGGAGACCGATCCTTCAGCCGTCGCTGAGGAAACAGGTTCCACCATCGGAGAGCCACCGCTTCATTCGACCACGTTTTCACAAGATCCGGCCGCGTCCGAGCCACAATATGCAGGTGGTTACTCATGACCGCAAAGCTGAGCACATCAACCGCAAAAATCCCCGCGAGCACTTGCAGACGGTCGCGAATCCACTGCTTGCGATGCGAATAGTCTCGCCCAGTCTCTTCATCCCGCCCGCACAGATACGTCCTCCGCACGCAGCGATTCACTAGATGAAACACCTGAATCTCGTCGTCCGCAAAAATCTCAACCCGATTCACTCGTGGCACAGCCGCCGCTCCCGTCAAACGCAAAGAATCCCCACTGATGTCGCTGTTGGTAGCATCCGGGTCAGCCCAGCCTCTTCTTTTAAGTGCATTCTTTAAAGTGCATGGCACCTGTGATTTAGCACCTGGACGGAACTTTTTTTCTCCGTTGATATAGGTTGATGTCGCCCAGTTGCTTTTCGTGATCACAAATACAACGGCGAGCCCACAGCGTTAGCTGTGCGGGTACCACTCCGGTCCGTTACTCAGCGTGTTTTGATGACAACATTCGAGACCGCATGTGGCGAAGGGTTGTTGGGGATAAGACCCGCACGGCTGACGCCGTGGGCTCGCCGGTTTGGGCGACTGGACGGAACCTTTTTTCACCATTGGTATAGGTTGATGTCGCTCAGTTGCTTTTCGTGATCACAAATACAACGGCGAGCCCACAGCGTGAGCTGTGTGGGTACCACTCCTGTCCGTTACAAAGTGTGTTTTGATGACAACATTCGAGACCGCATGTGGCGAAGGGTTGTTGGGGATAAGACCCGCACGGCTGACGCCGTGGGCTCGCCGGTTTGGGCGACTGGACGGAACTTTTTTTCTCCGTTGGTAAAGGTTGATGTCGCCCTGTCGCTTTTCGTGATCACAAATACAACGGCGAGCCCACAGCGTTAGCTGTGTGGGTACCGCTCCCGTCCGTTACTCTGCGTGTTTTGATGACAACATTCGTGACCGCATGTGGCGAAGAGTTGTTGGGGATAAGACCCGCACGGCGCACGCCGTGGGCTGTGCGGGTACCACTCCTGTCCGTTACTCAGCGTGTTTTGATGACAACATTCGTGACCACATGTGGCGAAGGGTTGTTGGGGATGAGACCCGCACGGCTGACGCCGTGGGCTCGCCGGTTTGGGCGACTGGACGGAACCTTTTTTCTCGATTGGTATTGGTTGATGTTGCCCAGTTGCTTTTCGTGATCACAAACACAAC
>JBGSVD010000044.1:0-4033 GCA_041753135.1 Planctomycetaceae bacterium
CTGTTCAATCGGTGTGAGAAGATTGGTTTGCTTGCCATATGTTTTTTCCTCCATTCAAGGTGTTGTGTTTTTCATTCACCACGGTGGCGCAGCCGATGGAAAACGCAACACCTTGAAGGAGGAAAGCGAGCCACGGGCGGCAGACGGAAGCGAAGAGAGCGCAGCGGGTGCAACAAGTGACAGGCAGCGCAGCGGCTGGCATGCAGTTGCTCGAAGCGACCAAAGGCCGACCGCTGGCGAGCGAGAAAACGGCAAGCCAACCACTTCCACCCGGAACAGGATCGGTGGCAGAAACCCCGGAACGAGTCCGACGCCGTCTGGCTTCACCTTTTGCGATTCGCCGATGATGGCGTCATGTGTCACGCCGTCGCAGCGATTCTTCCCAACAGCATCGCGATCAAAACGACACATCATCCATGCGTTGGAGAATGCCTCGTCAGCGGTGATCATTCACCGCCCATGCAAGTCGCTCGCCCTGCACAGATTCCCTATCGCTACAGCAACACCTCGCGGGATTCGCTCCTGCCCCCATTGAGGATGGGCAGTACCGTAAACCCGTCGCTCCGCCGACGGGAGTTTTCGAGTGCCCGGCGAAAACACAATCGCCTCCACCAGGCATTGATCGAATCATTGCCTGCTCTACGCAGCAATCGCCAGAGCCTTCGTGTTCCCATCGATTGTGTGCAAAGTTTGCTTCTCTGCTCGCGGTCGCTCCTCCATCAGATCCAGGATCTTCGCTGCCGTCTGTTGAATCCGATTCATCGACTTCAACAATAGCTTTGCGTCGCCCTGATATAAGTGGATGTAGTCGCGTGACTGATCGCGGCAATCGATACCATGAGCAGTACAGACAACAAACGCCACGGCTTCCGCTTCGACCTCCATCTGTCGCTTCGACAATTGGCCGGAACGTCGATCCTGCTCCGAATGCAACAGTTCGTGTGACAATTCATGGGCCAGCGTAGAGAACCGAGCGGCCTCGCTGAGTCCCTCCTGAATCAGCACTCGTCCAACTTGAGATACACCATCAGTTCCCCAGCCGAGCGTCCTGGTTTCCAGCGTGATCCCCAGTTGTTCGTAAACACCCTCGAGCCTATTCAACGCGTGAACCTCGGAATCTGCAATCGGCGTCATCGGAGAAAAGTCTTTGCCCTCGGTCTGACTGATATCAAAGACATAGACCACTCGGTATCCCATTGGATCACTGGTATCATCCGTCTTGGCTTCCTGTGCATCGGCTCGTGCTCCGATGTTGGCTGTGGGGCGGTCTTCTTTGCTTGCCCGTCGAATCACCGGAGCCAGAATTGCGATCCCGCTTTCTCCCTTCTTCACTGTACGACCCATCGATCTCCATGTGTGGAACCCTGCCACATGCACCGCCTCTGGGCACTGCGAAGTGATCAGCATCAGGTTTCGAAAGCTGTACTTGTGCAATTTCGCCACTGCGGCCAGGTAATCTTCCAGCACCTGCGACCGCCCCTGTTCCAATGCCTGAGCCAGTTCCTGTAGTTTCTGCTCCGCGACCTTCATTGCGTCTTCTCGTTTCATCATGATGTTTCTCCGTGTTGCTGAACTGACCCCAGCATGGTCAGAATTGTTGTTCGTTGCGGCACTGCTCGTGCCACCTGGCCCGCCGTCGGCCCACAGGGCCTTATCAACACGGCAAGTCAAGGTGGAGCCTTTGCCACAGGCAAAGCAGCAGTGAGCCCACGGCGAACGGACCTTGACGGCGTGATACAATGAGAGACTCCCGACGACAGCCAGCTCCAAATCCGACAGGGTACTCCCGGGAACTTGCTCCGACTGGCCTCGCAAACGCGAATTGTCACCGGTGATTCCGCACTTGTTTTGGTCCGAGTGCCGAATGTCCGTCGGATTTTTCAGCGTCTCGAGTATCGATTGCGAAGGGGCTCGGTGCAGTTGCCACAAATAAAGCATTGTGTGCGCAGACTGCATGATGATTTCTCGTCTTCTCTACGACACGCATCTGGAATGACACAAACAAATTCGATCTGTCGAACTGAGTTTGTCGTGATGAAAACTTTTTCAATGCGGCAGTCGCGTATCCTTTTTGTTCTGTGAATTGAGGAGATCCTTTCAATGCGAAAGCACATTCTATTTACCGCTTTTTTTGGTCTCGCTGTTTCAGGTTGCGGAACTTGTCAGCCTGCTCTTGAGTCTTATTGTGTCACCGGCGACAACCAGCCTCAAGAGCAATTCACTTCGGAATGCATACCGTATGCAGTGATTGAGACGAACGACGATGGTTCCTTCATGATTCAGTATCAAACTGAAGTGCTGGTTCCGATTCAACGAACCTTCATTGATGCGAATGGTCAGGAGATCGTCTGTACGGAAATGCAGCGGAGCTATATGGAACACACCTCAACAGTTCCACCGGGTACAGATATTTCGGAGTATCTGAGAGTACATGCTGGTGGTAGCACTCCCGATCAAGAACAGAATCTGCGACTCGATGAATACGTCGACCCCGCACCAGCGCCTCCCGCGCCTTCAGACGCGGTGATTCAACCGGAATTGCAAGTCTTGACCTCGATTGCCGCACGGCAATCGATGCATCGGGTTCTCGAATAGCTCTTGCGGGGACGTCGAGGGCCGCCGTTCCGTCGCGGCCCACTTCGTCTACGCAGCTTTTTGCAGGATCGTCTGGTTTTTGAAGTCGTTGTTTTCCTGCAGGCTGGCTTGCTGGCTTTCCATCCAGTTGGCGGCCTCTTGAATTACGGCGTGGAGGTCTTCGGCGTTGCGGGCGAAGAAACTGCTGGAGTAGCCTTCTTTGCCGGTGGATGATGTCTTCCAGGAGCGACTGACGGTGAAGTCGAAGTACTCAAAGCCGCTGGTGGCCTGACGCTTCCAGATGGATGCGGCAATGGCTCCGTGCCGGATGGTTTTTACTGGGGCGGTGGCTGGTTTCTTTTTGGTCTCGTTCATTGTTGACTCCTTTCGTGGTTTTTGATTCCCGCCAAGGGATGAGATCCCTTGACCCGGTTCGAGCTTCCGCTCGGAGACTCAGTCACCGCTCACGTTGTTCGCTGCCGAACTGTTGATCGTCGCTGAGTTCTATTCCCGAGTAGGTATCACGGAATTGAGTAATTTGTCCAGGGGCCAGGTCAAGATTTGTGTTCGAGGTCGGACACCCTCACGTGACTTCTTCTCTGAACTGTGGCACAAGCAAGTTGTAGGCGAATCGTGAGATTTGCCGGTCGTCAAGCTCTGGCAAAATGCCGTTGTCCAGCAAACCGATTGCGGATACGCATCGGCTAAGGACAACATGCTGACGTTCGATGATGGAGTGGGCAGGTCTCGGTAAAGTTGGCTTCATCAGCCAGCCTAAGAGATGAAAGGATCGCTTCCTTTCTTTACTGCTGCTCTTCGAGCTGGGTGCATCGAGAGGTGCTCGCCCAGTTCAAAGGAGGCTCGTTGGCCTAAAGCTGATCATGCAACTCACGCAGTTTGTGAGTTGCTCATGAATCGGACGAATCCCAGCGTTCTATCCTATGGCAAGGGCACGGCCCTTGACCCGATTCGAGCCAACGCTCGGAATGCAGGAAGCTGCTCCCGCTGTTCGCTTGTCGTGATGACGAAGTGAGATGTGCGGTGATGCGGCTGATGTGATGCGACGCGGAAGGATTCTCGATCTGAGACAGATCGAGCTACAGGCATGAATCGGGATTTGTTCTTTTCATTTTGAATTCGGGCGAGGCGGACATGCTCAGCGGTCCGGTGTCGAAATTGACGCCGTGGACTCTGAGCCGTCCTGAACGAAGCGGGTGTGGCAATGGATTGCCGAATCCCGTCACGGGGGCTCATGGGCTTGCTGTTATGGCGAGTTCGTTCAACCGTGCTGACGTGGGGAGCTGTGAGTCTGGCGACAGACCACACCGGGGCTGACAACCTCGGGGATCGGACCAAACATCCGACCGTGAATAGCTCAACTATGAAAGGCCCAACCTCAACAGGTATGGGAGGGCTTGTCAGTGAATCTGCTGGGAGACGGTGCCAAACCGTGGAAAGC
>JBGSVD010000045.1:0-14411 GCA_041753135.1 Planctomycetaceae bacterium
TATTGATATCTGATCGTGACACAGTCTTCTCTCCATAGCATGCGATGACATTTCGTATGCTGCGGAGGTGTACTCAAAACCTCACAAAAGCGCAACCCCCTAGCTTGCCAAATTAGCCTAATATGCGCGCTGGCCTTGGCTGTTTAATTGAGCCAGGACTTGTGACTGCATTGATTCCGCAATGGCAGGAACCTCGCAGTTTCTGGAAGTCAGATGCGCCATGGGGATCAACAGATTGCAGGATTCCTGTTTGGGACGGTACTCGCGTTACTGCTTTGTCAGTTGCGAACGGACGAGTCTTGAGTCGCAATACCGTTCAACCAGCGTAGTGGAAGTTGCTAAACTTCCTGAGCGTCGGGATCTTTAGCAAGATCCACTACAAGCATGAACTTGCTGTATTGAACGGTATTGTCTGACGTCGTCTGTCGGAGCGAACAAAGCGAGTTCCAGCGCATTGCGGCAATGTGTTTTTCTCGGTCCTTCGTACGGATCCCGATTTGCTGTGACCGTACTTTGCAACCATACGCGACTGCATCCAATCGAAATGTCGAAGGGGGCCACCAAAGGTGAGACTGCCGCGTCACAAGAAAAATGGTATGAGGTTCCTCTGGCCTCGCTTTTCGAAACTTCCGGATCCCGTTGCTGGTCTGAGCTTTCGAGACGCAAAGGGAAAAGCGATTTGTGATTCGCGAGTGTTCATCTTGAGTTGCCGAAAATGACTTTCCAGTCGTCTTTCATGTTGACCACCGTCCAGCCGCTGGTCCGAGCGATATCGAGTCCTTTATCGAAGCGACCGACGGATGAATTTCGATCGTAAGCCCACTCACGTTCTGAGTCCGTGTGATGAACGTAGAGGCAGAATTTTGTTTTACTGCCGGCAGCCGTCCACTGCAGCATCTGCAAGTCGCCGTCGGAATTGCCAAACGCAGCGATAGGCCGTCGACCAATGTGGGAGTTGATGCCGACCGGTTTTCCTTCTTTGTCATCGATAAAGTCTATCTCAGGCAGGCGAATGAGAACCGGCTCACCATTTCGAAATTCCAACTTGGTTTTGATACTGCTGCCGACAACCTGTTCTGGTGGAATACCATAAACTCGCTCGGACCACGGCCGCACGAACTCAATTCCGCCACCGGACACGATATAGGTTTTGAACCCGTTCGCTCGCAGATACGTGAGCACTTCCAACATCGGCTGAAAGACCATTTCGGTGTAAAGTTTACCAGTCTTCGGATGTCTTGCTGTCGTAATCCATTCGGTGACGATCTTTTCAAATTCGTCCGTGGTCATCCCTGCATGAGTTTCCATGATAATTTCAAGCAAGGCATGTTCACCGCCGGCCAATGCTGCCTGCACGTCGCCTTTGAGCACTGAAGCAAACGGCTCCTGAGTCTTCCATTCCGGGTGTTGCGGCGCGAGAGCTTTGATTCGATCAAATGCAAACAAGGCCTGAATGTAGGTTGGCTGTTCAGTCCAAAGTGTTCCATCATTATCGAACACTGCGATCCGTTCGGCTTCCGCGACAAATTCGGGTGTGCCTTGATGTGTGACTTTGTTGACAAATTCTATGATCGAGGCTTTGGCAGCACCCTCGTTCCATGACGGAAGCGGGTCTTGACCACAGGCCGTTGCGGTCAGCAAACATGCGGCGATGAAGATCTCACCAGGAAAGCGCATCTGGATCTGGGAAATCGTCATAAGTGCTCTCATTCGTATTCTGTGGCGAGGGGATGGAAGAACTGACGTTTGTCCTGACAGCGTTGATGTTTGTTGTTGCGGATCTTGCTAAAGATCCCGTGGCTGTTATGAAAGGACCAGTCACGAGTGTTGCGAGCACAAGTCAAAGATTTTGGACAGTTGAATCTTACATGGTTGATAGACGATGGCAACAGGGGGCGTCGGCGTAGAAGAGCGACTTTTGATCAGTCGGTTATTCGCGGTTCGGAACCGCATGACATGACCCGTCGTGGAAATTTCTTCTGTACGAGACGGGCGTCAGATTTAAACTCGGAACATGGGCAGAATTCGAAAATGGCCGAAAGTGGACGTCCAAACCGGCATAGCGTAAGTTACTCATGATCACTGCTCCCGATTATCACACTGAGGTTTCGAAAAGTGTGAAAACTCTGCGAAAGCTTAACCCACGTTTCTCGTGACTACGGGTGCAGTCGGTGATTTCGGGGAATCCGAATTGCCAGGGTGTTTCGGGAGTGTGTAGCTCCTGCTGAGCCGTGTGTTTCTGGCGTTCAGTGGCTCGGCAGGAGCCTCGCCCTCCCAACTTCACAATCATCCGTGACTACACCCCGTGACTACTGGTCCTTCCATTTTTTCTACTCGAAAGTCAAATCTGGACCAGGCACGAGTCTTCGTTCTCGACACAGATTTTTTTGAGTTCTTTTTCAGTTAAGAAAATTCGAGTCCTATGCCAAGACCCATCATTCCTGCAACCGTTTTCTTTCTGCTCGCAACCGTGATCATGTCGACGGTTACCGCCACGGAGAACGGAATTAAAGCTCACCGTGACACTCCGAATATCGTCATGATCCTCTCCGATGATCAGGCCTGGGACGATTACAGCCTGATGGGACATCCGGTCATCAAGACGCCGCATCTGGATAAATTGGCGAGTCGCAGTGCGGTGTTTCGACGTGGATATACACCGGTGCCATTGTGTCGACCATCGCTGCTTTCGATGATCACTGGAAAGTATCCGCACCAGCATGGAGTGACAGGCAACGACCCAAAGCCGAATCCCGCGTTGACGGACGGGCAATACGGAGCCCTTCGTGAAGAGCTGATTTCGCGGATTGATCAGCAAGCGACGTTGCCAAAGCTTCTGGCTGGCAAGGGCTATCTCAGCATGCAATCCGGTAAGTGGTGGGAAGGCAACTTTTCACGGGGCGGGTTCACTCATGGAATGACTCGCGGGTTTCCGCAGCGAGGTGGTCGGCATGGAGACGATGGCCTCGATATCGGTCGAAAGGGAATGAAGCCGGTCTTTGATTTTATTCAGGAGGCAAAGACGGCGGAGAAACCATTCTTCCTGTGGTATGCCCCGATGCTGCCACACACGCCCCACAATCCGCCCGAGCGATTTCTTTCGAAGTATCAGAAAGAAGGACGTCCAGAACCGCTGGCAAAGTATTACGCGATGTGTGAGTTCTTTGATGAAACATGCGGCCAGCTGCTCGATCATCTTGAAGAGCAGCACCTTTCAGACAACACAATCGTTGTTTATGTGACGGACAATGGCTGGATTCAGGCGACATCAGAAATGAATCTGGACTCCCACTGGAATCACGGATTCGCGCCGCGATCCAAGCAGACGGTTTATGAAGGCGGAGTACGGACTCCCATCATGTTTTCGTGGCCGGGAAAAATTGATCCCTGCGATCGACCTGAATTGGCCAGTACATTGGATGTTTTTCCTACACTGTTGGCGGCGACGGGACTCGAAGTGCCAGGCAATCTTCCTGGAGTGAATTTATTGCCGTTGCTTGAGGATCACGTTCCTGTGGACAGGACGTTTATCTGCGGTGAAGGCTTTTCTCATGATGTGGCGGATTTGAATAATCACGAAGTCTCGCTTCAGTATCGTTGGTGTATTGAAGGGAAGTGGAAACTCATTCTGACTTATGAGTGTCCGCCCGATCGTTATTCGTTCGTTCATGCGGTGAATGATTCGACGCCACAATTATTCGATGTGGAATCGGATCCGTATGAAAAGCAAAACGTTGCTGCCGACCATCCAGAGGAAGTGAAGCGGCTGGCTCAACATCTGCAGGATACTTGGTCAGTCACAAAGTCGCCGATTGGTTTGAAATGATTGCTTTGTTGATAGAACTGTTCTTCAATGTGTTTCCGTATGTTCTCACCTGCACCTCGCCTTCTTCCGGCTGATGCAGACGAAAGATTGTCATGGCGAGCGTGTGTGTGTTCTGCGGTGCAAGGCCTGGTGATCGCGATGAGTATGTTCAGGCCGCTCGTGAGCTTGGACTATTTCTGGCCGAGAATGGTCACACCATGGTTTACGGAGGCGGAAGCACCGGAATCATGGGAGCGATTGCCGATGCCATGCTGGAGAAAAACGGCCAGATTGTGGGTGTCATTCCAACTCATCTGGCGAAAGTGGAATTGATGCATGCCGATGTCAAAGACATGCGAATCACTGCCGATATGCACGAACGAAAAGCACTCATGCATCGGCTGGCTGATATTTATGTGACCCTTCCCGGTGGCTTCGGCACGATGGAAGAGTTATTCGAAGCAGTCACGTGGGCTCAGTTGGAAATTCATTCACGCTCCATTGCGGTCCTTAACCTGCATGGAATCTACGACGGCCTTGTACAGTTGATCGAAACGATGATGAACGCTGGCTTTTTATCATCACAATGCCGTGCGAATGTTCGAGTCTTTGACGATGTCGCCGCTTTGAAAAACTGGCTGACTGAAAACACGCGTGAAAGCAGCGATGCACGTTCTTGATCTGCACAAAAAGTGAACTCGGCGAATTCGCAGGAACTCGCCGCTTCACCGGCCTGCGTCTGAGTTCTTACAGATTCCGTTGCGACTCATTTTAAGGCGCGCGATGAGTCGTCTTTTTCGGGACTGACGGGCGTTTCTGTACTGACGGATATTTCCGTAATCGGATCGGCTTTGCGATCCGGCGAGAAACACCCGTGCTCAAGGAAGTGGCGTACTGCCGCAATGACGGTTGCGTCGGTCATCAGGAACGAATGAATCTTTGGGACTTGCAGAAAATCGGCCGCCCCCACGAGCCTCGCGCTGGCGATCGTGACGGTACCGTCGTTGTCACCAGGAAGCAGACGATTGAAGCCTTTGTCGTCACCTTTGCCGCCAGCCACAATTCCGAATTCGAAGTCAGGAGTCGGCAGAGATTTGATCGTCCCATCAGCCTCTGTCACAAGTTCCTGACCAGCCGGACCATAAATTGTTCGGAAGAGAAAGTTGCCCTTCAACATGTCGGCCAGCTCCGCGCCGTTGTTTGGAGTTCCCATCATGACCATCCGGTGAATGCGGTGGTCTCGATGGTCCTTCAGATAACGACGCACCACAAGTCCGCCCATGCTGTGAACAACAAAACTGATCCGGGAGACATCCCGAAGTGATTCGATTACCGAATTCAAATATCCGGAAGCACGCTCAATCGAAACACGAGTACTGGGGTATTCGAATGGAATATGCACATGACCTTCCGTGGGCATGGCCTTCTTGATGGCCGACAGTGATCGGGACGAGCGACCAATGCCGTGCAGATAAATAATCGCATGCCCGGTATCATAGGTCAGTTTCTGAGTGTGACGCAGTTTGTCCAGCGACGCTTCGCATTCCTCTCGAGCTCCTGAAAAATATCGTCGATTAGCAGCGTCCAGAAGTCGATGGTTGCCGGTCAACACATTGTGCTGGATCCGGAAGCCTTGCAAGTAAAGGACGTCACCCCAAAACTGCATTCCTCCCAGTGTTGGAAGGCCGGCTTGTGGTTCACTATCAGGCTGGTTGCTCACATCTGAATCCGTTGTGTCATTACCGGTTGTGTCATCGGAGTGTCGATTTTCGTCATGACCATCTTCAAAAGTTCCGTCAGCTTTTCCTGTAGCCATCGCCACCATTGACATGGCAAGATAACGCGTGAAGTCGCGTCGATTCTTAATGCGAGCGGTCATTGCATAAGTCCTGATGATTCGAATCACCTTTAGAACAATTGATGGACTTGAATCGTAAGCATCGTCTAAATCGTCGGTTGAATTCGAAGCAAACGAATCAGACCGCTGCCATCGCCAACGGCAAGGTGTCTTCCGTCGGGTGCAAATTGCAGATCCCAGATTCGATCAAATGTCCACTGATGTAAAACTGCTCCGGTGCGAACATCCCAAACGATGACGTTACCATCCCAATCGCCGGATGCAAGAATCTTCGATTGATGACCAAAGGTAACGGACTCGACGACCGATGTGTGACCGCGAAAAATGCGTTGCGAATCTGTGTCCGCAGTCGAAATCACGCTTACGATGTCTGAACGAGTTCCAACAGCCAGAAGACCGCCATCAGCCGAATACGCCAGTGATTCAATTCGGTCCGCTTCCTTCACCAAAAACTGTCGCGTTGGCTTCAGCGTCTGCGTGTCATACTCAGCAACGCTGTCGCCATTTTCGGAGGCGACAGCCAATCTTTCGTTTCTGGAAACATCCACGATCCCGTGGTAATACCCAGGCTCAACGTCTTCTGGTGACTGTGGCACATTCTGAATGAACCTGGTTCGCCTGACAAGAGGCTTGAACCATCCGCTGAATAAGACTGACTCGACCGGTGAAAATGCCAGCGAGTGAGTTGGCGACCGAAACGGTTTTTGCCCGGGCTCCTGGCTAATGAATTCTTCCCGCTCTGAATATTTGTTTGTGGCCAGGTCATAAACGACAATGCCAACGCCATCACCAATGGCCAAGAGCTTTCCATCCGGAGAAAACGATAGATCCTTGATCGAATCGATCAGGCCTGTTAACGTTTTTTCAAGCACAGGTTCGTTGCCGTCCGTTTTCCATAGCATGACTTCATTGGGCACGTCTTCCATCGTGATCGCTGCGGCTGAGCCCGATGCCATCAGGCGGCCGTCCGGCGAAAAGGCGATCGAAGTGACGGCCTGCTGATGTCCAGTTCGCTCTTCATGCGCATATCCAGAATTCTTTTTGTGCCATTGAAGCAGACCATGATCCCAGCTGGATGAGAACAGCTTTTCTCCGTCGCTGCTAAACACAAGATCACTCACCCAATCACCGTGTTGTTTGAGAATCGAGGCGGGTGTGTCATCCAGGGGCCACGCACGAACAACGATGTTCCGGTCATAGCTGCCTGTCAGCAACAGTGTTCCGTCCGGCGAAAACTCTATCGTGCTGATGGTTTCGCTGTGATCAAAGGTCTTCCCGGTCAGGCGTGGAGCACCATCCGACAAATCCCAGACATAGGCACCACCGTTGTTAGTGCCACCAACGAGTCTGTCGGAAGATGGAGAAAACGCAACTGCGTCAGCTCGGCCTTCAAAATCGGAGACTCGCCAGGCCGGATCTGTGGTGTTCGATTCCAGATTCCAAACCAGAAACTCCTTGCCTCCCGAACTTTCGCCGGCTGCCAACCATTTCTTATTCAAGGACAGAGCAAAGCCGGATGGATTCTGGAACCACTTGGGGGCATTCAGATCGCGGCTTTCGCCGGGAGTTCCGTCCGGATTCAGCGTGATAACTTTGATTACAAACTCGCCCTCGGAGTCTCCCGACCACACCATGGACTGTCGATCCTGACTGAAGATGCCAGTGGGCTGACCTGATCCAAGCCGAGTCTCCAACTCCGGTTCTGAAGCCGGAGCTTCCAGCGACCATGAACGAAAATAGCCATCCCAGCAAATGGAGAGGACATGCTTGCCATCAGCCGAAAAACAGACCGCGTCAACATCATCGTAATGCGGAAACGAAGCCTTCTGTGATAACGTCGCAGAGTCCCAGACTCGCACCGTTTCGTCACGGCTGCCCGAAGCGATCAATTTCTCATTCGGGCTGATTGCCAGACACTTCACTGCATGCCCATGTCGTCCATAATTATCGCCAAAGACCGCCACCAATTCTGGCGGCTCACCGTCTTTGCTCGAGTCCCGAGGCTTGAGGTTGTCGAACGAATAGATCGACTGGGATAGTCCCGTATTCGCCAGCATGATCCAAACAGAAAGGCACATGATCGCTGATCGAGCACCACTCACCAGATTCCAACTTGCGTTGTTCACAGCAAACCTCCTGGCGGACACCTGACGCATCCGACCTCCTCAAAGTGATCACGGCAGACCGGCGAAAACGGTTTCGCGAGACAGTATCAGTCGCAGACTTCCGTTTCTACTGGGTTTTAGCAAATGGCCTTGTCAAATCGTACCTCTCAGACCGAGCATCCGCGTCGAACTGACATGGTCGAGCACTGGAGATGTGATTTGTCGTTGAACAGACTGAGATTCGTTACTACATTCTGACTCGCTACGTTTCCGGCAAACGATTTGCGGATGCCGTGCGAGCTCATTGGGGCATTGAAAACAGTCTGCACTGGCAACTGGATGTGACGTTCCGCGAAGACGATTGCCGAGTCCGCAAAGGCCACAGCGACGCCAACCTCAGCGTGATCCGGCGCTTCGCTTTGAGCATGCTGAAAAATGAAAAAACCGAAAAGCTGGGGAACAAGAACACACGACTGCTAGCCGCATGGGACACCGACTACCTCGCAAAAGTCCTCTTCGGATAATGACTTAGCACGCAATCGCCCTGAGTCAGTCGCCAGCACGTGTTATCGCATTAGCTTTGTGTGTCCTGGGAAAAAATCAAAACACTATATGCGCCGATGGTGATTGTTCCCTCGGCGGAAAAGCCGTCCCGTTTCACGAGGCTTACACTCTGCTGGTCTTCTCTTTGTTCGGCTACAGCGATCACGTCGGTACTCGCCTGGTTTGCGAAACCGCGGCTGTATCCGTTCCAGTCGCTGTTCAATCGCAATCGCCAGGTTCCTGGAGCGGGAAAACCCAGCACATAATTTTCGTGGGCCAGGTGAGAGAGATTTACAACGACGATAACGTCATCAGCAGGACCGCCCTGGTGCCAGCGGTGATAAGCAAGCATGTTATCTGCCTGATTCTGATGAAAAGTGTTCAGGCCGGATCCCGTCAAGCCTCGACTGCAGTTTGAGCGGTTGAGACGAAGTTGAATCAGGTCCCGATACATTCGCACGAGACCGCTGAACTCTTCCGACTTATGCCAGTCAAGCGGCACCGAATCCTGGAACCACCCGTCTTCAAGAAACTCCTGTCCCTGAAACAGCATCGGGATGCCAGGCGACGTGAGTACAATCGCGGCCGCCAGACTCGTGCGTTTCTGAGCGAACCAGCTCTCTGGGTTGTGAGGATCAATTTCTGAGGCGACACGCGCCTTTCCATTTGCGACTTCGTCATGCGACTCGCTGTAGAGGACTCGCTGGAACGGATTCCCGTTGTAGCCACCATCGATGGCACGTCGAATGCTTTCCAGTGACCTCTGGTCGTCGTTCGGAGTAATGACCGCGGCGCGGAGTGGATGCACAAAGGCCGCCACCCATTGAGCCGTAAATCCCGCGCCGCCCTGGTCTATGGGTTTTGTAATTTGATCATCGTCGCGCAGGTCTTCAGCAATTGTGATTCGTCCCGGAAACCGTTGCGCGACTTCTTGATTGATTCGCTGAATGAGCTTCCATCCGTCGGGCAAGTCGGCACCCGGATCGCCGTCACCACGCACATGATGCATAAAGAGCGTCATGTCGAGGCGCAGACCATCCACGTGATAATCTTCCAACCACATCATCGCGTTGTCGCGAATGAATTGGCACACTTCTGTGCGGCCGTAGTCTGGGCGAGTTGAACCCCATGGAGTCTCTGCATGCCAGTCGTTGTAGAAATAGATTCCTCCGAGTCCGTTCTCACTCCAGCCGTCAAACTGCCACAAGTCAAGGTCGCCCGGACCGAAATGGTTGTAGACGACGTCCAGAATCACTCCGATTCCGGCCTTGTGCACCGCCTTCACAAAGTTCTTGAACCCAATAGGGCCACCATAGTCCGTCTCGACGGCAAAAATACAGGCAGGGTTGTAGCCCCACGACAACTTCCCGCCAAACTCCGCCAGGGGCATCACCTCGATCACGTTGACACCTAACAGCTTCAGATGATCGAGCCTCTGCAGGACCTCCGCGAACTTATCTGTCTTGCGATCTTCGTCGTTGTGAAACGTTCCCAAATGCATTTCATAGATCACGAGTTCATTGACGGGCGGCAGATGAAAGTCATCGCCTTGCCAGTCAAAACGGGGGTCATGGACCACGGCATTCCCAACCGAATTCGTCACTTGGCGAGCGTAAGGATCGATGCGCAGCAGTTCCTTGTCGCCGTTCAGAATACGATAGCGATATTCGTCGCCGATTGCGGCCGCTGAGATATCCGCGTACCAATAACCCTCGTCCAACTTCGCCATGGGATGTGCGTCGGGCGACCACTTGTTGAACGAACCCGTCACATACACTGCATCGGCATGAGGAGCCCAAACACGGAAGGCGACACCAGACGCATGCGGCATCGATCCCATTCCGGTGCAAACGAGTTCGGCTGACGTTGTTGACAAGCAAACACTCCCTGAAGTTCTTTTTGTGCAATATTTTTCGGCAGTCTGCATCAGCCGCTTGCGATCGCTTCGGCATCACGACCGGCAGCGATTGCCTCAAGAATCATCAATTCAGCGTCGTCTATACTTGCCTCGGCGAGCAGAACCGCAGCGGCCACGCAGCCCTCTGCCGTCCTTGCTCGTTCGGAAAGATTCGGAATCTCGCGGTAGGCGTTTTCGCGATCGCCAGAATGCTTCGCTTCGTATCGATTTTCCTGGATCCACAATTCAAGTTTGATTCTGGCATCGGCTACTGCAGGTTTTCTGTCTTCACTGTTCTTGCGTACTGCGACAAGCTTCTCCTGCAACATATGGCAGGTTGTCCCAATGTTTAACTTCAGAGACTCGAGGCGGCCTTGCAGAGTCTCCAGCTTTTCATGGACGCTGTTACAGAGCATATCAACTGTGTCTATCATTGCATCACTCCCCACCATGATCACGAATTCAACCAGCTGTCCTGATATCGCTATGCAAACATCTCGTTTCATAGGCCCCGAATGGTCTTTTCACTGATTGTGCAATCTTGCCAATTGCTCAGCCGAAAAAGTGACCAATGGCGGGATGTCGAACTAATTCGCCAGTTGCAACGCTGTGACATTCGGATCGCATCAATCGTGCCATGAACTTTGAAGGAGCACAGACGAAGGTATTGCCAGCATTTCCTGTTTGCAGAACGAAGATGAGCGTGAGGAATCGCACGATAGGCGCAGTGGATAGTCCATTCTGGCGCGCTCTCAATGAGAACTTGCCGGATCGCCTTACCGCAGTATATCAATGAGGCGACTTGCCGCGTGTGCCCAGCAAATTTCAAATTTACAAACAGACGATCCGTGCAATATTCCGTGAGCTGCATTGTCTGCAACTCAAAAGACTGTAGTATGGAGGACGGGAGACGTCTGATGCGGATTCAGATCCGGAGGACGTCTCATGCTGATAAATGCCGGATGACATGTTGAAGAACCGGTTGGCTTGTCCAACTGGTTTGTCGATAGGTAAGCCGACGTGGTGGAATGCCTGCGGGCGATTCGCCACGTCGGCTTTTTTTGTGGACTTGGCAATGTTGTAACACGTCGCCACAAAACATTTGGCCTGAGTAATACTAGTTCCAGACGCCACCATGAGCTGTAAGAATAGAGGTCGAGTTATGAAGGGTTTCGTTCAGAACATTGAAGATCTGGCCGTCGGGAACGACAATTTTCGGCAAGTGCTGTATACGGCAAAGCACTCTCAGCTTGTATTGATGTCACTCCGAACGGAGGAAGAAATTGGGGAGGAGGTTCACAAGCTTGATCAATTCTTTCGAGTCGAACAAGGGACCGGTGAAGCTGTGCTGGACGGTCACAGAACGCTGATCAAGGCAGGGTTCGCGGTGGTTGTTCCAGCTGGGACGCGACACAACATCATCAACACCGGACGTGAGCCACTCAAGCTCTATACGGTTTACTCGCCGCCGAATCACAGAGATGGGGTCGTGCACCACACTCGCGCCGACGCTGAATTGGACAGCGAACACTTTGCTGGAAAAACGACGGAATAGAGTGTGCTGATAAGAAACGTGTGCAGTCAACCTATGCCATCGTCGTCGTTGGCGGAGCGAACAACGACGATCTGGCGCTCCTTAAAATCGCGAGAGCGACATGCGACATTTGGAACAACACCGCACGGACCGAATTGGCTGGCTGCGAGCGGCGGTCCTTGGTGCGAACGATGGAATTGTGTCAACGGCCAGCCTGGTGCTTGGAGTCGCGGCGGCTCAGGCGACGAGCCATGACATCATGGTGGCGGGAGTGGCTGGTCTGGTGGCGGGCGCCATGTCCATGGCCGCCGGAGAGTATGTCTCAGTCAGCTCGCAGTCGGATACAGAACAAGCTGATCTCACGCGAGAACGTTCAGAGCTGGCCGCTGATAAAGTCGCCGAACTTGATGAGCTTTCAGGCATCTACATCAAGCGCGGCCTGGATCCCTCTCTCGCCAAACAAGTCGCTGAACAACTGACAGCTCATGACGCCTTCGCCACGCACGCGCGGGATGAACTTGGTGTCTCTGATACATTCAGTGCGAGGCCAGTGCAGGCGGCGTTCGCTTCGGCGGCCGCCTTTGCCGTGGGAGCGGCGATGCCATTGTTGACCATCCTTATCGCGCCTGCCGAGTATCTGATCTCTGTTGTCGCGGGTACGTCACTATTGTTTCTTGCGATCCTCGGTGCATTAGCAGCGTTTGCTGGCGGGGCCAAGGCTCCGCGCAGTGTGCTGCGCGTCACGTTCTGGGGAGCGATGGCCATGGCGTTGACAGCCGCAGTCGGGGCAATGTTCGGGACTGTTGTCTAGACTCATTTTCTGATTTCAATACTTGGCAAGTGAGATGTACGCCGGATATCTCAGCAGAAGACTGGTGTGAGTTTATGAACTCCGTGCCCTACGCAGATGACGTCGAAACAATCCCAATCGATGAAGCCGCGGATATTCAGAAGGTTGTTCTGGCTCTGAAGTCTATTTTAGCGCGGAGCCAAGCGAAAAGTGGTGCGTTCCGCGCGGACGTGCATGTCAAGACGCATGGTTATGCACGCGGAGAATTTCGCGTCCTGCCGAATCTTCCCGATGAACTTGCCCAGGGACTGTTTGAGCATGATAGCGTACATCCCGCCATTGTTCGGTTCTCGAACTCGTCCAGCCAGTCACAGCCCGACGCCATTCCCGATGGTCGAGGATTGGCCATCAAGGTGCTCAACGTGAATGGGGCAATGATATCGGCTGACGAACAGCAACATTCGACTCAGGATTTCCTGATGATCAATCATCCTGTGTTCTTCGTGCGAAATGTTAAAGATTATCTGCGATTGGAGCAGGTCCTCGTAAACGCCAACGACAGTTCACTGGCAACGTTAGAAGGTACATTAACCGGCGGCGATTGGAATCCGCTGCACTGGCACTGGCGCGAGATGTTGACGGCCGCCAGGATCGCTGGCCACTTTCCAGCTCACCCGGCAAGCAACACCTATTTCAGTATGGCCCCGATTCGATTCGGCAGGTACGTCGCGAAGTATCGAGCGAAACCGGCCGGAGATCGGCTCGACTCTTACCTGAGCCTGATTGCCGGCTTGACTTCGCAGTCTGACGCAATGCAATCCGCACTGGAAAAAAGTCTGCGGACACAGGAAGTACTGTTTGAGTTCCAGGTACAGCTACAAACGTCTGAGCGGACGATGCCAGTTGAAGATGCCAGTGTCGAATGGCCGGAAAGTGAATCTCCGTTTCGAACGATTGGTCACCTGTTACTCCCACGTCAGGAAATCGATAGGCTGCGATACCAGAATGACTTCAGAAATCTGGCGTTCAATGTCTGGCACGCGCTTGCTGCACACCGTCCTCTGGGAGGTATCAATCGAGTTCGACGAGCAGTTTATGGCGTATCCTCGGCGTGGCGTCAGAACTCATCGTCAGCTGATCGTGAGTTGCAGAAGACCATGGAAATCCAATCTGTAAAATCTCAAGAGCATTGAACATGATCATTCCTGTATTCTCCAACGAAAGCCCTCGGAACCTAACCGTCCGACACATCACCGCTTTCGTTATGATCACCCGATTCGGCACTGGGGAATTCCAGGCTTTGAGTTGATGAGTTTTTGCGAGATCCAGACACACGGGTGAGGGATCGTTGTTCGTGTTGGCAGAAGATCGCTCCGTTCTTCGTGCGATTCCGTAATTGGGATTGCTCACTCGTGATCGATAAACTCCGCTACTCGCCACTTGATCGTACCCCGACTGCCATCACCGAATTTGGCGATATCAGGGGATTCCGCATCCAAAAGGAAGTTGTGATCTAAATGCCGAACGTTGTGGTCATTGATGAAGACCGAAGTATTCGCGAAATGATCCGCAGATCCCTGGAGAGAATTTGCCTGACGGTTTCATCGGTCGCCACAGCTGATGATGGCTTGACTCTAGGCTGTTGACAAGTTGTTCTATGCGGCGATTATTGTTCACATGGGAATTGTTGTGCTAGTCCTGGAAAGCGAGGCGGCGTTTTGAGAGGAAGGTTTGTCCGAGATGATGTTGAATCCAGTGCTGCACGTTTTTGCAGAGGACAGACAGCAATGCTTCGAAGATCGTCTCGGGAGTCAGTTTGCCGACCATGGCCCCGAAGGCTGCAAGCAGACTCGTGAAACCTGTTTTGTCGAAATCACCT
>JBGSVD010000046.1:0-7306 GCA_041753135.1 Planctomycetaceae bacterium
GTCGGTACGCAGGGCAGTAATCAGCAGGGCAATTCCAATGAGTCAGACTTCCACAACATTCTGATTCCGGGGATTGTGGGCTCCATCGCGTGGGAGAAACGGGCCACGGATGCCAATCCCGTGTTGCTCGGTGGTGCGACGTTCCTGATCACTCCGGATCCGCTGGATGGTGTGGGCACGCTGATCGTCGTCGATGGCGGTGTGAACGACGCGGACGGTCTGGCCAACGGTGTGCTGCGGATCAACAACGTGCTGCTGGGAACTTACATCATCACGGAAACGATTTCCCCGGCAGGCTATGCGATTGATGATGACGCCACGCGTTCGATCACCGTCAGAGCAGGAAATCTGAATGCGGTCGTCGGCACGCAGGGCAGTAATCAGCCCGGCGACTCCAACGAATCTGACTTCCATAATCGCCTTGGATCAATTGCGTGGGAGAAACGAGCCACGGATGCCAATCCGATTCTGCTGGGAGGAGCCACGTTTCTGATTAGTCCCGACCCGCTTGATGGAGTGGGCGCGTTGATCGTCGTCGACGGCGGCGTGAATGACGCGGACGGCCTCGCAAACGGTGTCCTCCGGATCAACAATGTCAGACTGGGGACGTACACCATCACCGAAACGATCGCCCCGCAAGGCTTTGCAATCGACGACGACGCGACGCGGCTAATCACCGTCAGCACGACGGATCTAAATGCCGTGATTGGCGTGCAGGGCGCAAATAACATCGGGAATACCAACGAATCAGACTTCCACAATCGCCTGCTGGTGGTCATCAGCATGGGAAAAAGTCAGGGCGTGCCTCAATTCGTGACTGTACTCGACCAGGAAAATGGCGATGTGTTTGCTGAGTTTGTCCCTTATGGAAACTCATTTCGGGGAGGCGTTCGGATCGCGACTGGTGAACTCAGCGGATCGGGTACCGACGAAATTGTCACAGCTCCCGGATGGGGCATTATGGCCCGGGTGCATGTGTACAATCAGAGTGGCCGACTGCTGACTTCGTTCGAACCTTATGGTCCGAATTTCAAGGGTGGAGTTCAGGTGGCGGTAGCGGATGTCGATGGCGATGGCCTCAGCGACATCATTACAGTTCCCAGCCAGGGGGCGGCTCAGGTAAAAGTGTTCCGAAATGTGCTTGTCGCCGGACGACCGGCGTTTGATGCATCGCGTCCGTACAGAAATTTTCTGGCCTTCCCGGCATCGTTCATCGGTGGGGCAGTGGTGTCCGCGGCGGACATGGGAAGCACGCCTCTACAAAACGGGCCTTTCGACAATACTCGCCGTGACGGAAAAGCAGAAATCGTCGTGGGAAGCAGCGCTGGCACAAAGACGACCGTGAAAGTCTTCGATGTCAGCCGCATGGCGGCATCGACACCTGGCACAGTGCCTGCGGCCTCACGAAGCTTCACACCGTTCAGCACACTCGCAACAAGCTACCTGGGCGGAGTGGATGTCAGTGTGGCGAGAATCAACGCCGATCCTGTTCCGGACATCGTGGTAGGTGCTGGCGTGAACGGTCGTTCCATGGTGGATGTCTGGGCGTGGAGTAATACCGCGTCCGCACGATTGTCCAGCCTCTCAACGAATGGAACTGGCTTCGCAGCGTTTACGGACGCCAGTCGAACGGCACCGGTTCAGATCGCAGCGCAGGACACTACGGGTGATGGAATCGCCAATGCAATTCTGGTCGCACAGGGACCGGGCGGAACCACGAATCAGATCCGCTCCTTCAATATCATCAGCGCATCACCGCTGCGAGTTTCTCACCCCACGACTCTCGATGGCAGGTTCCCCGGTCCCTATTTCATTGCGGCAATGAGCAATCCAGCAACTGCTGCAGTGATAAAGACGCGGAGAGATTCGGTCGGCGGTTCGCCTGTTGTCGTACCGCCCGTCGGCGATCCCAACTCCTCAATACCCACAATTTCGTGGAAACCAATCTCCGGAGCCGTGCGTTATGAATTGTGGGTTTCCGATCTGAGCACGCTCGTGCGGGTGATTCATGTCACAAATCTTACCGCCACCACATTTCGCCCTACCGTGAACCTCCCCCATGGCAGATATCGTGTCTGAATCCGAGGGTTCGACAGCAAAGGTATTGCCTCCATGTGGAGCTTGCCGGCCAACTTCCAGGTCGCGCAAAGTGATGCCGTGCCTGCGGCAAGCAACCTGTTACCAATGCTGAGTACCGAGCTATTGGCCGAACACTTGTTGACGACTGACGACTTCTTTGGTGACAAATCTTCGCTCGATCAGGTGCTCCTGATTCCGCTACCACCGCATCATGATTATGTGGCAGCGGAATCAGATCCATGGCCTGGTGAAAATCCGTGGTTCGGTGAAGGAGTCCGGAACTTTACTGAAGAAGTCGGTGACAAAGACCATCACAGCCAGAATTGGTCAGGGCCAGATATGGCTGTCATGGCGAAGTCTTCTGGCTCTTCGGCTACGTTCGTTGCCTCGGCGATTGCCAGAAAAACGTCAATGGCATTAGTCTGAATGAAATGGACAGGGCCGCGACTACTGACTCGGAATCCGTGCACAGCAGCCACATTTGATTAGTAGCGTGCCTCAATGCCAAAGTTAACGCCGTGCAGCAACATTCCGCCATCGTTGTCCATTTGACTGCCACCCTGTGGATCAGCAAAGTTGAAGTTGAGTTGATCCGGAGCAAGTGCTACACCCTTAATCCACATCACATTATATCCGGCTCTCAAATTCCATACGTCCGAGAGACGATAGATGCCTGAGAGATTCGCGTCACCGACAAATGCGACTCCGCTACTGTTGCTGGTGATGTTTCGTAAAGGAACATTGGGAAAGTCGGTGACTGTCTGTGTCTGTTGAGCATCATTGCCAAAGATGCCGGCTGTACCCGTCGTATCCCAACCGAATCGGCCATAGGTTCGTCGGTACCGACCACCAAGTTGCGCACCGTAAAGATGATTGCTGGTCCGCACATCGTAGCGGCCATGCTCTGGCTCCGGGCCAAGGACGAGTCTTTGTGTTGACATATTCAGCTCTTCGCCGAGATCAAGATAACGAAACCCGGAAAACCATGTCATCGATTGGGACCCGACATTGCTGCCCCGACTCACACCACTTATTGTGCAGCCCTCGTCGCAACAATCTTCGCCACATCCACACTCTTCACAGCCGCTGCAGCAGGGGAAGTTGACCGCGAAACTGTTAATCCACGAAGAATATGTGACATCAACGCGGTCCATGTCCACAAACGCATTACCCACCAGATTGCCACCAAAAGTCAGGAACGCTGCTGGATTTGGTGTAACTGCGACAGCCGATGCACTGCCGTCGAATACACCAAAATAGGTGAATTCAACCCCAAGGCTGTCGCCCAGCCTCATACCAACAGTGGCCTGCAGCCCTGGATCATAGTTGTAGTCGAGATCCGACGCCGACATAAACGTTGTGTTCGTGTTTGGGTCGACGACAATCGCCCGACGATTGAGTTGCGGATGCCGCATCATGAACAGCCCCTGAACTTGACCGTAAACACGCGGACAAGGGTTGTTACTAAAGAGGTTGTCACAGCGATCAGAAACAGCGATGGTCTCCGCTTCATCGCTGCCCACATTGCGATAATATCCGTCAAGGCCCTTGTTATACGATGGGCGAAAGTACCCCTCTGTGGTATTTTCGAACACTCGGGCTTTAGAATCCGAGTCGAATCGCTGTCGCTCGCGTTGAACACCATATGCGATTTCGCCGTTGGGATCGGACAGGAAGACCCGATCCCCGACCGAGTCCAACTCTTGACGACTCGACAGTAGCGAATGCTCATCACTATGTGCCGTTGATGGTGCAGCGGTCACTGACACGAGCACGAGAATAGTTATCTTCGCTGCCAGTTTCATGGAGTTTTTTTCAAAAGGGAAATTCATAACCTATCCGTTTCGTGCAGACGTTAGCTTGTAAATAAGGTGTCAACTTCCGGCGAGACAAGGTTGGCATCAGGGTGGAATGAAAAAAACTCGCATGAACATTCAAGGGATCATAAATGCGGCAGTTTTAACGACTGATTGATTAGTGCACGCCTGATAACGAAGGACAACGACATCGACGCCATCTCAACTTGAGCCACCGTATTCTACTTGCTATTCACACGATCAGATTTTCCGAAAAATTCGTCAGACTCCCCGCAACCTCGCAAAACCGCACTGAAAATCGGCAATCTGGGATATGTAGAAAACGCAGCCATCTCCTGGCCTGCCCTTATCTGTCATTCGCATAACGCAGCCGAGCAATTTCGTCGAATCCCAAAACAGATACTGGATTCTTGGAGCAGCAGGTTCGTGACGCGGCAGGCCGGAAAATGTTCCATGCCCCCAGTTTCACGATCGAGTGCAAGCACAGACACAGGTTCCAGCACGCCACATTGCACCTACGTTTCGAATCCGGCTGCTCGCCTGCGCAGTGCATACCATGTGCCGTGCCGTGGATCAGCAGTCCGTTCACACCGTCGTCTATTACGCGGGGAAGTCGAATTGGTAAACTTTTATGGTCTGCGGCAGATTTTCCCGCGACTCAACAGCAGCACGCTGACCTGCTCCGGTCACATCGACCGAGCTCAGTTCGTGCGGCGAAGTCCACCCGATTTGTGTCGTCTTTTTGACATCGCGTCGGGATAAGATTTGAGGGATGCCGTGGATCAGACTGATGCGGCAGCAGCGTGTCGGACCGACGCGAGTTCGTGATTCACCGGTTCTGTGATCAGGACACTCCCTCCTGGGCAGCTCATTGCAGCCCAAGGTTTCCTGAGGACGACTGTGCAAGGTCTTCGATCCTCTGATCGAACTAAACGCCTGCTACTCAAGCAACTCGGCCACCGGCAGCGACTGCCGCTCACGTAGCCGCAGTATTCCCGCAGCGAGGATCGCCGCATCCTCGAAAAGTTTCTGTCCCTCCAGATTGCGCACGGTTGCAGTGCCGTTGGTCAAAGTCAAGATCTCAGCATGAGAATGGCCGCCGATGACAGCGATGGCTGAGTTAGACTCGTGGCCGATTGTGGCCTCTATCGTTTACCTTCCGGGCGGACGAGAGAATTGTTCGAGCTTGCTCCAGCGCTGCTGGACAGAGAGGCGTGGGATTTCCAAATTCTCGCCATCGATGTTGATCGCTTGAGTTGCACGCGCAAATCCCTTTCAGCGATACTGTTAGGTTGCTTTTCGCGTTCGCTTTGAACCAGCGATCGGGAATCTGTTCGTTGATGAGAGATCGGTTATGTCTTCGCAGTTACCGGATCGTGATCCGCGTCTGGATGCCACAGTCCATTCGCCAATCCCCACTCAGGTCGACGAGATCTGCGACCGTTTTTTGCGGGACTGGCGGAGCGGGCAGCAGCAGCGAATCGAAGAGTATCTCAGTGAGGTTCCGGCAGCGGGACGCAGCGTGCTGTTGCTGGAACTCCTATGTGAAGAAATGGCACTCCGCAGGCAATTGGGGGAAAGCCTGACGGCGGATCACTATCTGTCTCGCTTCCCTCAGGATCGCGACACGGTCGAACTGGCCTTCGCATCGACCGATGAACAGTTGAGAGCGGACTCCACATTTTCTTCTGCACGATCTTTTGAAGAGCAAACGCACGATTGGAACTCCAGTCCCGGTCTCTGCGCCGGGAACTCGAACTCCCACGGCCCAGCGTTACCGCAAGATCCGTAAACTCGGCAAGGGAGCCTTTGGCACGGTGTGGCTGGCAGAAGACCTCGAACTGCGGCGACAGGTGGCTCTCAAGGAACCTCGCGCCGACCGGCTGCGGACTGCGGCCGACGTTGAAGCGTACGTCGCCGAGGCAAGGGTGCTGGCCAGCTTGGATCATCCGCACATCGTGCCGGTGTACGACGTCGGTCGCACGGCCGAAGGATCCTGTTACATCGTCTCGAAACTGATCGAAGGCATGGACTTGGCGGCGTCCGTGAAACAGAAACCGCTGTCATTTGGTCAGACAGCGGAGCTGGTTGCTCACGTGGCGGATGCACTGCAGCAGACGCACAGCCGCGGGCTGGTGCATCGCGATCTCAAGCCGGGCAATATTCTTATGGATGGCCACGGTCGGTCTTACGTCACCGACTTTGGCCTGGCTTTGCGGGAGGAGGATCTGGGAAAGGACCAGGGCATCGCCGGGACTCCGGCCTATATGAGTCCCGAACAGGCGCGGGGTGAAGGACATCTGGTCGATGGCCGCTCGGACATTTTCAGTCTGGGAGTCGTGCTCTACGAACTGCTCACTGGGACCAAACCGTTCAACGGTGCGAACTGGGGGACGATTCTGGTTCAGATCACGACCGTGGAAGCCAGGCCGCTCCGTCAGCGAAACGAAGCGATTCCGAAGGAACTGGAACGCATCTGTTTGAAAGCTTTGTCGAAGCGGGCGGCCGATCGATATTCCTGTGCGGCCGACCTCGCTGAAGACCTGCGACACTGGTCCGCGACACCGGTGGCCGCTGTCCGGCAGACCGCTTCCGGCCCACAGCCTCCGGCCGCCTTAGAGGCAAATCCAGCGATACCGGATCAGTTATCATCCGGTGTTGAACAACAGCAACAAAAGAACCCCGCTGATCGTGTGTCCTCCGCTCAAGCAGTCATATCGCTATTGAATGATCAGCCATCGAACCATCCGACATTCACAGGGAATAACAAGCGAACCAGTCATTGGTTCCTCATCGCGAGCGTAATTGCCGTCCTAATCTTGTTGGGGGTGGGCATCTGGTGGCGTGTTCAGCCAAAACCTCCGAACCATGAGGCGGCTTCTAACCCTGACCTAAGCACCAAATCGCCAGAGAACTCCACACTAGTTCCGGCAGATCTCAGGATCGTCGATTTTGAGATCAAACATTTCGCTTTGAAAGAAGATGGCGCCAGCGTCAATAAGCCGCTGGTGTTTGGCAAAACCTCGTTCGCGGCAAGGCAAAGAGATAAAGTCCATCTGAAACTCGAATTATCACGTCCCGCATACACCTATCTGCTCGCTTTCCGTCCTGACGGCGTGGTGGAACTCTGCTATCCCGAAGACGAAAGAATCTCTCCACCACTCTCCGAGCAGGCGGGGTATCCCTCTGAAGCAGCGAGCCGAAGTAAATCCTATGGACTCAATGAAGCGCCCGGACTCTGGGTCTTTACTTCAATCGTTTCCGAGAAGCCGCTTCCTCCCTTCGCCCAGAGAGATCGTGCAGCTTTTAAGTTGCATTGCGGGTGGGGTTTGAGTCAAACAAAGTGACCTTCGTGTGGCTTGTGATTTCGCACAGAATGTGCGTTCTTCAAGAACCACAAACGAACACGG
>JBGSVD010000047.1:0-117304 GCA_041753135.1 Planctomycetaceae bacterium
GCGCTCCGGGAGCGCGGACGTCTCGCCTGCAGCTCCACTCGCCCGCCGAAATCTCATTTCTGACCGCACGAGGCTAAAATTTCGGCTCGTGGACCTTGCTCAAGGTCCTGGGGCCGCCGGATCTTTGGGGAGATCCACTACCTCCAACCCAAATTCTTCGTCTGGAGGGAGCACCAAATCGGTATCACACGTCGATACAAATAGAAAAAGCCCGCAGTAAACTGCGGGCTTTTAAGCGGAGAGAGAGGGATTCGAACCCTCGGACCCCATTTCTGGAGTCACATCATTAGCAATGATGCGCATTCGGCCACTCTGCCATCTCTCCTCGGCACCGTTGATTTCCACTGGGCTGAATCAACGGACACATGATAATCGGTTCCCGTTCGGAAACAAGTTCAGCCGAATTTTCCGGTTCCTGACTACGTCCCTGTAACCAATAAAACCCAACGTTTCTTGACGGGAGCGACGCAGACCTTTAATCTCATTTCTGAATAAAGCCGCAAACCGGTGCTGGACTTGCCTGATTTTAGAGCGCACTCTTGTTGTGAGAGGGCAATGAAACAAGCAAGTGCTGACTTTCGGATTTGTCGATGTCCTCAAATATCCCCGCCTTTCTTGACAGTCCGATTCCATCTCGGAAACAGACTGTCGATCCGGTTCCCACCGCTCTTTTTGCCGGAGTTTCAACATGTTGACAATCCTCGGACAGCGCACGAAATATTGTGACGGTGTTTCTCGCCGTGGCTTTATGAAGATCGGCGGATTTGCCATGGGCACCGCTGGCGGTGTGAATCTGGCAAATCTGATGCGGGCTGAGGCTGTTGCTGGCACCCCGAACGCTGGTTCCAACAAAGCGATTATCAACATTTTCCTGGGTGGTGGGCCACCGCATCAGGATATGTGGGATATCAAGACGGAAGCTCCACGTGAGATTCGAGGCGAGTTCAGCCCGATCGAAACCGCTGTGCCCGGAATCCAGATCGGAGAATGCTTCCCTAAGCTCGCCGCTATCATGGATCGTCTTGTCGTCGTGCGTTCCGTGGTCGGATGCTCTGGTGCTCATGATGCATTCCAATGTCTGACCGGATGGGATCGACGAAACATCGAATCCATCGGAGGTCGGCCGGCGATTGGTTCGGTGCTTGCCAAAGTCTACGGACCGCGGGATCCGGGCATGCCAGCTTCCGTGGCTCTTGCAGAAAAAACATCTCACGTGCCCTGGTCGGAACCCGGACCAGCGGGATTCCTGGGAATAGCCTATCAGCCGTTTCGCCCAAACGGCAACGGTATGGAAGATCTGACTCTGAATGGCGTGTCACTCGACCGGCTGGACGATCGCCGCTCTCTGCTAAAAGGGCTGGACCAGCTGAAGAGTCATTGCGATGCCAGCGGTGCCATGGTTGGCATGGACTCATTCACTGAAGCTGCATTCGGTGTCCTGACATCAAGCCGACTGGCGGATGCTCTGGACATCTCGAAAGAATCGCCTGAGACTCGAGCACGGTACGGGGACGGAAAACCATACAAGTATCAATACGACGGTGCTCCCACGTGCAATGAACAGATCCTGATGGCTCGCCGACTGATTGAAGCGGGCGTCCGATCGGTCACTCTTTCCTACGGTCGCTGGGACAGCCATGGCCAGAACTTTGATCTTGTGCGCGATCATGGTGGCAAACTGGACCAGGGCGTCAGCGCTTTGGTGCTTGATCTGGAAGAACGGGGCATGCTGCAGGATGTGACGATTCTCGTGTGGGGAGAATTCGGCCGAACACCTCGCATCAACGATGGTGCCGGGCGAGATCATTGGCCGCAGGTCAGCTGTGCTCTGATGGCCGGTGGCGGTATGAAGACTGGCCAGGCGATCGGTTCCACCAATCGTCTTGGAGAATATGCAGCCAGTCGTCCGGTTGACGTGCAGGAAATCATCGGGACGGCGTATCACAATCTCGGCATCGATGTGATGAACACAACCTTGTCAGATCCAACCGGACGTCCTCAGTTTCTCGTGGATCTGCGTGAGCCGATGCAGGAACTGGTGTAGATCGAGCGGCGGAAAAATTGACCTGCCTGCCAGCCTGGCGCTTGTGTGATTGAGTCGAGCTGCTCACGATCTCGTGCTGCGTGCTCGGCAATTTCCAGACTCCGCCTTTCCCGGTGATTTGCTCCATCACGTCAGAACAACATTTCTGACGTGATGGCCGAGCAGCGTTTCGCCGATTCAAAGCTTCCTGGCTTCTCGAACTCTTGACCCCATCCAGAACGTCATCTCTGGAGAATCTTCAGGGAAGCTGTTGAGCATCAGTCGAGAAAGCCGGCGGTCATCGTCGTGAACCAAAGACGCCAGACCGTCCTTTTCCGGAAAACTGTGTCGCATGCCCGCCAGCAGGATCACCCATGCGCGGCTGCGATGATCAACCGGTGCGCGATCGGCGCTTTCGCGGTAGAATTCCTTCGCAACATCTTCGTGGAACGCATACTGCCACAGGTCAAATTCGCCCATCAGCGGAGCACAAAGCAAATCGGTCCAACGTTCTGTTGCTTTGCGAAGCTTATCAATTGCCTGAAGGTCCGGCTGCTGCAGTCGATCGTCGGTCAGAACAACACTGAGTGCTTTGTGGCGAATCGACAGGTGCCCCAGAAATACGTTATGTGCCACTGGCCGGATGCGATCGACATTCTGATAGCGGTCTCGAGCCATCAGCAGGATCGTCCAGACTCGAGCCAGCATTTCATTCACCAGGATGTGCTCGGTCAGCGTCCGAGTCGCTGGCATTGAAGGCATCAGCCCTATCAAGTGCAGTGGATCTCGAATGCTGAGCCCATTTTCAAGATCACTGAGATCTTTCATCCATCGATTGAAGCGATTGCGACTCAGGATGTAATAGTCACCGATTGTCTGAGCAGACAATTCTTCGTCCTGCTCCACAAACAGTCGTCCATGAGCCGCCATCAGGGCCGCAATTTCTGTCAGATATGAGAGCTTCACTTGACACCATGTATTTCGAGGGAGTTGGATTCGCCTTCCGGGATCAGGACAATTCCATTTCCGCAAAATCAGTGCCTTTGATCGACCACGTTCCGATTTGTGAGCTATGAGACGGAACAGACAGCGTTTCACCAGTGTTTTGGCTGTTTATTTGTGGTACGGAATTCTGACAATGTCTGTCGATCACCAAAATCGCAATTGGCGACGATGCCAAACGCCCCCTGCGACGGCAACACATGTTTCGGATTCACAACATCGGCGTCATCATCTGCGTCCACAAATGATGAACGACTCGCGACGGGACCGTGACTTCTCTTAATTTCCTCTGCGAGTGCCTTGAGGCATCCTGTTCATTGCTCCCTGGTATCACGCCCCATTACCATGCCACTGGGGATATTCAGGATGCGGCACGTCAATGAGACGAGCGTGCCTGAGTTCTGCTCAAGACAAGACTGACGGAGTGTCCACTTTGAATGAATCTGCACGAATCCTCGTGACTGGTGGTTACGGTTGCATTGGAGCCCAGACCGTCAAATGGCTGCTCAGAAGCACGGACGCTCAAATTACCATTGCAAGTCGAGACGTCAGTGAATCAAGAACCAGACGGATGTTTGGCTATGCCGCTGACAACGGCAGATTGAAGGCCGTTGCGGTGGATGTCAGAGTTCAGCAACAACTTGAAGATATCCTGAAGCAAGGCCAGATGACTCATGTAATTCATCTGGCAGCTCTTCAAACTCCCGACTGCAATGCGCATCGTGACCTCGGGTTACAGATCAATCTTGCAGGGACTCAAAATGTGATTGAAGCCATCAAAGCCTGTGGCTCATCACTGCAACGATTTGTCTTTGCCAGTTCGATTGCGGTCTATGGGCCGCGAAAATCTTACCCGGGGCCATCAGTTCCGATGCTCGCAGAGCCTGCGCCGGTCAACGTTTACGGCGCATGGAAACTGGCGGGTGAGCACATCGCGAGGCTGCTCCATGCGGAGACTGGAATTCCGGTTGTCAGTCTGCGTCCTGGAGTCTTGTTTGGCCCGGGGCGAGATGCCGGACTAACAGCCTCAACCACAACGGCGATGAAGCATGTGGCTCTCGGCCAGCCTTATGAAATCCCGTTTCGAAATCGTCAGGATTACTTGTACGCATCGGATGTCGGAGCCGCGTTTGGCAACGCCGCAATGGCTCCATTTTCTGGACACGGCGTCTTTACGCTCCCGAGCCATACGGCAGACACAGCCGAGATGATCTCCCTGATGCGCAGGGCGGCGGCAGAACTTGAACTCGAAGAAAGGTTTGCAATTACTGCGGGAACATCAGATGTCCCTTTCATTTGCGATCTGGAGTATCAGCCTTTTCTTCAGGCATTTCCGGAAACACCTCTGACACCGCTGGCGGATGCGATTGGAAATTCCCTTTTCTATTTCAGGGAAGAACACCGACGGTCAGGAAAGCCGCCGATGAGTCGCGAGAAGTAGTCGGAGTGGTCTTAATCTGCCTACAAGGCGACAGACGGACCGAATTCCTGCGAATTCGACGACATCTCAGGATTCAGGACTCAAATTTCGTTGGCAACATCCCCGTCTATTGTCGGAGAAAAAGAGTGATATTGGTAAATTTGCCGACTGATCCGGATCAGATTCATCTCTTCGCGGCCTGCTTGCGTTTTTATCGAAAGCGTTGCCAGGGTTCATACCTCGACAGCGAATGAACGCCGGTTTTGGCCATCTGCGCCATCCCTTGCTACAATATTGAAAATCCTGGTCAGTGATCATTCGAAAAGCTTCTTTCTGAAAGTCACCTTTCGTACTTCCAAAGAGACGTTTCTTTCCTGGTACGAAAAGATGATACAAATGTCTCGAATGCTCCTGACTTTTTTGCGACCGGACATTTTGCGGAGTTTGAAAATGGGGCGCATTCCTCTGGCTGCGATGCTGCTGGCAGGTCTGAGTCTATGCAGTTCACTTGCCTTTGGTCAGGATGCTGCGCAGCCGACCGTGGCAAAGCGTCCGCTTGGCCGATTCCTGACCGTCACCAGCCCGCTGGATGATCGCATGGTCAGTGAACTGACAAACCTCGCTCTCGAGATGCAGGCCCAGGCGAATCGTGAAGATCGCGAAGCCATACTTGTCCTGGAAATCCAGCCAGGGTCCAGTGGCTTTGGGCACGTCAGCGATGTGGCAAAGTTCCTGACATCCGCGCAGATTAGCCGAGTGCGAACTGTCGCGTGGCTGCCAAAATCCGTCGATGGGACTCGAGCGATCCTGCCTTTGGCGTGCCATGATATCGTGATGCATCCCGATGCAAGTTTGGGTGACATCGGCCGCGGCGAAACCGTTGTGCCGGAGGAGCAGAATTTCGTCTTCAGCATTATTGATCGTCGGCGAAATGTTCGATTGTCGCGCGGTGTTGCCGTGGCGATGATGGACCCGTCCGCAACGCTGTTACGAGTCACTGTGGAAGATCCTTCTGGAGCCGTCCAGCAGAAATTTTTGACTCCGGAAGAACTGATTCAACTTCAAAATCAGAATGCCATCATCGCAAAAACGGAGACTGTCAAAGACGCGGGATCGCCCGGCCTTTTCAATGGTCTCGATTCAGAAAAAGCCGGCTTCCTTGTTGCGAAAACTGCAAAGAATCGCCCCGAAGTCACCGCAGCGTTCAATCTTCCGTTCGATGCGATGCGAGAAGCAGGCGGACCAGAGAAAACAGTGACGCCGCGTGTGATTGCTGTTCATGGTGTTATTGACCGCGTGCTGGGTGAGTTCGTGGAACGCGAGATGCGCAATGCCGTATCGAGTGGCGCAAATGTCATCATCTTCCATATCGATTCCCCGGGCGGTGATAAGGACGTTGCCGAACACGTCGCACTGGCGATCTCTGAACTTGATCCGGCCAGGATTTCAACAATCGCCTGGATTCCCTCAGGTGCATGGAGCGGCGGGGCTCTGATTGCGTTTGGCTGCGACAAAATCATCATGCATCCCGAAGCGCAGATTGGGGACATAGGTGTCATTACGCTGACAGAACCGGGTGGCCAGTTCGAACGTGCGCCCGAAAAAATTGTCAGCCCATTCCTGCAGTTCGCTGCGACACTTGCCAAACGAAAAAATCGCCCGCCTGCTTTGCTGCAGGCGATGATTGACAAAGATCTTGTCGTCTATCAGGTGACTCGAAAATCCGACGGCCATGTGACTTTCATGTCCGATGCCGACATTCAGGCCTCCAGTGATGAATGGGTCAAAGGTCCGATGGTCGCCGAATCTCGCGAGGGAATTTTGCTGACCGTCAACGGAGAACGCGCGCATGAATTGGGCCTGGCGGATGCTCCTTGCCACGATATTGACGAATTGCGGGCTCGACTGGGAATCTCAGAACGAGTGGACCTGACTCCGGTGGCCAGCACGTGGGTTGATACTCTCCTTGTCATTCTGAATTCAGGGTTTGGCGGCTTTCTGCTGATGACTCTGGGGATCATTTGCATCTATGTCGAATTGCATATGCCGACTGGTTTTTTTGCCATCCTGGCGGCGGTGTTCTTTTCGCTGTTCTTCTGGAGCCGATTCCTTGGCGGAACCGCCGGCACACTGGAGCTTGTCCTTTTCATCCTTGGACTTGGACTCCTGGCTCTTGAAATATTCGTCATTCCAGGCTTCGGCGTTTTTGGTGTCTCCGGAATTTTGCTGACCCTGGCTTCCCTGGTCCTTGCAAGCCATACCTATGCTGGCCTGACGGTGACAGAGAGCTTTGAAGAATCGATGAGCAGCCTTGGATCTCTCACCGCAGCGATGGTGACGGTGATTGCCGTTGCGGCAGTCCTGAACAGATTCCTTCCGTCGATCCCGTTTCTCAATCGCCTGATTTTGACTCCTCCAGGTTACGCTCCTGCCGAATCGGGTGGCTTGCTGCTTCGACCATCCCTCCTGGCAAACAGCGCCGCAACAATGGGCGATATTGAAGTCGGTGCCCAGGGGATTACAGCATCGGCACTTCGCCCATCGGGCAAAGCCATATTTGGCGACAAATACCTCGACGTCGTCAGCGACGGCGCTTACATCGACCATGGAATGCCGGTTGAAGTGATCCGACTGGCTGGAAATCGGATCATTGTGCGAGCCTGTGAAGCACCGTCAGAGGCGTAATGCGGATGATGGCGATCCAAATCGCGGTCACGATTGAGTTGTTTAATCGCAATACCGTTCAACGAACGACCTGTAAAGTAGCGGAATCGGCGCAAGCCGTCCGGTGAGCCAGCATTTTGCAGGCACTCACCGGGCAGCTCGCGCTGCTCCGCTACTATTTGAACGGTATTGTGTTTAATCGTCAGCCGGAAGCGTACTCGGATGCCGCCTCCGGCTACTGCACGATCAAGGCCTGATTTTAGGGCAGGATGGGCATTCTTGCCCGTCGCTGGATTGTCGGACAAGAATGTCCAACCTACTTTTTGAGGCTTGACGAAGCACTATTGCACAGTCAACCGTGAATTGAGGAGTGGTATTTCGCAGGCCGGACAGAGAACTACGCTGAGTCTGACAAAGCAGCACGTTGGTTACGTGTTCTGTTTTCGTTAGACTGCCGCCGCGTCGAGGAAAAATCTCGAAGGTTGTCTGTTTCAATGTGATTTCAAAGCTGATGGAAGCCCCATGAATCCTGAGGATAGTCGCTCGGAAAACGGTGATCGCCCCGCAAAACGCCCAACGGATTTTGTGGCCAGAGAAATTCTGAACGGGATTGAAGCCCTGATTGAAGAAGCTCAGGCCCATGTAAAACCGCTGGAAGTCGATCCGTATCGTTCGCGGCTGTTCGAATTCTTCGTGACGGCGGAAGGAGCTGGATTGATCCAGGACGAGACGCAGGTCGCCGCATTTGGAGACCCGGACGATGACGCAAACGAGTCAGACTTGTCGGCCGACAGTCTCTGCCGATTGCTCGCGCGACGCTGGGGACTTGATATGGCCGCCCGCGAAGCACAGGCGCTTCAGACTCGCCTTCCGGCGGATCAGCTGGAACGCATGCGGTTGCTGTGGTCTGTCATGCGAATGTGGATCGAATGGAGTTATGCCTGGCGGCGCTGGGAAGAATTCCATACGCCGCCGACAGAATCTACGGTGTGATAATCCACCTGGATGAGATCACTCTTCGATGACGGTCGCGCGTTTGACGTAGTCAAGCTTGGGGAACTTGGCCTTCAGGTAGGCATTCCCGCGAGACGTGATCTGGCCCTGGTCTGGTTCTTCGGCATGTCCGGAGAAAATCACGTCAACATAGTCCATGCCTTCAATCACTTCCCCGAACGATGCGAAGCCCTGCGCATCCAGGAACGCATTGTCCACAAAATTGACGAACACCTGCGTTGTTCGTGAATTCGGACCTGAGGTCGCGAAAGTCATATAGCTTCGCTTATTGCTCACCTTCGGTGCATCATCCTGAATATTCCGCTGCCAACGTTCCTGAACATCAGGGCTTCCATTGATTCCAAACTGAACCATGAAGTTCGAAACAACTCGAAAGAAGCGACACTCATCATAGAACCCGTCCTTCACGAGTTCATAAAAACGCTGTGCTCCCACCGGCGCCCAGTCTCGGTGAACGAGAACGACAAAATCCCCGGCCGTGGATTCAAATTTCACCTTGAAGGTGCCTGCGTTCGCGACTCCGGAATCAGCGCCAGCCTCGGCTTCTGTTGGCGGAGGTGTTGCGGGCAGTACCGTGGAGACTTCTAATTCTTTTTTGGTCTTTTCCATTTGGGCGAGCGAATCGAAAACCGATGGCGACCCGGTCTGTTCACCTTCAGAACATCCGCCCAGAAAACACAGCACGGCAAGCAGGAAAAAATGCCGTGAAAAGCTCATTGAAATGTTGGCAACGCAACGGACCATTTCGAAAACGCTCCTTGATTCAAGCAACAGTAAGACGGTTTGTAAAACAGAAATCCACGTGAGAAAGACCTGTCCCGAAATAACTTGCCGCGGTAGCGGAACGGCGCAAGCTGTTTGGTGACGGATCTCAAAATACTTGCAAACACCGGACGGCTTGCGCCGTGCCGCTTCCATAACGAACTGCAACACCGGACGGCTCGCGCCGTGCCGCTTCCATAATGAACTGAGACTGGGCCAATCCTCAGACAAAAACAATTGTTCAGAGCCAAGTATTATTTCTGGATCGGCAGCTTAAGACGTTTGCGTTCGCCGTTGCGAACAATTTCAATGGCAACAGTTTCTCCCGGTCGACGTGCGGTGACTCCGTATCGAAGCACATCCGAATCCGTCAGCAGATCCGTTCGGGAATCGTAAGCGACCAGAAGATCGTCCTTTTGCACGCCCGCATTCTTCGCCGCGGCATGCGGTCCGTACTGCCCAACATGCTTTACTCGCAATGCCATTTGACCTTGCGCCAGCCCTTCCTTTTGCTGTTCGTCGTTTGTAAGTGGCTCAAGGACCATTCCGCCGGTCACCATTCGGCGCAATCCCCATGAACTGACTCGCCAGGAAATATCATCCAGACGACGCCAGTTTTCCGGCAAGGCAAAGTTCAATTCTTTCTTTTGACCATCACGTTCCAACGTCATCGTGAGTTTTGCACCCGTTGCCGGCAAGTTGTGAAGTACCCACTGAACGTCGGCCATCGACAGGATCGGCTGGTTGTTGATTGCGTGAATCTGATCACCCGCTTTGAGCCCAGCTCGTTCCGCAGGCGAGTTTTCAGTGACATCCTTCAACGTCGCCGTGGTCGCAGGATCGAGAATTATGCCGAGCGACTTTGGGTGCGGATAGGGGTTCAATATTTCCTCGGGAAGTGGTTCATTTCGTTCACGGTAGTATTCTCGAACCGCGTCGCCAATCTGATGGCAGTGAATACAACTTTTGACCACGTCGCCAGAATAGTTAAGCGAACTGGTGTACTTTTCTTTGAGTGACGGAAACAGCTCCGGCTTTTCAAACAGCGGCTTCGCGCCAGTCTTGGCTGCGAGATCGGACCGATTCGCCGGATATTCAGAGTGCAACTCCAGCGCGCCGCGGAGCGTTGCGGCGAGTCCCTTCAGAGACACATCGCCGATCCATTCCGTACGATGAGATCGCGTTCCGAAGCGTCCGTAAATGGTCCGATCGGCGTTGAGCATAAAGACTGCAAACGACTGATCGGTGTCATATTGGAACAGCGAAAGGTCGAGGCCATTTGTCGAGACCACTCGGACGCAGACAAATTTCTCGAGCAGTGGTCGCAGGACCGGATCCGTGTCGACGAGGTCATCGTCCAGCTTCACACATTCTTCACAGGGAATACATCGCAGCACGACCAGAATCGGCTTCCCGGAGGCGTTTGCTTTCTCGAAAGCCAGCGGCAAGTCGTTATAAATCCAGAACCCTTCGGTGGTGACCTTTTTCAGGTCAGCCCGAACTTTTTCCTCCCGAGTCATTTTCTGCTGAGCCGGAAGACTGGAATTTGCGAGGCAAACAATCGCCGTCAGAACAGAAATAAGTCGCACCATAAGCCACGCTCCCACACGAAATTGGCAGAAAACATTGGGCGGCTGAAGGATTTCTGGAAATACTCGTCCCTTCAGTTTTACACAGGAGACCACGATACCGTTCCTCGCGGGAAAAGGAAATAACCACGAGGATGAGGATGGAGTCCCGGAAAGACGGTTTTTCCGATGGTTTTCAACCAGGTATCAGCAGGAAGAAAGCAGTAGAATGCCACGTCTTAAGGTTTGGGCTCGCATTGGAAGTCGTGAGTGACGAACGTCCGACAATTGGTCTGGCAGGAATTTTCGGCACTATTTGCCGGGTTTTCCCGGCCACTTCGGGTGTTTGTGTTGGGTAGAGAACCTTTCCCCGTCTGACTACCGGAATCGTGCCTAAACAACTTAGCTCGATTGGTTTTTCTCAATCCATCCTCAACCCCGGACCGAGTCAAGGATGCGATAACTTCTGTTCATCAATGGAGTTCTGCGCTTCGACAGGATGTTGGGAAAGAGCGGATGAAAATCCGGATTGATTCGTTAATTCTGGTTTCGTCTCGGGAAAACGTCTCAGGTCGTCCACTACGAGTGAGTTTTTCAGGTCTGTCTGCAATTAGGTAACAGCACCATGCTTTTGAATTTATGGCTTACTGCCACCCGACGTCATTTCTTTGGTAATAAGACGGGCACTCGACGAGTTGCTCGGGCGAATTCTCGAACGACAGCAAGCGCTGAAGCGCTGGAAACACGCTCGCTTCTGACGGCTCTGGTTATCAATCCGGACACTCAGTCGCTTTACCGTAATGCTGCGGGCGGGATCGAGATTGATAACGCGGACATGGTGGGCAAAGATGCGCTGGTCATCGAAGGCATTTCGATTTCAGCCTCGTCCGGCGATGCCTTGTCGATCAACTTGTCGGGAAGGACTCTGAAGAGTCTCGCGATTGAATCGATTACCGTAACGCAATACTCGACGCTTGGTTTCGATATCGATCTGACAAACATCACCGGGTTGCACACGATCGCGATCGAAGATGTGCGGATGACCGGCACCAGAAGAGGCCTTGATCTCCGTCTGTCGCAGACCGACGTCGATGCGCTGACGATTGATGATTCAACGATTCCCGGCGTGCAGGTCAGCGCGTTGTGGGGTTCTGACATTGGCGAAGGTCTGATTACCCAATCCACAATCGCGGCCGGTTCCGGAGTGGAAGGCGTTCTGCTGAATGTGAACCGAGGCACCGCCGACAATTTCCGCATTGAAGACAATCCGCAGATCACGTCCGTGAATCGCGATTTCGTTCGCATCAATTCCACCAACGCGCCGGTGGATGGACTTTCGATCGTCAATAATCAGATCGGAACCCTGACAACAGGCGCTGGTCTGGTCTTCCGAGCTGATGGCGACACGTTCGTTCAGCAGATGGTTCTGACGAACGATTCAACGAAGAACGAATGGCTGCAGACTTTTGTGCTGGATCTTTCCAGCATCGGACTGGAATTTGACACAGACCCAGTCACCGGAAAGCCTTTCACAGCAGGCGGCACATCGGCAGCAACGACTGGTCTGGTCAGCAGCGTTGTGAGTGCAAACAAGCAGGTTTTGACACTCACCTTTACTGACTTTGCTCCAGGAGAGTCAATTCCGTTTGTCATCGACATTGACCGAGCTGGCGGACAGGCTGCGGCAATTTTCGGTGATGACCTGATTGGCGCGGATGTATCCAGCACGTTTCAGGATCAGGGTCGTACGTCAACACGCGATGTGGCTGGACCAATGATCGGCGATCCCGACAAGGTCACGGCGTCACAGTTCCGAATCGGTCCGAATACAGCAGGTTCGACTCAGGGCATTTACATCGATCTGACGAACGCTCCCACGACGAATTTGAATATCGCCAACAACTCTGTCCAGGGTGCTCCTGGACATGCCCTGTTGTTTGAAGCTGACAATTTCAGTGATATCACCGGTGTCATTCAGGGCAACGCTTTCGACGGAGCTGGCCGGGACGGCATTCACTTCAGCATGGTCGACAGTAACTTTACCGGGGCCGTGATCGACAATGAAATTCAGGGCAACGGCGGACACGGGATTGCCGTTCTTCCGACCGTGTCACGATCGGGTCGAGTAGAAGCTGTTCTGGATGCAAGCACTGTCATCGTCACTTCGACAAATCACGGTCTGAGTACCGGTGACCAGGTCATGCTCCAGGGTCTCGTGAATGATGACCCAACGGTCAATCATCCAGGCAATGGTCTGCATACAATCACTCGAGTCGACAATAACCGATTCCGACTGAATCTGGTTGATGGAACTGCTGCGGGAGTCAGTTATTCGGGCGGCGGAACATGGTATGTACCTGACTTCAAGTCAGACGGCTCTGCTCGCGGACTGGTCACGATTGATATGCAGACGACGATCCCTCAGGGGACGATCCGCGCTGCATCGAATACCGGACCAATCATTGTGACTTCGCCAAACCATGGACTGAAGTCAGGCCAATATGTCCGCGTCAGCAACGTCGCGGGAAATACAGCGGCCAACGGAATTCGTCAGATCACGGTTATCAATAAGAACCAATTCCGACTGAACGGCACCACAGGCAATGGCGTTTACAACACTAATGCGGGGTATGGCACATGGACAGCGAACGTTGTGACGTTTGCTGCGAACTCCACCAATCTTGCAATCACATCTCCGGCACATGGCCTGAAAACTGGAGATGAAATTCGCGTTACCGGCGTCCTTGGCAACACTGCTGCCAACGGGACGTTCAAAGTTTCCGTAATTGATGCGAACAAATTTACTCTGATCGGAGCCAAAGGCAACGGCACCTTCGGAGGTGCAGGGAACTGGGTTCGTTTGAATGACCTGACTTCCACCGGTGATCGGCTGCCTCAGCGGATCGGCGGAAACCAGATCAACGCAAATCGTCTGGCCGGTATCTTTGTCGACGTGACAACCGGCACTGTCTTCAACGGAGACATTGTTGCCAATGATTTCATAGGCAATGAACAAACAGGCGTGCATATTCAGTCTCACAGCTTTGGCCTGGGAACTGACCTGCCTCTGGATCCTGCTGATCCCTTCGCATTGCCAGGGCTTCAGGACGTTGGTTTTAGCGTGAATATTGGGACGAGTGCTGCCGGAGACGGAAACATCTTTGAGCAGAACACCCGTGCTGGAATTATGCTCGAGGCACTGGACTACGGGACCGCCTCTTTCAACATTGTGAACAACACAATTTCGAAGACACTCAATGACAGTGACACCATCACGTCAGGTGACGGCATTGTTGTGCGATTGACAAACGACCTTTCGGCCACGGAAGCAATTTCCTTCTTCTCTGAGTCAGTGATTGATGGCAACAACATCGGCGTCGACGATGGTGGCAATGCAGGGCACGGCTTACTCTTCACGATGTCGCAGCGAACCAGGATTCAGGACCTGGAGCTGACCAATACGGTGTTCCTGAATAACGGACAGGACGGTTTCCATTTTGAGCGTACAGAAGATGCGGATCTGAACTCCGTCGTAATTGAGAAAAACCGCAGCACCAACAATGGAGGCGACGGCTTCGACATCTACGCAAGAAACACCGTCGAAGATGAACTCGATTTCAACATCAGTGAAAATGTGATCGACCAGAATGCACAGTACGGTGTTCGCGTTCGCCTGGAAGCGGATGCTCGAATCGCCGTAGAGTTCGATCGCAACTCCGTCACCAGCAATGGACATACCCCCAATAATGCGGGTTTCCATCCGAATGATGGTGTTGCAGGATCCACAAATTCTGCGGGTGGCGTAGGTATCTTCGCATTTGAAGAAATCGGCGTGCGTTGGAGCATGGCGGATTCGCACATTGACAACAACATCGGCGACGGCCTGAGTATTGATGCGTTCAATCACGACGATGTGCTGATTACCCACTTCGATGCAACGAACTCAACCTTCATTGGCAACACTCTTACGGGTCTGCGAAATCAAGGAACATCATTCGGAGCATTAACCTTTGTCGGAAGTCAGTTCAATGACAACGGCGAAGATGGCGTTCGCATGGTATCCATTGATGACAAAAACGACAGGTTCTACCGTCGCAGAGTGGGTGGTCGAGACATTGATGTCGTTGGTCTTGCCAATCAATTCGTTGGCAACACCCAAAGCGGTATTCAACTGGGACAAGGTGTTTCTGGCTCATTCGGCGACGGCAGCATTGCAAACGCGAATTACTTCAGCAACAACGGCGAAGACGGGTTGAAACTCACCCAGCATAACAGCCCTCACAGCGACCTACGCGGTCTGAAACGCACGATTCAAACCAATCGAAACTTCTTCCAGAATAATGCAGGAGATGGAATCGATATTGGGCATGATCAATCGCAGGAAGGCGGCAATGTTGAGCATGGCGACGAGGTCGCTTCCGACATCAACCTTGTTGTAAATCGAGCTGTTATCAGCGGCAACGATGGCGATGGTATTGAATATCTCGCTGACCCAAGACTGCGTATCGATCGAGAAATCGGCGGCGGCCAAGACGTTGTGTTCCTTGCACGTTCGTCACTCACTGTCCGCAACAGCCGCATAGCTCAGAATGATGGCCGCGGCATTGACATCCTGAATCGTGGCTTTGATAACAACGGCTATGCTGCAGGTGAAGAAAGCTACATTGCTATCATCAACAACGACATTCTGTCGAACCGCCTGGAGGGGGTTTACGTTGTTAACTCGGCGGCTCCTGCACAATTGCAGCGAGATTCGTCGGATGTCCTGGAAGCGACAGTAACGCCTGCCGGTGGACACATTGAGCTTCGAGTTCAGGACAACCTGATTGAATCCAATGGTAATGCGACGAGCACTTCAAGAGTTCCAATTGAAGATTCCGCGGGAAACAATGACCGAACTGGCGTTCCAATCAACGGCACGATCCGTAACGGAGAACTGGTCAGTGACTGGCTGCCTGCCACCGAGCAGATTCCAGGGACACTCGGCGGATTGGTGATTCGAGTCGGTACTGTAGATTCGCCGGGACAATTGATCACAGCGTTTACGGGTGGTGAACTCGGACAAAACGGAATCGATGCCGAAGTCTGGAAGAATTCCTTTGACGGTAACTTTGGTGCGGACGTCTATTTTGACAATTTTGTCTCTGGGTTTGCCCCGTGGACACGAACAAATTTTTCTCTTGGTGACACTCCTAATTTTTTGTGGAATGTCGGCTACCGTGACCCGCTTTCTCGCTTTGACCTTTCATTCCGGGAGAATGTCGGGAATTCGATCGATGTTGTAAACGGGTTCTCGTATCAGGACAACTGGGAGAGTGAGTTTAAATCCCGTCATGTTACGAACTCCACAGGACCGGACCATGCACATACGTGGGGCGTTACCGAAACTGGAGACTGGCTAAATCCAGATCGCAAGCGAAACATGACCCGCACAATCGGTCGTGAAGACGACAGAATGGGTGATACACCGAGTTCGCATGCTAATGCCGCAGCACCGGGTGGAGCGTGGAGCTATGACGGCACCGGCACAACAACCTGGCGAGTTGAATCGGATTTCGATTTCAACAACTTCCCTCAGTCAAGTTCTACGGATGGGTTCAGTAACTTCTACACCGAAGTTAATTTTGATGACAATGAATTCTTTCCGAATAGCCCGTGGCCATACCAATGGGACACGGGGATCAACACGGGCAATTTTGTGGGGCAAACACCCTTCTCCCTTGCCCGAGGCGATGTTTTCAACGTTCGAGCCGGACAGTCGCCAATCGTTGCGGATCAACTGGATGACAACAATTCGTTCGTCTCTGCGTACGACCTTGGTGCGATCGCTGGCACCGGGAACCTGGTCAACGATCGTACGACCAACGGCAATCTTAACCTGAACGTTAAAGGCGACCGGGATTACTTCAAGTTCACTGCCGCTGGCACTGGTGCACTTGATGTCAACCTCTCAGTGCTTGACGCATTGGGCGATGATATTGCCTTCATGATCTATGAGGTACAGCCGACTCTTCGGACCGAAGAGATTGCGATGTTCCAGACTCCAAGTCAACTTCCTGCCTATTTCTTTGCGAACGCAGGGGGAACTGCCACGATTTCAACGTCGGTGGTGGCTGGTCGAGAATACATCATCGAACTTCTTTCAAACGAAGGTTCCAATACCGGCATCACATTCAACGGCAAACCATTCAGCTACGGCACAACACGAAACTACACACTGTCAATTGATGCGCCTGCCGCTCCTCCGGGTGGTAGCTTCACCGGTGGCGGCTCGGGCTCAACGGGTGGTGGTTCCACGGGCGGTGGATCTTCGTCAGGCGGCGGCTCCGGCAGCTTCTCAGGAAGCGGTGGTTCTGGCGGTTCAGGCGGATCAATTCCTGGTGCTCGACCAACAGCCGCATTTGTGCGAGTGTCCCCGGATCCGCGTGCTGTTTCCGCAGGCACCATTACACTGAACTTCAGTGAAGACGTGACGGGCGTAGACATCGCCGATTTCAAGCTGACCCGCAATGGTGCGAATGTGCCATTGTCAGCAAGTTGGTTCAAAGCAGTCAGCCCAACTCGTTACACCATCAATCTGGGCACATCCACAGCATTGCCTGGCAACTACGGATTGACTCTGGTCGCAAATGGTTCAGGAATCAGAGACACCGACAACGTCACATTGACGGCCAATGCCTACGACTCATGGACAGTTTCAACCTTTGTGTTCAGCACTGCTGACACTCCGGACACGAATGTAGGAGACCGACTGGCTCTGGATATCTTTGGACGATCCACCCTGCGAGCCGCCATTATGGAGAGCAACGCCTCGCCTGGAAATGATGTGATCTCGCTTGGCAAACAGACCTACCGATTCACACAAGCGGGCCGGTTTGAAGACGATGCGTTGTACGGTGACCTGGACATCAAGGGAAATGTGACCATCATCGGTGCTGGTGCAAACCTGACGTTTATCAATGCGGGTGATCTCGACCGAGTCTTCCACGTCTTCCCAGGAGCGACTCTGACGCTGAAGAACCTGACGGTCATGGGCGGTGAGGCGTTCGACGGCGGCGGTATCTTCAACGAAGGAACGCTCAACCTGACGAACGTGAACCTGCGGCTCAACGAGGCTTACAATCAGGGCGGCGGGATTTTCAACGCAGCTGGTGCGAAGATTAACCTCACCGGTTCCTCTGTGGCTCAGAACGTTGCTGGATCTCGCGGCGGTGGTGTGAACAACATTGGCACTGCGACTTATATCAGCACAACGTTCTCAAATAACGCGGCCGTTTCACGTGGTGGTGCGATCTTCAACGAAGGCACCGCACGATCAACACTGGCGAATGTGACCGTCACCAAGAACTTTGGCGAATCTCGCGGCGGCGGTCTGGCAAGTGAGGGATCACGTACCTCCACAATCAGTAATTCGATCCTAGAAGGCAATGAGACGACTTCACGAGTGCCGTCGACCAATGCATCCATCGCGAAGGACCTTCTCAACGGAGTCGCATCAAAGGGATTCAACCTGATCCAGAACCTGGATGTTCGCTCGACAACAGCGGCCAGTGCTGGCCTGTTGACCACGGACAGATTCGGTCGCGATTCCAGCCCTCTGTCTGGTGTTCTGGATCCGTTCACGCTCTCTGTGGGGAATGGCGTTGGGATTCACCCTCTGAAGGCTGGTTCAGCGGCCATTGACGGTGGAAGCAACAGCTTGTATCCGACAACTCCGCTGTTGAGTCAGAAGGATGCCGTTGGAAATCCTCGTCTGATCGAAGGCAACCGGGATGGCGTTGTAACCATCGACGTCGGGGCCGTTGAACTTCTTGTCAATACCCCGGTTGCGATCTTCACTGTGAATCCAAACCCGGCTGGTTTGGGTCAGAATGTTGTGTTCGACGGATCATCTTCAACACATCCGAATCCGGCAACCGGCCGAATCGTGAAGTGGGAATGGGACTTCGACTATCAGTCTTCAGCAGGTTTCGCACCGGATGCCGTCGGGGCCACAACAAACTTCAGCTATACGGACGTGTCTCGCACTTCTTACGTTGTGCGTCTGGTGGTGACGGATAACTTCGGCAACACAGATTTCTTCGACAAAGTCGTGATCGTTGGCGTCCCAACAAAGCCTGTGGTCGAGCGTCCGTTTGATATCACAACGGATCGCACTCCGCTGATTCGATGGACGGCAGATCCGGGCACCTACCGTTTGCAGCTTTTCAATGTAACGACAGGAAGCAGAGTCTCCGTTCTGGATGTGACTGGACTTACCACGACCAGCTACACACCAACAACAGATCTGCCAAATGGCCGCTACGAAATTGTTGTCACGGCGATGAATTCCACGTTTGAATCGAAAAGCGATACCTACTCGTTCCGCGTCTCTGCCATTACCGGAATCTCGCCTCTAGGCAGCACGTTTGACCTGACACCCGTAATCAACTGGAGCGCCATTGCAGGTTCGTCCCGATACGAATTGCTGATCCGCAGATCAAAGCCGACGTACGTCGCTGAAGTTTACCGAGATGCCTTTATCTCAACGACAACGTACGAACCAACGACGTCGCTTGGGCTGGGCACCTTTGTGTGGCTTGTGCGAGCCTACGACGCGGACGGAGTTGCCGGTGCATGGAGTTCACCTCAGACATTCTCAACGACCCGAGTTGGGCTCGTTCGACCGCTGGATGTGACTGTCGATACGACACCAACATTCAAATGGACGGACGTTGATGCCAAGCCAGTCGGCCAGAAAGATACGCGGTACGAAATCGCCGTGAATCAGGTTGGCGGACAGGTTCGCATCATCAATCAGGTTCTTGGCATCGGTGCACCTGGTTCCGATGGCCTGATTTCGTACACGCCGACAACACCACTGCCAAACGGCACCTACGATGCCTGGGTAAGGCCGCTTGCTCCAGACGGAGAAGCAGGTTTGTGGAGCCCGGTTCGTCGATTCATTCTCGACTTCCGAGTCGGCCCTGTTGTTTCGTCGCCGATCGGAATCACGACCGACACGACACCAACGTTCCGGTGGCAGGCCGCTGACGGTGCTGACTACTACGATCTGTGGGTCGACAATATCTCTACCGGCCAGACTCAGTTCATTCGAGTCAACGTACCTCATATCAACAATGCGTCAGAAATCACCTACACTCCAACGACGGCACTGACAGCCGGTGATTATCGATGGTGGGTTCAGACTGTTGCCACTTCAGGTGTTCGTACCAGCTTCAGTGCTCCAACCGACTTTACAGTGCCGGTACCGTCCATCGTGAATCCACGCGGTGCGATTTCAACCGATCTTCCACTGTTCACATGGAATGGCGTTGCTGAATATGTTGGATACGACCTTTGGGTCGACAACATCACAACTGGCACAAAGCAGGTGCTTCGTGAACAGGCACTGACAACCAAATTCTTCCAGACTGTGTTGCCGTTTGAAAACGGCGACTTCAGAGCCTGGGTTCGAGGGATTGACAAAGACGGCAACTATTCTCAGTGGAGTGGACCTGCGGACTTTACGGTCACAGTCGGTGTTGGAACGGCTCCAACTCTGAACTTTGTTTCGTTGAACAACCGAGTTCCAACGTTCTTCTGGACCGCAGGAACGGGTGCAACAACATTCGAAATCGTTGTGAAGAGAATCTCAGATTCTTCACAGCCTGTTGTTATCAACCAACGAGGAATTCAGGGGACCCGCTATACAGCAACAACGCCTCTGGCAGCCGGAACGTATCGCTGGTGGATCCGCGGTCTCGACACAACCGGAAACGGTTTGCCATGGAGTCAGCCGCTTGTCTTTACCGTCGTTTCAAATGATGGTAACAGCCCGGCTTCTCCGTCGAATTTGCTGGCAGCAAATTCCATCATCCCTGTTGTGCTGACGGTTCAGTCTGACAACTGGGCGATGGATTCAGTCCGCAGCATTACCGCACACCCTGCCGGTACCATTATTCAGGTCGACCCAGAGTTGGCGGAAGCTGTTTCCATGACAGTTGCTCCGGCTCCTCAGGAAGATGTCGCGGGCATCGACAGCTTTATGGAAGAATGGGCTTCCGAAGCTTTCTTCGCTCCGGCGATGGAGACCAACAATCCTGAATCCCTGATCAACCCAGTTGCGGTGGCGGCTCCGATCAAAGTCGAAGACTCAGAGAAAGAACTTCATTCTCTGGATTTGCTGATGGCGGGGCTCGTCGCAGGAACCGTGATCGCGTCTGAAAAGAAGAAGGAAGACCTGAAATAGTGTGCCTCGTGTAAGAGCACCGGGTTTCAATGATTCACGGCCGATAAGACGATTGTCTTGTCGGCCGTTTTTTTTTGCAGACAAGAAATCAGGCGAGCGGAGTAACTGGACTCGTCGTGATCCCGCCCGGCAATGTCTATTCTTTCGCAGATCGTGTTGAGCGTAGTTCATTGACCAGGGTTGCCAACAGCATCTGGCAGCCAAATCCCACCAGACCATGAATCAGAGGTCGAAACGGCGTCATGAACCTTTCGTAGGTATGGTAGGTCGCGACAACCGTCAGCGAGTTCAAGACGAACAACAGCAAAAGCACTTTGCTTAATGCGTGATCTCTCGCATACCAAAGGCCGAGGAAACAACAGCCAAATAACAGGCCATGCAGGACACTGCCGTATTCCCAGAGACGGCTGAATTTCCACCAGGAAAGCTGCATCAGAAGTTCCGGATGTTTCCGAATCCACGCTTTCGCGCTCTGAGAGCCCCGCCGGCTATGTTCCTTCTCAAACTCAATTCGACTGAGTGTCTGCAGTGATGGGTCGAGCCGCATTTCAGACGCAATTCGATCGGCTGTCTCTGATGTCCAGCTTCCAAAATTTGCATAAGCACTGTCACTGAATCCATCGGCGATGCCAATGCCACCCTGAGTTCCGGTGGGCATCAGTGCGTCGAGAACCAGGCAATTACGAACCCACCACGGTCCGGTTAACAGCAAACTGGCAAGACCAAACCCAGCAGCCGACAGTATCGCTTGCTGCAAAGAAATTCGCATGCCGCGCATCTCTCGAAGCAGAACCAACCCCACGCAGATCCAGAGAATGGGATACCACGCAACGTAGAATGACCTGACAATCACCAGAGCTGACAGCGCAAAACCACAGACGACTGCGTCGCGCGTTGTCTTCGTCTGAAAGAAGGAAACCAGGGCCAGCGCAAAGAGACAAAACGTGAGCGTCGCCAGATTCTCCGTCAGAAAGGTCCCGGCAAATTCTCGAAACCGCGGATCGATGCTGCACAGAACTCCAACGGCAAGTCCGGACAACAGCGATAACTTCTTCGCAAAGTACGCGCCAACAATCGCAACGGCCGCAGCGCAGAAAACGCAGTTGAGCAGACGAACGACAAGGAAATTCATCGGGCTGATTCGATTGACGGCCGCAACCAGCAGCGGAAAACCTGGCGGCCGATAAGCCGTTGGTGAAAATTCCAGTTGCGTGCAACCCGCTTCACAGGATTTCACAACCGCGACTTCAGATTCACCAGACAGAATCGCCTGATCCGCCGGGCAATAGCCATAGCCAAGTCCACAGGCAAGGTTGTACCCCAGACGTTCGTAACTGCTTTCGTCACCTCCACGAGCTGGCGGTGCGTTCAGAATCCCGGCGCGTGACGCGGCATGAATAAAGCACGCAAGAGAACAAACGAAAATCACGATTCCCAGACAAACAACCCGTCGACTGGACGTCACAGGTTTGCTCGCGGCACAGATCATTCCGGCGATGCGATCTGTCAGTCGAGACTGTTTTCCGGACGACAGATCCTGGTTACCCGAACTCTTCATGGATGCATTGGCTTTTCAACGGCGGCAGGAAACGTCGCATGTTTCAGTGATGAATCAATGCGCGAAACAAATGCTTGATCTCGTCTTCGATGTCATCCAGGGAAGTCATTGTTTGAGCGATCTCTTTTCGCAATAGACTTCGATACCGTTTGCGAAGTCGATGCAGTGCGACGCGGATCGCCTCAGCCGTCATCTCAAAACTGCGGGCCACTTCCGCCAGACTCTCGTCGGCCGTTTGTCCGGAAAGATGTTTTGCCAGCTCCTCAAACAGCAACAACTGACCGGCACGCCCATGTTCAGCGCGCAGTTGGCTGAGAACTCGCTCAAGAATCGCGATCGCCCATTGCCGCTCAAACAACGATTCCGCCGACATCTCACGAGACAGATCGCTCGCAAGTTGCCGCTCTCCGTCCTCGAAGTCCAACGACGTGAACGTTAACTTCCCGCCTCGAACGATAGCTTTTTTTCGGTCATATTCGTTGCAAACAAAATGACGAGCAGCGGCCAGCAGAAACGAACGAAATCGTCCCTGATCCGGGCTGAGATCCGCGAAGGCCGCCTTTCCAAGGAGGCTCAAGAACAGGCTCTGAGTCCAGTCCTGAGCCTCGTGAACATCGCGAGTCTGCCGTCGCATGAACGCATACACTGGCAGCCAATAGGCCTGACAGAGTTCTTCCAGCGCCGCACGGGCAGGCGCTTCGTTTCGCTGGGCCGCCTGTTGAATCAGACTCCAGCGAGTTGTCATGAAACGGTGTGCTGCACGCAGCGGTTCTGGACTGGGAATTGGTGACGTCATGCGGGGCCTGATGCAAAAATCTCAAAATTCCCTGTAACGTTCGCGGCGAATTACTTCTCCTGATAATAGAACCAGACCTGAATCACCGCAATGATGTTCTGTTTGCCGATCGATCCCAGTTTGGCAAATGTGGCTTACGTAGGCCGATCTGTCTCAGATCGGCAAGTTTACGCTTGGCACGCCAGAACAGCGTACTCTGTTCTGGCATGCAAAGCATTGCGGTCAGGGCGGACTTCAATCGCTGCAGCGGTTGAAAGATGTCAGGGCCGCTGTTGTCGACCTACGTAGGCCGATCTGTCTCAGATCGGCAAGTTTACGCTTTGCACGCCAGAACAGGATACTCTGTTCTGACATGCAAAGAATTGCGGCCAAGGCGGACTTCGAGCGCTGCAGCGGTTGAAAGATGTCAGGGCCGCCGTTGTCGACCTGGGACAGGTCGACCTACGTACGCCGATCTGTCCCAGATCGGCAAGTTTACGCTCGGCACGCCAGAACAGGATACTCTGTTCTGACATGCAAAGAATTGCGGTCAGGGCGGACTTCAATCGCTACGGCGATTGAAAGATGTCACGGCCGATGTTGTCGACCTGAGACAGGTCGACCTACGTACGCCGATCTGTCCCAGATCGGCAAGTTTACGCTCGGCACGCCAGAACAGGATACTCTGTTCTGACATGCAAAGCATTGCGGTCAGGGCGGACTTCAATCGCTACGGCGGTTGAAAGACGTCAGGGCCGCTGTTGTCGACCTACGTACGCCGATCTGTCTCAGATCGGCAAGTTTACGCTCGGCACGCCAGAACAGGATACTCTGTTCTGACATGCAAAGCATTGCGGTCAGGGCGGACTTCAAACGCTACAACGGTTGAAAGATGTCACGGCCGATGTTGTCGACCTGAGACAGGTCGACCTACGTACGCCGATCTGTCCCAGATCGGCGGAAATTCGAAACGAAGGCAGAAAATCCCATGACAACAACAAACTGCTCAACCTGCAATCGCGAACTGCTCACCAGCAACGGCCAGACATTCTGCCCGGCGTGTTTGCTGCAGCAGGGCATGAAAAGTTCGACGTATGGACCCGGGCCGCGAGTCGCCTGGAAGCCGCCGGAGATCGAACGCCTCACCGCCGCGTTTCCGCATCTGGAAATTCACCAACTGCTCGGCGCGGGCGGCATGGGAGCCGTCTTCAAAGTCCGCCAGAAGGAACTCGATCGTATCGCCGCGTTGAAAGTGCTGCCCGGTGAGATGGCAGCGGACGCGGGATTCACCGAACGATTCCTGCGAGAAGCTCGGCTGCTGGCATCGCTCAGTCATCCGCATATCGTCACGGTCTACGAATTTGGCCAACGGGACGGCATCTATTTTCTGCTGATGGAATTCATTGACGGAGTCACTCTGCGACAGGCACTGCGAGCCGAACCGATCAAAAAGCTGGGCTCAAAGGAAACGCTCGCCATCGTCGGGCAGTTGTGTGATGCGTTGCAGTTCGCTCATGACGAAGGCGTCGTCCATCGCGACATCAAGCCGGAGAATATCCTCATCGATAAACGCGGCCGAGTCAAAATCGCAGACTTCGGCCTGGCGAGATTGCTCGGCCAGTCCCCCACGATGCCGACTCTGACGAGAACCCATCAACTGATGGGCACCCCGGCCTACATGGCCCCGGAACAAATCGAAGGCCTGCCCGGCATCGATCATCGAGCCGACATTTATTCCATGGGCGTCGTCTTCTACGAACTGCTTACCGGTGAATTGCCGCTCGGCCGTTTCTCGCCACCATCCGAACGAGCCGAAACCGACGTGCGACTGGATGAAGTGGTCCTGAGAACTCTGGCCCGAGAACCCGACCGCCGCTATCAACAGGCGAGCCAGGTCAAAGTGGATGTGGAGGCGTTGCGGAGTCCTGCAGTTACATCATCGCATGCGACCGAACATCCGAGAAAGGCACGCCGTGTTGGGCTCTTTGTCTCGGCATTTGCCCTCGGCGCATTGATGACGCCATTCGTCTACGTCGTCATGATGTCTGTCATGCAATGGCGTTTGGCGGAGTCAAGTGCGACTCATTCTGAGCAACTCCTTACCGCACGTGAAGCAGCGATTAGAGCGAATGCGTTTGCGGCCGAGGAAGAACGCAGACTCGCAGCTGAAGCGAGCCCCGCCACTAACGCCACCGCTCCATCGAGTGGCGGCGCCATGATGAGCAGAACAGGGGTTGACAATGACTCCAATACGGCCGAAATTTTCAGTGAACCCGGGGACGAAATGCCGCCGGTTCTCAACACTCCGCCCAGGAATAAGCCGCCTATGTTCGATCCGGTCGCTGACGCCCAAAACGGAGAACCAGTGGTCTCTGATGTTGATCGGAGCCCGTTTCTTCCCCAAGGCACATTTCCGTCTCTCACCGGAGAGAAGCGAGAGGTTGTCAACGCGATCCTGAAAGAAACCCACGAACGCTACCTCAAGGAAGAAGCCCTGCATTCGATTGTCTCGGTCGATGCCAACGGCGTGCAGACCACCGAGATCAGTGCGTTCCCTGTTCAACTGCGAACGATTGAGAACGAGATGTGGACGAAGCTCGATGACGCCGTTTCGGTGGAGACTCAGAAAGAATTCCGCAACCATTTGAACCTCTACACCATCGATGGGCCAAATGATGACTCCAGTTCCATGATGGGCTCTGGCGGCAGCCCCGGAATGGGGATGGCTCCCGGCATGGACAGTGCGATGGGCGGCGGAATGATGGGACGCAGCCCCGGAACCGGGCCTGGCCTTCTCGGCTGGGAAGCAGAGCACTATCCACTCATGATCAAAATTTCGCGAAGCGGCCGCTGGTTCGACTGGTCCGTCGTTTCAGATAAAAGTAATGCCGACATTCGTGCTGTCCACGAACTTGATCAGGGCAAAGCTCCCACACTTCCATCCGCCCTCCAACGCTTCTACCGCGAACCCGGCCCATGGATGGCAGTTGCCAATGCTCAGGCGACGTACGTGGCAAAGGATTGGATGAAGTTTGCCGACCACTTCACCGCCTCAGCGATGACGCGTGAGATTCTCAACGCGACGGCATTCGGCGACGCCATCGAGGTACATCTCAATGAGGAAGGTGCGGCAGAGGATTATCAAAAGCGAGTTATGCAGGAAGTGGCTCGTTCGCCAGGACTTTCAGGAATGCTCGGCAAAGCGATCGTAGCCGATGTTCAGGGAGCGAATGGAACGGAACTCAGGCTGGAAGATCTGATTCAGCAACTTCAAGGCGCGTCCCCCGACGATGTCGATGCAATCATCGAACGTGCAACTAAAGGAGTCCCGCAGGAGACTCTTCGTCAGGTATTTGCGATGTGGGCGTTGAGCATAGCCGTGATCGGCGAAGAAGTGTTTGAGATTGAACTTTTGAACGCCGAAGTTTCATCGTACACCGAAGCCGGCGACACAGCCTCAGCGACGCTTACTATTCAGCGACGGAAGATACCAGTCACATTTCTCGGCAAATCACCGATTGAACTCGACGACACATTTTGGGCCGATGGCCCGATCCCCATTCGCTTCAAACGCGAAAACGGCCAATGGAAAATCGACGCCATCGGTTCCAACGAACGCCTGCTCGCACGTCTGAAGCAAACCAAAACCTGGAAACAACACGCCGAAATCGAAGCCGTGCTGGAGAACGCTCGCGCGGCGTACGCAGCCAAAGAATGGCAGAAGCTGGCCGATTGCTTCACACGAGCGGGAAAGTACCGTTGGATTCTGCGAACTCACTCAATGATGTCAACAAATGCCAGTCCTTTACCGGAAGAAGAGGCGAAGCTCCGAATGGAGAAGTATCGTGCTGAAATCGAGCGTTTGTCCCTTCTACAGGGCGATGTTGGAACGATAATCGATCAGCATCCGTTGGCAGAAGGCTATGGGAGGAGGCGTCTTCTGTTGGATCAGTTTCTATGGTGTCCGGCGAACGAATCGGATGCCGCGCTGACCAAGTTCACGGAGACCATTTCTGATACTGTTGTCGACTCGGCGTTCGTTAGCTGGACAATTCAATCTGCGTTTCTGTGGCCCGAAGTCGGTCACTTCGATTTCGACGGATGGCAAATCACAGACGTTAAGCCGACCGAGGGCATCGCAACGGCGAACCTTGTCACTAAAGAAGGCACGCCGCCCATGCCGGTGCGATTTGTTAAACACGACGGTCAATGGAAAATCGACGCTATCGGAACATCCGAGGAACTCCAGCAACAAGTGCGAATAGCTCTGGATCGCCAAAACGGAGACTCACCGCGCGCCGCCGTCGAAGCCTTCCGCGAAGCCATGGCCGACGGGCGATTTCAGACGGCCCTGAGCTGCATGACTGAGGATGCTCGCAATGAGTGGCTGGGGGAAATGCTTCTTGGCCTCATGAATACGACCAGTGACGCAGAGTCTCCTACGGATCCGAAGCCACCGGGAACAGCGTCACGATTTGACTGGCCCAATGATCATTTTCAGATAAGATTTTCAGTCGGCGGACAATTCGACCGTGTGGTTCGAGAGGTGATAGATTTACCCGAGATTCGTGACAGGTCGCTCACGGCAGATCAGCGGCGAAAACTGGCGATTGGCCTTGCAAAACGCATCGAAGGAGCCCCGGATTACCTTCCCCTATTACTGGAGAATAGAGCGATACTGTTGCCAGCCGTGTTCGCTCCAGCGGCATTCGGCGAGTTCGAAGAAGTTCCAGATCGCACCAAGCCTGACAAAGGGGCAAAGAAGTATCGGCTTCAGCCAGCTTCGCCAGTTCAACCGCCGCTGGAACTCGACATCATCCAAATCAACGGCCTTTGGAAACTCAACACTATCATCGACCCCGCCCTGAAGCCCTGGCCGCTGCCGGTGGAAGAAACCACGCCGCCCGCGGAGGCAACTCCCGTCGACGGAGCGACGGGTGTACCGTAGACCGGTCGCTCCGCCGACCGGAAGCAAGTGCGCCCGCCGCGCGACATCGCTCACTCGCTGGCGCGTCGAGCTTGTATGAGGCCCACGACCACAAACCAAATCCCGTCGTCGGAGCGACGGGTGTACCGTACGCCGGTCGCTCCGACGACCGGAAGACCAGCAGCGATCGTCGGCGATCCTGGCTTCTCTTCAAACCAAATGAGCCTTCAATACAAGCTCGAAGCGCAAGCGAGTGGGCCAACCGCGCGACATCGCTCACTCGCTGGCGCTTCGAGCTTGTATGTTACCCACGACCATAAACCAAATCCCGTCGACGGAGCGACGGGCGTACCGTACGCCGGTCGCTCCGACGACCGGAAGCAAATGCACCGACCGCGCGCCAAATCGGGGCTGCCGTCTGGGAAAGATGTGACGGTTAATTCTGCGAATCACGTTCTAGCCGTTGCTCCGGATGCCCTGAACAAAACAGTTGTTTTTTATCCTCAGGATGTCGACGCGGGAGTTTGCCTGCCTCAACTGGCCGAAACACTAATGTTGGAGCACGCAAACGCACACCTCCCAATCTGCACTCAGCTTGCAGCCGAGGAGACGGGGGAAACGGTTGGCGGTGGCTTGCTGTTGCGACAAAGATGTCTTGCAACTTTGGCTAATCAGCAAAAAAAGTCTGAACGCACGGATGTCGTCAGTTTCGAACACAACCAAACATGTCTCACCCGTCGTCAGTCGCGAATTTCGTGTCTGCACGATGAGGCTTTGGTTGTTTGTGCTGATCTCTGCCTTGTTTGTCTCGTGCGGCTGCCGAGCAAACTATCGCTGGCGCGAAACCGTTGCAAACGACACGTCGAACCTGAATGTTGTCTCCCGCAAAGTGGATGAGCCCCGTGTGGAGATCATGCAGGCGGCATTGACGTCATCTCCCATTACGATTCGAGACCGCGATCGACTGGAATCTCTGGAATACGTCGACCTGTCATTGACGCAGGTTCTTGCCATCGCGATGCAGAACTCTCAGGTACTGCGAGAACTTGGCGGAGTTGCTCTGAAAAGCCCTGACAGCATCGCCACGGAATACAATGGCGCGCTAAGAGAAACGGATCCCCGTTACGGCATGGAAGCGGCACTGAGTGCATTCGACGCGCAGCTGGCCGCAACAGCTTACTTCAACAACAAGGATCAGACCTTTAACAATCCGTTCTTTTCCGGCGGAACAAATACCTTTCAGCAGGATCTCCACGATTACACGATGGAGCTGAGCAAGCGGACGTCGACGGGTTCTCGACTGGCACTTCGCGGCGTCAGCAATTACGACTACAACAATGCACCGAGTAACACGTTCCCAAGTGCGTGGGACAGTTATATTGAAGGTGAGATTCGTCAGCCGCTGCTTCAGGGAGGTGGCCTGGAATTCAATCGCATCGCAGGTCCGGGTTCGACACCTGGTGTCTACAACGGTCTGATGATCGCGAGAGTCAACAACGATATCTCGCAGACCGACTTTGAGATCTCTGTGCGAGACTATGTCAGCAATGTCGTCAACGCGTATTGGGATCTGTATTTCGCGTACCGAGATCTGGACGCTCGCAGTCAGGCCATGAAACGTTCACTCTTCGCCTGGAATCAGCTCAAGGCCAAAGCACAGGATGATTCGGACATCGGAGCCGCGCTGGTCAGTGAGCAATATTTTCGTTTTAAAGCGGAAGTGGACGATGCCTTGACCGGACGAATTGTCCAGGGGACTCAAAATCGAAATGGCAGTACTGGCGGAACACTTCGAGGATCAAGCGGAGTTCAGGTTGCCGAACGTCGACTTCGCTTACTGATTGGCATGACCATCAACGACGACGAGTTAATTCGCCCTTCCGAGGAACCATCAGAAGCAGAAGTTGTATTCTACTGGGATACGGTGATGCAGGAGGCTCTGATGCGGAGGCCCGAGCTTCGTCGCCAGCAGTTGAGCATCCACAAACGACAGATGGAACTTATGGCGGCCCGCAACTTCCTGAATCCACGACTGGATACCGTAGGTCGCTATCGATTTCGAGGATTCGGACATGACCTGATTGATTCATCCGGCCAGTCGTCTTCTCTGGGCGATCTGGCAAGCGGAGATTTGCAGGAATGGTATCTGGGCGTGGAGTACACAGTTCCGCTGGGATATCGCAAGGGGCATCTTGCCGTTTCGAATGCAGAGATTCTTCTCACTCGGGACCGTGCAATCCTGCAGTCACAGGAACGGGAAGTGGTCCATGATCTGAGCAATGCAATTGCCGATGCAGCTCGAGCCTATGAAGGCTGCCAGAATGCTCTGAACCGTCTTGATGCCGCCAACAGGGTGCTGAAGGCCTATGAGACTCAGGTTGAAAATGGCCTGGAAGTCGACATTGATCGTCAACTGGACGCTCAGAGGCGAGTCGTCGAAGCTGAGATCCGCTATTTTCAGGCGAAAGCTGAGTATGCGGTCTCTTTGAAGAACGTGCATTTGGAAAAAGGCAGCTTGATGGGATACGTCGAGCTGCAAATTCTCGACGGCACTGCTCCAGTGATCAGAGAACAGATTGCGCCTGAAGACAGTAATAAGTCGCACGAAGAACCACATCAGGAACGAAGCACAGTCGAAGTTGGCGACAGCTCAAATCTGACGGTATCGAGCCGGACAAGCGGCACCTGACGGTCCTCCACACATTGGACAGTCTGTGCCGGAACTGGCTTGCAGACGGTCCGCCCTGTTCACCCCATCGCGAAACGCACAGGGACCGGCGGCAGAAAACAGCTCTGGAGAGAGAGGCATACAGGGCGAAACAGGCCAGCCTAATCTGAGTGTTTTTTGTTCCCATTGCCAGGAGGCACCCCGCACCGGTTGCGTCGCCAGGGGGCAGGTCTATAATCCTGTGAACTCTTTCTTTGGAGTGTCAAACTCATTCCAAAGTGCTGCAAGCAAGGCCGCGACCGGGGGTCAGTTCCCATGTTTATGTGGTTCCGAAACGTTTGGTTGTCTGTATTCACTGTTCTACAGGGCATGTATGTGACCCTGTTGACCATGTTCAAGACTTACAACCGTCGAACGTTTACCGAAGTCTACGAATACCCCGAAGTCCCGCTGAAAGTGAAGCCACGATACCGAGGCTTTCATCGCTTCGACCTGACAACGTGCATTGGCTGCGAAAAATGCGCCGTAGCTTGTCCGGTTGACTGTATCTACATCGACAAAGAAAAAAGCCCGGTTGGCAAGGGCTTTCGAATCAACGGATTCGTAATTGACTACACAAAATGCATGTTCTGTGCACTTTGTGTTGAACCATGTCCGGTGGATTGCATTTTCATGGGTTCCAATCACGACTTGAGCTGCTACAGTCGTGATGGATGTATTGTGGATTATGCGAAGCTCCCTCTGGAAATTGCATGGGGAAAGGCAACACTGAATCCAACTGTCGTTGCGGAATCAAAGGTTCTGCATCAGGCCGTTTGGGTGAAGGGAGAGCCAAGCCCATTTGAGTTTGCTGGATCGGAACATTAAAGTTAGTCCGCTTGTAGGTCATTCACAGGCTTAACGAAAGACGGAACATGGTCGCAGAGGAAACATTGCTGACCGTCGAAGAAGTCAATCAGCGTTTGCCGCTCGTCAGATCGATCGTAAAGGATATTGTCGATTTGCACGCTGACATTGCTTTTCGAAAGCAGAGACTGCTTTCGTTGCGGGAACGGCATCCGGCAGTCAAATCAAACGACTCTGTCTACGAGCAGGAAGTGCAGCAGATGGAGTCTGAGCTGACTGTGGATGAGGGTCGGCTGGACGATTATTCGCAGGAGTTGCTGCAAATCGGCGGGACGTTAACGAACCCGACTCTCGGTCGCGTGGATTTTCCAGGCGATCTGGGTGGAGAGCGTGTTTCGTTCTGCTGGCAGGTCGGTGAAGATGAAGTTCTTTACTGGCATTCGGGCGAATGTGGTGAATCAACGCGAGTGACATTGTTTCATGAATTAGGAAGTGGTCCACTTTCAGACGATCCAGAAATCAATCGGGACCGAGAATAAACGGCCTTGAATTTGGCAGTTTGAAAATTGACTGAATGGGTTCGTCAAATGTGCCGCAGGCGGGAGCCTGCTGAAATAGAGCAACAGAAATCGGATTTGTATTTCTGTGCTTTCTGGCAGATTAAATGTTTTTGAGGGCGTGTGATGACGGATCTTGTTGGGCATTTCCTGCTATTTGGTCTTCTGGCCATTGCTTTCCTGATGCTGCCGTTGCTTGTTGGGAAGTTGCTTCGTCCAAAGTTGCCAACTCCGGAAAAAGACGCGATCTACGAATGCGGTGAACCCGCGATTGGCTCCAGCTATATTCAGTTCGACCTGCGATTTTACGTCGTGGCCCTGTTGTTCATTATTTTCGACGTGGAAATCGCGTTCTTCTTTCCGTGGGCGTCGGTTTACGGAAGCGCAATGCACCTGGCCGACACTCGTATTTCAGAAGTGTCTCGCTCCGATTTGAGCGCACGGTTGCTGAGTCTGGATCCTGCAACGATTTCTGAGAGTCAGATTATCACATCGGAAGCGGCTCTGAAGCTGGGCTGGATCGGGCTGGCCGACATTCTGGTGTTCTTTGGCGTTCTGCTTGTCGGGTTTGCTTACGTCTGGAAGCGTGGCGATCTGGACTGGATTCGCGCTCTGACGAAGAAATCAAAACAGGCGAGCGATCAGACCGCCAACATGGTCCACAACTAGTTGCATTCGAATTAACAATCACAGTTCTTCTCTCACCGCTTATCGGATAGATCGTTCATGGACATTCAGGCCATCCACGCTGTTCTGGTGGAACGATTTGGCGAATCAGCCGTGGGCAGCCAGCCATTCAAGGCGACGGATCCATGGATTCAGGTCTCCCCAGAAGCAATCGTCGCCGTCAGCACGTTCCTCCGCGATGATTCTCGACTTCAGTTCAACCATCTAAACGATCTCTGCGGCGCCGACTATCTGGAAACGGATCCGAAGAAGGTTGCAAAGTTTGGTCATGAACCGCACATCGAGGTGGTTTATCACATGAGCAGTCTGACGCTGCGTCATTTGCTAAAGGTGAAGGTTGTCGTACCTCGCTGGAGAGACAATGTGGAGGGCCAGTTGCCCGTCGTGCCTTCGGTGAGTGATGTCTGGAAGATCGCCAATTGGCACGAGCGTGAAGCGTACGATCTTGTTGGAATTGAGTTTGAAGGGCATCCCAATCTTCGCAGGATTTTGTGTCCCGAGGATTGGATCGGCCATGCCTTGCGAAAAGACTACAGCTTCCCGCTCGAATATCACGGTGTTCGCGGTCGGTAGGCTCGATTCAAGGCTTGGTTTTTGATTGGCGAAAGCAACTGACACCTCATTCAATGGGGATGTTGCCCGAACTGGAGTTAGTGATCCATGAGTTTGCAAATTGAAGATCCACGCATTGTGGAGTTCGACGTTCAGACGGACGAGATGCTGGTCAACATGGGACCTCAGCATCCCAGTACTCATGGTGTTTTGCGACTATTGTTGCGAACAGACGGCGAAATTGTTCACGAATGCACGCCGCATATTGGCTACTTGCATCGCTGTGCCGAGAAGATTGGCGAAAACCTTTCTCCACCGCAGTACATTCCCTACACAGACCGGATGGACTATCTGGCTGCGATGAACATGAATCTGGGCTTCTCACTGGCGATCGAAAAATTGATCGGCATGGAGGTTCCAGAGAAGGCCGTTCATCTACGTGTCCTGATCGCCGAAATGGGCCGCATCGCAAGCCATCTTGTCGGGATGGGAACATACGGCCTTGACCTGGGCACTTTCAGCCCATTCCTGTATGCATTCCGAGAGCGCGAGATCATTCTCGACCTCTTCGAAGAAGCCTGCGGCGCGCGACTGACTTACAGCTATCTGACAGTCGGCGGGTCAACTCATGATCTGCCCGATGAAATTGAGATGCCCGAAGGGCTGGCGTCTCTGATCGGCAAACATAAGGGCGAACGACTCCCGTTTCTTGAAGTGATCGAGATCTTTCTGCAGTGGCTTGAGCATCGCATCAAGGAATATCACACACTGCTGACTCGCAATATGATTTTCATCAGCCGAACAGCTGGCCTGGGAATTCTCTCACCGGAGATGGCAGTGAGCTACGGCTGCACCGGCCCCGTTCTTCGTGGTAGTGGTGTCAATTTTGACCTGCGACGTGATGGCGAAGCGATCTACACAAGGATGTATGCGGGTTACGATTTTGATGTAATCGTGGCTCCCTTCAAGGACGCTCCACGCGAAGTTATTCTGGGCGACAACTGGTGCCGATTCTATGTTCGAATGATGGAGGTCGTTCAGGCGATCCGCCTGGTTCGCCAGTCCATTCCGAAGTACAAGGCAGCGACAGGTGCCTATCGTGAACCATTCAAGATGAATGCGAAACTGCCCAAGGATGAAGTGTACCTCGAAACGGAATGCCCGCGTGGTCAAATGGGCTTTTACGTTGTTGGCAACGGCGACGCATTCCCGCTTCGACTGCGAACGAAGAGCAGCTGTTTCTGCAACGTCTCTGTTACAGACCAGATTTGCCAGGGTGTGCCCCTGGCCGACATCCCGGCGATTGTCGGGTCTCTTGATATCGTGATGGGCGAGATCGATCGATAATCAATCCGTTCCTTTCGGATGCAGCCAATCGAACCTTTCATGCTGTGATCAGCAATAACGCGATCGAAGCTGAGAACAGATCCGCGCGGGCATCCCGAGACATAAATCATCAACGGTCAGCCGTCTGCGCATCAGTCTCGAAATAAGTGGGGCAGGTTTTTAATCCACCATTGTCAGAATGGCCGATTAAGAACCTGCCCCACAGACGTTGGTTCGGGACTATCCTCAAGAGGCAGACCGTTTCACAAAGCCGGATGTCTGACAGTCGAATTTGCATTCGAGCAATCCAGATTCGAGCAATCCAGATTCGAGGAAGTCTGTGCCTCTGGAGTAAAACCAACAAACAGATTCGCAATCAGATCCGCGAAGCAAGTCTCTCTGCCAGACGCTTCAGTGCAGGACTGACATCCAGCTTGTCCAGATGGACATTCAAAAGACTGAACGAATCCTGATTGGCAAACGCAGCTTTGAAGGCCTTTTCGAGGTCACCTTCAGTATGCACTTCGAATCCCCATCCTGCGCCCAGTAACTCTGGCATCTTGTGATACTGCCAGTTGTGAATGTCGTTAAACGGACCTTCCTGAATAAACCGCTCAGTCGAATACCCCTTGTTGTTCAGCACGACAATGATGGGGTTGAACTTCTGACGAACCGTTGTGGACAGTTCCATACACGTCATCTGGAACGCACCATCGCCGACAAGGACCAACGGACGCAACTGGCGATTGGCAACCTGCACACCGACACTCGCCGGGATCGCAAAACCCATCGACGTGTAATAGGCCGTACTCAGGAATTCTGTGTGCTGGGTAATCGACAGGTCAGCGGCAGCGAACAGAGAATCTCCAGTATCTGAGACAACAACCAGTTTTTCGTCCAGCACAGAATTGATCTTCTGAAACAGACGCTTCATCGTCAGAGGTGCAGCATTTGTTGGCTTCCATGCAGCAATTTCAGGCTGACGAACTTTTGGTGCCGGGCGTTTTCCAGAAACGTTTTTCTCGGCAACCGCATTCATGAAGTCAGAAAACTGAACATCATGAAAATGGTGATAGCGAATTCTCAGCTTTTCACTGGTTGCGTAGATGCACTTGCCGGGATCCAGTCTGGCAGTAAAGCCACCCAGCTTGATGTCACTCATGAAGGCGCCAAGAAGGATAACACAGTCACTACCTTCAACGTAGCAGCGTACTTCTTCGCGCCCCATCGCTCCTTCATAAACGCCCAGGTAAAGCGGATGGCGTTCACTGACGACTGACTTGCCGAGCAGAGTTGAACAGATTGGAATATTGTTGAGTTCAGCGAAACTCAGCAGTTGATCCTGAAGACCAAAACGATGCAACTCAATACCGGCAATGATGACTGGCTTGCGAGCCGCGCGAATGGTTTCGCGAGCTTCCTCAAGAGCTTCTCGCAAAGCATCCGGATCACTGGCATGATGTTCAACGAGCGGCTGGTGTTCATGATTGGGGACTGCCAGAACCTTGTCGCGAGGCAACTCCAAAAAGACCGGGCGTTTGAATCGAACACATGCGGCCAGGCATCGATCGATCTCGCGAAAAGCAGTCAATTCGTCTTCCAGAGACGCCGACGCCACGGTGATTTTCTCAAACACTTCGCGCTGGGTGTTGAAATCTTTAACACGATGATGCAGCAGAGGATCGGAGGTTCGCTCGCTCATTCCTGGCGCGCCGCTGATCACAATAACAGGACTCTTTTCTGCATAGGCGCCGGCTACGGAATTGCAGAGGCTTAGTCCGCCCACACAGTACGTCACACAAACAGCGCCGATGCCATTGATACGAGCGTATCCGTCAGCCGCATACCCAGCGCATGCTTCGTTTGTTGTGCCAATGACCCGAATCGGGCTGTCTTCAAGCATCCCATAGAATTGAAGAACAAAATCACCCGGGATTCCGAAGAGATCCCGCACACCGTAATCCTGCAGTCGCTTAATAAGATAACTGCCGATCGAATGCTTCATCGGCTCGGTCGAAGCGGCGTCCTTTGAGCTGCCAGTGCGGGGACGACTGCTTTTGCTTTTTGCCATCGAACAAACTCCCTGGACTTCTTCGGTTCGGTACAGACAAAGGTAAAAGGTGATGTCACTTGCGATTGAAAACCAAATAACGTTTTGAAATACAAATTCGGAACTGCGCCCATCAAAAAATAAAGGACCGCGGGCATCATCGCACTCGATCATGCGATGTCACAACCGCGGTCAGAACTCAAGACCTATGTGCCATAAAACACTGGTGATAGACTTTAAGCGGTCCCGACGGAGATGTTTCTCGTTTAACCGCATTACCGTTCAAAAAGTAGCGGTGCAGCGCGAGTTGCCCGGTGAGTGCCTGCCATATTCAGACTCACCGGACGGCTTGCGCCGATTCCGCTACTTAACAGGCCGTTCGCTGAACGGTATTGCGTTTAACCGTGACCGCGATCAGTATCAATTACCGTCCGACAGCGTCGGCAAACTGGAAGTAATCCAGTTGGACAAGTCCCATTGTTCCACCAGCATTGCGAGTCGTTGGGCGTTCAAAGGCATAGGCGATGACAGCGCCGGAGGAAAGTTCGCCGATGTAGATCACTCCGTACGCAGGAGCAACACCACCGCCAGCGGCGCGAAGATTCGCAACTCCGGTCACAATCGCGTACTTGGGTTCTTTCGATGCTGTCTTGAAGTCGGCTGCGACGTTGTGCAAATAGCGATAGGCAAATTTTGAGCTTTGTTCCGCCAGAACGCCGCCCACCAGCACGCCGGTGAGATGATTCAGCACAAAGACACCCTCAATATTTCCCGTTTCCTGCAGCTGAACCGTCACCATGGTAAACTTGTCGTTTCCACTGGCTACGGGAGCCTGAGCGGGTTGAGGCGGCAGGAAAAATGCCACAGTCGCCATCGTGAGGGCTCCAGCAGCAAAGATCATCGCCGAACGCAGAATGTGATTTTTCATATTATCGCCTTTAAGTTTTGCTCGACAACGTGGCACCGCAACAGCAACGATACCCTGATAAATGATCATACTCGGTCGCATCGATATCGACCAGACCGCGAAGACCGTGTATTTTTGCCGTGCCATCTCTTTCCTGACGAGCACCCATCTCCTTTCCACCTGATTTTTCTACTCTCGATTTAGCCTCTATGTCTTCCACCAGCCAATCCAATGAAACATGCATCTGGTCCTCAATTCGGGAACGAGCGTTTCAGCGAGCAACTTCCGAGCCAATGTTGGCCAGCTTTCTGCACGCGACGGTACTGAACCACGATCGATTTGAAGATGCGATCAGCTTTCACCTTGCAGGAAAACTTGCTTCCAGCACATTGACAGCGATGCAATTGAGAGAAGTCATTCAGGAGGCGATGGCAAAGGACCCAAGTATTGTCGATGCTGTCTGCGCCGATATTCGTGCAGTGCAGGAACGCGACCCGGCGGTCAAATGCAGCCTCGTGCCACTGCTCTTTCTGAAAGGAGTCCACGCGCTCACCAGCTATCGCATCGCGAACTGGCTCTGGAAGCAGGGCCGCGAATTACTTGCCCTGTATTTGCAGAATCGTATTTCGGAAGTGTTCGCCGTTGATATCCATCCGGCCGCTCGGATCGGACGTGGCATCCTGATGGATCACGCAACCTCAATCGTGATTGGTGAAACGGCCGTCATTGAGGACGACGTTTCGTTGTTGCACGAAGTGACGCTGGGTGGAACCGGCAAGTCATCCGGAGATCGCCATCCCAAGGTTCGCCGCGGTGTTCTCATCGGCGCTGGTGCAAAGATTTTGGGGAACGTTGAAATCGGCGAAGGCGCAAAAATCGGCGCGGGTAGTGTCGTGCTGAAAAACGTCGCGCCGCATTGTACGGTCGCTGGAGTTCCGGCTGTGGTTGTCGGGAAGCCGTGCTCATCGTCACCAGCGCTGGATATGGATCACGAGATCACATCGGGGGAAGCGATCTAATCCTGCGTTCGAGGGACCTGCAGTTTCGTCCATCTGATATTGTGAACTTTGTCCGACGGGCAAGAATCCCGCACGACATCGACGACCAGTGCACAGTCAAGGCTTGATTTTAGAGTAGGATTGGCATTCTTGCCCGTCGCTGGATTGTCGGACAAGAATGTCCAACCTGCGTTTTTAGGTCTGACGAAGCACTAGTGCTATTCAAGATGATGAACTCGTGTTGGAGGTCGTGGATCTGGCTAAAGGTCCCGTGGATGCAGGACCTCTCACATCACAAGTTCCACTCCACGAAATTCAAATTTTGACAAAGTACTCGGTTTGGAAACGAAGCATCTCTGCGGGGTTCGCGCGATCGTGTGATTCGGTCACTTGCGGACTGCATTCCTGTTAACCAACCGACAATCTTCTAGCCGACAGGCATCTAACCGACCGTCAGCTCCGCAATATGTTTGCCAATGTTTAACGACGCAGTCGCTGCTGGCGACGGTGCGTTGCAGACATTGATGACTCGTTCATGCCGCAAAATGACGAAATCATCCAGCAACTTTCCGTCGAGCCCAAGTGCCTGAGCGCGAACTCCGGCTGGAGCTGATTCGAGATGCTCCGAACGAATCTCGGGGACCAATTCCTGAAGTGCTTTGACGAACGCAGCTTTCGAGATGGACCGCCAAACCTCACCAAGTCCAGTCTTCCAGTTGCGAACAGCCAATCGAAGGAAACCAACGTATGTCAAAGATTCAAAGAGATCGCGAGGACTGATCGTTCGCCAGTTGTAACCTTCTCTGGCCAACGCCAAAACAGCATTGGGACCGCATTCGACTCCTCCGCCGACCATGCGAGTAAAGTGCACGCCAAGAAAGGGAAAACGCGGATCGGGTACCGGATAAATCAGAGTGCGACACAGATGCTCTGCTTCCGCCCGCAGTACAAAATACTCACCGCGAAAAGGCACGATGCGTTCCTTCATTTCCTGACCACTCTGACGAGCCACACGATCACTATGCAGCCCGGCGCAGTTGATTACCTGAGCTGCTTCGATCTCGCCGGCGGATGTCTCCAGTCGAACGCTGTCAGTCCGCTGCGAAATTGCATTGACTCGGGCGTTCAGTCGAATCTCTGCGCCTGCGACTTTGAGTAATTCACCGAGTTTCTGGCAGACTCCGGGGTAGTCCACGATTCCTGATTCCGGAACGTGGATCGCTTTGATCCCCGCACAGTGTGGCTCAAGTTCTTTCAGGCGATGTTGATTGATAACTTCACATTGAACGCCATTCTTCTGGCCTCGTTCAAAGATCGTTTGCAGTTGCGGAAGTTGCTCTTCGCGAGTCGCCACAATCACCTTGCCGGTTTGTGTCCACGCGACACCGTAGTCATTACAAAACTGCTCCAGCTGCGCTTTTCCTTCGCGACAGTTTTGAGCTCGTAATGAACCGGGACGATAGTAGATGCCGGAGTGAATAACGCCCGAGTTTCGCCCCGTTTGATGAAACGCAAGCGTTGCCTCTTTTTCCAGAAGCACGATCTTCCATTCGGGCTTAAGCCGGCTCAATTGCCAGGCTGTGGCAAGTCCGACGATTCCTCCACCAATGATTGCCGCATCATACCGGAGCATAGTTTCTTCCATCGCGGTATTAAGACACGATCAGTGACCGCAAATCGACTAGTGCAGTGTCACTTGTGAATTGAGGATGTTCAGCGGGCGAGACGCGCTCCGGGAGCACGGGCCTCTCGCCCGCCTTTCTGCAACTCCTCAATTCACGGTTGACGGAGCACGATTCGCACACGCTCCACATGAACAAGCACTCAACCTGATCGAGGAAAGACCAGTTGCACGATTCTTTCGAAGCATGCAACTGGCGCGTTTCGCTGCGATTGATCAGACTCGCAGGTGTTCGAAGGCTTCTTTAGGCGACATGATGTAGCTGACATAGAACGGACCGAATTCTGCATAACCGGCCGACGCTTTGTCAAAACGCATCGTGTAGACAATTTCCTTGATGTGTTCGGGAGCGCGACTCCACAGCGTCACTCCCCACTCCCAGTCGTCGAAGCCGGTTGAGGCCGTAATTAACTGAGACACTCGACCAGCGAACTTGATTCCTGAGGTCGCGTGTTCTGCCATCAGTTCACTTCGAACGCTGAACGGCTCTTTGTACCAGTTCGCCAGTGGATGCCGCGCTTTGTTCATCGGATAAAAGGTCATGACCGGGAACGGCGGAAAGTCTGGATACATTCGCTGTTGGTTCATGGCCGGAAGGCGTTGTTTGTACGCATTGAGCTTTGCCTGAAAAGCAGGATCGTCTGGCTTTGTGCCTTCGCGGACCAGGCGTTCTGAGTACTGTTCAATTGTCGGGACGTATTCGCTGACTTCTGTGATCGAAACGAACGAGTAAGTTGGTTCCAGGACAGCCCCAAGTCGGCTGGCTCTGATCCGCTGAACGACGGCGTCAATTTTCAGAGGATCGGCATCCATCATCATCAGTCCAAGATCCGCTCGGTGCCCCGAGACGACCGACGTCTGCATACGAACTGGCACATAGTCTCCCTGCGGATTCAGGATTTCGCAGACTTCGGCTCGTCCGTGAGCGCGATCCGAAGGATCCAGCGACATTAACGCCTGCTGGTTGACGCGGTAGTAAATATGCAGACAGTGCCAGCCTTCAGTCATCAAAACCGTAGGATCAGGCAGCGGGGCCGAATGTCCGTGAGGGCGTTGCACAGCAGTCTCTTTCAGCTTAATTCGAAACAGGTAACAGGGATTCGGAGTTTCACGTCAGTGAACTCTTGTCGTCAATCATCGACGAAACTTGACGATGTTCCATCGCGGCATCATCCAAAGGCTGCCGGCCATGATGACCAGAGTGAACTTTGCAGATGGGCGATCAAGATTCTTCTGCGGCGTATCTTATCCCAATCGAGGACTCGTTTCACGGAACTTTTGCGATTGAGAATGAGACATTCCAGAGCTGCCACCTGATATTGCCCAATTCCCTCGGGGCATTGACTTCCGAGAATCCAGTGCTTTGTCCAGATTTGAATTTTGGGGTACTGGATCCTGCTAAGGAACAGTCCCGAAATAAGTTCTTTGTTTAACAGTCAGCCGAAGGCGTACTCGGCACCACGATTGGCGTACGCCTCCGGCTGACGGTTAAACGACAAATCTGAAAGTTGTTTCGCGACTATTCCTAAGGGCTCTGCAGTCCACGGATCTTTATCAAGATCCACCACCTTAAAGCCTGGCTTGTCATATTGACGGAGCACCAGTCAGACAGAGACTAATGAAAGTTCGAATCTTGCTGGGCATTGCCGTTCAGAACTGGTCTTTGTAGCTTTCTCCCATTAACTGCAATCATTCCCCGAATGCCACTATTGTACTCGAATTCAAGTACAGACACCCATTGATCCTGACCCTGAACCTGCCGGAGACCACCATGGCTTTGAACCAACGACTTCAGATTACTCTTGTCGCATTGCTGATGTTTTTGCCGACCTCTCGAAGCCACGCCGTCGAAGCCACTCCACCAAACATCGTGCTGATTATCACCGACGATCAGGGCTATGCGCCAGTTGGTCGACACGGGCATCCCTGGTTGAAAACTCCGAACCTTGACGAACTTCATGACACAAGCACTCGTTTCACCAGGTTTCTGGTCTCACCCACATGCAGCCCAACTCGCTCTGCGCTGATGACGGGGCGACATTCTATGCGAAATGGAATCACCCACACGATCCTCGAAAGGGAACGACTCACGCTGGATGCTGTTACTCTTCCGCAAATTCTGAAGGAAGCAGGCTACACGACCGGGATTTTCGGGAAGTGGCATCTGGGTGACGAAGAGTCCTACCAGCCTCACAATCGTGGCTTTGACGAAGCCTTCATTCACGGAGCCGGTGGAATCGGGCAGGCCTATGATTGCAGTTGCGCGGACGCACCGAAAAACTCATACTTTGATCCGGTAATTCGTCACAACGGATCGTTTGTGAAAACGCATGGCTTTTGTACCGACGTCTTCTTTTCAGCTGCCAGGCAGTGGGTTGGAAAAGTGCATCAGCAAAAGAAGCCTTTCTTTGCCTACATTTCAACAAATGCTCCCCACGGCCCATTCATCGCCCCAGAGGCATCGAAGAAGCGATTTTTAGACTGTGGCTTTGGGGAAGAGCAGGCTGCGTTTTATGGGATGATTGAAAACATCGATGAGAATGTCGGTGTCTTAATGAAACAACTGACCGAATCGTCTTTGCTGAACAACACCGTTGTGATTTTCATGTCCGACAATGGGATGACCGGAGGCGGATCTGGAAAGCCAGGAGTCGCCATGGGCCAATCAGCCGACGGCAAGCCCATGCTTCCATACAATGCCGGCATGAAGGGACTCAAAGGATCCACAGACGAAGGCGGAGTGCGAGTCCCCTTCTTTGTTCGATGGGATGGACACTGGCCGGCCGGCCGAGACATTGATCGAATCGCTGGAGACATTGATATCTATCCGACTTTGGCCGCCATCGCTGGTGCAACGACTCCGGATAAGCAAGTGGAGGGCCGCAATCTCGTTCCGCTGCTCTCAAATCCGCAATCCGAATGGGCCGATCGATTTCTGTTTACTCACGTTGGTCGATGGGAAACTGGTAAAGAGCCGAACGACTATCAATGGAAGAACTTCAGTGTGAGAAATCAAAAGTATCGTTTCGTAAACAACAAAGATCTGTTTGATATGGAATCAGATCCTGAGCAAAAGAACAACGTGATTGAACAGCATCCAGAAATCGTCAGCCAGATGCGATCAGTCTATGATGCCTGGTGGAAAGAGACTCGACCGATGATGGTCAATGAGACGGCTCCGATGTCGAAGACTCGACCGTTCCATGAACTTTACAACGCTCAACTCGCGAACGGTGGTATTCCTGAATGGAAAGCTGAGTAAGGGCTGCAGTCATTTTCCCAACAAGTGAACTCCAGCAGCCCGTTCGGCATGACAGAAGAACGGTTTCGGCGTCTTCATCGAAGCCGTCCTTTGTCTCGGATCAATCGCTGCTGGCTTGGTTGGTCTTCACGCGGCAAGGAATGAGGCACCGACAAGCGGACGAGACGTCCGCGCTCCAGGAGCGCGGGCGTCCCGCCCGCTTATAGCGGCAGGCCTGGCTGATCGACAAGCTCACAAGGCCCCTTGAGACGGATTCATGCGAGTTCGCGTGATCAGCCATAGAACACCGCCAATCAGCAGAGTCAGGCCTGTGGCTTTGATATCTTGGGGATCATTGTACGCCATCAAACCTGCGATCCCAAAAGTCGAAAGCACGTACAGCGAAGAACAAGCCAGAATATGAATCGGTGTTGCCCGGGCCGGTTGAAGCGGCCCACTGCGGAAGGGAAGCAATACGGTCAGGACAGTGACAGCCGACGAGAGAGCCAGCGTTGTACTCAAGTAACCGAGAAGTTGTTCAAGGTTGCTGACAAGTACAAGTCCGGCAGCAATCGCAGTCTGAAGCAAAACGGTGCGACGGATGGACTGAGGACCGGTGCGAAACATTGCGGGAAACACGCCGTCATCCGCCATTCGGGAAAACACACGTGGACCAGTCATGATCATGCTGGCCACCGATGACAATGTCCCCAGTCCAATCGCCACTCTGATCAGAAGTTCAAGAGAATTGCCACCGATTGCCTGAGCCGAAATCGCGGCGATTTCTTTCTGCCCGGCAATATCACCGGCCGGGGCTGCCGTCACAAAGACCGTATTCAGAAGCAAATAAAGAGCGGTGACAAGAATCGTGCCAAGCACCAAAGATCGTGGCACGACGCGTTCGGCATCCTTCACTTCCGAAGCGATATACACAGCCGCATTGAAACCTGCATAACTCAGCGAAATCCACATCACAGAGCTGGCCAGTGCGCTAAGAGAGGATCCCGAACTCAGCGGCGGAAGTTCAGCCGTCAGTGCACCCCAGTGCCATTCATGTGTCGAAATCTGCAAGGCTGCAGCAATCAAAAATACGAGCAGAGCAGTCAGCTTGATCCCGACCACGCTATTCTGAATGGTTGCGAACAACTTCACGAGAAATGCGTGACCGAATCCAAACAGAAGGATTGCTGCGATGGCGACAGTATTCTGTGGCAACCATGACGGACGAATCAAAGCCGGGACGGAATAGGCTTCAAAGGTGATGGCCGCCATTGCAATCGCGCCGCTGAATCCAGCCGTCAACGACACCCAGCCTGCAAGAAATCCCACAAAGGGATGCAGCTGGCGACTCAGGTAGAGATACTCGCCCCCCGAAACCGGAAGCCGGCGTGCCAATTCACCGTAGGCAATTGCACCACAAATCGCGATTCCTCCACCGATGCACCATGCCAGCAGCACCCGCGCTGGCGAACCCAGCGAAGAAAGGGAGTAGCCCGAAGTCGTAAAGACCCCTGAACCTATCATGCTTGCGATCACAACACAGGTCAGCGTCGTGAGACCGAACCGAGCTTCCTTGTTCATTGGTCAACGTCAATCTTCAAAGTTAGAAACGAGCACTCGCTTGAATTTCGCCTGACGCAAGAACTGCCGAGTTAATGCGACGCGATATTTTTCCGACGGTTCATTGCCTGAGCAGAGTCAGGTTTCCATCGAACGGAGCGTAGCAGGACCCGGCGATTGCGGGAAATGCAACGGCGACCCTGGACCCGTGCGTTTTGCACTGACGGTTCAGGATCGCCGTGTTTCTAAAAATCAAATTGTTGTCCAGAACCAGCGTCACCACAAACCGGCCAGGCTGGCCTGCGGCGCGACATTGCAGCATTGAAATCAATCTCGCATTGAACGATCGGAAGCACAGCGATGTTGGCGAGATTGCCATTCCACGGGAATAGGGTCACGGAAGTTGAAGAGCGGTCGCTTTAGCGATATCAGCCTTGCCGTGACTTCTCAAGCTGGAAGCGTACGCCACTGATTTCCACGTCGGGCCTACCCGATTGATGACTGTGTTCCAGTCACGATCATGGTGACCGAGTCGGCAGCGTTGGTCGTTTCCTGAACGCAGCGTGAGATGTCGCCCGTTGCAAGGCTCTGCTCTTCCGCCGCCTGAGCAATCTCCTGATTGACGGAATCGACTTCTCGAATGACGTGAAAAATCTGACTGATATCATTCACCGTTGTATCCGTCGCCGTTCGCATTTCGTCGAGGCGTGTGCGAATCTCCCTGGTTGCATCGCTGGTCTGGCGAGCCAGAGCCTTCACTTCGTTTGCAACAACGGCAAATCCTTTTCCGGATTCACCAGCTCGTGCCGCTTCGATAGTTGCGTTCAATGCAAGCAGATTCGTCTTCCCGGCAATGCTCTCGATCAGCCCAACAACTCCGTTAATCTGATCGGCGGCATGCCCAAGACTTGTGATACTTGTGCGACCGCGGTCAGCAACTTCGGAAGCACCTCGAGAGACGGCAGCGGCACGTTCAGTGCTGCGTGCAATACTGCTGATTGAGTAGGTCATTTCTGTAATGGCCGAGGCTGCAGTTCCGGTAGTGGTCTTCAGCATTTCCACAGCCGCCTCGATGGGAGCTGAGACTGCTTTCGTGCCCTTCAGCCCGGCAAACAGTCCCACAATGATCGTAGCAATCATCGGGACGATAATCGCAAGCGAAGCCACGATTTTTGCGGTCCCAACGGAGGCAGAGATTTCACCAACATAGCCATCCGCAGCTTCCTCGACCACTTCGAGTGACGCGATTACCTGATTTGATGCCGTATCAAATTTTGTCTTGCTGTTCTTCATTCGAAGATAACAGTCGATGTAGTGTTCCATTCGGTCTGTAACTTTTGCGAACTCTGTTCGGCACACCACGGCCATTTGTTCACCTTCAAATTTGCCGTCAACATCATCTGCCGTGAAAGATCGTTCGAAAGCTCCGGTTGAGAGCATCAAATCCATGGCCTCTTTATGAAACTTTCGGGCCTCTTCAATTTCTTTTCGACAACGGGCTGGATCTTGTCCTGCCGTCAATTGTTCAAGAAAAAAGAGCTGTGTCAGAAATCCGATGCTGGACTCCATACCGCCATCTGCAGCATCCCATCGATTAGAAATATCGTCTTTCCATGTAATGAGTTTTTCTGGTTCGGCCGAGATTTCATCGACCTGCGCATCACCAACAACTTCCATCGCTTCTGTAATGGCAATAAACGACTCTGCCTGACTTTTGAAACTCGCCTTTGCGACATCATATTTCTCGTGTTCATTCAGCAGCGTTTTCAGAGCGGCCGAATACTTTTGCACAGCCTGTTGTAATGGAGCAAGCTGCTTCGCACCAATGATTCCGGCGTCGTTAACTTTTCGAAGCTCTGCAGTCGCGGTTCTTTCCTGTTCTTCCAGTCGTTTTTGATTCGCCTCTGGATCAATATTGGAAATAATATTTGTGGCCGCAATTGTCTGAGCCTGAATACTCATCGTCGTCATCATCGCCCCGTCAGCCGTGTCCCATGCTGGCCCGCTCAGACGTGTCAACAATGTGCTCAGATAATAGATGCCTGCTCCACCTGCAGCTCCGCAAGTCAGTACAAGAACTCCGATGACGGCGTAGCCAACAGCCATTCTTTTCCACAACGGCAAGGATTCGAGCTTCATGGCGAATATTCTGCTTTGCAAAGAGACAGCAACGACGAGAGACGATGGAACAAAGCCTGACGTAGCCTGGAGACTTATTCACGCGCCCCAAATGCAAAATCGGGACACTTCGCTATCAGGCTAATCTGAAACGCAAGGCATCAAATGTTGAAACAAGTCAACATCGAGATCGTTGCTATCGAAGAAACCAGGTGCGACTGGCGTACATTCCGAGAACTGCCCTATGGGTCATCCAGAAACTTTTCGGATCAGGAAAGATCGTATTGGTCTTGCCGATTACGCAGCTTAAGGAATTGCCTGGTGAGTTCATCAAGGCAACACATCCGCCCGTTTGCCGCCAGAAACTTCTCGTTTTCATGACTGATGAACGCAACGTTCGTGAACCGATGGCGCTTCACTCACATAAGTCTTCGGCGAGCGACAGGAGAGAATTTCCCAATGTAGAACGATTGTCCCAATCGTTCATGAGCAGGCGAGACAACAGCTCGACTACTGTAGAACGATTGTCCCAATCGTTCATAAGCTGCTATAACAACTCGCACTACGATGGGCCGGCAATCCATTCCCCGCCGCTCGCCTTAAAAGCCTCTCGCTGAACGGGAACAGAGCATAAGGCCTGACTACGGCATGGCCGCTGGTGCAGTCTGCAGCAAAAGCTGGTGGAACTGATGGATCGTATTTTCCCAGCGACAATCCGCTTCAATTCGACGCAGAGCGACACTCGCCCGTTGTTCAGCTTCGACACTGGAATCCAGCGTTTCTCTGAGACATTGAGCAAGCTGTTGAATATCGCCCGCCGGAAACAGCCTCCCTGTAACTCCATCTTCGATCAGCTCTTTGCAACCGTCAACCGCAGACGCAACAACTGGCAGCCCGGACGCCATCGCTTCCAGCACAACATTCGGAAGACCTTCCCAGCGCGAAGCCAGAACGAACACATCGGCTGCTTTCATCAGACTCCAGACATCTGATCTCCAGCCAGAAATTTGCACAACGTCACAAAGGCTGCGCTCACTGACCTGACGTTCCAGCTCAGAACGCAACGGACCTTCACCAACAAAAAGCAATCTGATCGGATGACCGGAATTCGACCAGTGATTTTTGAGTTCGTGAAATGCACGAAGAACATCCAGAGGCGATTTCTGGTTCGATAGTCGGCCCACACAAAGAATGACGCGATCGTTCGAACCATAGCCCAGCGTCGATCGATCTGCCGCTGGCGTATTTCGAATGGCGTCAATGTCAACGCCATTAGGAATCACCGACATCAGCTGCGATGTGATGCCACAAATGGAACAGTGAACGTCGGCCACCGTATGGCTGACAGCAACGTAGCGATCAACCAGTCTCGCTGTCATGCGTTCCGGCAGAACAACCGAAAGCCGACGATCGGCCACGCGGATTCCGCAAATGATCCGTTTTACTCCTGCGAGCCGTCCGGCAATTCGCCCTGCGATGTTCGCCTGATGCAGAAACGTCAGCAGAACATCAGCCGGATAGCGTTTCAGTTCACGCCTCATTCGCCAGATGGCTCGCACATCCAGGAATCCTCCCGCGTTGAGGGCCGTAACTGCAATTCCCGAATCCCGCAGTGACTCAGACAAGGGCCCGTCTTCCCGGAGACTGATGACTCTCACATCCCAATCAAGCCGCTTTAAACCTTGAGCAATTCGTACAAAGGCCTTTTCCGCGCCGCCGATATCGAGTTCGGTGATGGCCATCGTCAGACGTCGATTCGATTGCAGTGAAATTTCTGACATGCGGTGTTGAGTTGACCGAGAATTCTGAAAAGCGGTGACGAACAGGACGTTCACAATCGGCAGCAGACATTAACATTAACGGCTTGAACAGAAAGGCACTACCGCTTCATGAGTCTCCCGGATCTTGAACTTCTCAGCAGTTGGCAATTTGACCTGCCTTCCGAACTTATTGCTTCCCGGCCCGCCGCCGCCCGTGACGCTTCGCGTCTGCTGGTGGTTGATCGGCGGAACCGGTCAATCACGCACTCCCAGATTCGAAATCTTCCGACGTGGTTGCACGAACATGACCTGTTGGTCTTCAATAATACAAAAGTACTTCCGGCTCGCCTGTTTGGTTTTCGAACTTCAACGGGCGGCCGATGGGAAGGCCTTTACGTCGAAGAAACCTCTTCCGGACATTGGCATATCCTGAGTGATACTCGTGGCCGACTGCTGGCTGGTGAAACAATTACTGTTGTCCCCGCATACGAAAATCGGCTGCCGACTGATGGCCGAATTCCGAATTCATGCGACATCCCCAGGTCGCTGGTGTTGACGCTTCTGGAAAAACGCGACGACGGCGGCTGGATCGCCGCTCCTTCGGACAGCAGAACTCCACTGGAGTTGCTCGAAGAATTCGGCAGCCTGCCACTTCCTCCTTACATGGGACGGAAATTGGCCGATCAGGATGATAAGGATCGCTACCAAACGCAGTTCGCTTCAGAGCCTGGTGCGGTCGCAGCTCCAACGGCCGGACTGCACTTCACTCACGAACTGCTGGCTGAATGTCACAACAAGGGAGTGAAGCGTTCAGAATTGACGTTGCATGTGGGTATCGGAACATTTCGTCCTGTTGTGGCTGAGCGACTTTCAGAACATCAAATGCACGAGGAATGGTGTCGACTGCCTCCGGAGACGTGCCACGACGTACGACAAACAAAAGCCGCGAATGGTCGAGTCGTCGCTGTCGGCACAACATCCGTGCGAACACTTGAATCGGCTGCTTCGCAGAGCGTTTCACTTCAACCATGGCAGGGCCGCACGAATCTTTTCATTCAACCGGGTTATCAGTTTCAGGCAGTGGATTGCCTGCTGACAAATTTCCACTTGCCGGGTTCCACACTTTTGGTTCTTGTTGCTGCTCTTGCGGGCTATGAATTGATCATGGAAGCTTATCAGCAGGCAATCAAAGAACGGTACCGATTTTACAGCTACGGTGATGCCATGCTGATTCTGTGAGTTGGCCGTTCTGCGATTCAGAACACCGCCGCTGGTGTCATTCTTAGGCGATCGACAGGAGAGGATTTCCCATTGTAGAACGATTGTCCCAATCGTTCATGAGCAGGCGAGACAACTGCTCAACTATGGGCCAATAACCCATTTCCTGCCGCGCGCCTAACAGCGTGTTCCATCGCCGCGTAAATCCGGATAGAGTATTCCGTCGGCATAAAGAACGGCTCTTTTCATCCGTTATACTTTAAACGGTCCCGACGGAGCTGTTTTGTGTTTAACCATTAGCCTGAGGTGTACCTTGGTCGCCGCATATGGCTCCGGCAGACGAGGAAAAAACTCAATCGTGACTGCTATGAGAACAGCTTGTCGGCAGGTTCATTAACTCATTGCAAAATGTTCGAACAGAGCTTTCTAACCAGACGGATGCAGGAACAACCCTCGCATCTCTTGCAAATTTCTCCAGGTCTCAGGAATCGTCGCCGGTGTTGAATCCATCCAGATTTTTCAGCAGTTTCAGTATTCTGACCGCGCGGCTGTCAATTGGCTTTTGGGTTGGTGGCGCGATGCTGTTTGTGATCACCAGTGTCGCTGAACAACGACATCCGCAGTTTGATTCTGTGATTCGCGATCAACTGGCAACGATTCGATTTCCGCTCTATTACATCTTTGGATGGTGTTGCCTCGGAACGACACTCCTGGCAACCGCAGCTGGCTCAATCCTGAACAGCGGCAGGATGCGCAGCCGACTGTTGATGGTGCTAGGCCTCACCCTGCTATCCACAACAATCGCCATTGCCGATTACAGACTGATCTACGCACCGCTGCAGGATCTGATCACGCCTCCAGGACAAGCGCGAAATCAGCAGTTCTTAACGCTGCACGATCGCTCTCGAATCATCAACGAAGTGCATCTTGCCATTGCGATGGTTGCTGCGATCATTGTCTGTCTGCCCGACAGGTCTCTCAACGACTGAGTGCAGCCACCTTTTCCTGGATAAACCGCACATGATGCGGAATGTGGTTCGTGATTCGTTCGAGCAGGGTTTCGAGCGTCAGCGGACCTGACTCGGAATGCACACCCGTCCTTTGAAAATCTTCGACATCGGTCTCTCGAAGAATACGGGCCATCTGCTTTCGAACGACCGCAATCAGATCCAGTTCTTCGAAGACATTGCGTCGCTCGTAATGCAAACCAGCAGCGAATACGTCCGGATCGCCGCCAAACATCGTGGGATTATCTTCCACCAGCACACGTTTCATCCGGTCGGCATAAACCGGTTCAAAATCCGCGAGGTGACAGACAACCTGCTGAATGGACCACTTTCCCGGCACCGGATGCGCGCTGAATTGATGCTCGCTCACCTGGCAGACCGCAGCCCGCAGAAGCTCAGCACCCTGTTCGTATTGTTGAAGCAACTGGTCAAGAGTCATCATTCTGCTTTCAGATTACAATCAACGATGAGAGAGACTTGCCGAAGACTGCGAAGAACAAACCGGCCGAAGAACAAACCGGCCACAAGAAACAGCTGGCCGAAGAAACAACCGGCCGAAAAAGCTTGCTGCCCGGCAAACTCACGAATTATGTCTGCACAAGCCCGGAAGTCCACGTGCTGGCCGTTCCGGTAATAATTACAGGAAGCCACGCGGCCAGATCCGTCGCAATCAACCCGGTTCCGCCCAAGGCAAAGCTGGCTTCCGCCAGAGCATAGAAAAGACCAAGAACGGCGGCGCACACGGCCATATTGGTAATCAGGCTGTGTGATTCTTTTCGGAACACCAGCGGCAAGGCAATCGCGATGTTGATCAGACACAACAATGGTCGCGTCAATCGACAATGCAGCGCCATGCTTTGACGCCTGACCGGAATTGGTCCCGTTGATGGATTCTGAATCCGCTGAATCAACTGCCAGGATGAAAGAAAGTGAACATTGCGTCCGCGGTTATACAACTGATCAAAACTGACATCCGACACAACGAACAGGTCCGTCCCATTTGGTCTAGCCAGGATCCGTTTTCTTCCCTCGTCGGTCAGCACTGTTTCGTCGAAGACCCCGGTTAGATTCTGTAACAACCATCCTGACGGCTCTTTGCCGACAGCATCATTGAAGATCGCTCTTTCGGCTTTCAGAATGCAAAACTGATTTGCGAGCTGCTGTGGCAAAATAAAATTGGCGTCCTGCAGACACTTTTCTTCAATGTTAACGTGCTCACCACTGATGTGCATCAGATGATTGGAATGATCATAAACCGCTTCGACCTTCTGCACCCGCGCAACTTTACTTCCTCGAGGTGTCTGAAGAGAAACGGCAATCCCGGGAATGATGATCTCCTGATTGGCAATCAACGCAGCGTTCAGAATGACAGCAGCCATCAGAAGCGGTTTCAGGAGTCGGAAGGCCGGAATGCCGGCGGCCAGAATCGGAAACGTCTCAGAGTTCTTTCGAAGCAATCCGAGCACCGTAATGACGGACACCACAATCAACATCGGCCCGGCCATTTCAAAAAACTGAAACGACCGATAAACGTAGTAAATCGCAATCTGCCAAAACAATTCCAGCGATGACGCAGAATTCTCCTGAAAGTCATCGACGTTGGTGAACAGGTCTATGACAACATACAACCCGTACGCAGAGACAAACAACACAACGAATGTGTGCAGCAGTCGACCGAGTAAGTATCTGTCGAACGTTGTGAACATGAATTGTGGCTGGCCGGGTTGGAATCAGTGAGCGTCAAAAGTCGATTGTACGTACATGGTTTACGCGGAATTACAGTCCAGCTGTCGTTGTCAGGTCAAGACGGGTTCTCAAACCGCACAAAATGCAGCAAATCCGCCGCAAAACATCTTCGATCACCGTTGTTTCTCTTTGACGGGTCACCAATGCCGTTCCCTGCTTCGCCTCTTTCGACAGTTTCAGATTCGGGCCGGAAAATTCGAGCCGTCGCGTTTGATGCGGTCGGAACGCTCATCTATGCACAGCCTTCTGTTGCCACAGCCTATTGTCAGCTTCTTGATGCACTCAGTGGCCGGAGAGTGGATCCCAATGAAGTCCGACAAGTGCTTAGCCGAAGACTCTCGGAACGTTCTGCAACCGATGATCTGACGACGAATGAACCTTCAGAACGAAAATTCTGGTTTGACGTGATCGCTGAGTTAGTCCCCGAGCAACACCTCCAGCAGTCCTGTTTTGAATCGCTCTATGAGCACTTCGCCAGCCCGCTGCATTGGCGGTGTTATGACGACGTCGCCGACTGCCTTGAGGCGCTGCGGAACCAGAATCTTCAGGTGGTCCTTGCCTCGAACTTCGACGAACGACTGCATCGTGTCTGCAAGGGTCTGGCCGAATTGCAGATGATCTCCGACTGTATCATTTCGTCGGAAGTCGGTTGGCGAAAACCAGCGAGTCAATTTTTTGAGGCTGTCTGTCGGCGAATCAATTGTCGCCCCGATGAAGTTCTTTTCGTTGGCGATGATTTGCTGAACGATATCCATGGCGCACACTCCGCGGGAATGTTGGCGGCCTGGATTGACCGTCGCGGTGAACCTCGCGGCACGATCGATGATGTAACGCCGCCGGCCGATGCTGACCGCGTGCTTAGGTTGAGCTCGCTGAAAGATTTGCACGTTCACGTTGCCGACTAAGTGTTCGAGCGCAACGATCGACGAGGTCCGAAAACGCCGAGCAGAATTGATCAGACGATCGACCGGCAATGCTGCCTCAGATCTTCAGCTTGTTGGACAACGTTAGCCTCAACGGACTGGAATCTCAGCATGGGTGATGGTAAACAGAACATTCTTCATCGTCGCACCTGACTGTGACGAATTCCCCCATCGCTTCTTCATCAGGATCCCACCGATGACGACACCGCAAGCTTCCCGCCGTCAGTTCCTTTCTTCCACTGCACTCAGCGCCGCGGCCATAATCGCAGCACCCGCGGTTGCCACCGCCAGCCGCACGACTGCGGAAGTGATTGTCGGAGAAGGCGACTACCAGTACAAAGTCAATCATGCATTTGCTCAGTTGCCGGACAAGTACACGTGGCAGACAACTCATAACGTCGCGCTGGACAAAGCGGGAAATCTTTATGTCATTCACGAAGGTCGACGTGACCTGAAGGATCACCCGTCGATCTTTGTTTTCGATCCAGCCGGAAAATTCATCAGAGCATTCGGCGCTCAGTTTCAAGGCGGCGGCCATGGCATAGAAGTGCGTGAGGAAGGTGGCACGGAGTTTCTGTATGTGGCGGCTTACCAGCAGGTCAAGGCGTTTGCAAAAATGACGTTGACTGGCGACATCGTCTGGTTCCGGAAAGCTCCCATGGAGTCAGGGTTGTACTCGCCGGGTGAAGATACTTCGACGGAGCCAACGTGGACTCGCAGTGGATTTCTTCCTACCAACTTTGCGTTTCTCGATGACGGAGGATTTCTGCTGGCCGATGGATACGGAACGTTTTGCATTCATCGCTACGACAAAGATGCAAAATGGGTGAGCAGTTTTGGCGGCGCAGGAGACGGCGAAGGCAAATTCAATACAGCTCATGGGCTGTGGGTTGATAACCGCCCGGGCCGGGAACCATCCATTGTTGTGACCGATCGAGCTCACAACACACTGCAGATTTTTTCAATGGATGGAAAGTACAAAGAGACCATTCCCGGTTTCGGCTTGCCAGCCAACATCGACACCCTGGGCAATCTGATGCTCGTGCCGGAATTAAAATCGTGTGTGACTCTGCTGAATGAAAAGAACGAAGTCGTCGCTCGCCTGGGACGAGCTGTGGAACGTCTGGATGAAGTGAAGAACCTTCGTGGCCAGCCTGACAAGTGGATCGACGGTCAGTTTGTGCATCCTCACGATGCCTGCTTCGCACCAAACGGAGATATCTTCGTTGCCGAATGGGTTGCCACGGGCCGGGTCACAAAACTCGAACGTGTCTGAAATCTGTTCGGTGGCGTCGAGTTTCAAGCAGCATCGGGCAAACAAGAACGAGTGCGGCGCCGCGCAACGCCCGCAGCATCCGCCGCATTCGAAACTGCCTGCGAGGAAGAGCCTGACCCAAAAAATTGCGGGACCGGGGTGGGGAAGTCTGATTTCCTGGAACGCTTGCGTCCACAGATCGAGAATCCAAGCTCGCTTTTGGGGTGGCGATAATCCCGCGAGCTTGTTTTTTTCCGGCGGTTGCAACGAAAACTCAGGAAAATCAGAACTCGAATCGCCACCACGGGGCGAAAACGTCCATCCGGTGAACTTTGACGTTCCGGTTGGGTCTTCCAGTTTGCGTGATTCGGGTAAATCTGCCCAAAATCAGGATCGAATGCGGACCGGCAAAAACATACACTGGGAGATTAGAAACGTTGCCTCCTGCGCATCAACGCAGGTCAGGGAAATGTCCGAAGAAACGCGGACGGCACCCGATACGGCTCAACATGCGACTCTGCGGGTTGAGCTGAGGTTGGTAATTGGCAAAGTTGTGCCGGTTTCTTTGTCCAGATGAACACTCAATAAGAAGGTGACGACGTTGGCTACCGTCGAAAACGCGACTCAAACCATCAATGGGGCTCAGATTCTGATCGAGATGCTCGTCAGACTGGGCACCGATACGATTTACGCTTACCCTGGTGGGTGCAGCATGCCACTTCATCAGGCGCTGCGTGAGCAACGAGACATTATCCGTACAATTCTGCCACGGCATGAGCAAGGCGGATGTTTTGCCGCACAGGGCATCGCGCGGTCAACAGGCAAGGTTGGCGTCTGCATGGCGACCAGCGGTCCAGGGGCAACCAACCTGGTCACAGGAATTGCCGACGCAAAGCTGGATAGCATCCCTTTGATCGCGATCACCGGACAGGTACCACAGGCTGTGATTGGAAGCGACGCCTTCCAGGAAACGCCGATGGTCGAAGTTTGCCGTGCCATCACGAAGCACCACTACATGATCACAAGCGTGCGTGATGTCGCTCGTATTGTGAAGGAAGCGTTCCACATCGCTTCGACCGGCCGACCTGGTCCCGTTTTGATTGACGTACCGAAGGACGTGCAACTTGAGGTGATGCCACTGAGCGAAGTTGACTTCGATCCGCCGATGAACCTGCCAGGTTATCGCCCCGAAGTTCGAGCGATCGCTCCGGAACAGGTTCGTCAGATTATCGCTGCGATCCGACGCTCAAAACGACCGGTTCTTTATGTTGGCGGTGGCTGCATTCAGAGCGAAGCGTCCGAAGAATTGACGAAGTTCGCATTGCGAACCGGTATCCCCGTGGCGATGACCGTGATGGGACTGGGCGTCTTCCCAGGGACACACGCTCAGTCGTTGCACATGCTGGGAATGCATGGAACCGTCTACGCAAACTATGCCGTGGATCAGTCTGACCTGCTGCTGGCGTTCGGTGTTCGCTTCGACGATCGAGTCACGGGCAAGCTGGAAGAATTCGCCAAGCACGGAAAAATCGTGCATATCGACATCGATCCATCGGAAATCCACAAGAACAAAGAAGCCCATATCCCGATCCATGCAGACGTCAAGGAAGCATTGGTCGCGCTGAATGCCGCGCTGACGAAGGAAGACATTCCCGACTTGTCTGAGTGGACTCATCAAATTGCTGGCTGGAAGGCAAAGTTCCCACTCGGTTACAACGATGCGGGTGATGCAATTCAACAGCAATATGCGATTGATGAGTTGTGGCGCCAGTCTCATGACAGAGATACGTATATCTCCGTTGGTGTCGGCCAGCACCAGATGTGGGCAGCTCAGTTCTATAAGTTCGATAAGCCACGGCGATGGCTGAGCAGTTCCGGATTGGGAACGATGGGATTCGGTCTGCCGGCTGCAATGGGCGTTCAAACCGCACATCCCAACGCCCTGGTTGTCGACATTGATGGAGACGGCTCATTCCAGATGAATATTCAGGAACTGGCAACGCTGCATTGCGAAAGCCTTCCTGTCAAGATTTTGCTTCTGAACAACCAGCACCTTGGCATGGTCGTCCAGTGGGAAGATCGCTTCATGTCTGGCCGCCGAGCTCACACTTACCTGGGACCGGTTGACCATCCGGAAGCGTTGGGCGAAGGCGATGGCACCATGCCAAAAGAGACCTTTCCAAACTTCGTTGCTATTGCGAAAGGCTACGGAATTCAGGCGAAGCAGGTTCGAAGCAAAGCCGAGTTTCCGAAAGCACTGGCAGAAATGCTGAACAGCAAAGGTCCATATCTTCTGGACGTTATCTGCCCGTACCAGGAGCACGTATTGCCAATGATCCCAAGCGGGAAGACTGTTCGCGACATCATTACCGAGTAGAAATCTGCCCGGCCGTTAAACGCAATACCGTTCAAAAAGTAGCAGGCACACTCCGTGTGCCGTCCGCTGAGTTCTCAAAAAGCCTTGCTTTTTGAGGGTTGCGGCACATGGAATGTGCCTACTACTTTGCTTAATTGAACGGTATTGCGGTTAAACGAATCAATCGTGACCGCGATTAGAATAGTGAATTGCCGGATCCAATTCAGCGCGGCCTGATCAAAGTCGACTCGATAAAAAGAGTCGACTTTGCGTTAGACGATGACTTGACGGCAATCGGAATCGACGATGATTCGATTTTGGTGAAGCGTGAATCATGCGGTGGAACCACTGTTTGCATATGGGCAGGCTGCTGCAATCGAGCGAGCGGAGAAGCGGACGAGACGTCCGCGCTCCCGGAGCGCGGGCGTCCCGCCCGCTTTTTCGGCCGTTCGGGAAAATCTCGTTTTTGAATGCTCAGGGGATCGCGTTCTTCGGGACCATCCGGCAGGCGATATTCTTCACGCGACAAGGAATGAAGCATCGACAAGCGGACGAGACGTCCGCGCTCCCGGAGCAAGGACATCTCGTCCGCTTGCCGGGGCCTCATTTCTCGCCGCGATGAGCATAGAATCTGCCCCTCTCCGCACACAACAGCCGGCGTGCTGCTTCCACCAGTTGGCTCACGTTTCAGCCGGCGCAGCGCAGGGTGTTATTAATTCGGGAATGCAGTTGCGTTGGATTGGTCGGTCACAGCTTGTGAATGGGAAGCACGGTAATCCTTCTATGGAAATTCACACGATTCCTGTAAAATCGACCAGCACGATGACACGTTTGGTTGATGTGCAACTTCGTTGATGACGACATTTTGCGACTGGCGAAAATTATGAGATCACTGCAAAGCTTAATCCTTGTTGCAATTTGCACTCTGGTTGCGGCCGCTCCTGTGCAGGGAGAAGAGACTCGCAGTTCCTTTGATTCGATAGAACTTCGAGATTGCTATGGCAAGGTTCATCATTTGAGTGAGCTGAAAGAATCAAAGGTTGTTGTGGTGGCTTTCCTGGGGACTGAATGTCCGCTGGCAAAACTCTACGGGCCAAAGCTCCAGGCCCTCTCCGAGAGATTTGCTACTCAGAATGTTGCCTTCATTGGAGTTTGTTCCAATGTGCAGGACAGCCTGACCGAAGTTGTTGCCTACACAAATAAGGCAAATATTGCTTTCCCGATGTTGTTGGATACGGAACAGAAACTGGCAAACCTGCTGAATGCTCAACGAACACCAGAAGTCTTTGTTCTCGATCAGAATCGCGACGTTCAATATCGTGGTCGCGTCGATGATCAATACGGAATCAGCGTCGCGCGAAAAGCTGCGACTCGTGAAGATCTGGTCGAAGCCATTCAAAGTCTTTCCAAAGGCGAGTTGCCTGCGGTTGCGTCGGCTCCGGCTGTCGGATGCGTGATTGGTCGCATCAGGAAAATTGAACCTCACGGTGATATTACATTTGCAAAGCATATTGCTCCCATCTTCAACGCTCGCTGCGTGGAATGCCATCGTTCTGGCGAAATTGCGCCTTTTCCACTAACGTCGTTCGATGAAACGATCGGTTGGGAAGCGACGATTGCTGAAGTTCTTCGCGAAGATCGCATGCCGCCGTGGAACGCCAATCCTGAATTTGGTCATTTCAAAAATGATGCGCGGCTAACTGCCAAAGAGAAGTCTTTGATTCTCACATGGATTGAAAACGGGTGTCCCGAAGGTGACGCTTCCGATCTTCCACCAAAGCCAGAGTTTGTAAAAGGCTGGAGAATGCCGGAACCCGACAAGATTATCTATGTTCGTGATGAGCCGTTTGAAGTTCCTGCGACGGGAGTTGTTGACTATCAGTATTTCAAGGTCGATCCCGGCTTCACTGAAGATACATACGTTGTGGCTGCAGAAGCTCGCCCGGAAAATCCGGCGGTCGTGCATCACATCATCGCCTTCCTGATTCTCCCCGGACAAACTGATGTTAACCTCGGCAAGATGCTGATTGGTTACGCTCCGGGAACTTCTCCGCTGATTTTTCCAGCGGGTTCAGCGATGCGAGTCCCGGCCGGTTCTCAGATTCTCTTCGAAATGCACTACACACCAAACGGTAGTGTGCAAAAAGATCGCAGCTACATCGGATTGAAGTTTACGGATCTCAAGTCTGTTAGAAACGAAGTCATTGGACTTGAAGCCATCAACCCAAAGCTGAAGATTCCATCGGGTGCTGACAAGCACGTTGTCAACGCCGACGAGAAATTTCAAGAGGACGTGACGTTGTTGAGTTTGACTCCACATATGCACCTCCGTGGGAAGTCCTTCCGTTACGATGCTCACTATCCAGATGGAACAATTGAGACTCTGCTGGATGTGCCAAATTATGACTTCAATTGGCAATTGCGGTATGAGTTTGCGGAGCCAAAGCGGATCCCTAAAGGCACATTGGTGAAATGCACCGCTGCATTTGATAACTCCGCAAGCAATCCGAACAACCCGGATCCTTCAAAGAACGTTTCATGGGGACAGCAGAGCTGGGATGAAATGATGATCGGATTCTTCACCGCTGTAAGGCCTCTCCAGCCGTGAACTGGCGGTGGTGATTTCTTTGGTTGTCTTAAGAAGATCCTCTCGTCGGTTTGGCCTTCTCTCGGACAATTGCTGGAGTTCGCGTCCGGCTGAATTTTTGTCAAGCCGTTGGCCGTTGTTCTGGAGTCTGTTCATCCAATTGAGCAGGCTTCCTGTCGTCAACATGCTGTTTCTTGTCAGCTTCATTCTTTCGGTTCCGGAGTCGGTTTCAACTTTACCGGCATTGAATCCTTGAGGGCTGGCGAGCAAAACGTCCATGGCAACAGACCCGAAATAGTCTCCGTTTTTTAGAAAGCAGAAGGGAACGAGCCCTCCGGTTTCGCATCACCAAACGGCTTCCGCCGTTCCGCTAACACCGGAATTTATTTCGGGCCAGTTCCGTCGTATTGTCAAATGCATCTCAGTGGTTCTATCACGAAACTGAACTTGCGAATCGGGGCACGATACGTAAGATCCTTTGAGCAGTGGTGATCTCCACCTTCTTCAACGACTGATGCGGGCAGGATACCGTGGCTCAAATGACAACGGCAGTCCATCATCTTCAAAGTGACGACGACTTTCTAGACGAGTTCCTTCAGGGAACCAGTCGAACTTTCGCATTGGCGATTCCGCTTCTGGCCGCCGAGCGCCGTCGGCAAATTGGGGTGAGTTACCTGCTGTTTCGAGTCGCTGATAGTATTGAAGACGCCGCAGATACCGACGCGGCCTGCAAGAAACATTTGCTCGCGGCGATGAAAGCCTGTTTCAAGGCTGACACCAGCAACTCGCAGCAGACCTGTGCCGATGATCCGTCTTCGATTGACTTCACAGGTCTATGGCCCGCTCAAAGCCCAACTGGACGGCTTTTGCTGGAATTCCCGAGGCTCATGGCGATTTTCAGCGAGACTCCACTATCGGTCTCGCAGACGATCCGCAAGGCTTTGACATCTACGATCACAGGCATGATAGGTTTTATCGATGCCTCGATCGATTTGCCGAATCAGATTCAGATTCAAACGGTGAATGACCTGCGTCTGTATTGCTACGCGGTGGCAGGAGTTGTCGGAGAACTGCTCACAGATATTTTCGTCTTCCATCATCCCGCAGGGCTTGCGGCTCACAAAGAATTGCGAAAACTTTCCGTAGGCTTTGGAGAATTTTTGCAGCTTGTCAACATCCTGAAGGACGCGCATTCTGATGCGATCAGTGGTCGCGTTTTTATTCCATGTGATGTCTCCCGCGAGAGTCTCTGTAAGCTGGCGCTGGAAGGCCGGGACGATGCTCTCATGTACATACGATCGCTTGAGAAGAACGATTTCCCGGCCGACGTCATTCTCTTTTGCCGGTTTCTCTATTTGCTTGCCGACGGGTCTCTCCAGAAGCTCCGCACCGGGGGGGCTGGAAGCAAACTGACTCGTGACGAAGTGAAAAAGATTTTGTCAGACGTAAAATCTGAGTACGCCATTTTGCGGGCGTAAATCAGGCGGAAGGCGAAAACCAGGTTGGGCAGTCCTGTCCTAACTCTTATGCGACAGCGATTTGACGGGCAGGAATGCCCGTCCTGCGTCGAAGTCAGCACTCATATTGTGCCACTTTCTGAAAAGCGGCATAATTTGCTGCTCTTGAACAATTCTCCGAAGTGACAGGAAGCTCAATGGCAAGGATGCCAGCGAACAGGAAGAAAGTCTGCATTGTCGGCGCGGGGCCGGGCGGACTGGCGAACGCAATGCTCATGGCGCAGGCTGGCGCGGATGTCACCGTGTTCGAACGCGCGGAGCAAGTCGGCGGACGCTGCGCCGCGATTGAAGCGGATGGCTTTCGCTTTGACACTGGACCCACGTTCTTTCTTTATCCACGAGTGCTCGAAGAAATCTTCCAGAGCGTCGGCCGCAATCTTTGGCGCGATGTTCCGATGACACGACTGGATCCTCAGTACCGGCTGGAATTCGGTGCCGGCGGCCGCATTGATGCGACTCCGGATCTGGAACGCATGCGGGCTGAGATCGCTCGCATCGCGCCACAGGATGCTGACTCGTTCGTTCGATTCATGAACGAAAATCGCACCAAGCTGGAACGCTTTCGCCCGATTTTGGAATCTCCGTTTAGCAGCATGCTCGATCTGCTCCGCCCTTCGGTTCTGAAAGCAGCTCCGTGGGTTCGTCCGTGGCGATCGGTGGCGGATGATCTTGGCAAGCACTTCTCAGATCCTCGACTGGTCACCGCGTTTTCATTTCAGTCCAAGTATCTTGGCATGTCGCCATTTCAGTGCCCGAGCCTCTTCACGATTCTGGCATTTCTGGAATACGAATACGGCGTCTTCCATCCAACCGGTGGCTGCGCAGCTGTGAGCGAAAGAATGGCCGACATCGCTCGCGACATGGGCGTTGATATTCGTCTGAACGAATCGGTCGAGCAGGTCCATTTCGAAGGTCGCAAAGCCGTTGGCCTGAAGACTCGCAGCGGCGATCAGACGTTTGACTCACTCGTTATCAATGCAGACTTTGCTCAAGCCATGAAAACACTGGTTCCCGATCGTCTGCGAAAATCGTGGAACAACAAGAAGCTCGATCGCAGCAAGTACTCGTGTTCGACGTTCATGCTGTATCTTGGCATTGAAGGATGCTACGACCATCTTCCTCATCACACGATTTACATCGCGAAGGATTATGAACGCAATCTTGACGAGATCGATCGCTTGAAGGTGCTGTCAGAAGATCCGTCGATCTATGTTCAAAACGCGTGCGTGACTGACAAGTCGCTGGCACCGAACGGCATGAGCACGCTTTATGTGCTGGCTCCTGTGACGAATCAAAGTCCGCATGTCGATTGGAAATCGCAGACCGCGATGTTTCGCAAACGCGTGCTGATGCAAATGGCAAAGCTTGGTTTGCACGATGTCGAAGATCGAATTCGTTTTGAAAAAATCGTGACCCCGGACGACTGGCAGAACACCTACCAGGTCTTTCGAGGCGCGACGTTCAATCTGGCACACAATCTTGGCCAGATGCTGCATGCGCGGCCGAGAAATCATTTCAATGATCTTCAGCAGGTGTATCTTGTCGGCGGCGGAACTCATCCGGGCAGCGGCCTGCCAGTCATCTACGAATCGGCTCGCATCTCGGCTCGCCTGATGTGTGATGCGTTGCGACTGGAGTTTCCGGAAACCTCATCGTCGCCAGCCACATTGCCGATGGCCCCTGCTGCTCAGCGGAGGGCTGCGTGATGGGGCCAGCCGGTGTGGAAACGGCGAACGGAGCGGCGTCGATTCGCCTGCGATTGCACTCGGCCGATGCTGGCGGTGAAACTCCCGCGCAGGTAAGTGCTGGTGATGAACTGACGGTCGCCGTGCAATCACAATTGCGCGCTGCGCGAACGGCTCAATCCGATTGGTGCCAACGCGCATTGCGGGATCGTTTGAAGATCCTGACGAAGCTTCGTCTGAAGATTGCCGCCGATCCCCGGGCACTGGCAAGCACTGTTGACCGAGAGAATCTTGCCGAGACGCTGGCGGCCGAAGTTCTTCCGTTGCTGGATGCGTGTCGCTTTCTGGAAACTGAGGCCTCTCGGATTCTACGGGAGAAAGTCGTCAGCAATCGTGCTCGTCCGATGTGGCTGTGGGGCAACTCGGTGACTCTGCGATCCGAACCGCTGGGCGTTGTGCTGATCATCGCACCGTCGAACTATCCTCTCATGCTGCCCGGCATTCAGGCACTGCAGGCGATTGCGGCGGGGAATGCCGTTTTGATCAAGCCCGCTGTGAATTGCTCGCGAACGGCGGAGGCGTTGGTTTCGATGGCAAGGTCTGTCGGCCTTCCAGAAGGCCTGATTCAAGTCTTGCCGGAATCCTCTGCAGCAGCGGTGCATACAATTCGCAATGGTATCGACAAAGTCTTTCTGACCGGTTCTGCGATCACTGGCCAGGCGGTCAGCCGTGAACTGGCCGAATCCACGACTCCGTCTGTCATGGAACTTTCCGGCTGCGATGCCGTCTTCGTGCTGGAGGACGCAGATCTCAATCTGGTCAGCGATTGTCTGCTGTTTGGGCTGACGTTGAATAACAGCCAAACGTGCATGGCTCCTCGACGAGTCTTCGCACGCGACCATCAGGCGGATGAAATCCTGCGACTCGTCAAGGTGAAACTTGAGTCGCGAATTGTTGAGAGGGAACTGCGAAGCACCGGCCCCTCGCGCAATTCAAATGATGGTTCTGCGATCGCATTGCGGGCTGGTACCGCGCTGCAAATTACAGCGGCCGCAAAGATTCGCGAAGCCATTTCCGACGGCGCGGAACTTGTTTGCGGATCGATCACGAACGGGAACACGTCCGAACTTTCCGGCGTTGCGATTCTGGATCATGTCACGTCGGCCATGTCCGTGGCTCAGTCGGATATTTTCGCTCCCGTCGTGTCGTTCATTCGTGTTGAGTCTGACATTCAGGCTCTTCAGGAAAATGCAAAGTGTCCCTATGCGTTGAGTGCCACCGTGTTTGGTTCTTCGGCACGCTGCGAACAGTTGGCACGCCGTATTCACGCCGGGTGCGTTGTGATCAACGATATGATTGTGCCGACGGCCGATCCGCGAGTCCCCTTTGGTGGTCGCGGAATGAGCGGTCATGGGACGACTCGCGGCGAAGCGGGCTTGCTGGAGATGACTCAACTGAAGGCGATCGTGGCGACTCGCCGCTGGTTCAAACCGCATCTGCAATTACCAACCAGTGCGGATGCAGACGTTCTGGAGCAACTCATTCGACTGGAGCACGCGGCCAATCCGCTGCAGTCGCTGATGGCGGTTCCAAAGATGATCAAGGCGACGATCGAGCAGATGAAAATCAGGCGAAGTCGGCGACGGCGATAAAAAATAGAACGGAACAAAAATGCCCGTCGGCAGAGCGACGGGTGTACGGTACACCCGCCGCTCCGTCGGCGGGAAAGTGTTTTGGATTTCACGAAGGAACGCAATCATGAAGACTCAATCGGACGTCATCGTCATTGGAAGTGGATTGGCCGGACTGGCCTCCGCATGCACTCTGGCCGCGCGAGGATACTCGGTGACGGTTGTTGAAAAGAACGAGTGGCTCGGCGGCAAAGCGGCTCAACTGGAAGACAAAAGCTACCGCTTCGACATGGGGCCGACGATTCTGACCATTCCCTCGGTTCTTCGGCGAGTCTTCACGGAAGCCGGTCGAAAGCTGGAAGATTATCTGGACATGGTGCGACTCGATCCGCAGTGGCGATGCTTCTTTGAGGATGGCGAGCAATTCGATCTTGTCGAATCGTTGTCCGAGATGAAAACCCGCCTGCGCGACTTCACCGGAACCGACAAAACCGGCAACGGCTACGAGAAGTTCATGACGATTTCGAAACAGCTGGACGAAGTGTCCAACAAGTTCTTCTTCTGGAAGAGCGTCGGTGGCATCGCCGACACAATGAACGTCAAAGAGTCATTTTCTCTGGATGTTCTGCGAGATGTCATGAGTCTTCGCTTCGGTCGCACGGTGGCTGGACTGGTGCGGTCACACATCCCCGATGCTCGCATTGCGCAGATGATCGATCACTTCACGCAGTACGTTGGATCGTCGCCGGAAGCGTCGCCCGCCGTGCTTTGCGGGATTGCTCACATGCAGACGAACGAAGGCATCTGGTATCCAATGGGTGGCACTCGAGCCGTCCCGGAAGCTCTGGTGCGACTCGGCCGCGAGTTGGGCGTCAACTATGTGACCGGTCATCAGGTGAAGTCGATCGATTCGCAGTCCGGAAAAGTCACCGGTGTGACTTTAGACAATGGCGAAGTGCTGAAAGCCGAAACTGTCGTATCGAATTCCGACTGCGTACGAACCTGCAACGAACTGCTGCCGAAGAAGGTCGCCGACAAATTTTTGTCGAAGCGAAAATTCGAAGCGGCGTGTTCCGGAGTCGTGCTCTATCTGGGGCTACGCAAAAAGTACGATCATATTCTGCACCACAATTTTGTCTTCAGCCGCGATCCGCATGTTGAATTCGACCAGATCTACAGCAAGGGCGAACCGGCGGCGGATCCAACGTGCTACGTGTGTGCTCCATCGCTGTCCGGCGACAAGGTCGCGCCGGGGAATGGCGAAGCGTTGTACATTCTGGTTCACACTCCGTATCTGCGAAAGCACCATGACTGGAACAAGATGCTTCCTGAGTATCGGAACGTGATCATCAACAAGTTGAAGACAACGGCCGGGATGGAAGATATCGAAGATCGCATCGAAGTTGAGCACTCGCTGACACCGGCCGACATTGATCGTCGTTATCACGTGCTGAACGGAGCGATCTATGGTCTCGCGAGCCATGGTCGATTCATGGGAGCGTTCAAGCCGGCGAATCGCGTTTCGGAAATGAAGGGTTTGTATCTCGCTGGCGGTTCCGCTCATCCGGGGCCAGGCATGCCGATGGTCATGATGTCCGGCTGGATCGCAGCGGATACTGTGGATCAGGATCTGCGCGGAGCTGGTTCGACGACGGAAAAGAGCGTGAAAGCTCGAGCGGCATAGGTCAACGCGGCCCTGCTCGCAGCAATCCCGTCGATGGAGCGACGGGTGTACCGTACGCCCGTCGCTCCGCCGACGGGAAACTCTTCTGTCTCACGGAAACGACATGTCCAGCCTGCCGTCAAGAATCCTGAACTGGGGCTTTCGCCGGCACGTTCGTCGTTTCGTGCGGAAGAATTTCAATGCCGTCCGAGTGACCGGGCATGAGCAACTTTTGGAATTGTCAGGCGGTCCAATTGTTTGCTTCATCAATCATCCCGGTTGGTGGGACCCGATGACCGGCGTGCTGATGACGGATCTGCTCTTTCCCGGTCGCAGATTCGCCGCTCCGATGGATGCCGAGGCTTTGAAAAGCTATCCCATTCTGGAGCGTCTGGGTTTCTTCTCGGTCGAACGAGACACCGCGAGCGGTGCGAAGGAATTCCTGCGAACCAGTCGTAAACTGTTGAAGAATCCGCAGACGATTCTCTGGCTGACGCCGGCGGGAAAGTTTCACGACATTCGGCAACCCGCGTCGTTCATGACTGGACTCAGTCACCTGGTCGATCCTGAATTTTGCGGCACCGCACTGCCGATGGCGATTGAGTACACATTCTGGAACGAACGTTCTCCGGAGTTGCTCATACGTTTCGGCTCACGTGTCTCTTGCGCCGATCTGTCGAAGGATCGAGACGCTCGGACCGTTGAACTGGAACAGGCTCTGGCTATGACTCAGGCATCGCTGGCGGAACTTGCCATCGCTCGCGATCCCGCAGGCTTCACGACTCTTGCCATGGGCCGCGCGGGTGTTGGTGGACTTTATGATGTCTGGCGACGACTGGCTGCCAATCTGCGAGGTCGCAAGTATCACGACCGCCACAGCAACGACCCTGCGATGTCGGCGACTGCTGTTCAGGGAGAGTTGACATGACCGCGAGCGTCACATCCATTTTCATCTGGTCAACGTTCGGAGCCAGCGCTTTTGTCTCGGTCATGTTTCTGGTGAACCTGCTGTTTTTCCGGAAGGCAAGTCGCGATCATGGTGAGCCTGCGCTGCGCTGGTCCGACGCTGCGGAAAAACAGCCTGCCGAATTTACCCTCCCTCTGGGAGGGTCGCGAGGAACGAGCGGGGAGGGCCCGCAAGTCTTGAGCAGCCGACTTGGCAACGATTTTCCCACGCCCTCCCCGGCCACTGTCGCGTCCGACCCTCCCAGTGGGAGGGTGAAGGAGAATGTCGACGACGCGCGAGCTGGCATCAACGTTTCCGTTCTGATCCCGGCTCGCAATGAAGCCTTGCGGATTGGGCCGCTGCTGGATTCGGTCCTGGCCAGCGAAGGTGTGCAATGTGATCTGTGTGTGCTCGATGACGAAAGTCAGGACAGCACCGCCGCGATCGTTGAAGCCTGTTCGCGGAAACATCCGAACGTTCGCCTTCTCAAAGGTACGCCAGTGCCCGCGGGATGGAGCGGCAAGCAGTTTGCATGTTATCAACTGGCTCAGCAGGCGATGTACGACGAACTAATTTTCCTCGATGCTGACGTAGCGCTTTCCAAAGACGCTTTGCACCGCGCGGTCACTCAGCGACGACGAACGAACGCCGATCTGCTCAGTGGTTTTCCTCATCAGCGTGTCGTCACCGTTGGTGAGCAGATGCTGATTCCATTGATCCATGTCATTCTGCTGTGCTTCCTGCCATTTGGCCTGATGCGCTGGACACGGATGACTGGTGCCGCCGCTGGCTGCGGTCAATTCTTTCTGACAACAAAGCAGGCGTACAAAATCAGCGGCGGTCACAGTTCCATTCGCCAATCGCTGCATGACGGAATCATGTTGCCTCGGGCCTATCGCTTGTCTGGTCTGAAGACAGATCTCTTCGATGCCGCCGACATTGCCACATGCCGCATGTATACGTCGTTCGAAGAAACGTGGGCGGGATTGATGAAGAACGCCAGCGAAGGATTTGCCAAAATGCCACTGTTGCCCGTGATGACGGTGTTGATGCTGCTGGCATTCGTCTGTCCGGTGCTTAGCCTGGCGGCGATGTTGCTGGACGTCATCGGCAGCGAATTCGCAACGCCTATTGTGGCGGCCTGTGCGTTGAGCTACCTGCCTCGTACTCTTTGCTGTCTCAAATTCGACCGAGCATGGCTGGCCTGTTTGTTGAATCCTGTTTCAATCCTCCTGATTCTGTTGATTCAGTGGACCGCATTGATCCGCAAGTCGCGAGGCAAGGGCGTGCAGTGGCGTCAGCGAAGCTATGAGATGGCGGCGACATGACAGAGTCGTCGGCCACAACAGTTCCTCCCGTTTTGACGCTTCGGGATGTTCGAAAGAAGTACCGCGGACGCGAAGCGCTGAAGGGTATCTCGCTGGAACTGCGGCCGGGAGAATTGCTCGGCTTCTTCGGCCCCAACGGAGCGGGCAAGACGACGATGATTCGCTGCATCAGCGGTCTTCTCAAACCCGACTCCGGCAAGATCACCCGCCACCCGTTTGATGATCCGGAAGATAATGATCCTGTTCGGCTGGGGCTGGTCCCGCAGAACCTTGCCGTCTATCCGGATCTGACGGTTCAGCAGAATCTCGAGGTCTTTGGGCGGCTCGAAGGTGTTCGCGGACAGGCCCTGAAGTATCGCATCGATGAAGTTCTTGAGTGGGCCGCGTTGAAGGATCGAACTCGATCGCTGACGAAAACTCTGTCTGGCGGAATGCAACGACGACTCAACATCGCGTGCAGCGTGCTGCATGAACCAGACATTCTGCTGCTTGACGAACCGACCGTCGGCGTGGATCCGCAAAGCCGCGAACGCATCTACGAAATGATGCAACAGCTCACCGCCGACGGCGCTGCAGTGCTGCTGACGACACACCAGCTGGAGGAAGTGGAAACGCGTTGCGATCGCATCGTTGTGATGGACCATGGCACAATCGTCGCCGATGGGACGCTCAGCGAACTGGTGCAGCGAACCATCGGTCAGCCGCATCGCGTCATTCTGAGATTCGAGCGTCCCTGTCCAAAGCCGCTGGCGTCGTTTGTCTTCGACGAACCGCGAACCTCGGCAACCTGTTCGTTGGCGTCGATGCAGGAGCTGCCGCAGGTCCTGGCCGTTCTGAAGCAGCTCGATCAGGAACCCAGTCAGATCGACGTTCGCAGCTACGGGCTGCAGGATGTGTTTCTGGAATTGACCGGAAGGAGTCTGCGGGAATGATCCTGACGATCCTTCGCATTCTGTTCCTTCGCCTGCGCAACAACCCGCTGGAGTTGTTGCTGGTTTTTGTAATGCCCGTAGTGTTCTTCAGCATCTTTGCGGCGATCTTCAGCAACGGAATCGCCACGGGCGGCGACAAGAAATTGCGGATCGGCTGGATCGCGTGTTCCGAAACAGCGCTGAGTGTCGAACTGCGAGGATTCCTCGAAGCAAACTCGACGCTGCAGTGTTCCTCGCTGATCGAAAGCCCAGCACGGCTTGAAGCGGACGACGTTCAGGACAAAGAGGCCGTTGACGACCCGACCATTGATGCCCAATCGCTCGACGATAAAGCCGTCGATGCAAAGATTGCGGATGCGCAGAGATCAGGTCGCTACGATCTGATTGTCAGGCTTCCACGGGATTTTCCTTCCCGGCTGACTGACGATGCGGACGCAGTGCCATGTCCAGTCCAGTTGGTGACCGACGGACAGAATCCGATGGCGGTGTCGATGGTCACGTCTGTTGTGAGAGGCTTCTTCGCTCAGAAGAAAGCATCACTTGCAGCCGAGCAATTGATCACGCTCAGTTCGGCCGCTCGATATCGCCGAATCGCTGGCGGCCCGAGTACCAACGATGCTGCGATCGATTCTGTTCTGAATGATCAGGCAACGTCGCTGGCGTTTCGCGGAGTCCGATACTTTGATGCCGCAAAAGAACCATCACAGATCTTTGAGAGCGATCCGAACAATCGTTGGTTGACGACGGATGCGGATGGCGTAACTTCGGTGAATGGTGTTTCCAGCGTTCCCAAAGAATGGTCCGTTGCTCCGCCGAAGTTGAGTCAAACCACGGATGAGTTACTTGAGACTGCGCTTGCCGAGAAATCAAACTCAGAAACCTCTGATGCGGTTAACATCAGCGTCGAAAATCCTCAAGCGGCGACTCAGGAGAATCCTCGCATCGCCATGTACGCGGCAGGTATCGCCGTGCTGTTCCTGCTCTTCTCATCGACCGGTAACGCTGCCGCGCTGCTGGAAGAAGCGGAGTCCGGAACGCTGGATCGTATTCTTGTCAGTCAGGCGAGATTGTTCCATATCGTCGGTGGCAAATGGCTGGGGATCCTTGTGTTGGGATGTCTGCAGATCACAGTGATGTTTGTCTGGGCGGAACTGGTCTTCAAAATTCAACTTGCCGAACACGTGATCGGATTCAGCATCATGACCTTCAGCACGGCCGCGGCCACGGCAAGTTTTGCAATGCTGTTGGCGACTATCTGTAAGTCACGAGCCCAATTGAATGCCGTTTCCGTTGTCATCATTCTGAGCATGTCAGCCGTGGGTGGCAGCATGATTCCTCGTTTCGCGATGAGCGACCGAATGAAGGAGATCGGCAAATGGACTTTTAACGCGTGGGCTCTTGATGGGTACCAAAAAGTGTTCTGGTTTCAGTCGCCTCTGACAAGTCTGCAAAACGAAGTCGCCGTTTTGCTGGGCAGCTCGATGATGCTTGGAATCCTGACGCTGCTGCTGTCAGGACGATGGAAACGCGGATAACGGATTTGTATCGAGCCACACCACTCAATCATTCAAGCATAAAGTCAATCCATGAGACTCCTGAATCCCATCGTGATCCTGCTGACGATCATCTGCCTTGCATGCGGCGTTCTGCTTTACATCGACAGTCACAACGCGACAGGAGCTGCGAAAGATTCAGGTCCTCTGGCTGAAATCACGCCGCTGCCTGGGTATGATGAGCCAACGAAGAGTCAACTTGCCCCCAGTGCCACCGTCTTCGAGGCAGAGGCTGAGACGTACGCAACAGAGAATCCGGCGAGCGACACCGTTGCTGTTTCTTCGCGAGACATCTCCGTCCATGTTTCAGGATTGAAAAATCAGTCGTCGACGTTGTATGTGGCCGTCTTTCAATCGGCCGACGGGTTCCCCAAGTCCGAAAACAGCCATGCAACGACAACGGTACCGGTCGCTTCAGACAGAGTTGATTTTTCGCTTTCGTTGCCAGACAGCCAATCGACCGCAATCGCCGTTTTTCAGGACCTGAACGGCGACGGAAAGTTGTCGAAGAACAGTTTCGGCTTACCGACCGAACCCTACGGTTTTTCCAACAATGCAAGATCACTTCTCGGCCCACCGACATTCAGCAAAGCAGCGTTTGATGTGAGTGAAAACACCGCATCAATGGACATCAGCGTGCGTTGATCCTTAGGTTTTATTCAGGCGTCTCGAAAAGAAGGAGAGGCTCCGACTCTTGTGCACGACACAATCACGAAGGACTCCATATCTGGTCGCTCCACTTGTCGTCTCGTAAGGGGAGTTGCCAGTAAGAACATACCAATACACATTTTGGGGACAAGAGAGAGCCGGTTTGCTCAGGCTGACGAAACCGTCAGCCCTGTGGAACTTCAACTTTTTGCCCAGTCATGTTTTTGCCCGCCAGCACTGAGGCATTTTTAGTGTTCGTCATGCCGCGTGCATCATCTTCTGTTGTGCTCGTCGGGCAACCCGGTACTTTCGAAAAGAGTACAATCCCCAGCAACTCAGGCCAAGGGCTTTCAGGATAGAAATCAGCCGCATGTCGTTCCTCCAGATCACATTGCCGTTGTCATCATAGACGACAAAAACTTCACGTGGCGCGGGCACCATCGATGGCATAAGCTCATTCAGCTTTTTCTGCGACCACGACAGATAACGATCGTACAAAGAATCTGATCGCACCAGTCCGTAGCCTGCCAAACCGGATTCGCTGATTGCCACACGACCATGGACTGGCGGAACGATGAGGCCCTTTTGAACGTGGTAGATGCCGCTACCTCCATGATCCGCATCGTACCTCGCGCTAAAGTATGGCCCGGGTGGACGACTCTTTTGAGTCATTATCAAGAGATTCCTGGGGCGCAACTGACTGAAATCCTGACTGATGAAATCCAGAATGACAAAATCCATCATAATCGGTGAAAGCCGGAGTCCTGCGGGGGTGTTTTTTTGCTTGCCCGATTTTTCAAAAATCACATCTCCGTTTCGACAACCACCAACAAAATACTCGATAGTTCTCTGCCGGCCCAAATGAGTGAACTCGAATGGTACGACTGTTTTTCCGTTTACATCCAGACATCCGAAGAATCGGCCCTCTCGAGCAACAAAAAGCCCAAAATCGACCAGTGATTCTTCGATGCGGTCGTATTCGAAGGGGATGACAACGCCTCCTTTTTCATTGATCACCCCCCACTTGTCTGCTTTTGCCACTATTGCAAACGGGGTCGGGGAAAATTCCGTTGGCGGAAGTACCACATCGAATTCAAACGGAATGCTGACCTTCCCGTCGGCGGTGAACCAGCCATATTTTCCATCACGCTTTGAGAGAATCGTGTCGGCGTCGTTATTGAGATGCACGACATCGAGATCAGAAGGCAGCGGGAGCATCACACCATCGAAGTTCAGACAACAATACGTACCATCGGGACGCTTCGCGCGGATCAAATTCGGCTCAAAGTAAATCTTCAGGTCGGAATAGTCCGCTGGGACAACGCAGTGTCCGTTGGATGTGAAAAGTCCGAAGAGACTTTTGATGTGTGTTTTTGACGGCCCCTTACTGACGCGTACAAAAGTAAGGTCAGGCTTTTCTCGCGTGCCTTTTCGCATGGCTGAAGTCGAGGTAATTTCAATCGTCGTCCATTCCGGATCGATCACCATTGTGCCTTTCAGATCGATGCAGCCAAGCGCACCCACGGGATTTTCAACCAATGCCAATCCGCATTCGAGAAAGTTTGACGCAGCTCGCAGTCCGTCCGGGGGCGACAGGACAAGACGGCCTGCACGATCCAGCCAGCCGGTCTTACTTCCTTTTTGAACGGCGATCAAGCCGTGACTGCCGAAAGTGCCATCCATGATGGGACGCCAGTCGACGTGAAGTCTTTCTCGGCCCTGACGATCAAAGAACCTGAGTTGCCCGCCACGTACTCCGAGGAACTCATTTTGATCATCAAATCGCAGCGAGGATTGGGTCAATATCGGTGGAATCACGTGACGCCCAGAGCGATCAATGACTCCGGAGATTTCATGGTAGATGCGTTGATCTACCATGGGATCCGATGAGCTGACATGAATCGTTGACGACTCTTTGACAACCCGAGCCAGACCGTGTTCATCAAATGCACCAATATGTTTCCATTCAAACGGAACAACGATTCTTCCGCCAGTCGTGACGATGCCTTGTTTGCCGTTGCGAGTTGCTCGAAACAGGGGTGTGTCTTTAGTGACGTGAACCGGGATGTGTTCATGGAATAGAGCGTAGGTCGCCGCAAGAAAACACGCAGCACTCAGGATCACCCAGCGACGAGGTGTCATGACGAAGCGAGCGCGTATTGTGGATGAAGCGTTGGCTGTCGATGGTTCGGCCATCGTTCTGCTCCGGCGGAGAGTGACTGAGTAGAGCGGCACGGATCATTCTACCCAGCAGGACGTTAAGCGTCGACTTCATGGAGGCACTTCAGCCTGAGGATCACCAGTGGTCGACGACGGCAGGTCAGGCAAATGATGAAAAGTTACGGGGACGGGTTCTCAGTTCGTGGCATTGATGTTTGTTGCGACGTGGCAGAGAGGTCCGCATTCGATATACTCGTGCGGCAATGTGTTTGATTCGGCATTGCATTGCTGTTGAATCTTTTTGAAGCAGGGAACTTGAAATGTCATTGCCGCAGGTTGTGCCCGGACAAACTCGAATTGGCTGGATCGGGACGGGCGTCATGGGGTCCAGCATGTGCGGTCACCTCATGAGTGCCGGTTTTTCGGCGACTGTTTATTCGCGGACAAAACAAAAGGCCGAAGCCTTGCTGGCTCGTGGTGCCGCGTGGGCCGCGACTCCCAAAGAAGTCGCACAGAATTCTGATGTTGTTTTTTCGATTGTTGGATTTCCTGCAGATGTTCGGGAAGTTCTGCTGGGTGAAAATGGAGCGCTGGCAGGCGCAAAGTCAGGGGCTGTTCTGGTTGACATGACGACAAGTCAGCCATCGCTGGCAAAAGAAATCTACGAAGCGTCAAAAGCCAAAGGAGTTTACAGTGTCGACGCTCCTGTTTCCGGCGGAGACATCGGGGCTCGCAATGCCGCGTTGTCCATCATGATTGGTGGCGATGCAGAAGTCGTTGCCGCGTTGCAACCGATGTGGGAAGCGATGGGGAAAACGATTGTGCATCAGGGACCTGCGGGGTCCGGACAGCATACAAAAACTGTGAATCAGATTCTGATCGCAACGGGCATGATTGGCGTATGTGAGGCTCTGCTTTATGGATACAAGGCCGGGCTGGATTTGCCGACAGTTTTGAAATCTGTTTCCAGTGGAGCCGCGGGCAGTTGGTCTCTGTCCAATCTCGGCCCTCGAATCATTGACAACAATTTTGACCCTGGATTCTTTGTTGAACACTTCATCAAAGATATGGGGATCGCTTTGGACGAGTCTCGCCGCATGGGGCTATCAATGCCGGGGCTGGCGCTGGGAAATCAGTTGTACCAGGCTGTCCAGGCTCAGGGCTTTGGTCGCAACGGAACACATGCACTCATGTTGGCGTTAGCCAGCCTTTCGGGCATCGACTGGCGAAATCGTGGCTAAGTCGTTTGCACGAATGAACTTCAGGCCGTAGAAACGTGAAATATCGAGAAACATGAGAACCTTGCGATGCAGAATCTGATCTACTTCGTCATTGCGGGTACCATCGCGGGCTGGCTCGCCGGTCATTTTGTTAAGGGCTCCAGCTTTGGACTTCCCGGCGATCTGGTTATTGGCGTCATTGGTGCTGTACTTGGTGGTTTTCTGTTTCGAGTGGTCGGGTTGGCGGCTACGGGATTGATCGGTGAAATTATTGTTGCGACTGCTGGCGCGATTGTGCTGTTGTTTGGTTTGAGGTACGCCGGCAAGAAGTAGTTTTGGCTGTCATTTAATTAGTACGCAGAAGATAAAGAAAAGAGTCATGGTAAGACGTGGTGAATTGTTCTCCGGTTTGACGGTTGCCTTGGTTACTCCCATGAACAGCGATGGTTCGCTGAATGAGAGCATGCTGAAATCCCTTGTGGATTTTCATGTCGAGGCGGGAACTGACGGCCTGGTTCCGGTTGGCACAACGGGTGAAAGTCCGACGCTGACTCACGACGAACATGAGCGAGTCATCGCGATTACCTGTGAGCATGCATCCGGACGCATCAAAGTGATGGCAGGAACAGGCTCAAACAGTACGGCCGAAGCCATCCGTCTGACAGCTTCCGCAAAACGTGCGGGGGCGACCGGGGCGTTGATGGTAACTCCGTATTACAACAAGCCGACTCAGGAAGGTTTCTTCCAGCACTATCGCGCTGTGGCGGAGCATGTTGATTTGCCGATCGTGCTGTACAACATTCCTGGACGTACAGCAAAGAATATGGAGCCGGAAACAATCTGCCGTATCGCTGATACTTGCCCAAGTGTTGTTGCGATTAAAGAATCGACCGGTTCAATGGATCAGGCTTCTCAGATTCTTGCGGCTTCGGATCTGACTGTTTTGTCTGGCGACGACAGTTTGACTCTGCCGCTTCTGGCACTTGGTGGCAGTGGCGTCGTGTCTGTGGCTGGCAACATCGTGCCAACAGATGTCAAAGCCATGGTCACCGCGTTTCAGTCGGGCGACATCGCGAAGGCTCAGATGCTTCACCATAAGTTGTTCCCGCTTTGCCGCGATATGCTTGGATTGTCAACGAACCCGATACCTGTCAAAGCTGCGATGAAGATGCTGGGCCGCGATTGTGGAGACGTTCGACTTCCATTGACGCCGCTGACGGATTCTCAATTGGCGGCATTGAAGACGACACTTCAGCGTTACGGCCTGCTTTAGGCCTGCCGGTGTTTTGAGAGAAGATCTGCCATTTGCATCGCGTTTGCTTCGCAACGCAGAGTCGTTTTCGGTGAATGCGAAATCTGAGTGGCCTGTCGATATTCAATGACCCCAGGCCATGATTTCTCAACTGGATGAAACCGTCATGGAGCTGGCGGCTTTACGGTATCGGAAGCGTCATCCTCTGCAGGCTCGGATGAGCCGGATGGCAGTCCGAAGATGAGCGTAAGTTCCTGCTCTTCTTTGAGTTTTTTTGACCGGATGCGAATGACATCTTTCACCAGTCGTGCCGCGCCGGGAACTTTCACGATAATCTGAACTCGGTTGTCAACAACATCAAGAACGGTTGATGTTGTGAGGACTTTGATCTTTTGATTTTCGACCGGGTAGCCGGAAGCCTGCGGCGTACGAGAGTCGTACGGCAGTTTCTGAACATAGCGATCGGATCCTCGAACTTCCCCCACAAGATCACTGACGCGGAATTGCTTCACGTCATCAGGCAGTCGAACTTCGATCACGATCGAGTAGATTTCTCTGGGCTTGGGATTGGCGGGGATCGTGAAGGCGGTGAAACTTCCCTTGGTCACAGCCAGGCCGGATTCCGGAACTTTCAAAAGAACTCCCGAACCGCTGGCGTCGGGATCGCTGGCATCACTTCCTGCGATACTCTTCAGCACATCATCATTGGCCATGAGCAGCGTTGCGGAATCGGATCGCTGCAACTGCTGAGCGAGCTGCTCGATGCTGCTGGCCGGAGTTTCCAGTTGTTCACTGAGATCTCCGACAAATTCAAATTGCGGAAGATCGTCAAGGAAGTCTTCGTCACCTAACGCCGCCTGCAGCGGGGGTTGAGGCTCGTCGAGCAGCTTCAGCCAGTCGAGGCCAAGGTAAGGGGCCACGACAGCCACGGTCCCAATAAACAAAAGGTGGAAAGTCGCCGAGGAGAAGAAGCTCACCGTCGTTGCTGAAGTCAGCGCGGCCGCGACAGGGCCAAGTACGAGGGCGAGATCGTCGTTATCGTCTTGCGGTTCTGCCAGCACGATGCTGGTCAGTGACGTTTCCGAATTCGCAGCGTCTCGAGAAAATGGAGCTCCATTGTCCGGTGGTAAATTGAGTGGGTTTGTGGGTGAGTCAGCCACAAGCAGTCTTCAAACCAGACGCAGAGGAAGCGAATTCACGAAGTCGCGGACAATTCCCGACGGCACATCAATCTTAGCTGCGCCGAATGCAGGCGGCGACGGTTAGCGAACAAGATTGTTGGATGGGCAACAAAAAAGCCCGACCTGAAAGGCCGGGCTTGGAAGTCTTCGTGTGAGACCTGATTCTACTGCATTGTTGGACCTGCACAGCGAATCAGATGATCCTTGTCGATGTAGACCACTTCTTCGGACTGATCTACATGGGAGAACGGAATCGGCCAGTAGGCTCGGATTGTCTTGTCGTAATAGATCGTGCACTTGTAGTGACAGTGGTGCAACCGACAAGGTCCGACCAGCGGGTAAACCTTGCATTCGTCAAGGCGATCGACCAGTGGCTCCACGACGATTCGCACGTTGTTGAGCTGCGTTTCCTGAAGAAACGCAAACCCACCAGCACCGTCGTCGGGCAGGGCTCGCATCACCTGATCTTCGCTTGGAGGGTCGACGCAGAAGACGTCTCCATCCACGGGATCAAGGACCGGCACGCGTTCGTACCGTTCATCCTCCCATAGTTTGTCCTCCATGAGCTGACTGGCATACGCTGGCACCGGAACTGGTGGCAGAGTTTTCCAGAAGGTCATGTAGGTCCACATAACTCCGATGAATCCCCCGGTCAGTGTACAACCACTGCTGGAGAGTATCATCAGGCAGATCGCCGTCAGCACGACCCCTCGTCGTATTTGTCTGCCAAACGTCTGCATTGAGTTCTTCCCTGAAAATTTCTTGGGCGTTGTCATGAGTGCTATCCTGCCTGTCAGGTTCCGGACGGGCGTAAGCCTTTACAATCAAGTCCAGATTCTGAACGCCGAGATCAAAGCGTCCTTCCTGATATCGATCCAACGTTTCCGTTGACTTGTGAAAATATTTCGATTTTACGGATGGAGTCGGAAGAATCGGTGACAACGTTGGTAGTGGTCGTCTGGACTGCGGGACAAGGTCGGCCGTTGTCTGAGGCTCGTCAGAACGATCGTTTTACACGGTAAAACACAGCATTCTGTGAAAATCTCGTGGCAGGCGTGCGTCTTCAGGCGGTCTTTTCTTTTGACAGCGGATGTCCGAAGTCGGCAGAATTCGCCGCAGGGACAGTCTCTGAAAAAGTTTGACATTTAATTGCGAGGAGGGAGCCGGCCGAGCATGTCGCAGAGGAACCTGGTAGGTTTGGCGACGAACTTGTCGGTCTGCTTAAACTTTAAACGGTCGCGATGGAGATGTTTTTCGTTTAACCGTCAGCCGGAGGCGCACGTTGGTGGCGGCATTCACGTACGCCTCCAGCTGACGGTTAAACAACTCAATCGTGACCGCGACTGGTATAAACGCAATACCGTTCAAAAAGTAGCGAAGCTCCGCGAGCTGCTCGGTGTGAGCCCGCCAAATTCAGACTCACCGGACGGCTTGCGCCGATTCCGCTCCTTTAACAGGCCGTTCGCTGAACGGTATTGTGCTTAGACGATACGACAATTGGCGGAGTCACTATCCGTCAGGAAACGTTCAGACAGTTCCTGCTCACGCCTTTGAGTGTCTAGTGAATCACAAAAGTTCGAGTCTTCGATCTGGATGCCGTCGGCGTGCACATCTTTAAGATTGCCAAACAGTCGCGGCAAATCCCGACCACGCTGACCATGTATCAGTCCGCCGATCTGAAAACGATCATCAACCTTGCGGCACCATTGAATTTGCCCATTGAGGACAGCCGGTTGTCTCGACCCTGCGGCTCCAAAGAGTGAAAACGGCTGACCTGGCGAGATTTCGCAGGGTGCCATCATGCAAAGACCGCTGATGGAATAGTTAATGATTTTGATCGCTTCAAGCTTTGCCTCGTCCCCCCACAGGACCCATGCCTTCCAGTTGCATTCATATCGAAGTGAACTTCGGAGATCCGTCCAGTGATTCTCGGTCAGGCGATCTGGCAGCGTCTGAACAAGAAACGCACCTATTTGCCAGCCAAGCGGATGTGGCCGACACCAGTGTACGTGTGCTCGATTGTGAGTGACGGCATGGATGAAATCACTGAAGATCGCAAGTTGCAGGGGCGTTCCGTATCTCAGTGGACGGTCGGTAATAAATGTCAGGTCCGTTCGGGCCAGTTCCACCAATTTGCTTGGCAGAGGGGTACTGCATTCCAAACATACGGAGAGTTGAATCTCCGTGTTGTTGGAATGGCCTTGCGGCGTCCCGCTTCTGCTGCTCACTGGGGGAAACGACATTGACAGCCTCTGCCAGTGCTTTTGCGACTGGGGATCGACCTGGAAAACTGAGTTGGTGGATGCAATTAGTCGAGCACTTATCGAAGTTTGCTCTCCGGACTTCACTCTCAAATCACTCGCCGCCTGAGAACAAGGGGAATCAGCGAAAAGTCTGAGTGTTATGCCGGTTCTTGTGAAATTGACGATAGGGATGATGCGAGTGAATGCAGGCAATATGCAGATGAGTGTTAGGTGCCACGAATTCCCGCGTCTGACATCCCGGCTTGTTCGGCGCTGTTAAAAATGCGCAACGGGGCCAGCGTGTGTGTGCCTGAAAGGGGAAACAGGTAATTCGGGAAGAGTACCGACTCTGTTTCGGTTGTTGGGATTAATTGGAAAACTCTTCTCGTGTTTCAATGATCCGCGGGGTCGTAGCGACTTTTCCACCGAAATGCGTTATCCGCCATGACGATACATAATCGACATGACCGGTTCCTTGACCCAACAGCAGAGGCATTCCGCCCGAGGGTTTTGGAACGATCGCCGGGCGTATGGAGTGTTGATATTTCCATTGGCTGATTTTTGGCAGAGCAGAACATGAACTTTGATGCATTCTCCGGAAACCGTCGTTCCCGCCGCCAGTCATCCCTGATTCAAGCCCCGGCGGTGGTTGAGTCGCTGGAGACTCGAGCACTGCTTGCAATTGATCCGCTGATGGTGACATCACCGCAGGGGACAATTGCCAACTCGCAGCCCCTTGTGAACTGGAAAGAATATGCTGGAGCTGTCAGCTACGACATCTGGATTTCAGATGTTGAGGCTCGGCAACGCATCGTGTTTAAGGAAGGTGTTGTTGGAGATCTGAATCCGAATAACAACACGTTCCGGCAGACACGACTGTCGGGCGCGGAGCGATTGAATCTTGGTGCAAACCGGATTTGGGTCCGTGCGACTCTGGGCGATGGCACCAAGACCGACTGGGGGAGTCCAGGCAGTGTGTTGCTTCGAACGACGCCGGTTATTACTGGTCCGACGAGTATCAACACGCCGGGAGAAATCATTGATTCGAATTGGTCGGTCAATTGGAACAGTCCGGTCGGTGCAACCTCGTTTGATGTCTTCGTAAGCGATCAGACGAGTCAGACGTCAACGATCTACAACGTTCTGAACATGACACCCGCGCTGGATGCGTTTGGCAACGCGATTCTGGACGGAGAAGGTAACGCGGTTCTTGAAGAGAATCGCTCATTGTTCCTGGATGGTGCGGTGCCAATTATCGGAGCGACTCCGCAGGCAGTGACGAACGCTGTGAGCAGATCGTTCGTTGATATTACATCATCGAATCATGGACTTGCCACGGGAGACCAGGTACGAATCTCCGGAGTTCTTGGAACACCAGGTGCAAATGGGAATTTCACCGTCACCGTGATTTCAGCCAACGTGTTTCGCCTGAACAACGCTACAAGTGCGGGAACATACACCTCAGGCGGTCGATGGATTCGACTCGTCAATTCTGCACCTGCAACAGGGGCTACGAGTCGAAGCATCACTGGTGTGACGATTTCAAAGGCGATTGATGTCACGGTTCCCAACCACGGACTCAGGACTGGTGATCAGGTACGAATTACAGGCGTGGAAGGCAACACTGCAGCGAACGGAACGTTTTTTGTCACCGTTCTGACTCGCAACGTGATTCAGTTGAAAGGCGTGTCTGGGACGGACTTCTTCACGAATGGCGGACAGCTCACTCGGTTGACAGAATTTCGCAGCACCTTGTTGCTCGGCAGTTACAAGATCTTCGTTCGATCAACTGACGACGGAGGGCGAGTCTCCCCCTGGTCGGCACCGCTTGAGTTCGAGATCGCACCTCCAGTTCGGGTTCGGCGCCCGATGGGGTCAACGTTTGACTTTCAGCCACTGCTGACCTGGGATGCTGTTCCTGGTGCGACTCACTACGAGGTCGAGGTCTTCAAGGCCGGAGAAGCGACTCCTCTGTTCAGTGCTCCGTATCTCACCACGACATCGTTTCGAATTCCCGAAGCCTTGCCGGATGACCCAACTCAAGTGTATGAGTTCCACGTGCGGGCTCGACGGCTGCACCAGGTTTCGTATGTGACGCTCAGCGGGACTCCGACCAGCGGAGGTTTTCAGATTTCTCTGACAACAACCGGCGATACCCCGACTACTTCTCAAACGGGATTGCTCAGTTATCTTGCAACGGCCGCTGACGTTGAAGCGGCAGTCACAGCCCTGAATGGATTCGAGAACGTCCAGGTGAGTTCTCTGGGAGTTGCCCCCAACGTCACATTTCTACTGCAAATACCGCTGACCGGAAACGCAGGGAATCCCGGCGTCATTGGTGGTAATCCGGTCAAGGTGTCTGTCGTGGGCACAGTGAGTCCTGGGGCAGTTTCGAGCAGAAGCAAAGTGTCGCCAACTGTGGACGGTGTCTGGAGTCCGCTGGTAACATTTTCCACTCTTAGCAAGCCCGTAATTACTGGTCCACTTGGGATCGATACCAATGATCCAAATCAACCGCGAACGGTAACCGACCTGCGACCGACGGTGGAGTGGACTCCAATCGACGGAGCGGCTCGCTATGAGATCTGGGTTGAACGTTCTGCAAGTTCTGCGACCTACCTTCAAACATCTTCGTCCACTAATTCCTATAAGTTTGAGTCGGACCTGATTGAAGGGAACTATACAGTACGAGTTCGGGCAATCAGTACCAAGGGCGTTTTCACCGACTGGAGCGAGCTGTATGCGTTCACTGCAACCGGCGGAAGAACAGTGATCTCGGCGGTAACGGTAGCTCCCGGGCGACGTGCGACAATTCAGTGGGTTGGTGTTGCTGAAGCCGCATCTTACGAGATTCAGATTGCCTGGATCGGCGTGAATTTTGATTACCTGCACCCGACTGGAATTACAACCACATCGTTTACAACCACCAATGCATTGTCGCCCGGCAATTACCGCGTTTGGGTGCGTGCTGTTCTTGCTGACGGCACTGCACTGGGCTGGAGCAAGTTTGTCAACTTTTCGGTAGTCAAGACCGACGCACCGAATTCGGAGTTGATTGATCCGTCGACTTTGGTTGCACTAACCTCGCTCTTGCCGGTGACTGAGGGTGAAGTCTCCGCCGACACAGTGGAATCGACACCAGACTCTACTGCAAGCGATGTCATGATTGCTGATCAGTCTCAGGATGACAACGTTAATAACATTCACGATATTGATTCGGCCGTCATGACGAATGAAGTCCCGAATTCAGATATGGAAAATGCCGAACTGATTCAGCAATTGGCTGAAGCGTGTGTTCGCCAGGAATGGTGGGGCGAAGTGAATCCGTCTTCAACCTGAAGGACTTCGACGCACTTCTGAATTTCTGCCTGAAGCCGCTGCTCTAACCACAGCGGTTTCTTTTTTGCGGGTACGTCAGTTTGTAAGACACGTAGCAGACGAGAAATTACAAGCACGCAGCGCCAGCAAGTGAATTGCACGGCTTACTCAGTCCATGGCTCGCGCGTCGTGCCGGTCTGCTGGCGAGTTTTCATCGGCCGCCTGCCTCAATACGATATTCCGTCGGATGCGTCTGTCGTGATTGACACTGAGTTCCGGTTCTTACTTTAAATCGCAGAGTCTGTTCCACCATGAGCGTTACGAACTCGCCTCCCAAACGATTGACTATACTGGTGACAGGCGCTTCTGCGGGGATTGGAAGAATCACTTGCGAGCGGCTGGCAAAACAAAAGCATCAGTTGGTTCTCGCGGCACGGTCTGTGGACAAGCTGGCTCAACTGGAATCTGAACTGCGTGCTCAGGGAGTTGAATGCCTTTCAGTGCCGACGGATGTTTCTGATCCGGGGGCCATTGAAAGACTCGTGAAGGCGGCGGTCGATCGATTTGGCCGGATCGATGTGCTTGTGAACAATGCCGGGGTCGAGTGTTTTTCTTCTTTTGATGAGCTTTCCGTCGAGCAGATTCTTCAAACGATTGAGACAAACCTCACGGGCGCGATTTTGCTCACGCGTTTTGTTGTGCCTGTTATGCGGAAGCAGGGCTTCGGACGAATTATCAACGTGTCATCGATCGCAGGAAAGCATGGTCCTGCCTACGGCGCTGTTTATGGGGCGACGAAGGCCGGTCTCATCGCGTTCACGCAATCACTGCGTGGTGAGCTTATTCCCGCTGGAATTTCTTCCACCGTCATCTGCCCTGGTTTTGCAACTCATGGTGGTATCTATGACGAAATGGTAAAAGCCACCGGCAAGAAAGCACCCGCACTTTTGGGAGGAACAACGGCAGAGGCCGTGGCTGCCGCGATTGAAAAGGCGATTCGCACGTCTCCTCCGGAGATCATGCTGAATGTTCCGGCAATGCGTCCCGTCTTTCTCTTTCGAGACTTCTTTCCTCGTATCGGTGAAAAGCTGATCCTGGCGACGACATTGCGATTTCTAAAGAGAGCCGCAACACACGGGAAATCGCAATAGGTGCGGAATCGGACGACTCAGAGATGACGCTTGTGGTGCGTCGGAGTGTCGCGTTGAGAGCGGCTTGAGAAACGCTCATTGTGAGTCGCGAATGAGCAGCGCCGCAAGGTTCCGACTGCTTGGGAATGTGATAGACTTCGCGAACATCTGTTTGTCCAATTCCCAGACGACGCGCACCTCCAATGTTGCCTTTCATCACAACTTCAACAACTGAAACGGCAGAACGACTCATCGCGATTCTGCGGTCCATCGGTCCTGTCGCCGTCGCGTTTTCTGGCGGCGTTGATAGTGCCGTTGTTGCAAAAGCCTCGCAGGAAGCGTGGGGGCGAGAAGCTGTTGCTGTCACCGCTGTTAGTCCAAGCCTGGCGGCGGTGGAACGAGAACTGGCTCGATCAGAAGCCACGCGCATCGGGATTCGACATGTGGAGATTGCGACGGAAGAATTCAGCCGTCCTGAATATCGTCGCAACGCTGGCGATCGTTGTTTCTTCTGCAAGGACACTCTGTACTCTTTGACGCAAACAAAGCTGCACGAATTAGGTGTGCGGTGCATTGTCAATGGTGCGAACGTTGACGATCTTGGCGACCATCGTCCTGGGATGCAGGCTGCCAAAGACCACAATGTTCGAAGTCCGCTGATTGAATTGGGTATCGACAAGGCGATGGTTCGTTTGCTGGCTCAGTATTGGGATCTGAGTGTTGCAGAGAAGCCCGCGTCACCCTGCCTGGCAAGCCGGGTCGCTTACGGTGTTGAAGTGACTGAGGAACGAGTGGCTCGAGTGGAGCAGGCCGAGGCGTTGATTCGACAAGTCGTTGGTGCCACGGATTTTCGCGTTCGCTGCGAAGCCAATGATCTTGCCAGGATTGAAGTGCCTCTGACGTCGCTGGCCGCTTTGCTGGAGCCGTCTGTTCGGCTGAATATTGTGGCTCGATTTCGAGAGCTGGGGTTTCGATCGGTAACGCTTGATCTGGATGGATTTCGATCGGGGAATCTTAATTCTGCCTTACCGGTCGTTCAGCTGAACCTGCCATCTTCGCATCGATAACGACGGCATCGTGAAAACCGTTTTGCGCAGAGCAGGGAGCTTCTTCCAGTCTGCGCACGCTGCTGCATTGAGTTCCAATTGCGTCGGGGTGTAGTCGCGGATGATTGTCAACATGGGAGGGCGAGGCTCCTGCCGAGCCATTGGACTGCGGAAACTCGCGGCTCAGCAGGAGCTTCGCCCTCCCGGAATTGGACGCATTGACGATGGCCCAAAATCAGCGACTGCACCCATTGCGTCGTTGTTTTACCGCGTCGCTTTATTCTATTGGCGGCAGGAGTCACAATGAGCGATCTGCCAATTTGCATTCCTTCCCCCAACAATCAGCCAATTCCGAGAGGCTCCTGCCGAGCCATTGGACTGCGGAAACTCGCGGCTCAGCAGTAGCTTCGCCCTCCCGGAATTGGACGCATTGACGATGGCCCAAAATCAGCGACTGCACCCATTGCGTCGTTGTTTTGCCGCGTCGCTTTATTCTGTTGGCGGCAGGAGTCACAATGACCGATCTGCCAATTTGCATTCCTTCCTCAACAATCAGCCAATTCCGAGTGAAAAATGAACCGCATCATTGTTCGACCAGAGCGACTCGATCTTGATTCACCAGGCCGTCGTGATTACTGGGTTGCCCTGGAGCATGACAGTATCTGGGGCGATCACCTGATGCCGCTGACGGTTTTTGTCGGCCCTGAAGCAAAGGATGGTCAGGGGCTTGTGTCCTTCGGTTCCAATCACGGCAATGAATATGAAGGGCCAGTTGTTCTGAAGCATCTTGTTCATGATATTCGCATGGAAGATGTTCGCGGCCGCGTGATCCTGATTCCTGTGCTGAATCCAGCGGCGTTTCTTGCGGGGACTCGCGAAAGCCGACTGGACGATGGCGTCAATCTGAATCGAGCCTTCGTGGAAGGTGCTGGAGTCACTCCATCTCTTGCTGGAATCACGCATCGAATTGCTGCTTTTGTTCGGCAGTACATTTGGCCTCGTGTTCACATTGTTCTGGACCTGCATTCCGGCGGCGATGTCGCTCGATTCGCCATTTGCGCAAATTTTCACCCGGTCGATGATCCGGAGCTTGCCGCAAAAATCGAAACGACCGCTCGTTGGTTTGGCACCCCCGCGCTCATGGTTTATCAGAATCTAACGCCCGGTCTTCTTCCGTCAGAAGCAGAACGCCTTGGGAAGATCACGGTGGGCACAGAGTTGGGCTGGGGACGTTCGATTAATCCGGAAGGAGTCCGCTACGGTCGTCAGGGTGTGCTTGCGGCGCTCATTCACAATGGTCTGATGCATGGCAAGATTGAGCCGATTGCTTATCATCTTGCGGGAACACAGCGAAAGCTGGAGATGGTTGACAGGGATTGCTTTATTCCTGCTCCGTTCGCTGGACATTATGAACCGCTGGTAGAATGTGGCACCGCGGTGAAAAAGGGCCAAACGGTTGGTCTGCTCCACGACTTTGATCGGATCGACCTGGAGCCCTGGCCGTGTGTGGCGGCTTTAGACGGTGTCGTACTGGCTCAGGCCTGGGTCGCTCCCGTCCCCAAAGGCCAGCATATTGTTGTCGTTGCGAAGGATATTTCTTAACGAAAAGTGTTCTCAGACGTCGGACCATGCCGCGTGGCTGCAAGGTTTCCGTGGCCAGTCGCGAAGAATATTTCTGAATGAAAAGTGTTCTCAGTGTCGGGATGCAAGGTCAACCTCTGGAAATACTTTCCCATCCAAACTAGGATCTTGGCACTGTACGGACCACTTTTTCTGTCGTCGAATTCATGAGAGCCCGCTGCAATGCCAAAGGTCAAGTTTGTCAACGAAAAGATCACAGTTGACGCAAACGAAGGCGAGGACCTGCGAACGATAGCCCGAAAGAATGGAGTTCAGCTTTATTCGGGTCCTCATAAGATTGTTAACTGCATGGGGTTAGGCACCTGCTGCAGCTGCAATGTTGTGATTGCCAAGGGAACAGAAAACGTGTCGAAAAAAGGCTTTCTCGAAGGGCTTTGGAAATGGCTGAATCCCCTTTTGACTCTGAAGGTGTTCAGCAATCCTCAGAAAGACGTTCGCCTCGCCTGCCAGACTAAGGTGAAGGGCGATGTCGAAGTCGAAACTCACCCTCCGATCAATTGGCACGGCGAGAAGTTCTGGAACTAAGTTCCTGTCAAAGATGACATCGGCCTTCGTCCGCATTGTTTTGCGGTCTTGCCAACATTCTTGACGAGTTTCGCTACGATATTTGGGCACCTTCCCGGCTGATTATTTTTGCGGCCGGGTTTCGGAAAAAGTCCTGAGTGTTGTCGCGAAGCTCCGAGGCAGTTTGATCAGAATTTCTTTCCAGTCAGCTCCGCCGTTCAGGAAAAATTTCTGGCAGACTTCCAGCTCGATCCCCAGATATTGATTCGGTGAAAACTGCTTGCGAAGTACTGTGGTGAATCCGTCCAGGCTGCCTTTGTACGGATCATTGCGACGCACGTTCCATGTTGGGTTTTCCGTTCGCAATGTTTCCTTCCAGGCCGCGCACAATTCAAGTTCAAGTTGCCGCCTGGGATCATAGAGCAATCCGATATCCGTGGTCCGAACTTCACCATAAAAGTGCTCGGTAAAGGTATGCACGGAAAGATGGACGACCAGATTCCCGTCTCGAATTTTTGACTCAATCTTCTTCGTTACCGAGTCACGGTGAGGATGCCAGTAACGATTCAGCAACGCCTGTTTTTCAGATTGAGTGCCGTTGCAAGTCAATTCGGAAAACAGTTTCGGGTGATTCAGGGAACGGTTCAGTTCCACAACGAGTCTCGACACTGTGGAAAATGCAAGGGGCACGTTCAGCACTGTCGAGAATCGTTTCGCCAGAGGCAGTGCGCCGGGGTCCCAGCCTCGGTGACTCATGAGGACGTCGGCAGATTCGGCGAACTTCGGTTTTACGGATTGAGGAATCTTGTTTCCCGCGTGTTCGCAGGTGAGCACGACTGAGACGTGATGGGCTTTCGGCATGTGGAACCTCTTCAGACAAAATGCAGAAGCGAGGATCGTGTTATCGGAGCCTTTGCGGAGTCGGGGCATTCTGATCCTGAATCCGTCATTCAGTGTGTCAGCGTAAGCCTGATGGCAGTTTGCTTTACGGCAATACCGTTCAAAAAGTATCGGAGCAGCGCGAGCTGCCCGGTGTGAGCCCAATGGCAGTCACTTTGGCTTTCCATTTGAAGCGGCACGGCGCGAGCCGTCCGGTTTTTGCAAGTTTTTTGAGTACCATCACCGGACGGCTTGCGCCGATTCCGCTACTTAACAGGCGGTTCGCTGAATGGTATTGTGCTTTACGGGACATCAACCCGCATATGACAGAGTCGGCGGCGTTCCCCTGAACTGTAGAACTCCTCAAGCATATGGCTGATCTGCGGGTCATAGTCCACGCTAATCGTTTTACGTCCGTTATGAATCCGGATAGGGCTATTGACATCCAGCCCGGCCATTTCCGGGGACAGCAAAAGAGAAACATTCGACGGAGATTTGATGCGAATGAAGTTCTTGTCGTCGCGACGGACATTAAGCTCGGCCGGACGATACGTCCCCTCCGTCGCCACGCTTGGAGCATCTAATTGGGCGAACTGTCCTGGCAGTGACGAAAGCTTAACCCAGGACCAATGCAGGTCCGTGCTTCGGAGCAATCTGGAATAAACTTTTTGCGGAAAACGGTCTCGCTTATGACGAGCCATCCAGGTGAAGACGTCGTCGGCCTCCTCGGAGTACCGTTCCAGTCCTCGAAACGGATACTTGATAAACATCATGTCGTAATCGATGTCCATTTCATCATCGCGTTTGAAAAATCTGGCAGCCAGCATTCCCATTCGGTCAAACCAGTCACTTTGCGAATCGCCAACAACAACATACCACGGCAGCAAGATCGCATTCGGAGCCGTCCACTGCAGATGTCTTCGGCCCGTCCCGCAAATCGAAATCACTCCCGCAAAAAGGTCCGGATGAGACGTCACAATGTCCATCGCGACCTCCCCGCCAAGATCCTGCCCTGCGATAAAGATTCGATCGTCGTCAATTTTCAAACCCAGCTTCAGTCGCCGGACAAAACTCAGAAACCTCAAGTGGGTCTCCGCAGAAGCATCATAGTTTCCGGATGCAGCCGAGCTTCCGTCTTCCTGCGGCTTAATCCACTCCGGCGCGACGATAATGTAGCCGTGTTTTTCTGCCTGGGACTGCCACCATGTGAGATAGCTTTCCGGAGTCTCGAACCGGCCGTGCATGGCAACAACAACCGGGTATTGCCGAGTCTCGTTATACTCCGGCGGCACAAACCCTGTTGCCCCCATGGAGTCCGGTGTCGCCTCAATGTTGAATCTGCCCGAAGCACCCGCACTTGGGACTTCAATTCGCGGCCGCTGAATCGCCTCAAGGTTTCGAATAATTGAAGCGACTCGTTCGATCCCAACACCTTCCATGCGTGACACTCGATCGGCAAGCATTTGTCGCTGAGCAACTTCTGAAGTGTCGGAGTCCATGTAGTCCAGAATTGCCTGACGAGCGTCGAAGAGCGACACCACATCACTCAGATTCTTGACAGTGTTTTCAGCACCCATCAGCCAGCCAGAAAAAGCCATGGCCAATTGTTCCTCTGCGGGAACTCCGTCATTGTTAGCATTCTCATCGGGCGCTATGCCAACGATGAGTTCGAAGGCTGCAAATCGATCGATGGTGTCTTCATTGATACGACTCGAGACCAGTCGATTAATCGACGTGACGGCTTCCCGAAGCTGCGGCTCTTCAATTTTTGCCACAAGAGCCGGCAGAGCGGTTTTGATGTGTTCAATTCGCGTAGCCGTTTCATCATAGAATCGAATAAGCTGATTTACGCGGACGATCGTTTCTGGCGTGAGATCATTTTTGGGATGCAGCCGTGCGGCGGTGGAGGCCAGCTGGTGTTGCCCCAGATCACGTCGTTCTTCAAGAACCGAAGTAATCTGACGAGCCACTTGTTCTCGAATCAACTGCTGATAATTCACCTGGCCTGCAGCAAGTTGCGGAAAATTGGCTGTGACGGTTTCATACAGCAACGCCGCTTCCGGCAGCCTGTTGGCGTTGATCAGCATTCGTATGAGATCAAGGCGGAGAAACGGCTTTTCGTCAAAGCCATCAACCTTGCTCAAAATACCGGGAAGTACATCGCGTGGAACAGCATCGAAACCAATTGCATACTGCCAGTCATATGTCAGACAGTGAACTTCTGCGTAGAGCTCATTGATTGCGACGATACCGACCTGAATATCTTCGACTGTGCCGTTAATTCGGTAGAGCTTGCCTTCGGCAATACCGTTTTCATTAAACCGCCCAACGTCAGGGATACCTGCCGGCAATGCTTTCCGGCCAGCTCGCTTCTGCGAAATCTTAAACGTGAGGTTTGGCCAAACTAAGTTGTTCAAAACCGGCGGCTCACTTCTGCGGACCGGCAGATAGATTTCTCTGGCCTTCTGGTCCACCATTCGCATTTCAAGATGCTGATCCAGTCGCTCTGACGGACCAAGATCGCTGCGGACAGGAGCCAGCGTAGTGGCTCTTGAACATAGGCCATCCAGAATCAGTCCATTTCTGAGTCGAATGGATCCCAGCTGTGGCTTTTGGCGGGTGGGCGGAATGACCTGAACGACCGCTCCCTTGGGTTCATCCAAAGCAATAACTGAGTTGACGGAGGTTTTGCTAATCACCATCAAAAGTATGGCGACCGTTATGCAATACCTCACACGCGTTGTCTTGAGTGTCACGGAAGTGTCCTGTGAAACATCGTTCGAAAACCGCAGGCAATTGTCTCTGCGAAATCGAAAAGCTCAAGTCGCAAATGCGATCAGGCCAGCTCGAACTTCGAGCGGCCTGATGCAAATTCGATGCAGCGTCTGTCTGAAAGGGGGACGCCTGTTCTTATGAAACGTCGCGTCCCCGGCACGCTATTCCATGAAGAAATCGGTTGGCCCACGCAGCGTGTAGTACGGGTACTGGTACGTCGCTGGTGCAGAATTTTCTGGTGGATACATCAGATTCTGCGGCGTTGAGTACGTGTGGAAATTACGATGAACCGGATGGAACGGCAGATTGCAATTCCCCTTGCACCCGCGCTGTGATGGCGGGCACGATTCGCAATTTGGAGCATGAATCATCTGTCCGCCTGGACCAGTGCTCGACTGGCACATCGGACATCCGTCGGCCATGACGACCCCGGAGCTCCAGGTTTCCTGAGGACTCTGTCCTCGCATGACTGGTGTTGTAGACGCGCATCCGGTGACAAAAATTCCAATCGCCCCCGAAAGCAATATAGCCGCTGTGCAACGATGCATCGAATTCACTCCTTGGTCTTCCCCCGAAACCACCCCTCTCCGTTCCATGCAGAGGGGCCAAAGAGTTTCACGATTTGGAATTTTCGCCGTTATGAGGCGGCGATCTCCGCAGTGAGAATCTCCCTGCTAACCGTTATCGGCAGTTCAAACGGCGAATCGTGCAAAATCCCTACAAATCCTCACGTGTTATTCCAGGTTTGGTGGATGGTCTTGCGGAAATGAGTAGTCCGGAATACAGTCCAGACAATCATTTTGGTTGCGATGATCCCCGGCGATTGTCGCTGTAAATGTCAGTGATATCAGTGTTTGTGACGCGATAGGGAGTGATCAAGTGCATATTGCCGCATCAACGCGAAGCCTCTGGGATTTAGCGTTCCCGGCAGCCTGCCTGCAGATTCAGGAACTGGGATTTGATAAGGTCGAAGTCTGGCTGAACGAATCGTTCGACCAGCTGAAACCATCCAAGGTCGCCTCTGATCCAGAGGTTGCCGCGGGGCTCATGAAAGAAGCCAGCCGGTTAAGTCCGGCTGCTATTTTCCTCGAATCGGAAGTCGATATCGCGACATTTGATGGGATCGTGAGATTTGCAAAGCTACTCAAAGTTGCCCAGCTGACAATTCTTGCGTCACCCAAGGGGACGCCTTTCAATACTGAGATTGATCGGTTGCGAGAACGAAATTCCCTATGCCAGCAAGCTGGAGTGCGGCTTTCGATCCTGACGAAGTCCGGGACGCTGACGGACGATCCGCATACGGCTGTCGAGCTGTGTCAGTCAGTGAAGGGCATGGGGATCACTTTGGACCCAAGCTACTACATTTGCCGACCTGGCGGTTATCTTGAGCACGACATGGTTTATCCGCACGTGCTGCATTTGCATTTGCGAGATACTTCCCCCACAGAACTGCAAGTCCTGGGTGGGCTCGGTGAGGTTGATTACAACCGAATCGTGGCCTTGCTGCGACAGTATGGTTATACTCGAAACCTGAGCGTCGACCTATTGCCGCATACCATGGAAGGTGAAGAACGCCTTCGCGAAATGCGAAAGTTGCGATTACTGCTGACCAGCCTGCTGTAGAAAATGGATCGCTGAAGACTTCGGCTGCCAATGCTGCGTCAGGATTAAGAAGAGCGTTATCGGTCGTGGATCCTGGTGAAGATTCCGGGACTGGAGGACCTTTAGAAAGGTCCCTTACGGCAAGGCCAAGTTTTGGAAAAAGCATTATGGCCATGTTAGCGTTGTCGTGACGAAGATGCAGCGAGCGGGACGTCCGGTGTCAGACTCCAATAAAAGTGGAACGGCGCGAGCCGTCCGGTTTTTGCATGAATCTTGAGAGTCATCAGCGTTTAGCTTGCGCCGATCCATAATGACTAGCTGCCAGCGAGCGAGACACCGGCGCTCCGGGAGAGCGGACATATTGTCCGCTTTCATACAACTCCTCAAACTATTGTTGACGGATCGAGTGTCTTTAACCTTTGGGCATGGCCCAATTGCTGACTGATCCGGCAACCTGTAACCCAATCCCATCCGACATCAGGCCTGACTATGCCCGGCGCGAATCCTTTTCGAGTGGCTCTGACGGCCGACTTCTATGACGCCAGCGGGAAGCCGAGATTTGCCGATCTTGGGCTCGATCGCTTTGCCGGACATTCGCATATTGAGGCGACTCAGTTTGCCGAGCATCGAGCGGAGATAACATCTGATCAGCTGAATGACGTTCAAGGATCGATCGTTCTCACTCCACGAGTGACCGAGGCGACTCTTTCCAACAGCGAAAATCTGCTTGCGATCGGTCGATTCGGAGTTGGCTACGACAGTGTTGACGTCCCGGCATGCACTCGAAACCTTGTGCTTGCCATGATTACGGCCGGTGCTGTCGATCGACCTGTCGCAGAAGCCACGATTACCTGGATGCTCGCGCTGACTCACCAGTTGATGGCAAAAGATCGGCTTGTGCGAACGGGCGAGTGGGATCTGCGAACTCAATATATGGGTTGCGAACTTCGAGATCGCAAATTGGGCGTCATTGGGCTCGGTGGTATAGGTCGCAGCCTGGTCAAGCTTCTGGATGGATTCGGAATGCAACCACCGATCGCTTTTGATCCAGCGTTGCCGGAATCGATGTTCGATGCGATCGGTGTTCGATCAGTGAGTCTGAACGAGCTGATGCGAACTTCTGATTTTGTTTCGATTCACTGCCCTCTTAATGACAAGACTCGCGGACTGATCGGTGCTGACGAGCTTCGCCTCATGAAGTCGGATGCCTATCTTCTGAATACGGCGCGGGGCGGAATCGTGGATGAAGAGGCTTTGTATGATCTGCTGAAGAATCGCCAGATCGCAGGAGCAGCTTTGGACTGCTTTGCTGAAGAACCCGTCGTCACTCCGTCTCGGTTCGGCGACCTGGATAACGTTTTGCTGGCACCGCATTCGATTGCATGGACGCATGAAATGTTCAGAGACATCGGTCGCACTGCCTGCCAAAGCATGCTGGATCTATCTCTGGGACGCTGGCCGCATGGCGTTCTGAATCCTGAGCTTCGAACAAATCCAGATTTCCTCGCCAAGTGGAAACGGATTGCAGGCATCGAGCCACTGTCGAAGTGAGCGATGACTTCAGAAACGCAACTGCCTGCTTCTCGCCGATCATGACGCTCTCTGGCACAAAGACTCAGAACAGCGTGTAGATAAACGGTGCAGCGCCGGTTGAACCGAGGAACATTGCCACACCAGCCAATAGCAGAACGAGAACAATCGGTGTCAGCCACCATTTCTTCTCTTCGCGGATGAACAGCCAGAACTCAGCCAACAGTCCCATCGGTTGTTCGTCGCCAGCTTGTTCGAATTCGCTGATCTTGTCTTGTGGCTCTGGTGTTTGGGCGTCTGCCATTGTCGTTTTCCGTTCAAGCTCAGTTACCTACGACTGCTGATAGTACTTGCGCACGCTTTTGGGCGGTACTCTGACTTTCCAGAAAGTCTCTGCCTGCAACGAACTTCTCCGCTGAAGGACGTCGCGTCCGATAATCCTGAACAGCAATGCCATGGGGAGAAAGACGCCGAAATAGATCAGCAGCATCGTCAGTTCTCCGAGGACCAGACCGATCGGGAACGTCGCGTAGATCATTCCCACGAAAAGAAGTCGCAGGCGTTTTGGAGCCACAGTCCCGACGATGCCGAGTGCAGCCCCGATCGCTGTGGCAATCTGAACCGCGAAAATATTCCGCGACCAGAGCCAGACGATCAGCGGGCATGCAACGACGCAGATCAATCCGAACTGACGCAGCTGCCGTTCTGATGGATTGGTGTTGAGTTCCACGATCACTGTTCGACCTCAATGAATGGCATGAAATGCTGGGCTGTGTAGTGCTTGATGTTGACGATTATTTTTGGTCAACGGTCAGGTCAAATCTGTTATTTTCGCTTCAGAAGCAAACTGCTCAGAAAGACCATTGAACATCAGGAAATGACGTCCTTTACCACGGTGCCATGAACGTCCGTCAAACGATAGTCACGTCCCTGGAAGCGGTAGGTCAGTTTTTCATGATCAAAGCCCAGCAGGTGCATGATCGTGGCCTGCAGGTCATGCGGAGTGACCTTGTTTTCGACAACGCCGAACCCGAGTTCGTCTGTTTGACCGTAGTTGAAGCCACCTTTTACGCCACCGCCAGCCATCCACATCGTAAAGCAATCCGGGAAATGGTCGCGTCCCAGGACATTGCCTCCAGCGGTACGACCTTCACGAAACGGAGTTCGCCCGAACTCGCCGCCACAGATGATGAGCGTATCCTCAAACAGGCCTCGCTGTTTCAGATCTTCGATCAGTGCCGCAATAGGCTTGTCTGTTTTTGCCCATTTGTTGGTCAGTCCATCTGTGAGTCCTTCGCCCGGGCCAGTGCCGTGGAAATCCCAGCCCCAGTCAAACAGCTGCACAAACCGGACACCCTGTTCCACAAGACGCCTTGCCAGCAGACAGTTGTTTGCAAAGCTGGCTTCTCCGGGAACGGCACCGTATTTTTCCTGCGTCTCTTTGGTTTCGTTGTTGATGTTCATCACTTCCGGAACAGAAGCCTGCATTCGGTAGGCCAGTTCGTACTGAGCGATTCGAGTCATCGTTTCCGGATGACCAAGTTCCGCGGCCTGAATTTCATTCAGTTGCTTCAACGCGTCGAGCGAACGTCGACGGACCCGGCGATCCATTCCCGCGGGATCAGAAACATACAACACCGGATCACCCTTGGATCGACATTGCACGCCCTGAAATACAGACGGCAGGAATCCGCTGCCAAAAGAGTTTGCTCCGCCGTTCGGCTGAACTCCACTGCTGATCAGCACCACAAAGCCGGGCAAGTCCTGGTTTTCTGTTCCCAGACCATAGGTCGTCCATGCGCCCATGGAAGGTCTGCCGGAACGTGGTGAACCCGTATAAAGCAAAAGTTCTGCAGGCGCGTGATTGAATTGGTCGGTATTCATGGAGTGAATAAAACAAATATCGTCTGCTACGCGATGCAGATTGGGGACTGCATCGGACAACCACGAACCGCCTTCCCCATGTTGTGAGAACTTTCGCGGAGTCCCCAGAAGCTTTGGCGTTCCTGATGTGAACGCAAAGGTGCGTCCCTTCAGAAATTCGTCCGGACAATTTTCACCAGTCCGTTTGACCAGTTCCGGCTTGTAGTCATAAATGTCAAGATTTGGAGGTGAACCTGTGAGGTGCAGATAAATCACACGTTTGGCCCGCGCATCGAAGTACGGTTTTCGCATCTCCAGCGGAGTCGAGGGATTGATTGGAACATCAGCCCGAGCGGAGCCTCCAGTAATTGACGAAAGTGCAATCGCGCCCAGGCCAACGCCGGATGATGCGAGGAAATGGCGGCGAGTTCTTTCCTGAAGAAAGGAGAAGTCAGGTGACATACAGTGAGGCTCTCTCTGTCAAACCGTTAACGCAGGACGCGCAGGGCAGGAAGATTCAAACAAAGGTGTGAACGAAGATTCTAGCGTCTCACCATGATGATGTCTCTGGCTGATCTCGCAAGCGGTTTTTGAACGCTTTACAGGGCCGGACAAAGAACTTTCAGAATTTCCGAATGCGACCGCCGCAAATTATGGCGTTTCTGTCGCATGGAATAATTCGTCTGCCATGATTTCGACCGGTTGCTGCAAAGAAATCTCTTCTCGAGACTTGCACGGCTCAATCAGCAATTTCAGGTCTTTCGCTCCGTTACCCTGAAAATATTCGATCCGAATCGGATGCAATCCTTTTTGCAGTCGGACAAGTCGACCCGCAGGCTTTGGCGGATGATTTCCATCGTGATCGATCAGCAAAGCCCCATGGATGAACACTCGACTTCCGTCGTCAGAAACGATGATCAAGCGGTAGAGCCCGTCTTCCGCAATTTTCAGCAGCCCTTCAAAAGTGATGGCGAAGAAATCCTCCCTGGACTGAAAAATTTCCTTCAGGTCCTTTCCGGGCGATTTGATGATTCCCGAACTCACTTCTTTCAGCATGGAAAAGTCGGGCATCGAATTGAAGGAGCCGTGGTAAAACGAATACTTCAGTCCCGGCTCAGCTTTCGCCACTTCGATCGACGGGAGTGGACTGGTCTCACGTGCCAGCAACTCAATCGACAATTCCTCATCGCCTCGTTTAACTGCCAGTTGAATTGGTTTACCTTTTGGCAAATGGGTTTCCAGCATCAACACCCAGTCGATCGCATGTCGAACCGGCACGCCGTTGAAGGAAACAATCACATCGCCGGACTTCAGGCCAGCAGCCTGCGCGGCGGAGTCCTCTGCCACCGAAGTCACGATCGCTGAATTCGTCAGCGGATCAATTTTCACGCCCGTTGACTTCTGATAATTCAGTTCTGGTTCCAGCATCTGTGCGAACTGTTGACGTACTCGATCGACAGGTATCGCAAGGCTCACATTTTGCTCGCCGTTAACACTCGCCGACACGATGCCAATGACTGCGTTTTCCATGTTGACGAGCGGGCCACCCGAATTGCCACGATTGCTTGCCGCGTCGAATTGAATGAATGTGTCCCGACGGGAGTTCTGGTAATTCGTCATCACCAGTGCATTCGGTCCGCCTTCCAGTATTGCCTTTGAACTCACGATCCCGGATGTATACACGATCCCGCGTCCGCCAGGATTTCCTGCAACGACAACCGATTCACCATTCATCAGATCGCCGCTGCGTCCAATCTTGATGGTGGTCATTGAGGCCGGCGGTTCCTGAAGTCGAATCACTGCGATGTCGGATTCCGGAAGGCGACCGACAACTCGAAATCGCATCGGTTTTGAATTCGCAAGCAGCGCGAATCCTTCGGTCTTTGGAAGGATGTGATTGTTCGTCAAAACATAGCCATCAGGATGAATAACCGTTCCACTGCCAGAAACCAGTTGATTCTGAACCGGCGTAAAAAGAGCCACGATGGCCGGTTCAATTTCACGGATCACATGAACAAGAGGCGTCATTCGCGGAGACGCCACATCCTGCTGAGCGATAGCTTGATGGCCCGCAAGGCCAATCAGTGAAGCAAGCCCGAATTGCAAGACTTGAATTACTCGTCCAGATCGCCAGTTGATCACCGTTCGGAACTCCCCTGTTGAGTTGTCGCAGTTACTGCTCATTCGACGTCAGTCTGACTTGCGGAGCCCGTTTGTAAAGATCGCGCAATGCTTTGTCGGGATTTGAATTTTGGGTCGACCTTTGTGAAGGTCCAACAGTTACCGGATCTTTGGCAAGATCCACTACCCCCCACCCCTGATTTTTAATCTTGACGGAGCAGTCATGATCCTACAAGTGAGCTGACAGCCGGCGGAGTGAAAGCAATCTTTCATTCGTCAGTCGACCGTCGAAAAATTGTTGAGGACTCATCGGCTAAAGCGAGGTCATACCAGGCAGGTCATGCTTCGCGTTGGGGCGCAGTTGAGAATGAGCCTTGTCATCGAATTCGTGAGGATTCAGTCCGCGTAGTCTGTGGCCAAATCGCTATCTGGTCGCATACACTCTTGTTGCCAGATACTGCATTCTCGCAAGCCCGCAACTCTTTTTTTGGAGATGACACCATGAGTTGTCTCAACTTTCGATCCAGCAAGCCTGATTCAATTGTTCGCACGATCACCGTATTGCTGGTGAGTATGATTTCGTTTGCGGTCGCTTCCGCCGATGAAAAGAAACCGTCATCCGACGAGACGGCCCCCGCTGCTGCAAAAGCTGACGAATCGGCAAAGCCTGCCGGCGAGAAGCCACAAGAGACTGATCCGCCTCAGAACCCATTTCCGGAAGCGATCGCGGTTCCTGAAGGAATCCTGGACGGTGGCACAGAGTGGCTGAATACTTCGCGTCCGATTGACCTGAAAGATCTTCGAGGCAAGGTCGTTGTGCTGGATTTTTGGACGTACTGTTGCATCAACTGTATGCACGTGTTGCCGGATCTGAAATATCTGGAAGAGAAGTATGGCGATCAGCTCGTAGTGATCGGTGTTCACTCGGCGAAGTTCGACAACGAGAAAGTTTCACAGAGCATTCGTGATGCCATCATGCGTTATGAAATTCAGCACCCGGTTGTGAACGACAGCGAAATGCTGATTTGGCGAAAATTCGGAACGCGAGCGTGGCCGACTCTGGCACTGGTAGATCCCGAAGGAAAGTATGCGGGCTCTCAAAGTGGCGAAGGCAATCGAGAGCTCTTCGACGCGGTTATCGGAAAGATGATCGAATACCATCGCTGGAAAGGAACGCTTGATGAAACTCCCATCGTGTTTGAATCCGAAGCCAGCAAAGCTCAGCCCACAACTTTAAGATTCCCAGGCAAGGTTCTGACGGATGCTGTCGGCAAGCGATTGTTCATTACAGACAGCAACCATAATCGCATTGTTGTGACGTCTTTCGATGGCGAGCTTCAGGACGTGATCGGAAGTGGAAAAGCTGGAAGCAGCAACGGGGCCTACGATACCGCTGAATTTGATCATCCGCAGGGGACCGCACTTGTTGGCAATAATCTCTATGTGGCAGATACTGAAAATCATCTTCTGCGTGTGATTGATCTTAACGAAAAAACTGTCGCTACTTTGGCAGGTACAGGGCTGCAGGGTACTCCAGGAATCAAGACGAGTGGTCCGCTTCTGGAAACTCCCATGAACAGTCCATGGTCCATCGCGGCGGTCAATAAAACGCTTTACGTTGCGATGGCAGGACCGCATCAGATTTGGTCACATGAAATCGGCAGCGACACGATTGGTGTCTACGCAGGTTCCGGTCGAGAAGATGTCATCAACGGTCCTTTGGCCACGTCTGCATTTGCCCAGCCATCCGAAATTGTGAGTGATTCGGCGGGCAAGTTTTTATATTTGGTAGACAGTGAAGGCTCTGCAATCAGAAAAGTGCCGACCGATCCACAAGGCAAGGTGACAACAGTTGCGGGAACGTCCGAGTTGCCACGTGGGCAATCACTGTTTGCGTTTGGTGATATCGATGGTGTCGGCGGTGACGCTCGTTTTCAGCATCCTCTCGGAATCGCAATCTCCGGTGACATGCTTTACGTTGCAGATTCCTACAATCACAAGCTGCGTACCATCGACCTGCTGACAGAAAAGACAACGAGCTGGCTGGGAACAGGCAAACCTGGTAACTCAACCGAGCCTCTGATGCTGAATGAACCTGGTGGATTGTCGATTGCTGACGGACGACTGTTTGTCGCCGACACCAACAATCATCGGATCCTCTCGATAGATTTGGCATCCCGGAAGGCGACCGTGCTGGAGATCAGTGGGCTTTCGCCCCCAAATCCACCGAAGAATACGGCAATGCCGGATGTCTCAGATGCGATCGCCGTGGATGCTCAAACGCTGGCGGCTGGCGAACAGCTCAAGTTCCGCGTCACTCTGACGCTGCCCGATGCGCACAAGCGCAACGATCTCGCACCAGTGACCTGGGAGATCTATTCGGAAGCAGAACAGGTTCTTGTTGCAGCGGATGTTTTGGGCGTCCGCGATGAAGCCACTGCTAACGAGCAAAACGTCGCTCAGTTTGAAGTGCCTTTGACTGGACAGCCTGGCGAGGCCACCTTCTTTCTTCGTATGAGCTTTGGATATTGTGGTACCGAAGCGAACGCTCTGTGTCGACTGGCTACCGCAACATGGAAGGTGCCAGTTGTGCTCAACACCGACGGCGGAACAAGCGAAATCGTGTTGGCATTCCCCAAGCCCTGATAGACGGCCACAATGAGGTGTTCCGAGATGCACGACCCGCAGCAACAATCCAAACCGCCGAAACGCTCGGACGCAATTCGTTCACTCGTTGCCGTGGTCGGTGTTGTAGCTCTGCTCACCATTCTTGCCCTCGTTTGGAACTTGCCGCCACGCCTCAACTCACAGCAAGTGGTCAACCAGCTTGGTACATATCGCTTTCCAACGGGTAACAGCACGCTTCAAATCGCAAAGGATGAATCGGGAAACTTAGCCATAACCGTGCATCACCAGACGACACGGTTCTATTTTATCCCGTACACGTATACGGCCCCGCCAATTATCTTTGAATCCGAACGGGAATGGTTCGTGTCCGTTGACAAATACCAACGGCTCTGGGTGTATCATGGACATTGGGATCAAACATGGGGTGAGTTACGTCAAATGCCATCTGGTGGTACGATACCTTGCGATCCGACGGTTTCGCTTCATGGATCGTACTTCACTCGGAATGGTGTGCTGGTATCCGGCTACAACCTCGTTACAGAGACCGGCGACTGGGCCGGTGTGCCTGCTGAATTCTTCACCCGTATTCGTGACAATGGCAACGCAAAATGGCGCAATGCCCCAGCGATTCCAGATTCGGCACCACCACTAACCAAGCAACAAGAATCACAGCTGGCGATTCGCTTCCGACAAGCCAGCTAACCACACTCTGAACCCGAGCGACCGATGAAGGGCTTTTGAAATGGAAGCTCGCTCGCGGCCGCCGGGTTACAAGCGTAGTCGATAGACGGATCAAAGGTCCAACTATCGAGAATACCAAGCCAGTTTCTCAAAACGCAGGGTGTGGCAAGCGGAGCGCAGGCACACCAGTACCAGCGCCAGGACACTGCAAGTTGCCCGCATTTTTCCTGAAACATCCGACTTCTGTTTATCGTTCAGTCCGAAGTGGTGAGTGATCAACGGTGGCCGATATCGGGAAGGACTTCATAAAGGTCCGTCTGCCGGGCCGCCCATCAGATTCGGTGACGATCCACGAGGTTCCAGTCGACCTCGACACCCAGCCCTGGATTTTCGGGCAATGTCGTCAGTGGACCGTCTATTTTCAGTGGGCACTTCGCGATTGAAAATTCGTGATAGCTGGGGCCAAGGCAGTCACCTGGTATGGATTCTATCTGAACGTTGGGAGTTGAAACAACGAACTGCATCATCGCAGCCGCACCGATATCCCACTCAAGGTTCGACCCGATTGTGCATGGGATTCCGGCCTCCGCTGCGATGGACGCCAGCGTTCGAGCTTTCGAGATTCCTCCCTGTTTTCCAGGGTAAAGCGTGATCGCGTCACAGCAGTCATGAAGGATGAGTTCCCGAACGTGAATTTCGTCAAAGCAGCTTTCGTCCGCCAGAACTTTGATTCCAAGGTCGTGCCGCAATTTCCTGAGCCCCGAATAATCCCCGCGCGGAAGGGGTTGCTCCACAAGCTCAACGCAACAATCGCTCATTTGCGGCAGACAGTATCGTGCCTGCAAGTCGCTCCAGCCTCCATTGGCATCAATGGTCAGCTGAATGTCTGGCCCGATGGCATTCCGAACCGCGTGAACCCGCGCAACATCCAGATCAGGACCTGTGCCAACTTTAACTTTGATCGTTGTAAATCCAGCCGCCACAAGTTGTGAGGCTCGTTCAGCGGCGATCGCCGGGTCATACGCTCCCAGTGAAAATCGATTTCGAATCGTCAGTGGCCGAACCGCGCCGCCCAAAAGTTCGTACACGGGACGACCAGCTTCCTTGCCAAGAACATCCCAGCAAGCCATCTCAATTGCGGACTTCGCAAACCAATTGTCGATGGCTGCCAGATCCATACGATCCGTAATGCCGCGAAGGTCGGAAAGGTCAAATCCTGTCAGAAGCGGTGCGAAAAGATTTTGAATAATCGCCTGAGCTCCCCACACAGTTTCGCCGCTCCATCGTGGCGTCACTGTCGCTTCACCCGCGCCGATGATTCCTGAATCCGTGGTCAGCCTCACCACGACAAACTGAGAAACATCATGTCGGCCGAGTGCGGAGATCATTCGGCGTTCAGGTTTCAGCGGAATCCGAACAGCAATTGCTTCAATGGACGCAATCTTCATCGGCGTCAGCTTTCTGCGGCGGAGAAAATCGGCGAATCAAAAATCGGGTGCTGCTGTGGTGGAAGCAGTCAGCACTCCGAGCCTACTTTAACGATTTCTCCCTTCGACGCACGTATTCGACGGCTCACAACTTGCATCGAAATATGTATCCCGGCGTTGTTTTCTCAGATTCCTTATCGCGCCAGTCGAATAAGGCGCGCCAGACGCATAAATCGCGAAATCTGACACGGGCGGAATACGCGGCGTTTCGTTCGCGGCAGTTGTCGGTCTTTGCTTGTTCGTTAGAAATTCAGCCCCTTCGCCAACCGCTACTGTCGATACTTCTTTCCAGTGTCCACTGTCCTGAGTGTTAAGGAAAGTCTGTCGATGAACGCTCGCGTCTTTCTCGTTGTACTGATGTCTGCCATGTTTATGGGTGTCTGGACTTCCGACCAGAACGCCATGAATGAAGCAATCGCAAGAAGGAACCGCATCCATTCATCCGTGAATCGAATTGCGGCCGATTGCTTGCCCATGGAATCTCATCAGGACAAAGCCGCGCCAGTCAATGCGGCCGATGTCCAGGAAGAGACTCAACCGGACGATGAGTCAGCCGCCGCGGTTGTACCAACGATCGAAACCATTCAGACTGATTTTCAGGCGTCACTCATCATGGCTGTCTCAGTGCCTGTGCTTGTCTCTGTGGATGCGGAGCATGTTGACGCGAAATCTGTTGACGTGGAATCATTAGAAAATCACTCGGTCAGCGTCGTTGAAATTTCCGGAGAATCGCTCGCATCCATTCAGGACATTCTTTCCACTGACGAAGTCGAAGCGGCAGTCGTCACTGAGGAAACGTCGGAAGCCAACGAAGAGTCACCGTCTGCCGTCGAGGCACCATCTGCCGTCGAGTCAGAGGAATGCATTGAGAGCGAAACAGAAACTTCGCCACTTCTGACTGAACAGACTGAGCCTCTTGCCACATCAGCCGGGATGGTTGCTCTTCCACTGACTGCTGCTGGCAATTGCATTCCGTTGCCAAAGAATCTTGCGTCTGGAACGTGGCAAGTCATGGCTCAGTCTGGTGAGCTGTTTCGGATCACTGTCGACCGCAACGCAAACACATTGAGCAGTGATGTGCTGAGCCGAAGCGTCGATTTGTTCGAAGAGAGTTTTTGCATCACAGTGACGCCCGAGGGTGATCGATGGTGCTTCGTTCGCTCGTTTGTCGATGCGCCGATGACCAATGCAAAGGTTACGACTCAGTTCTTTGCGCCGATTCAAGAGTAGTGTGCTGTTAAGATAAAAAATGGACGCTGCAGGTAGTGGATCTTGCTAAAAATCCGGTCACTGAAGGACCTTTGGCAGGGATACGTTTGCATTGACCGGCGGCTGGTTTTGAGCGGATTCTCGTGTGCCAGAATCCCTGCTCCCAGTTTCTGACATGGCGTTTGCTCGCGAAGCTCCGAAAATCGGGCCAAAATCGCAGAAATTCTTCGCTTCCAGGATGTCTCGGCGTGTCCCGGTGGAGAACACCGGCTCTGAACGGTACCGTACGCGAATTCTGAACGTTTTCGCCGTAGCATTTCGACAGCGTCGAATTCCCCGGCGTGGGCTCGCTGACAAATTTGCAAACTGGATGTGGCTGTTTTCCTATGGCTGAAGTGACTGGCCCGGATTTTTCCAAGAATGAACTGATCCCTGCGATCGCCCAGGACTCGGCAACGGGCGATGTGCTGATGATGGCATGGATGAACAAAGAATCGTACGAAGAAACGCTGCGAACTGGTCGCGTTGTGTACTACAGCCGCAGCCGCAAGAAACTTTGGCGCAAGGGTGAAGAAAGTGGAAACGTGCAGGAACTGCACTCCATCTATTTCGACTGCGACGGAGATACACTTCTGGTCAAAGTGCATCAGATTGGTGGAGCTGCCTGCCACGAAGGATTTCGAAGCTGCTTCTTTCGCCGCATCGATCCTCAAACCCAGCAATTTGCAGTCGAAGGCGAACGCGTGTTCGACCCAAAATCGGTTTACGGCAAGTAGCACAGGCGAGCCCTGAACAGCGCCGCCACTCTGGCAATCAAGACGTTATCATTTGTTGAAGGTTGTTCGATCATGTCAGGTAAAGTTCTCAAACTGGGTATTCCGGCTGGAAGCTTGCAGGAATCCACCGCAGCCCTGTTTAGTCGCGCGGGGTATAACATCAAGTTTGCGTCTCGATCGTATTTTCCGACAGTCGATGATCCGGAAATTGAGTGCATGCTGATTCGCGCTCAGGAGATGGCTCGGTACGTGGAAAACGGCATTCTTGACGCTGGCATCACAGGCTACGACTGGATTCTCGAAACCAACGCTGACGTCCATCAGGTGTGTGAACTTGTCTTTTCAAAAGTCAGTCGACGACCAGTGCGCTGGGTTCTTTGCGTACCGGAAGAATCCCCGATCAAAACCGTTAAAGATCTGCAGGGCAAACGAATTGCCACTGAAGCCGTTGGACTGACAACTCGGTTTCTTGAACGTCACGGCGTTCAGGCTCACGTTGAATTCTCCTGGGGAGCCACCGAGGTTAAGCCGCCGAAACTCGCCGACGCGATTGTCGAAGTGACCGAAACGGGAAGCTCGCTGCGAGCCAACAATTTGCGAATTATGGACGAGGTTCTTCAGAGCACCACACGATTTATCGCAAACAAAACGGCCTATGCTGACGAGTGGACCAAATCCAAGATTGATAACATTGCATTGATGCTGCAATCCTGCCTGGAAGCCGAAGGCAAGGTCGGCCTGATGATGAATGTGAACAAGCAGAATCTGGATGCGGTTTTGAAGATGCTGCCTGCATTGCAGACACCAACGGTCTCACATCTTTCCGATCCTGATTGGGTCGCGCTGAACACAATCGTGGATGAAAGCCTGGTGCGAACGACAATCCCGCAACTCAAACAAGCCGGCGCGCGAGGAATTGTTGAATACCCAATCAGCAAGATCATCGATTGACCGTCAATTGCCGCCGGTCGTTCTAAAACTTGGCGGCAGCCTCCTCACGATGCCCGATTTAGTGGAGCGGCTGCAGGCGGCCGCACAACTTCTGCTTCCACATCCGACATTAATTGTCTGCGGTGGAGGCTCAGCGTCAGATACTGTTCGTCGACTTGATGAACAGTGCAGCCTTTCGGCCGAACGATGCCATTGGGATGCGATTGCCGCGATGTCGTTCAACGCTCATTTGTTAGCCCGGCTGTGCCGCAGGCTGGTGCTGGTTCACACTTATCAGCAGTTAATATCGGTCTGGCATGACAGCAGGATTGCGATCCTGGATGCACATCCTTTTCTGCAGTCGACATTGTCTTGTCGTGAATCGGAGCCGTTGCCGGCTTCCTGGGATGTGACCAGTGATTCGATTGCCGTCTGGACCGCGAAATACTGGCGGGCCGACCGCTTGATTCTTGCAAAGTCATGTGATGCCAACGGACTGTCTGTTGGGGAACTTGCCTCATGTGGTAAGCTGGATTCTCATTTTGCCAGTGTGTGTCGGGACGTCGCTGTTGACTGGGTTAATTTGCGACAAACGCCATTCCACTTCGTTCGACTACAGTCGTCGGCCAAAGATACTTCGGATTCAACTGCGTGATTACTTCGCGATACCACAAACAGATGTTGTTCAAAGGCATCGGTGCCGACGGACAGAAGAGACTGGCGGAAAGTCAAATTCTGTTGGTTGGCTGCGGCGCGCTGGGGTGCGTGTTGGCCGATTCCATGGTTCGGGCCGGAGTCGGGCATGTGCGAATCGTGGATCGGGATTTTGTGGAGATCAGCAACCTGCAGCGGCAGATGCTTTTTGATGAACAGGATGTGGCCGACCATTTACCGAAAGTGATTGCTGCGGAACGTCGCCTGCGTCGAGTGAATTCTGAAGTCACAATTGAACCGATTGTGGCCGACGTTGATTATGCAAACATCTCAGAACTTGCGCGAGGCGCGTCACTGATTCTGGATGGCACAGACAACTTCGAAATCCGCTATCTGATTAATGATCTCTCGCTGGAGACGAATACTCCCTGGATTTTCACGGGGTGTACCGGAAGCGCGGGGCAGGTTATGCCCATCTTTCCGAATCAGTCGGCCTGCCTGCGATGCCTGATGCCGCTGCCTCCGCCGCTGGGCACAACGGAGACGTGTGACACGGCCGGCGTTCTGGGGCCAGCAGTCAGTGTGGTTGCCTCCCTGCAGGCGGCTATCGCTTTGCGAATATTGGTCGGCCAAAGTGACCAGATTGAGCGTCGTTTGAGCATTCTGGACGTCTGGACGGGAGCGTTTCGGTCTGTGGATGTCAGCCAGCTTCGAGCAACGTCTGGATGCCCGGCTTGTCACAATGGAGAGCGGCTTTGGCTGCGGGGCACGCAACGATCGGCGTCCACAATTTTGTGTGGAAGAAACGCGGTTCAGATCACTCCGGCTGAGAAACTGCGAGTTTCGCTGGGAGAACTGGCCGCTCGGCTGGAAACTGCGGGCGTTGTAACATCCAATCCGTTTCTGGTTCGCGTCACAATTGTGCGTCAAGCGGATGAGAATCCATTTGAACTCACGATTTTTCCGGATGGGCGGGCGATCATTCGCGGCACAGATGACCCGTCTGTTGCCCGATCTTTGTATTCGCGTTACGTTGGGCAATAAACTGCGGTTGAAGTCAAAGAATAGACATTGGGTGTGTCTCACGCCGTTTTCTGTATGAGTAATATGTTTGTCAAAGTGCGACATTTTCTGGAACTTATTCGCTTCAGCCATACGGTGTTCGCACTGCCGTTTGCCATGTTGTCCGCTGTGATTGCATGGAATCAGCCGGACAGTGTTTTTCGAATGCGAGACTTGATAGGCATCCTTCTTTGCATGGTGACTGCACGTTCGGCAGCGATGGCATTCAATCGTCTGGTCGACCGAGACGTGGATGCCGATAATCCTCGAACTGCAAAACGTCACATTCCTGCGGGCCTGCTGTCCGTAAAAGCAGTAGCCCTTTTTACGATTGTTATGAGCGTTGCGTTCGTCGCCGCAACAGCAATCTTTCTGCCAAAACAATTGCCACTTTATCTAGCTGTCCCTGTCCTGATGTTTCTGCTGGGGTATTCGCTCGCCAAACGCTGGACCAGTCTTTGCCACTACTGGCTTTCTGCCGCGTTGATGATGTCGCCAGTGGCCGCCTGGATCGCCGTTCGTGATGAATTTGCACTGGTGCCAAGTCTGCTGGCTGCGCTGATTTTTTTCTGGGTCGGCGGGTTCGATATCATCTATGCCTGTCAGGACGCAGATTTTGATCGCCAGCGTCGTCTGCACAGTATTCCGGCTCGGTTCGGCGTTAAGGCCGCATTGCGTCTGGCATTCGCAAGTCATCTGATCACGATTCTTATGCTTGTGCTGCTGTGGTGGCTTGCGTCCATGGGACCCGTTTTTCTGGTCGGCGTGATTGCCATCAGTGGACTATTGCTGTACGAACATTGGCTGGTCAGGCCAGATGACTTGAATCGCATCAACGTGGCATTTTTCAATGTAAACGCCATCATCAGTTTTGGGATTCTTGTCCTGGGTTGTCTGGACGTCTGGGTATTTTGACACAACAAATCAGAAGCTGCCTTCGGGATTTTTCGACTATGACTCTGTTCATCTCAGATCCTCAGATCCGTGCAATTGCCGACAAGGTGTTTGCAAATGAGCGACTTTCGTTTGACGATGGCGTATTGCTGGATGAGACGGCCGATTTACATACGCTGGGACAATTGGCCAACGTTGTCCGCGAACGTAAGAATGGCAACTTTGCGTTCTATAACACCAATATTCACCTGAATCCGACCAACGTCTGCGTCTATCGCTGCCGCTTTTGTGCTTTCAGAGCCGACCTGAAAGACGAAAAGGCTTACACATTCACAGATGACATGTTGCGCCATCGAGTTCTTGAAGGTCGAGCGGGCGGCGCCACTGAAATTCATGTTGTCGGCGGCCTGCATCATAAGAAGAGCTTTGACTGGTACATCAACGTGGTCAAAGTCATTCACGAAACGTGCCCGGAGATCCACATCAAAGCCTGGACTCCGGTTGAGATCAGCTGGTTCAGCTTCATCACCAAAAAGCCGATTCGATGGGTTATTGAACAGATGGTCGAGGCTGGGCTGGGCAGCATGCCTGGTGGTGGCGCGGAGATCTTTGACGAAGACGTACGTCGCCAGATCTGTGAGCACAAGGCTGACAGTGACGTCTGGTTTGATGTTCATCGCACAGCCCATGAACTGGGCTTGCGATCTAACGCGACAATGCTTTACGGCCATGTCGAAAAAGCGCAGCATCGAGTGGATCATCTGCTTCGCCTGCGAAAGCTTCAGGACGAAACCGGCGGATTTCAAACGTTCATTCCGTTGGCGTTCCATCCGGAAAATACAGAGCTGTCTTCGATTCAAAAGCCCGACGGACTATTCGATCTGCGGATGGTGGCTCTATCACGACTGTTGCTCGATAACTTTGACCATATCAAAGCGTACTGGATCATGCTTGGGGAGCAGACTGCACAGCTGGCTCTGGGTTATGGAGCGGACGACATGGATGGAACCGTCGTTCATGAATTGATTTACCATGATGCGGGAGCAAAAACTCCCGAAGGCATGACGGTGGATCAACTGCACCGACTCATCACTGAAGCTGGTCGCGTTCCAGTGGAGCGAGACACGCTCTATCGTAAAGTGATTCGCAGCGGCCGTGAGTGGACTGTCGGAGAACCACTGGCTGTCGCTCAGGCCTGAGGCCCGTCGAACTCAAAGGGCACAGCTCCATGTTTTCATCAGCCGGAGTACGCTGGCCCAATGGCAGTCATTTTTAGCGGCACAGCGCAAGCTGTCCGGTGATGGTACTCAAAAAACTTGCAAAAACCGGATGGTTAGCGCCGTGTCGCTGACTGGACAAGTTAATTCCGTGCGACGCCTGATGGCAAGCTGGTTTTTCACATTCAGATTTTGTTTCGTGCCCACAGTGGGTCTGAGGATTCTTACGAGCACTCACACGCGCCCGATGGTCCGGACCCCCATGATCTACGAGCACAACGGACGAAGCTGTTCCAGCAATTTCGGAATCGCTTCATACGGTGACTCCTGCTCTTCGTATTCGAGTGCCACAAAGCCTCGATATCCAGCATCCTTCAGGATCTTGATGATTCGCTCAAAGTCAGCGGGCTGCTTCTTTCCTCCGGGAGCGATCGCCGCTTTGATCTGTGCGTTGACTGCATAGAGGGCAATTTTTGCCAGATCCGCGTAAGGGTCTTCCGTTTGAAAGTTGCCGCTGTCGAAGTTAACACCAAACCACGGCGAAGAGTCGATGCGTTCGATGATCTTCATCATCTGCGCGGGCGTTGCGGTGATGCCGCCATGATTTTCTAATGCCAGAAACACGCCCTTTGTCGCGGCGTATTTCAGACACTCATTGACACCCGCGGCGCACCGTTCGATGGCCGCTTCTTCAGTATCTCCCTTGGGGACTTTGCCCGCAAAAATCCGAATGGCCGGTGCGCCCATGATTGAGGCATAGTCGATCCATTCGCGGCATTCTGCCAGTTGCTTTTGCCGAGCTTCACCTTCCGGCAGGCAGAAGTCGTTTCCAATCGCGGTTCCGGAAATGCTAAGCCCTAAACGATGCGTTTGAGCACGAATGCCGAGAAGATACTCAGGTGTTATGTCTTTCGGGAAGTAATATCCCGTGAGCTCTGTTGCTCCCAGTCCCTGCTGTGCACAAAACTCGATGAACTTCTCGAGCGTCATTTCCGCTTTTGCGATTTCCTCGGGAGTCCCTCGCTTCACCAATTGTCGATTGAATGAGTAGCCGGCCAGGCTCAACTTCAAAAGCGGAACACCGTTTCTTATTGGCGGATCAGCTGCGTGTGACTTCAAAACGGTAGAACTGCAGCAGACCGCAGCGGATGCGGCTGTAAGCAGTTGGCGACGTGAGAGGGTCATGAAATCGGACCTTGATGAAGCTGGAACTGACATTCGTCATCTTCGATAAGAAACAACTCTCATCGATGAATGAAAACGATAACAGGATTTCATCCGCGTTGCCAGGTGTGCGTGTCTCCGGCGATGGTTGGGCAGCGTCGACTTTTACGTTGGTGCGACAAGTGTTTCGAGAGAGTTTGAGTGACGGCGGACACTTTAAATCCAGAGCGACGTCCCTGGTTCTGCTGGTCAGATGAGCCCGGTTAACGAAAACACACTTGTCAGGTTGCGTTCCGATCGATTTTCAACGCACGCTGATTTCATTAGCCTGATGCCTTTTTCGCATCGATATTCGATGACGCAAGAATGGATCCACCTGATTGTTGAATCGGTCGAGTTTGCAGAGGAAAAACTCTGCGGAGAGTGTGTGATGTCGCAGATTTGGGTTACGATCGGACTGTTGTCTCTAAGCAATATTTTTATGACCTTTGCCTGGTACGGTCACCTGCATAATCTGAAGGACAGGTCGTGGCTTGTCGCCGCTCTGATTAGTTGGGGAATCGCCTTGTTCGAGTATCTGATCCAGGTTCCGGCCAATCGAATCGGCCATCAGGTGCTGAATGTTGGTCAACTGAAGATTCTGCAGGAGATCATTACACTCACTGTGTTCGTACCCTTTGCATGGATCTATCTGAAAGAAAAACCTTCGCTCGATTACCTCTGGGCTGGCCTCTGTTTATTGGGTGCTGCATTCTTTGTGTTTCGCAAAAAGTTGATGGGGATCTAAATTCTTAAGGGTTCGTTGCATGTTGAATTCAAGGTTGTCTGTGTCTCACCAACTGCTTTGCCTGATTGCCGCCTGTTTCATCGAAGCAAGCTTCATGGTGACTCATATCGTGGCCGACGAAGCGATTTTTTCGGGCCCGCAGATTGGTGAAAAACTGCCCTCATTTCTTGTTCGCGGCGTCTTTGATGACGATTCCGGAAAGGAGCTGGATTTCGTTTCGCAGGCAAATGGAAATCCCCTCGTTTTGATTTTTGTACACGATGTGAATCGCCAGTCCATTAGTATGACTCGCATCTTGTCTCAGTACACCGTCGGCCGATCGAAAGACGGCGTCTCGACTGGCATCGTCTGGCTGGATGACGACGCCACCGAGGCGGAAAATACGCTCAAGCGGATGCGTCATGCGCTTGCTGCAAAAGCACCGATCGGGATTTCAGTTGACGGACGAGAAGGACCGGGAAGTTACGGCTTGAACCGTAAAGTCATGCTGACGATTCTTGTCGGCAAAGATGGAGTTGTCACTGGAAACTTCGCCCTGGTTCAGCCAAGTCTTCAGGCGGATCTGCCAAAAATCCTGGAGAGCGTCACTGCCGTGGCGGGTGGCCCGGTTCCCAAGCTGGAAGATCTCGAAGGCATGCGCGAGATGATGCGGAACCAGCCCACTCAGGGAGAAGCGCCCAACCTTCGTCCACTGCTGGTTCCAGTCATTCGGCGTGACGCAACTCCGGAAGAAGTCGAGAAAGCGGCGTTGGCCGTTGAGGAACTTGCGGCCAAAGATGAATCCGTCAGAAAAGAGGTTGGAAGAATTGCGAACACTATTATTGATGCGGAAAAACTGACTGACTACGGCACTCCGAAGGCTCAGGAGTTCTTGCAAAAATGGGCTAAAGCCTACGGAAAGCCAGTGGACCGCAAGCCGTCAGTTGATGCAACGGAAGATAAGAAATGAACATTGCATTCTGGTTCTGCGGCATGCTTCTTTCGACTGGTATTTGTGAACCCGGTATTTGTGAGCCAGTAAGTGGTGAACCAGAAACAGCCGTGAGCTTCGATTCTGAAATTATCCCCGTCCTGACGAAGGCGGGTTGTAATTCAGGAGCGTGTCATGGAGCTGCGGCTGGACGAGGTGGTTTTCATCTGTCATTGCTCGGCGCTGATCCAGCGTCGGATTTCGACGCCATCGTCCTGGCGCTCGAAGGACGCAGGATCAATCTGGCTCATCCAGAACGCAGCCTGATCCTTTTGAAATCGACCGAACAAATTGAACATGGCGGAGATGTTGCGATTGAGGATGGCAGTGCCGGGGCGGAGCGACTTCTGAACTGGATTCAGTCGGGAGCTGTGCGTGGGCCACAACGTCGGCTGACAGAAGTGAAAATTACTCCAGAGCATGAAACGGTTCATCAGCTGCCCGCAAACGTGGAGCTTCGGGTGCAGGCTTCATTTGATGGCGGTGCCTGGGAGGATGTAACGGATTGGACGGTGTTTACTTCATCAGATCCCGCATCGATTGAAGTCAGTTCTCAGAACATCGCGACGATACGGCGACGCGGTCAGCATGTGCTGATCGCCAGATTTCTTAATCGCGTCTTACCGATTCAAATCACCGCACCGCTCACGGATCTCACTGTTGATTTTTCCAACGAGCCTCGATCGAGCTTTGTCGACGATCGAGTTTTTGAGGTTCTCTCGGAGCTTCGGTTGCCGATTTCAGAACCTGCGACAGAGCCTGAGTGGCTGCGGCGAGTGACTCTGGATCTCACAGGCCGTTTGCCTGAGCCAATTGATGTCGAGTCATTTCTGGCCGATTCATCGCCCGAAAAGCGTTCCCGACTTGTCGACAAGTTACTTGCTTCCGACGCGTTTGCTGATTATTGGACGCTGCGATTCTCGAAGCTGCTCCGAGTCCATTCGTTGCCTAACGAATCGGAAGTCGTCAACTCGTATGCTGGTTGGCTGCACAAGGAGATTCAGCGAGGGACGGGGCTGGATGTGATCGCAAGAGAGTTGCTGACAGCAACGGGCGACTCTCATGAAGTTGGTCCTGCAAATTTTGCACGCATGGTCAGTGACGCTCGCGGACATGCGGAGCTTGTCGGCCAGTTCTTTCTTGGTGCACGCCTGGGTTGTGCGAATTGTCATAACCATCCGCTCGATAAATGGACGCAGGATGATTATCACGGACTCGCTGCCGCTTTTGCGAGATTGGATCGTGGTCGCTTTGTGCGTGTGAATTCGAGAGGATCGGTGACCAACCTGCGAACCAATCTGCCGGCGATCCCACGCATTCCGGGTGAACGCTATTTGTCGACAGATGCTGATCACGGAACAGCGATTGCCGATTGGCTGGTTTCGGAAGACAACCACTATTTTGCCAAGGCGACAGTCAACCGTATGTGGCGAGCCATGTTCGGCAGAGGATTGGTAGAACCAACAGACGATCTGCGAGAGACAAACTCGGCGACGCATCCGCTGTTACTTGATCAACTGGCCGCCGATTTTGTCGCGAGTGGCTACAGCATCAGACATACGCTTCGCCTGATTGCTCTCAGTAGCACCTATGGACGAAGCCATGTCGCCGTTTCTGGAAATGAATTCGACGATCGATTTTACTCTCATGCGTTTCGAAGACCACTGGAGCCGGAGGTTCTTCTGGACTCCATCAGTGATGTCACGGGCACGACAATCGATGATGCACAACTGCCTGCCGGATCTCGTGCCGTCCTGGTCGTAGATTCCTCGCGACTAGTGCCATCTCTGGACATCCTTGGCCGATGCAATCGAGCAGCAGGCTGCGACGAGAATTCTTCCGTCAGCGGCGGGCTGGCGACGCAACTGCATCTGCTCAATGGCGAACTCATTAATCGTCGAGTTTCAAGTGACGACGGACGACTTCATCGACACATCTCCAACGGTTCGTCTGACGAGGCAATCATTCGTGACTTATACGTCCGAGCGTTTTGCCGCCCGCCCTCGGAGGCAGAGCTCTCACAATGGTTGCGGCGTGTCGCGGATGTCGATGAGCGGGAACGTTGTAGAAAGCTGGAGGACTTTGTCTGGAGTCTTCTGAACAGCCGGCAGTTCATGGAGAATCAATAGCCAATTTGCGGGACGCCGTGGATACTAAGCCGCCCGAACTTGCATCAGCCCAGCCTTCCCATCTCACCCAAAATTGCGGTTGCGTCCATTCTTTTCGGCCGTTTCCGCCGAAACTTCGCCGATCGCCGCACGCGGTTTTGCCCACGTGAATCGCAGAGTCGATTCCGAGATGTTGCAGAACATCCATGCGAAATACAGTGCTGGTTGTTTGTATCCGAACGTTTGGCGATAACCGCTCCTCAAATCTCACGCAAGAAGTCAGGCAAGGCAACCGGTCACAATGCTGTGTGATTTCCCATCACTCCGCGATCGAAACCCTCAAACACGAGCAGCCATGTCTATCATCGGATTGCTCGTGAGCGCTGTGCTTACGTTGACAGGATGCTCAGGAACTCATGGGCTCTCCGCTGTATCTCATCAAGAGATGAAGAAAACAGCGGAGTCATCGACGATTCGTTCGCAGGACAGTCCACTCGACCGCGAATGGTCGCATTCGAATGGGGCGACATCAGTCAACAACAGCAACGCAGTACCGCGAATTGGCTACAGTCAGTTGCCCTCTCCGAATGTGTCAAATTTGCAAAGTGCCGAACCGGGGCATTCGTTTTCCCCATCCCGCGCACGTTTAGGTCGACCTGTGCCGGTTCAGCCAAACGGACTCGTCACGCAAGATCCAGCGAATACAAACCAGATGAACGGCTCAAGTGCCGCTGCGTCTGGAAATTCAATGTCGGCTCAGAACGTAGTTCCGCAAGCGACAGGCCAAAGCTCTTTTCCAGTAGCCAGTCCATGGCAAATGGGCGGACACTCAGCCTGGCGGCCAGCTCCAGCAGAGGCCTGGTCCGAATCAGGCGATCGTAATCTGGAGACTAATCCGCAGCGTTCTGGACTCAGCGCATCACCTGTTACGTCTCCCGAATCTCAAACGTCACCGGTACCAGGATTCGGGTTATCAAAGCAACTCGATGCAAGACCATCAGCCAATACGGACGAACAGTCTTCCATGGTTGATGCTGTCACGGAATTGCCGGAAAGTGGCCCCTTCCCGGAACAGCAGTCTCCAGTGTTGCCTGAACCCACAATGCTGGACCGTCTGCGCGGGCTCTACAATCCTCGAATCGACGAGAACACGGACAAGCTCAAAAAACAGATTCGTCGCTGGCCTGATCCGTTCGGCTTGTTGAAGGAACGTGAGACCGCTGAAGCGCCCGTTGCCAACATGCCGGAGGACAACTCAACGGCAATCGATGCCAGACCGGACGAAATGGCAGGTGCGAGTACGGGCATTCCTGTTCCCGCTATTGTGACACCGTCTTCAATTCAGACTGCGATCGCTGAACTGGAACGAGAACTTTCCGAGTGGCCGCGCAAGCCGTCTGGAAAACCTGATCTGATCGACCAGTGGCGGCAGAAGCAAACAGATCTGCGATTGATGTATATGATCGCAGGGCAATCCGCAGAATCAGTCCGCATCATTGAATCGCTTCCAGAAGAAGAGCAGGAGTTCTGGCAGTCATTGATGTTGTCGATGAATCGCTATCGGGATCCTCGTGAAGAAACGTCGAAGACCGACCAGATTACAGAATCACTGGATCACTTAAGAGCGGCCGTCAAAAAGCTGCAGCCATTGTCTTCCTTGTCCATACGTCGAACGATGCTATGCAGTCGAATCGATGGATTCGGAGCGGTGGCAACTTTCCCAACGGCGAACTTTGAGCCAGGCCAGCGAATTCTGATCTATGCCGAGCTTCAGAATTTTCAGTCTGAACTAACGGCCGAGGGAAAGTTCCGTTCAGAATTTGCCGCAGTTCTGGACTTCATGCGTGAGGGCGACGAGGAAATCGTTGAAACAATCCGCGTGCCACAGATCGAGGATTTCTGTGACGTCGAACGCACGGACTATTTTCAGAGCTTTGAACTGACGTTGCCTGCCCTGGAAGGCAAATATCTCATGCGACTCCAATTGCGAGATCAGTTGAGCCTGCAGGTTGCAGAGTCTACATTGGAGTTCTCTGTTCGATCCCGGAACTAAGGACCGAGCGATAAACAAAAGTCGGAGATCTGTGGAAAGAATGATCGCAACTCGTAGGGTGTGACCAGCGCATTGAGAAACTGACCACGCAGCAATCGGTGAACATGCGGGAGTTATACGAATCGCGGTCACGATTGAGTTGTTTAACCGCAATACCGTTCAAAAAGTAGCGGCGCAGCGCGAGCAGCCCGGTGAGTGCCTGCAAAATGCTGCCTCACCAGACGGCTTGCGCTGATTCCGCTACTTCACAGGTCGTTTCGTTGAACGGTATTGTGTTTACCCGTCAGCCGGAGGCGTACGTGAATGCCGCCACCAACGTACGCCTGCGG